>NZ_JAIPUT010000056.1 GCF_020055635.1 Marivita sp. | reverse complement strand
CGGACCTACCCGTTCTTCCCGGCAACGGCCGCCATCGCACGCGAGGATATCGCCTGGCAGGGGGAAACGATCCGCGCCGGCTGCCGTGTCATCCTTGATATCTACGGCACGAACCGGGATGCCCGGTATTGGGACGACCCGGATACCTTCTCTCCAGCGCGGTTTCTCGGAGCGGAGAAAGACCCCTATGCCTTCATTCCGCAAGGCGCGGGCGATCATCCGGTGACGCACCGGTGTCCCGGTGAGTGGCTGACACTCCGCATCATGGAGTGCTTCACCAGGATCCTTCAGGAAGAGCTTCGCTGGCGGTTGGTCGATCCCGAGGTCGATCTGAACTATTCCGCGCTTCCGGCCTTGCCGAAGGACGCGCTGAAAATCTCTGTCTGACCATTGGCGCAGCAGCCGTGCCTGTAAACTCGCCTTCGTCGCGCTCAGCGACGCGTGCCAGAGGTTCAAGCTCGGAACTGCACAAGGCGCGTGCCACGATTGCGCCATTTATCGGAACCGAGTGATGCATCCAGATTGCCGGCGGCCCGGAACCTTTCGATCTGCGCGTATACCAGGTCGGCAAGTTCTTCGTCATTTGCCCCACCCAAAAAGGCTTGGCGCAAGCGTTGAATCCGATAGATGGCCACCGAGGATCATTTCGCAGTTCATCATCGAAGGCCAGCCGCTGTGTGGTCCCGAACACCTAATTTGCAACCGAAGTTGCAACACCTGAAACGGCCACGAGCCGCGCCTTACGAGGGATTTCTTAGCATCGGAGGCTTGGAATGGTGGGTGATGAGAGACTCGAACTCCCGACATCTTCGGTGTAAACGAAGCGCTCTACCAACTGAGCTAATCACCCGCTGGCGTGTCGTTTAGCCAAGCCTTGCCATGCGCGCAAGGGCTTTTTCCGCGGGGTTCGAAGCACGCGTCAAAACGCAAGACACGCAGACCGGTTGCCCGACTGCGTGTCTCAAATCATGGTGGGTGATAAGGGATTTGAACCCCTGACATCTTCGATGTGAACGAAGCGCTCTACCACTGAGCTAATCACCCGTTGGGCCGCCTCTTAGCGTCACTCGGCAGCCTGTGCAAGAGGGTCCGGCGCGTCAGATTGATGTTGTTCGGTACGACGCAGGCGCGTGGTGATGATATGCGCCTTGGTGGTCTTTTTCATGCGCGTGATCTTGAGCTTGCCCATCGGCGCAAGGTTCAGTTCGCGGCCGTCAGCGATGGTCTCGCCCAGCACCGCAAGCATCGCTTCGACGACCGGCTTTGCATCGCGCTTCTTGATGCCGCTGCGCGCAACAACCGTGTCGATCAGTTCCTTTTTCTTCAGCTCCGGCCCGGTAATCCTGGGCGTTTCGTTCACCACCACTTCGGGATCGGGGGCCTGGGCCGCTGCCTTCGCCGCCGTTGTCGTTGCCGTGGGTGTCGTCGCCGTAGGTGTCGTTTTCCGGGGCGTCGTGGTCTCTTTCCTGGTCGTCGCCATCCTGTTTATCCCTTGTCTGCTCTGATTGATTTTTGGCGAAAGTGGCCGCAGCATAGCAGGGATGTGCACATTATCCAGTGTTTCGGGGGTTCCTGCCCTCAAAATGCGGGAACCGTTCGCCACAGGCGACCCTGCAACAACAAAAAAAACGCCGCCCCGGGATGGGGCGGCGTTTGGTCGTTCGCGAGTTTGCGCAAAGCCTAGTGGGCGATGGCAGAGGCACCACTCTTGTCCTTGTTCATCGCCTGGGCGGCGGCCTCTTCGGCGGCTTCGTCCCATTCGATGGGTTCAGGCGTGTCGACCAGCGCCAACCTGAGAACATCGGACACGTGCTCCACAGGGATGATCTCGAGCCCGTTCTTCACGTTGTCGGGCAGTTCGACCAGATCCTTTTCGTTTTCCTGCGGGATCAGCACCGTCTTGATGCCACCGCGCAGGGCCGCGAGCAGTTTCTCTTTCAGCCCCCCGATCGGCATGGCGTTGCCACGCAGGGACACTTCGCCGGTCATGGCGATGTCACGACGCACCGGGATGCCCGTGAGCACCGACACGATTGACGTCACCATGGCCAGACCGGCCGACGGGCCATCCTTGGGCGTCGCGCCATCGGGCACGTGCACGTGAATGTCCATCTGGTCGAACTTGGTCGGCTTCACCCCGATCTTCGGCGCGATGGACCGCACGTAGCTGGATGCGGCGTCGATGGATTCCTTCATCACGTCGCCCAAGGTCCCGGTCGTCTTCATCCGGCCCTTGCCCGGCATTTTCAGCGCCTCGATATGGAGCAGATCGCCCCCGACCGAGGTATAGGCAAGCCCGGTCACGACACCGACCTGGTTTTCCTCTTCGGCCAGACCGTAGCGGTGTTTGCGGACACCAAGATAGTCGGACAGGTTGTCGGGCGTGATGACCACCCGCTCCTCTTCCTTCTTGATGATCTTCGTCACCGCCTTGCGCGCCAGCTTGGAGATCTCGCGCTCGAGGTTCCGCACACCGGCTTCCCGCGTGTAATAGCGGATCATGTCGGTCAGTGCCTCGTCCGTCAGCTCGAACTCACCTTTCTTGAGACCGTGGTTCTTGACCTGCTTCGAGATCAGGTGCCGCTTGGCGATCTCGGCCTTTTCATCCTCGGTATAGCCCGCCAGCGGGATGATCTCCATCCGGTCCAGAAGCGGCCCCGGCATGTTGTAGGAGTTCGCCGTGGTCAGGAACATCACGTTGGACAGGTCGTATTCCACCTCGAGATAGTGGTCCACGAACGTGCCGTTCTGTTCCGGGTCCAACACTTCGAGCATCGCCGACGCCGGGTCGCCCCGGAAGTCCTGACCCATCTTGTCGATCTCGTCGAGAAGGATCAGCGGGTTCGTCGTCTTGGCCTTTTTCAGCGCCTGGATGATCTTGCCCGGCATGGAGCCGATATAAGTCCGGCGGTGACCGCGGATTTCGCTTTCGTCACGTACGCCGCCCAGCGAGATGCGAATGAACTCGCGCCCCGTGGCCTTGGCGACCGACTTGCCCAGCGATGTCTTGCCCACACCCGGAGGGCCGACAAGGCACATGATCGGGCCTTTCAGCTTTTTCGAGCGCTGCTGCACGGCAAGGTATTCGACGATCCGTTCCTTGACCTTCTCGAGGCTGTAGTGATCCTCGTCGAGGATACGCTCGGCGCGGCCCAGATCCTTCTTGACGCGGGATTTCGTGCCCCACGGGATCGACAGCATCCAGTCAAGATAGTTGCGTACAACGGTCGCCTCGGCGCTCATCGGGCTCATGTTCTTGAGCTTCTTGAGTTCGGCATCCGCCTTTTCGCGCGCTTCCTTGGACAGCTTGGTCTCGTTGACCTTGGCTTCCAGTTCGGCGACCTCGTTCTGGCCGTCCTCGCCGTCACCCAGTTCCTTCTGAATGGCCTTCATCTGCTCATTCAGGTAGTACTCGCGCTGGGTGCGCTCCATCTGGGACTTGACGCGAGTCTTGATCTTCTTCTCGACCTGCAAGACCGACATTTCGCCCTGCATCAGGCCATAGACCTTTTCAAGCCGTTCGCTCACCGACAGGGTTTCCAGAAGTTCCTGCTTCTGGTTCACCTCGATGCCCAGATGCCCGGCCACGAGATCGGCAAGCTTTGCCGGCACATCCGCGTCCGACACCGCGCCGAGCGCCTCTTCGGGGATGTTCTTCTTGACCTTGGCATAACGCTCGAATTCCTCGCCCACCGTGCGCACAAGCGCTTCGATGGCCGCGGGGTCGCCCGGCATCTCGGTCAGGTATTCGGCCCGTGCCTCGAAAAAGTTGTCATTCTCGAGATATTCGGTGATGCGCACGCGGCTCTGACCTTCGACCAGCACCTTGACGGTGCCGTCCGGCAGCTTGAGCAGTTGCAGCACGTTGGCCAGAACACCGGCCCGGTAAATTCCATCGGTCTGCGGATCGTCCTCCGCAGGGTCCATCTGGCTGGCAAGCAGGATCTGCTTGTCATCGGCCATGACCTCTTCCAGCGCGCGCACCGACTTGTCACGGCCCACGAACAGCGGGACGATCATGTACGGGAACACGACGATGTCCCGCAGCGGCAGCACTGGGTAGGAGGCGTTGAGAGGCTCTTGCATGCTCGTATCCTTATCATTGGCAAGATGGCACCAGCCCCGCTTTGCGGCAGCGACGGCCATCTCCGTTCAGGAGTGTTAACGTGGGTCACACCCGGTCGGGTTTCAACCTCACTCCGTTTGCAGACACCATATCTTGATGAATCGCGCCTGCAAGGTGGCATTTTGCGTATAGGTTAAGAGATAAGCGCACCTTACGCGCAAACTCTTGGAGGGGCAGCGATCTCGCGGTGCCTGCCCTGTAGCGGCCATGCGACGGCAATCGCAGATCGGTCAGCCGTCCTTTTTCTTTTCGGCCGCCGCCTTCATGCGGGCGACAAGAGCCGCCTTGGCCGCGTCGTCCTTCGCCTGTCCGGGCGTCCTGTGCGGATCGAATTTCGGTGCGCCTCTGGCGGGTTTGGGCGCTCCGGATTTACCGTAGTTCATTGTTCAACTCTCCTGCCCGGTGCGGGCCGGGAAGCTTTGCCCCAAGCCGCAACTGGTCGCAAGGGGCATCCGCATGGCACGGATTTGGCGACGCCCGCGCCGCCGATCAAGTCCGGCCGCTCAATTTCCCGCGCGTTGCATCATCATCATGTGCACGGCGTGCATGCCCTGTTCGACCATCGCGCTCACCTCTGCGGCATGGAGGTGCAGCGCCGCCACCACGTCGGGGTCGTCCGATGTCTGGGTCACGATCACACCGGCCTCTGTCACGTCGATCTCGGACAGGATACGGTCGCCCCGCGCAAAGAAGATATCGAGCGTGGGACTCTGGATCATGATCTTCGGATCGTCCTTGCGGCCCACACGGTCGATCATTCCGACGGTGTGATTGACCAGCGCATCCATGACATCGGGATCGCTTGACCGGGTCACGGTTCGGATGCCGTTTGGCAGGTTTTCCACCTCGCGGCTCAGCGTCCGGAACTTGCGGAACATCAGTGCCAGCTCGGCGCTTTCTTCGGCTGTGGCGTTCTGGCCCTGCAGGCCCGGCATGGTGGCCATGTCGTGCCCGGACCCATCGGCCCCGTGCATGTGACCCTGCCCGCCCCCATGCATCATCTGGGCGGTTGCTGGATGTGCCGCAGTCACGGCGAGACAGGTCATGAGGACGGTCAGACGAGCAAACATATCGAAGGTTCCACAAGGTTCATCTGCAATCTACGCGATGTGTCCGTCAGCTCCAAGCACCAAACCCGCATGTGCGGCGAACGAAAAAAGCTGCCCGCGAGGGCAGCCTTGTCCTGTATCGTGGTTTTGCGAATACGCTCAGCCGTCGCTTGGAAGCAACTCGCGCAGGGTCTGGCCAGACTCGGCCTGCTGCACTTCGCTTTCGCTGTATTCCGGCATGTTCTCGAGTTCGGACTCGGTGCGGTTCGGGGCCACCAGGACATCGTCCCTCATCTCAAGACGGTCCAGCGGCAGCGCGATGTCGCGCTCGCCAAGGCCAAGGAACCCGCCGACGCCGACAATCGCGACAAGCGTTTCGCCGCGAACGCCGATCTGCTCGATCTCGCCAACCGTTTCATTGCCTTCGCTCATGATCCGCATGCCGACGAGATCATCCGCGGTCAGATTCGCCATCGGGTTCTCGCGGAAACCTTCCGAATAGGTCTGACGGTCTTCCTCAGACGCCATGTTGCCGGATTCGTCGGTCTGATAGTCAAGCACCTGAACTTCGGCTTCGGCCTGCTCGACGCTCACTTCCGGTTCCGGCGCATCGGTGATGTTCACCTCCGGCTCGGCCTGGCTGACCTCGACATTGGCATCGTCGGTCTGTTCGATATTGACCTCCGGATCGGCCTCGGTCACGTCGATGCTGGCGTCCTCGGCTTCGTCCACCTGAACGTCCGGTTCCGCCTGCTCGACATTGATCCGCGGTTCGGATTCCTCGATCGTGATGCGAGGCTCGGGGCGGATGAAGTTCACGACGGGCTCGGGCGTCTGAACCTGCACGTCGGGATTGCTTTGATCGACCTCGACATTCGGGCGCGGGACCCGGATGGTGATGATCGGTTCGGGAATGCGCACCGTCACTTCGGGCTGCGCCTGTTCGACCGTCACTGTCGGGGCCTGCTGCTCGACGCGGACATTCGGTTCCGGCACCCGGACGGTGATTTCAGGCTGCGGCTGTTCCACCGTCACCTCGGGCGCGGCCTGATCCACGTTGACATCGGGTTCGTCGATGGTGACCGACACTTGTGGTTCGCCCTGGTCAACGACAACCCGACCGCCATCGGTGGTGGTCTGCACCGAACCGGAGGTGGTGCCGTCCGCGGCCTCCTGTCCATCCGTCTGGTTGCCTTGGTTGTTCTGACTGCCCGTCTGGGTGTCCGTGGCCTGCGCCGAACCGGTTGTGGTGTCTTCTGCGTCGGTGGCGGACTCGTCCGAGGTTTGCGCCATGGCTGCGGTACTGAGCGCAAGCGCCGAAACGGCTCCAAGAACCCGGGTTTTTACACTGGTCGACATGATAAATCTCCTTGCTTGACAGAGCGCCGACGAACAGCGCTACTTGTTGGACACAAGAAATTTATCGAGCCGTAGGTTCCGAAATTTTTATCGGGAACGAATGTCGTGACACCGCGTTTTCCGCGGGTGTGTTTCGAACGGACCCCGCCGCTTGTGCGAAGATGTCACCTTGCCGCCCGATCTCGCCGGGCAGGCAGACCATCCCGCCTAGATCGGTGCGATGTCGCCCTCCGCCCGCTGCGCGTGAAACTGCGCCTCGAACGCCGAAAACCGCCTGCCCGCGATCGCATCCCGCATCCCCTGCATCAACTCCTGGTAATAGTGCAGATTGTGCCAGGTCAACAGCATCCCCGAGATCATCTCCTGCGCACGGAACACGTGATGCAGATAGGCGCGGCTGTAGTTCCGACAGGCCGGACAGGTGCAATTCTCGTCCAAGGGTCGCGGGTCATCCTGATGCCGCGCGTTCTTGATGTTGACCTGACCGCGCCGTGTCCAGGCCTGCCCGGTGCGTCCCGACCGCGATGGCAGCACGCAATCCATCATGTCGATCCCGCGCTTGACGGCGCCGACGATGTCATCCGGCTTTCCGACCCCCATCAGGTAACGCGGCCTGTCCTGCGGCAGCTGACCGGGCGCGAAATCCAGACAGCCGAACATCGCGTCCTGCCCCTCGCCCACCGCCAGACCGCCAATGGCGTATCCATCAAAGCCGATTGCCGTCAGCGCCTCTGCCGATTCCGCCCGCAGGTCCTCTTCCAGGCCGCCCTGCTGGATGCCGAACAGCATGTGGCCGGGCCGGTCTCCGAAAGCATCCTTCGACCGCGCTGCCCAACGCATCGACAGCCGCATCGACTCCGCGATCCGGTCGCGGTCGGCGGGAAGCGCGGGGCATTCGTCGAAGCACATCACGATGTCCGACCCCAGCAGCCGCTGAATCTCCATCGACCGTTCCGGCGTCAACTCGTGCCGCGACCCGTCGATATGCGATTTGAATGTCACACCTTTCTCTGTCAGCTTGCGCAGATCAGCAAGGCTCATCACCTGGAACCCACCGGAATCCGTGAGGATCGGCTTGTCCCAGTTCATGAACCTGTGCAGCCCGCCCAGCCGGTCGATGCGTTCCGCCGTCGGCCGCAGCATCAGGTGATAGGTGTTGCCCAGAAGGATATCCGCCCCCGTGGCGGCCACCGACTCGGGCATCATCGCCTTGACCGTCGCCGCCGTGCCCACCGGCATGAAGGCGGGCGTGCGGATCGTGCCGCGCGGTGTGGTGATGGCCCCGGTACGCGCCAGGCCATCGGTGGCGTGCAGGGCGAAGGAGGAAGAAACTGTCATGGTCGGGCCTTACTTGCAGAGCGCGCCCTTGTGCGCCAAATCACGCGAATTGCCAAGGAGGCACGATTCCCATGTCCGATACCACACCTGACGATTCCGCGCCCAAGGGCACGGGACCGGCCGAAGCCACACCGCTGACCTTCGGCTGGGAAGAATGGGTGAGCCTGCCCGATCTCGGGTTGCCCGCGATCCGCGCAAAGGTCGACACCGGTGCGCGCACATCTGCCCTGCACGCGTTTGACATCGAGGTGTTCGGGTCGGCATCCAAACCGCGCGTCCGCTTCGCCGTGCACCCGGTCCCGGGCCGCGAAGACCTGATCATCCCCTGCTCCGCCACCATCGTCGACCGCCGCGACGTCACCTCGTCGAACGGCGAAACCGAAAGCCGCTATGTCATCGCCTCGCGCCTGTCGGTCGGGGATGACGATTGGGAAATCGAACTCACCTTGACCGACCGGGGCACCATGAGCAACCGCATGCTGCTGGGCCGCCAGGCGCTCAAGGACCATGTCAACATCGTGCCCAGCGAACGCTTTTATCAACCCGAGCTGGATTACGACGTCTACCACACCCCCAAGATGCGCAAGATCGCTCCGAACCGGGCGCTGCGTGTCGCCGTGCTCAGCCGCGAGGCCAATTACTCGACCCGGCGGTTGGTCGAGGAGGGAGAACATCGCGGCCATTCCGTCGAGGTGATCGACACAACGCGCTGCTACATGGCGATCAACGCGATGGCGCCCGAGGTCTATTACGACGGCAAGCGCCTGCCGCGTTACGACGCGATCATCCCGCGGATCGGTGCGTCGATCACGCCTTACGGCACCGCCATCGTGCGCCAGTTCGAATCCATCGGCACCCACGTCGTCAATGGCAGCGCCGGGATCACCTCGAGCCGCGACAAGCTGCACGCCCATCAGCTTCTGGCCCGCCACCGCATCGGCATGCCACCCACCGCCTTCGCCAACTCGCCCAAGGACACCTCGAACCTTATCGGCCTGGTCGGCACCGCGCCGCTGATCGTCAAACTGCTCGAATCGACGCAAGGCAAAGGCGTGGTCCTGGCCGAAACCAAGAAGGCCGCCGAGTCGGTGATCGACGCCTTCCGCGGCCTCAAGGCGAATTTTCTGGTCCAGGATTTCGTCAAGGAAGCCGCCGGCGAGGACATCCGCTGCCTGGTCGTCAACGGCAAGGTGGTGGCGTCGATGAAACGCACCGGGTCCGAAGGCGATTTCCGCTCCAACCTGCATCGCGGCGGCACCGCCACCAAGGTGCGGATCAGCAAGGAAGAACGCGAAACCGCCGTCCGTGCCGCCCGCGTCTTCGGTCTCGGCCTTGCCGGGGTGGACCTGCTGCGCTCGAATTCCGGGCCCAAGGTGCTCGAGGTCAATTCGTCTCCCGGTCTCGAAGGGATCGAGATCGCCAGCGGCAAGAACATTGCGGGCCTGCTCTACGACGCGATCGAGGAAAAGGTCCGCCCCGCCCCGGTCCCGCGCCGAAAGGCCCCGCGCAAAGGATCGTGACACTGCGCCCCTTTACCACCTCCAACCCTTTCCCTATATATTTGGTCAGGAACTGACGGGAAGGACCGACATGAACGACGCCAGCCCCAAAATCGAAGGTGCACCCCTCATTGCCCCCTCAAGCACGGATCACCCGCTCTACGATCAGGTGGTCGAGGCGTGCCGGTCCGTCTATGATCCCGAGATCCCGGTGAACATCTATGATCTCGGTCTGGTCTACACGCTCGACATCAATGCCGAGAACGAGGTCCGCGTTATCATGACCCTCACCGCCCCCGGCTGTCCGGTGGCCGGTGAAATGCCGGGCTGGGTGGCCGAGGCGATCGAACCGCTTGCGGGTGTCAAGCAGGTCGATGTCGAACTCACCTGGGAGCCGCCCTGGGGTATGGACATGATGTCCGACGAAGCCCGGCTCGAACTGGGTTTCATGTAAGCCATGCCGGTCAGGGACGAACAGATCGCGTTTGTCCATGACCTCTTCCGGGCGATCCCCGGGCTTGCGACCCGCAAGATGTTCGGCGGTCTCGGGATCTATTCCGACGGCGTGATCTTCGCTTTGATCGGCCCCGGCGAGGCTCTGCTCCTGAAGGCACGCGGGCGGCTGGCCGACGACCTGGCTGCAGAAGGCTGCGACCAGTGGCGGTACACCGGCAAATCCGGAACACCGACGCGCATGCCGTATTGGACCTTGCCGGACGCCGCCTTGGACGATCCCGAAGACGCCAGCGCCTGGGCGCGCCGCGCCTTGGCAGAAACCGACTGAGACACTACGTTAGCAGAGCAGGACCCAAAGGACAGAACCCATGTTTGGCATTCCCGGCAAGCAAGCCGTCACCCTGACCCCCAAGGCCGCCGCACAGGTGCGCAAGCTGATGGACTCGAAAGGCCATGCAGGCCTGCGTATCGGCGTCAAGAAAGGCGGCTGTGCAGGCATGGAATACACGATGGATTACGTCGACGATGCCGACCCCCATGACGAGGTCGTCGAACAGGACGGCGCGGTGGTGATGATCGCCCCGATGGCGCAGATGTTCCTCTTCGGCACCGAGATCGACTATCAGACCTCGCTTCTGGAATCCGGCTTCCACTTCAACAACCCGAACGTCGCCGATGCCTGCGGCTGCGGCGAGTCGATCAAGTTCAAGGACGTGGACGAGCTGGCAACCGAACACGCCAATGGCGCGCCCAACCTCAAGACCTGACGCGCCCTCCGCATCTTCTCCGGTTCAAAAATATCCCGGGGGAGGCCGAAGGCCGGGGGCAGAGCCCCCATCTTTCTCACGTTTTCTTCATGTGGACATAGGTCTCAGCGTATCGCTTAGACAGATGATCGCCTGCCCGGATCACCCTGCCTGATCCAACCGGCGCGACATTGGTCTCGACATTCGGATTGAAGAACAGCGGCACGGAAATGCGCTCTCTCGCGCCGCCCTTGACCCTGTGCAGCGTCGCCACGACACGCCCCTCGGTCCACATCTCGAGCATCTCGCCGAAATTGATGATGAACTCTCCCGGCGGTGCCTGCACCGGCAGCCAGTCGCTGCGCCCGCGCGGCTGCACCTCGAGACCCGGCTGACCATCCGTCGCCAAGAGCGTCAGACACCCGTAATCCGTATGCGCGCCGATGCCGAAATCCTTGTCCCCGGCCCAGTCCGGACGCGGCGGGTAGAAATTCCCACGCAGCAGCGCCATGGGACAATCGAACCTGTCCTCGAAGAAATCCGCATCCGCTCCGATCGACGTGGCGATCCCCCGCAGGATGCCCCGCGCCACGTCCAGCGCCTCGGCGTAATAGGCGCGGATCACCTGCTCGAACCCCGCCGGGTGATCGGGCCAGTGGTTCGGCGCATAGACCGACAGCGCGGCGCGCGGATCGTCCGGGGCCAAGGTATAGCCGCAGTCGAAGACCTCCTTGTAATCCGGGTTCGCCTCGGGATCGACCTGTTCGGATTGCGGCGCGCCCCAGCCCCGGTTCGACCCGGTCCGGGCCATGTTCACCTGATCCTTGATCGCAACCGGAAGATCGAAGAACGCGCGATAGGCCGCCAGCACGAAGCGCATCCGCGCCGGGGAAAAGGCAGTGTTGTGTACCGTGGCAAAGCCCACCTCTTCCGCCGCGATCCGCATCTGCGCCAAGGCCACCGCGTCGCCCGCGGCCAGCGCCGCTGCATCCAGTCTCGGGATCATCCTGCGCCCTCCTGTCCTGTCACGCCTGTCTCGTTTCGCCTGTCTCGTCACGCCCGTCTTGTCACGCCCGTCCTGTCGGGCGGTCTTGTGCCACCGCACCACAGGACGCGCAACTGCCCTTGACGTCGCTCCCCTGCCCGCGATGATGCACGCCAAACGCAGACACCAGCAGGAGCCCAGACATGCGCCGCAAACTCGCCGCCGGAAACTGGAAGATGAACGGAACAAACGCTGCCCTGGCCGAACTCGACAGGTTGCAGGAGGCAGCCGGCGGCGCGGCAGAAATCCTGATCTGCCCGCCCGCGACGCTGATCGCACCCGCCGGGACCAGGGCCGGCCGGATCGCCATCGGCGGCCAGGATTGCCATGCCGCCGCGTCGGGCGCCCACACGGGCGACATCTCCGCGCCGATGCTCAGGGAGGCTGGCGCGACCTACGTGATCCTCGGCCATTCCGAACGCCGGGCCGATCACGGCGAAACCGACGCTCAGGTCGCCGCCAAGACCCGCGCCGCATGGGACGCGGGCCTCACCGCCATCATCTGCGTCGGCGAAACCCTCGCCGACCGCGAGGCAGGCCAGACGATCGACGTGATCCGAACCCAGCTTGCGGGCTCCCTTCCGGATGGCGGGACCGGAGCCAACACCGTCATCGCCTATGAACCCGTCTGGGCCATTGGAACCGGCAAAATTCCCACAACCGACCAGATCGCCGAGGTGCATGGCTTCCTGCGCGAGGCCCTCACGGCGCGGCTCGACCAGCAGACCGCCGATGCGATCCGTCTGCTTTACGGCGGCAGCGTCAAGGCCTCGAACGCGGCCGAGATCTTTGCCGTCGACGATGTCGATGGCGCACTGGTCGGCGGCGCCAGCCTCACCGCCGGCGATTTCGGACCCATTGTCGCCGCGCTCAACGGGTGACCCGATCAGGCCAGCCCAGGATGCAGCGCCTGTCGCAATCCCCGACCGACCCCGGCTTCGTCCAGAACCCCTACCCGTTCTACGACCGCCTGCGCGAGAGCGGCGACCTGGCGTGGTGGGACGACTACGCCATGCCCTGCGCCGCCAGCCACCGCGCGGTGCACAGCATCCTGCGCGACCGCCGCTTCGGTCGCGAACTGCCCGCCGAACTGGCCCCCGACATCCCCGACCACCTTGCGCCCTTTTACGCGGTCGAGGCCCATTCCATGCTGGAACTGGAACCGCCCCGCCACACCCGCCTGCGCGGTCTGGTGCTGCGCGCCTTCACCTCGCGTCGGATCAAGGCACTGGCGCCCGAGATCGCCACATTGACGCATGAAAAGATCGACAGCTTCCCGGCAGAGGCCCCCTTCGACATCCTCGCCACCTTCTGCCAACCGATCCCGGTGATCATCATCGCGCGCCTCTTGGGTGTGCCAGATGACATGGCTCCGCAACTCCTGCGGTGGTCCAATGCCATGGTCGCCATGTACCAGGCCAGCCGCACCCGTGCGACCGAGGACGCCGCCGCAGCCGCCGCCAGTGACTTCTCCGATTTCCTGCGCCGCTATATCGCCACCCGCCGCAAAGATCCGCGCGACGACCTGATCACCCACCTCATCGCCGCCGAGGAAGAAGGTGAAAAGCTCTCCCCAGACGAACTGATCACCACCTGCATCCTGCTCCTGAACGCGGGCCACGAGGCAACGGTGCACACGCTGGGCAACGGCATCAAGACGCTGCTGGAAACCGGCACCCGGCAGATCGACGACCAGACGGTCGAGGAAATCCTCCGCTACGACCCGCCGCTGCACATGTTCACGCGCACCGCCTATGAAGACGTGACCCTCTTCGACCATACGTTCCGACGCGGCGATCAGGTGGCGCTTCTGCTGGCCGCCGCCAATCGCGACCCGGCCCAATGGCCCGATGCCCACCGCTTCGACGCGTCCCGCCCCGTCACCCCGAACACCAGCTTCGGCGGAGGATTGCATTTCTGCGTCGGCGCACCGCTGGCCCGGCTGGAGATGCAGATCGCCTTGCCGGTCCTTAGGGAACGCTGCCCGGCCCTGCGCATCGCGGAGCCGCCCCACTACGCCAACATCTACCATTTTCACGGGCTGGAGCGCCTGATGGTGCAAACCTCTTGAGGCAGCCTCGGCGCAACCGGCGTTGATTGCATATTTGGAAAGAGAAGAAGCAAGGGGCACTCCACCTCTCCCACCTTCTCCTTTTTCCAAATATGCATTTGCCACGGCAACACCCTCACCACATCCGACAATCGCGTCGCCTTGGCATTGGCTGAAAGAAAGCGCGCGGAAGCGCACACTGTGATCCCGCCTAGAGCGGCAGCGCCGTGGTCGACTTGATCTCTTCCATCGACAGAAGCGCCGTCACGTTGTGCACCCGCACCTCGGCGATCAGTGCCTGGTAGAACGCATCATAGGCCCGTGCGTTTCTGACCCGCACTTTCAGGATGTAGTCGATATCTCCCGCCAGCCGGTGCGCCTCCTGAACCTCGGGCCGGTCCTGCAACGCCTTGAGAAAGGCACGCTGCCAGTCGGCGTCATGTTCGCTGGTGCGAATGAGGACGAAGAAACAGGCCTCGAACCCCAGCGCCTCGGCATCGAGCTGCACCGTCTGCGCGCCGATGATGCCGGCCTCCTTCATCTTGCGAATCCGGTTCCACACCGGCGTCTTCGATGAGCCCACCTTGCGGGCGATATCATCGAGCGATTGCGCCGCGTCGGTCTGCAACTCGACAAGAATTTTCCGGTCCGTGTCGTCGATCTTCATCGTTGTTCTTCTTTCTGCCGGTTTCGAGGACCACCTGTTCCGCGCACAGCGGATGGCGGAACATTTTTCCTTATTTGCCGCAGAGCCTAGCCGAAAGCCAGAACAAAATTCTATATTGAGGACAAGAAACGCGGCGAAAAGGATGGCCCGATGCCACGCGACATGCACCAGATCCAGTTTCATCCCGTCGCTTTTGTCGGCGCAGGGCCGGGCGACCCCGACCTTCTGACGGTCAAGGCGCTGCGCGCTTTGCAAACCGCCGACGTGGTGATCCATGACCGGCTCGTCAGCGCCGAGATCCTCGCGCTGGCTGGACCGCAGACGCGGCTGCGCAACGCCGGCAAGGAAGGCTTCGGCCCGTCGCTGACCCAAGGTGCGATCAACGACATGATCGTGGACGAGGCTTTGAGCGGCGCGCGGGTTGTGCGGCTCAAATCCGGTGATCCCGCCGTGTTCGGCCGTCTGGACGAAGAACTCGACGCGATCACCGAGGCGGGCCTCGACTACACCATCGTGCCGGGCCTGACCTCTGCCTCTGCCGCTGTGGCGGCCCTTGGTCAATCGCTCACTAGGCGTGGGCGCAACACCGCCGTCCGGCTGATCACCGGGCATGACATGCAGGGATATGCCGATCAGGACTGGCGCGCGCTGGCCCGTGACGGCGAGGTGGTCGCGATCTACATGGCCAAGAAAGCCGCGCGGTTCATTCAGGGCCGTCTGCTCATGCATGGCGCGGCACCCGGAACCCCGGTGACCATCGTCGAGAACGCCTCGCGCCCCGATCAGCGCATCGTTGCAGCCACGCTCGCCACCCTGCCCGCCGTTCTGGCAGAGGCAGACATGACCGGCCCCGCGCTGCTGATGTATGGCCTTGCCCCGCGCGACGCGGCCCGTGCCGCCCTGCCCCAAATCCAGGAGATGATCTGATGCCCGCGATCTTTACCCCCAAGGTCGTCACCGCCAACGCACTGCTGGAAGGCGACGTGGTGTATCTGACCGAAGCCGATACATGGTCCCGGACGTTGCAGGAGGCCGAGGTTCTGACCGACGAGGCCGATGCGCAGATCCGCCTGATCGACGCCAGTTCCCGCACAGGTGAGGTGGTTGGCGTTTACCTTGCCGATGTGACCCCCGACCAGAACGGCCCCAAGCCCGCCCATTTCCGCGAGGCGTTCCGCATGTCGGGCCCCTCCAATTATCCCCACGGCAAACAGTCCGAGGCTCTCTGATGTACCGCTATACCGATTTCGACGCCGCCTTTGTGGCCGAGCGTAATGCCCAGTTCCGTGCGCAGGTGGAGCGCCGCATCGACGGATCGCTCACCGAAGACGAATTCAAGCCGCTGCGCCTGATGAACGGGCTTTACCTGCAACTACATGCCTACATGCTGCGCGTGGCGGTGCCTTATGGCACGCTGAGCAGCGCCCAGATGCGGCAGTTGGCTTATATCGCCGAGCGGTGGGACAAGGGGTATGGCCATTTCACAACCCGCCAGAACATCCAGTTCAACTGGCCCACGCTGCGCGATGTGCCCGATATGCTGGATGCGCTGGCCGAGGTGCAGATGCACGCGATCCAAACCTCCGGCAATACGATCCGCAACGTGACCGCCGACCATTTCGCAGGTGCCGCCGCCGACGAGATCGCCGATCCCCGCCCGGTGGCCGAGCTGATCCGCCAATGGTCTACCGACCACCCGGAATTCCAGTTCCTGCCGCGCAAGTTCAAGATCGCCGTCACAGGCTCGCCCAATGACCGTGCCGTGACCAAGGCCCATGACATCGGGTTGCGCATGGTCCGCAACGAGGTCGGAGAGCCCGGTTTCGAGGTGATCGTGGGCGGTGGCCTTGGCCGCACGCCGATGATCGGTAAGGTGGTACGCGACTTCCTGCCCGAAGCCGACCTGCTGCCCTATCTCGAAGCGGTGGTCAGCGTCTGGAACCTGCTCGGCCGTCGCGACAACAAGTACAAGAGCCGGATCAAGATCACCGTGCATGAGCATGGAATTGACGACATCCGTGCGCGGGTGGAGGAACGGTTTGCACTCCTGCGTCCTGCCTTCACCGGCGTGGATCAACAGCTTTACGCGCAGATCAAATCCGACTTCGAAGCGCCCGCCTTTGCGGATCGCGACACCGCACCCTTCGATCAGGCCTATGCCAATGATCCGGTGTTTCGGTCCTGGGCCGACACCAACCTCAGCGCCCACCGTGCGCCGGGCCATGCCATCGCGCAGATCAGCCTCAAGGCGCATGGCGCGACGCCGGGCGACGCCACCGCCGACCAGATGCGCGTGATGGCCGACCTTGCCGAATGGTTCGGCCATGACGAGTTGCGCGTGAGCCATGAACAGAACATCGTCCTGCCGCATGTGCACAAGGCCGACCTGCCCGCCGTTCACGCGGCGCTGAAAGACGCAGGCCTTGCCACCGCCAACATCGGCCGGATCAGCGACATCATCGCCTGCCCCGGCATGGATTACTGCGCTCTGGCCACCGCCCGGTCGATTCCGATCGCGCAGGAGATCGCCACGCGCTTCGATCAGCTCAAGCTGGAAAACGAAGTGGGTGATCTCAAGATCAAGATCTCGGGCTGCATCAACGCCTGCGGCCATCACCATGTCGGCCATATCGGCATCCTTGGCCTCGACCGCGCGGGGGTGGAGAATTACCAGATCACGCTGGGCGGCGATCACACCGAAACCGCTGCCATCGGTCAGCGTACCGGGCCTGGCTTTTCCGCGGACGAGATCGTGCCCGCCATCGAGCGGATCGTGGACACCTACCTGTCCGAGCGGGACAGCGCCGACGAGGCGTTTATCGACACCTTCGCCCGCGTCGGCATGACCCCGTTCAAGACCGCGCTTTATGGCGAGAGTGAGAGAAAGCAGAAGGCCGCGTGATGCTGCACATCTCCCGACACCACAGTGAAGAAAGCGCGCCCCCGCTTGACGCGCGCATGGCTGCGCAGGATCGGGCCACCGATCTCAACGCGCGCTATCGCCATTTCGGCACGTCCTACCTGCTGGAGGCCGTTCTGACGCGCGGGGTCTTTGACCGGGTCGCGATGGTGTCCAGCTTCGGCGCGGATTCGGCTGTCCTGTTGCACCTGATCGCGCAGATCGACCGCAGCCTGCCCGTGCTCTTCATCGACACGGCGCTGCTGTTCGAGGAAACGCTGACCTACCAGCAGGAGCTGGCGGATCACCTTGGCCTGACCAACGTGCAGGTGATCCGCGCCTCGGACCGGACGGTTGAGGCCGTCGATCCGTACGGTGCGCTGCGCTTCGGCAATCCCGACGCCTGCTGCGACCTGCGCAAGACCCAGCCGCTCAACGCCGCGCTTCGGGGCCATGACGCCTGGATCACCGGGCGCAAACGGCACCAGGCGCGGACCCGGCAAGGCCTCGATTACTTCGACCTCGACGATCAAACCGCGCGGATCAAGATCAACCCGCTGATCGACTGGAAACCGGCGCGCATCGCAGCGCATCTCGACACGCACAAACTGCCGCGGCACCCGCTGGTGGCAAAGGGCTACCCGTCCATCGGCTGCGCCCCCTGCACCACCCGCGTCGCCAAGGGCGAAGACCCCCGCGCCGGACGCTGGCGCGGCATCGTCAAAACAGAATGCGGCCTTCACACGCCCGCACCCACAGGAGACGCGACATGACCGTTCTCATCAATGACACCGGCTTTCTGACCACCGACCCGACCCGCTGGATCGATCCCGAGGCGCGCATCGACCTGCCCTCTGACACCGATCCCGCGCGGCTCCGCTGCCTGCTCATCGGCAAGGAACTGGTGCGGATCGCGTTCTCCAGCTTTTCCGACGGGCGCGGTTTCACGCTGGCCCGGCTGATCCGGCAACAGGGTTACAAGGGCTGGCTGCGCGCGCAGGGCCATGTCATCGCGGATCAATACGCGATGGCGCGTCGGTCTGGCTTTGACGATGTCGAGATCGACGACGATCTGGCGACCCGTCAGCCCGAAGACCAGTGGCTGGCCCGTGCGAACTGGCAGGCGCATGACTATCAGTCCCGCCTGCGTGGCATCGCCGCCTGACAGCCGACAGCCACCGCGCGACCACCCGCCCGGTCCCTGCGACCATGGGCGGGTTTCGTCTGATGTAAATCAAAGATAGATGTAAGGGACCGGTTTACTGAAGCCGGGATGGACACCATGACAGAGATGACGCCCGTGACAGACGCCACAGCCACCAAGGCCCCCGCCGCAAAGACCCTCGCCGTTCCCGACGCGCAGACCGTGACATCGGTCACACACTGGACCGACCGGCTGTTTTCGTTCCGGGTCACACGGCCAGCCTCGCTGCGGTTTCGGTCGGGTGAGTTCGTTATGATCGGCCTGATGCAGACGGATGAAAAGACCGGCAAGCAAAAGCCGCTGCTGCGGGCCTATTCCATTGCGTCGCCGTCCTGGGATGAGGAACTGGAGTTCTATTCGATCAAGGTGCAGGACGGCCCGCTGACCAGCCGCCTTCAACATATCCAGCCGGGAGACGAAATCATCCTGCGCCCCAAGCCCGTGGGCACTCTGGTGCATGACGCGCTGTTGCCGGGCAAACGGCTCTGGCTGTTTGCCACCGGCACCGGCATCGCGCCCTTTGCCTCGCTCCTGCGCGATCCGCAGACCTACGAGGATTACGACGAGGTCATCCTGACCCACAC
This sequence comes from Marivita sp., assembly GCF_020055635.1. Lineage (GTDB taxonomy): Bacteria > Pseudomonadota > Alphaproteobacteria > Rhodobacterales > Rhodobacteraceae > Marivita. Next base: position 1,984 of record NZ_JAIPUT010000056.1, on the reverse strand, counting down.
CTGCCGCGAGGTTGGCGAACTGCAATACGGTAAGGAACTGATCGACACGATCCGGTCGGACGAACTCTTGGCCGAACTGATCGGCGAAGGCTTTGCCGACAAGCTGCGATACTACCCGACCACCACCCGCGAAGAGAGCGCCAAGATGGGCCGCATCACCGACCTGATGCGTTCGGGCGAATGCTTCGCCGATCTGAACGTGCCTGTGATTTCGCCGGAAACCGACCGCGCGATGGTCTGCGGCAACCTCGCCTTCAATCTCGAGATCAAGGACATGCTCGAAGATTACGGGCTTGAAGAAGGTGCAAATTCCGACCCCAAGACCTATGTGGTGGAAAAGGCGTTCCTCGACTGAGGACCGCCCCTTCGCCGCATCATTCCAGCCCCAGTTCACGCCGCAACGGCGGCAGCAACTCTTCCAGTTGGTCGGGATTGTCCCGCGCCTCTTCCAGCGCGATGATTGCCGTGTTCCTCTCGAACGCCGACAGGTTCGAATTGTCCACCGCCTCCAGCGCCTGATCGTACTCGAAGGACTCGACGGTCAGCACCTCGCGCAGCCGCGCCTCGGCCTCGGCGTCGGTCTCGTCGGTCAGGCCAACCGAATCCGTGTCATTGCCCGGCATGTCGTCGTTGCCTGACATGTCGGTGTTCATGTCGGCTTGCCCGTCGCCGACCGTACCACCTTCGGTGGCCTCCTCGATGGCGTCCATGGTCATTTCGGTGTTCTCTTCCGCCGCGTCCAGAGGGCTTTCCGACCCGGCGGTCACGTCGTCGGTGATCTCGTTGACGTTTTCTTCGGCGGTCTCGGTGATGGCGTCAAAATTGTCACTCACCTGTTCCGACGGTGTCTCGGTTATGCCAGTGTCGGTCATGCTGGTGTCGCCTTGGGCGGTGTCCGTTGTATCCTCGGTTTCGATCGTCTCGGAATCGAGCGGTTCGACTTCCGGCAGTTGCGCCAGATCGTCCTGCGTGGTTGTGCCCGTAAAGTACCACAGCCCCGCCACCACGACGACGAGAGCCAGTACGATGCCTAAAATGCGCATGAGTTCGGTGTCCTTTTACCGCGTTTTCAACTGGCAAAACGCGACATCCGGACTTCGGTTCCGGGTCGTCCGACCGCCCGCCGGTCGGCCAGGCCACGAGCTTTGTCACCAGCGGCAAAAATCGGCTTCACAATGGAACACCGCCCCCCTCGATTGGTTGGAATTGCATGGCCAGACCGGACCGGTCGCGCGTGTCGACACGCCGGGCGATGGCCCCGGTACCACATCACGGGGGAAAGCCGCGCCGATCGGACCATATTCGCCAAAAGCAGCTTGAAAGGGATCGGGTTGACGTCTACTTTACACGCCTGATTTGAACTGCATCAAAGGAGCAATACCATAGCCCGCAGACCTCACAACGCGCCTCCCACGCGCGATACCGGCCCCCGCGTGAACGACCGCATTCGGTCCGCTGAAATTCGCCTGATCGGTGCAGATGGCGAGAACGTGGGTGTTGTCACCCCGGAACGCGGGATGCAGTTGGCCGAAGAAGCCGGGCTTGATCTGGTAGAGATTTCGCCGAATGCCAATCCGCCGGTCGTCAAGATCATGGATTTCGGCAAGTTCAAATACGAACAGCAAAAGCGCGAATCCGAGGCTCGCAAGAAACAGAAGATCATCGAGGTGAAAGAGGTCAAATTCCGGCCCAACACCGATACGCATGACTATGACGTCAAGATGCGCAACGTCTTCAAATTCCTTGAAAGCGGCGACAAGGTGAAGGTCACCCTGCGCTTCCGTGGCCGCGAGATGGCGCACCAGAACCTTGGCCGCGAGTTGCTTGAACGGGTGGCCGAAGACGTCAAGGAGATCGGCAAGTTGGAAAACATGCCGAAGATGGAAGGCCGCCAGATGGTCATGATGATCGGCCCCGTGTCGAAATAAACGATGCCTTTTCAGTAATTTCCAGGAAAGCGGCCTTCGGGCCGCTTTCTTTTTTG
>NZ_JAIPUT010000055.1 GCF_020055635.1 Marivita sp. | reverse complement strand
CGTGCTCTGCTCGGACGGAGGCAATGGCTACAAGGATCTCGCGGCGGCGCGCGGGCTGGAGCACTTTGTGGTCGGGAGCAAGCCAGGCACGCGTGTCGCGGCAGGCTGTTATCACATCCAGAATGTGAACTCGCTCCACGCCCGCTATGGCAGGTTCATCGAGCCGTTCTGCGGACCGGCGACAAAGAACCTCAACGGCTACATCCGTTGGCTGGAGGTGCGGCTGGCGGGTATGTCCCCGGCGGAGATTGTCCGCGCCTCGTAGACCGGGTGTCGCGCAGGTCTGCTCCGAGCCCTTAGCTGTCATTGCTCAACTGGGGAAATTGCACGACTTCACGGCTGAAGCCGAGTGATCGAAACGGCCGAGAAATGAGCGCGCGCGTGGTCGCGGGTCCCTCAGGAATTGGTCCGGACCAAGCATCTTCCTCGCATTCAGGTCTTTGGTTTCGAGAAGGTCGAAATCCACGTCTACGACTTTGCAGTGCCAACCGGGGGCTGAAACCCTTGACCATCCCGAAATGTGGTGGGCCAAGAGGTTTCTCCTGCAAGAATACCCGTGGAAATCGAAGGCCAAGACGCCGTCGGTTACGAAAATGTGGTTACCGGCATAGCCTTCCCCCGGAATGATCCTCTCGGCGTGAAAACCGGTGAGAGGTGCAGCTTCAAGATAGATTCCCGCCAAGATATGACATGCGCCGTGTCCGAAAAAGATGCGGTCAGGCAGCTGCCACCGGCGCTGCGGGTCTTGCTTGATGCCCGGCTTCAGTTTGTACATGCGGTCATGATAGCCCAACCCGATTGGAACGAAAGTCCGCTCCGTCCGCATAGCGGACCAACACGGTTTGCGGACACCCCCCAAAAAATAAGAAAAATGTCGTCTTGCCGCTTCGGTGCAGATCCTTTGAACCTATTTTCTTCGCAGATGCAGAGAACAGAGCAGCAACGCCCAAGCTTCTGGGCAGGTAATTGGAAGAAGAAAATGGAAAAATTTGGAACACCGCTCAATATCGATAACCGCTACCGCAGTGTCGAATACCAAGCCGCGCAAAAGCTTGGCGTCGAACTCGCAGGACCTTCAACTTACGTCGGCTCTGTTTACGGTGCTTCTCAGCACTATGCCCAAGCGTTCGATCTCACAGATGGCCGCACGCTCGTGATTGAAGCTGATCGGTATCGTTATACCGCCGGCATCGTGTCGGATTTTGAGAACGAGGAAGACCCGGCAAACGAGCCAGCATACTATGCAGCAATGACTGCCGCGGCCGGCATCAACCTTTACGAAGATTAAACTAAATCGCCGGGGCCAAGCGCGCCGCCAACTCCCTCATCCCGCGAACAGGAAAGACAGGCAGACGACTAATTCTACAAACGAACACGTCGAACACGCAGTCGAAGCGATTTAGAGGAGGACACTGAGCGCCAATTTTATGCTGTAGGTGAGGGGCGAAATTTGAATCTTCGAGTAACGGTTTTCGAGACCGTTTTCGGGGCAGGGTGGGGACGCCTTACCCCATATTTATATGGGTCTGCGGGACCTGTATGCGCGAGTTCGGCACGCTGAGTGGGGTAAGACGGCATAGTAGGACGGCATAGCACGCAAGCGGCAGGTTGCCCGCTCTGAGGTGAACGACGCTCGTTCGAAGCGAGCACATGATCAGGAGAAACTTCGCGGCATCCCGGGCCGGTGAAGGTCAGCTAAGGGCCCTGACTACCCACGGCTCCCGAGAGAGATTGCGGTGGTGCAGCATGATCTCTTCGGACGCGACCGGCCCTGACCGGACTTTGGCGCTTTGGTCTGAAGCCGCACCGCAGCTTCATCAGACCAGCCATTGGTGCATCGCGCAGCATTTTCGAGAAGCGAGTGACGGCAGTGCGGGACCAACCGGACCTTAATATTCTGTTTCCAAGCTCCGCTCTTCCATCAAATAGCTGCGTTGACTTTATGCCTTCTTTGCCTCCTGCTTGCGCATCCCCATAAAATAAGCACCAAGGCTCAGGATGATGGCGGAGCTCGAAACAAGAGTCATGATCGTCCCGGGAACGAAGTTCACGAAGCCACCCAAATCGAGGAAGACAAAATAGCCGACGTCGGCCAAACCACCGACGAGCCCGGTAAAGAACATCGCCGTCACCGAACCGCGCCAGATGCAGAACGCACCCACCAACGTAAATGTCCCGATCCACAGCAAGTTAAATCCGTGCTGGTTGATCACGGCCCCGACGGCCTCGTGATATGAACCGACCAACAGTGCGGGATCTACCGCGTCCGCAATGCCTGCAACCGCATCAGGCGTATCGAGCGAGACGGTCATGATGCCTGCCAACATGTGGACAAGGCCCCAAATGACCCAAAGGCCAGCAGCGATTTTGAGGAGGAGTGAAATCGTAGACTGAGACATGGGATTTTCCTTTTCAGGGTTTATGCACTTGCAGGAAGGGCGTCGCGGAATGCGGCAATCGCTTCGCGCAGTTCCAGCGCCAGTTCGGGGGTTTTCAGCTGATCTGTTTGTGTATCGAAGTGTTCGTTGAAGGGGCCAAAGCTAAAGTTGGACGTGATGTTCGCACCAAAATGTGGAAAGCCGCCCATCGCCGCCGCAAGCACATTCTGGCCGCCACGCCCACCCATGGATGTGGCCATCAGCATCACGGGGCGTTCTTGGAAAATCTTCATTTTGATGCGGCTGGACCAGTCAAAGATATTCTTGAACGCGGCGGAGTAGGCCCCATTGTATTCGGCAAACGAGATGATCACCCCATCAGCGGCCCCCAGCTTGTCGTAGAAATCGTGGGCAAGCTGCGGGATACCCTGCGCCTCGCGCTCAGGGCTGTAGATCGGCATTTCATAGTCATTGAGGTCGAGGACTTCGATTTCGACGGGTGCCATGAACTCATCGCGAAGGATTCTGGCTGCGTGCAAGGCAAGGCGTCTGTTGATGGATTTCGTGCTGTTGCTTGCGGCAAAGACGACAATATTGGAACGTGTTGGCATGAAGGCGTCCGATCAGGTCCGAGGCGTGTTGGTGCGGCCCAGAACCTGGGGGATTTGGGCGCGGTAGATGTAAAGAACCAACGCACACAGCAGGCCAAGCACGATGGCGGGGAGTGGTGAGGGGCCAAGAATGAACAAGTGAGCCAAGACTGCGCCAACCATCGTGCCACCCAGAACCGCAGCCCCGATGATCTGACGACGGGGCAACCACAGCAAGGTCGCGCCAATCACCTCCACAGCGCCTGTAAAGTAGCGAAAGGCTTGGCCAAATCCGATTTGATCGAACGTCGTGACCATCATTGCGACACCTGCGAGCTTCGCGCCGCCTGCGCCAACAAATGCGACGGTAAGTAAGATACGAAGGCCGAGTGATATGTAGGTCATGCGTAGTCTCCACCGTTGAATGTTCGTGCTATTGGGTAAATGCTCTGTATTTTTGATGCTCTCAATGCGGAGAAATCCGCATTTGATGCGCGTAAAATAGGCATAGATGATATGGACAAATGGGCAGAGCTTCGGACCGCATACCAAGTTGCCAGATTGGGAACCGTCAGTGCTGCGGCTGAGATGCTTGGCTTTCACCGCGCGACGGTGAACCGCCACATCGACGTGCTTGAGGCTGAATTGGGAGCACGCATCTTTATCCGTCATGCGCGGGGCTACGCGCTTACAGAACTGGGCGAAGACGTGCTGCGTGTGGCTCAGAAGACAGAGGAATTGACCGACGATCTGGCGGGCCGCGTAAAGGGCGCAAAAACCCAAATCGAAGGGGAGATCAAATTGACGATCTTGGCCCCTTTTGCAGGGCTACTGATGTCAGCAATCGCGGACTTCAGGGCGCAGAACCCAAATTGTGGAGTACAAATCGACGCGAGCGAAGACCTTGCCCGACTTGAATATGGCGAGGCGCATATCGCGCTTCGTGCAGGATCAAAGCCAGACCATCCAGACTATGTTGTGAGTAGTTTCGGGCGTGTTGGTTTCAACCTCTATGCCCATGATACCTACATCAGTCGGTTTGGCCTCCCGAAGAACGCGAGCGATTTAGACGGCCATCAATTTGTTGTGCCACACGCCCAAGCGGGCCGCCTTCCGTTCTGGCCGTGGATAGAAGACCACGTGCGCCCAGATATGATCGCGCTTTCGTCTCGCCACATCGGGGTCAACTTAGCAGCGATTACTGCTGGCATCGGCATGGGCTTTACAGGGGACCACGAGGCACAGGCCAGTGACGGGTTCCATCGCGTTCTTCCCCCAAATAAGGCATGGACCGTGCCGCTATGGCTCGCCACGCATGTTGATCTACACCGGACAGAGAAAGTGCAGGCGATGCTGGGATTTATCAAATTGGGCCGCGAGGAGGATTGATATGACTTCCGTTTTGAGAGGTCAGAACGCAAAATCTGCCATTCGCTGAGTTGAAAAAAAAATTGTGAGAATGGGCTCGTTCCAAACTTCAGATGCGGTGTAGCATCCTGTGATATACTGCCTTAGTCAACGTCGGGTTGTCGTTGTGGGTGGCGTGGCGGATCGGAGGATCAGTCATGCAAACACCAAACTTACCCGCCATTCGCGCGCTTCGTCCCGCTTGGAATAAGGGGCGGATCGTGGGACAGAAGCGCCCACTGAAACCCAAGCACGTCTGGGCAATCCGCGTCCGGCTCGAGCTTGCTGAAAACCACCGTGATCTGGCGCTTTTCAATCTGGCCATCGACAGCAAGCTGCGTGGCTGCGACCTTGTCAGAATAAAGGTGGTCGATGTCATGGCGTCCGGCCAGATCAAGGAACGAGCGTCTGTTCTGCAAAGCAAGACGAAGAAGCCTGTCCGGTTCGAGATCTCGGAAGGCACGCGCGCCTCTTTGGCGAAGTGGATGAAGGAACCCCTGATGATTGGCTCGGAATATCTCTGGCCGGGACGGTTCCATGAGCGGCTTCACATCTCGACCCGGCAGTATGCTCGGATCGTCCGGGATTGGGTGACGTCAATCGGTCTCGAGGCCAGCGCCTACGGCACGCATTCGATGCGTCGGACCAAGGTGACCCAGATCTACAAGAAAACAGGCAACCTGCGCGCAGTTCAGCTCTTGCTGGGGCATACCAAGATGGACAGCACCGTCAGATACTTGGGAGTTGAACTCGAAGATGCACTCGCCATCGCGGAAGCCGTTGAAATCTGATGGATAGGGCCGTCTTCACTGACGGCACATAAGAGACATTCATTGCGGTTTCCGTCGCTGCGGCCCGGCTTCAGCAGATCGGCCATTCGCTGCGAGCGCAAAGTCGAGGGCCGTTCGAACTCACACAATGCGGGACGGAGCGGCCCAACGCAGATGCAGCGAACTGTGCCTGCGGTTGGCCAAAGAGTTTCTGAACCAGCCGCGGCAATGCCGCACGAGCTACCACAGAGCGGACATTTCAGGAGGGCAATCTCGCCAAAGTCCGAACCGGTCGTTCGCCGCACGCTTGCCCTGCACAACACGATGACAGGCGCGCCACTTGGCTTGTTCCTGCGGGCATACCGAGAAAACGAGACAATTTTTTCCTCCTCTGATAAGATATTTACAAAAGGACATCCCGACCCGCTGATGGACAGTGTTCGTTTCGCAGAATTTACGTTTCAGCGGCGCGCAAGGCGCCTGGTGCGGGGCGACGAAGACATCGCCATCGGCGCGCGCGCCTTTGATCTTCTCGATCTTCTGATTACCTGCCGGGACCGCGTCGTCGGACGGGACGAAATCATGGCCGCGGTCTGGCCCGATACCGTTGTCGGCGAAAACAATCTGAACGTCCAACTCGCCAACCTTCGACGGCTGTTGGGGGCGGGTGCGATCGTCACGGTGCCGGGGCGCGGCCTGCGTTTCGCGCTGGAGGTCGCATCGACGGGTCCGTTGGCGCTCGGCCTTCGCGACCGGCCCTCTGTCGTCGTCCTGCCCTTCGCGGATCTTGGCGGCGACCCGGCCCTGTCCTGGCTCGCCGACGGGTTCGTCGAGGATATCACGACAGAGATGTCCCGGTTCCGGGACCTTTTCGTGGTGGCGCGCAACTCGGCCTTCGTCTACCGGGACATGCCGCGCGATCTCAGGGCCATCTCGCGCGAACTGGGCGTCCGCTATGTCGTCGAAGGCAGTGTCCGCGCCACGGCCGAGCGTGTGCGCGTCACCGCACAGCTGATCGACGCCCACACCGGGGGGCATGTCTGGGCCGAGGTCTTCGACCGCGACCTTGTCGGGCATTTCGAGACACAGGCACGGGTGGCGCAAGCCATCGTGACCTGCCTCGCGCCGCAGATCGACCGGGCCGAGGCCGAGCGCATCCGCACTGCCTCGCCCGAGGACCTGACCGCGCACGGCCTCGCGCTCAGGGGCTGGTCCATGGTCTCGGCAGGCGACATGACCTACGACCCCGCACCGCGCGACAAGGCGGCCGAGCTTGCCCGGCAGGCGCTTGATATCGATCCGACCTCGGGCCTCGCCTGGCGCGTTCTGGCATGGGTCGCGTGGTGGAATGTCTACCACGCCACGACACCCGCCATGTCCGACACACTCGCTGGAGGAATCGATGCCGCCACGAAGGCCATCGCCACCGATCCGACCGACCACCACGCGCGGCGCCTCAGGGCCCTTCTGCACTTTATGAACCAGGATGCCGAGGCCGGCCTGCCCGAGCTTCGCCAAGCACACGAGATCAACCCGAACTGCGCGGTGACGCTGGCGTGGCTTGGCCTCTACGAAGGCTTCCATGGCGATGCCGAACGCGGCGTCCCGCTGGCCGTGGCTGCGCTGCGCCGCTCCCCGCGCGATCCATCGCGCGGCTCCCTCCTCGCGGCGCTTGGCTTCGCGCAATTCGCCGTGCGCAACTACGACGCGGCCGCGCAAGCGGCGGAGGCGGCGCTGGCCGAGGCCGCGGGAAGCGCCACTCCCCTCATCCTCGGCACGATCGCCTGGGTCGGCGCGGGGCATATGGACCGAGCCGAGGCGGCATTCGCGCGCGTCGCCGAGATCGCGCCGGCCCTTGTCGAGGCGCGCCTTGCGGGCCGCTGGCTCACTTCGAACCCCGACTATCTGGCGCGCGCGCACACCTTCTTCCGCATCGCCGCCGGCCTCAGCCCGGCCGAGGCGGCCAAGATGCTCAGGTAGCTGCGGCACCTCTGATTTATATCTTTTTAGCCGCACTGGGTGACGCCGTTGTCCCGGTCGCGCCACCCTCACAGAGGACGGGATGGCATTACGCCGACGCCCGCCCTTGGGGGAGAAAACACAATGCCATTCTACCTATACCAACTGGCTTATTCCGGCGATGCCATCAAGGCGATGGTCGCCGACCCGAGCGACCGCGAAGCGGCTGCGCGCAAGCTTGTCGAGGCGCTTGGCGGCAAGCTGCACCACCTGTTCTTTTCGTTCGGACAGTACGACGTTGTCTGCCTGATCGAAGGCCCGGACGACATGTTCATGATGGCAGGCGCGGCTGCCGTCGGCTCGGCCGGGACGGTGTCGGCCTCCGCTACGACGAAATTGATGACTTCGTCCGAGGCGATGGCGGCCCTGAAGAAGGCCGGCGAGGTCACCGGAGCATATCAGCCGCCGCACGGGTAGATTGTTGCAGCCGGCACTGACCAAGAAGGCCGAAGCACTCCGCCGGTTCGGGCGGCGCCGCTCCGAGAGATCCAGCGCAGACCGTAGGCCGGCGCACAACCTTGTCGCCGGATCGCCCCAAGGTGCCGATGACCACCGGTGTTGCTGAAGGTGAAAGCATGAACAACCAGGACCACGACTGGATCACGCTGCACCGGGTGCGCTTTGCCGCGCCGATCGCCGCTCGGGACCGCAGCTTTCCCCCCGTGGCGGGCGCGTCGGTTTGGCGGTTCTGCCCGCAGCACGTCCCCGGCGCGGATGGGCTGACGACCCTGACCTCGGAGATCTGGGGCGGGTTGGGGATCTGGGATCGTCGCGCGGAGGCCGAGGCGATGCTTGCTGATCCGGGCGCGGCGATACCCTGGTTGGCCGAAGCCGAGGCAGCGTGGCACTGCCTCGCCGTTCCGGTGTCGCACCGCGGCAAGGTGAACTGGCGCGGCCATGTCGAGAATGGCACCGCAGTGCGTCCCGCCCCGGTCGATCCCGGCGGTCCGCTGGTCGTCGTCACCACTGCGGGATTCCTGTCGCGCGAAGACTGGATGCTGCCCCGCATCCGGCGCTTCGTGGAGGGCGTGTCCGAGGTGATGGCGTGGTATGGCGCGCTGCCCGCGAACCTGCGCAACGACGTGTTCAACGGGGCCGACGGGCGCGGCGGCTTCACCTGCTCGCTCTGGCGCTCGGACGAGGCGATGCGCGAGGCCGCCTATCACGACGGCCGCCACCGCGCCCGGATGGAGCAGAACCGCGCAGGATTGATGTTCGACTACTCGTCCTTCACCCGCCTGCGCGCGCTTCACAGCCAAGGCGACTGGGACGGCGATCCATTTGCCGAATTGCACGAAGGTGCCATGACATGATGCTCAAAGACGAGTTGCAGGGGTGGCTTGAACAGATGGCACGGTCCTATGCGGTCGGCGATGCCGCCGCTTGTGCCGGGATGTTCAGCGAAGATGCTATGCTGCACTCGCCCTTCGCGCCCGCTGCCCACGGGCGGGCCGAGATCGAGATCCTGCATCGGGACTGGACCCGGACGGCAACGGCAAAACGCTTCGACATCCTGTCTTTCGGCGGCTCGGGCGACCTTGCCTGGGTACTTGCCAGGTTCTCCGAAGGCAATACCGGTACGGGCACCACGCTGGCCGTCCTCGACCGAAGCGCAGGCACCGGATGGCTCTGCAAGGCGTGCAGCCTGAACGAAGAACAGATCTGAATGCTGCACCCGTCAACCGCGCCGGGTGCGAGATCCAACAAGCAAAGGGTGAGACGCATGCAAACCGACAGTATCGCCGCCACGGCCACCGCCTATACCGCTGCCTGGAACAGCGGCTCGGCCGAAGCAGTTGCGTCATTCTACGCCGAGACCGGCGGCATCGTCATCAACCGGGGCACGCCCTGGGAGGGGCGCGCGGGCGTGCAGGCCATGGCCGAAGGATTTTTCGCTGATCTGCCCGACCTGAACCTGACCTGTGACGGGGTGCGCATCGCGGGCGAGCACGTTGCCTTTTTGTGGACCTTCACCGGCCACCATGCCGAAACGCGCAACCCGGTGCGGATAGCAGGCTGGGAAGAATGGGACATGGACGCCGACGGCAAAGTCATCGCCTCGAGAGGTTGGTTCGACGCTGAGGATTACGCGCGGCAGGTGGCGGGATGAGCGACCCCTTCGCAGATGTCGATGCGGCGTCCCCGGAGTTCATCGAGATCATGGCAACGGCGCTTGAAGTGCGTGCGGCGGACCCCTCCATGTTGCCCGTGATCGACGGTTATCTCGACCGGCTTGCGCCGCCCGACGGCGGCCTGATCGTCGATATCGGTTGCGGGACCGGCGGTGTGACCCGGCGCATCGCCGACCGCTTCGGGCGCGCCAATGTCCTCGGTGTAGAGCCGTCCGCCGCCTTGACCGGCAAAGCGTGGTCGCTGGCTGGTGACTACCCCAACCTGAAGTTTCAAAACGGTGACGGCGCGGCGCTCGATCTCGCCGATGGCAGCGCCGACATCGCCATTCTGCACACGGTGCTGTCGCATGTGGCCGATCCGTCTCCGCTTGTCACGGAGGCCACGCGCATCCTGCGCCCGGGCGGTACGCTGGTGGTCTGCGATGCAGATTTCTCGAAGGCCGCACTGGGCCTTGCGCCCGGCGATCCGCTCGACTCCTGTGCCCGGGCTTTCGTGGCCGGATCTGTGACGGATGCCTGGCTGGCGGGCAAGCTCAAACCGCTGGCTCAAGCTGCCGGGTTGACGGTCGCGCATTTCGATACCGCAATCCGCGTCGTTACGGACGGAATTGGCAACCTCGTCTGGGTCAGGATGGCGGCTGCGCGCTTCGTGACCGAAGGCGTGATCGGCCAGCCGCTCGCCGATGCGCTCGAGGCTGAATATCACCGCCGTGCCGAGGCCGGAACGCTTTACGGCTTCCTGCCCTTTGTGACGATGATCGCCATGAAAGCTGAGAGATGAGCATGCCTTGCCATAGGGTGGGCGGCAGCCTTTGCGCGGAGGATGACGTATGAAAAACGCCACAAGTCACTTGGCCGATGCCATGCCGATCCTGCACCTGACGGAGGGGGCGGACGGCATTTCGCACTTTTCGGACCTGCATGTTTCCCTCCGCTCCGGCGGTTTCGCCCCGCCCGCGCCTCCAATGCCGGTTTCTGACACTGAGCCGGCGACGGGTCTTCTCTACCTCGTGCTTCCCGCTGGATGGGGTGGCGCGCGGCATCCCTCACCGCGCCGGCAGGTCTCGTTTTGCCTGTCGGGCCGTCTTCGGGTCGAGGCGGGTGATGGCGCGCTGAGGGAGTTTGGCGCAGGCGCGATCTGGCGGATGGAGGACGTGGCCGGGTCGGGCCACACGACGACCGTGCTCGGGGAAGAAGACGTGTGCCTGGCAATCGTGCAACTGCCGTCGCAACCTGGTGACCCAATCCCGAAGGAGACTTAATGAACATTATCGAAAAGACCGTCCGGCAGTTTCACGAATCCTGGGACTTGCGCGATCCCGACCGTGGTGCTGCCATCATCGCGCCGAACTGCCGGTTCGAGGATGTGGCGCGTGACGAGGCACAGATCGGTCCCGACGGCTACCGAATGGACTATCAGCGCTGGCGCACCGCTTTCCCGGATGGAGAGGTCAAGGTCGTCAACGTCATCACCGGTGGCGATGGCCCCGACGGCTGGGCGGTTGTCGAGTTCCTCAACCGCGGCACCCAGACCGGAAACCTTCATTCGAGCCTCGGGAATTTCCCGCCCTCCGGTCGCCGGATGGAAGTGCGATACTGCTCGGTCATGCGGGTGCAGGACGGCAAGGTGGTAGAGGGCCGCGATTATTACGACAGCGCCAGCATCGCACGTCAACTCGGGTTGGTCGAATGAGACCTGTTGACCATGAAACAGGAGATACCTGATGCGCTTTCCCGCCTTCTTCGATGCCATGCCTGCCCTCGATGTACCGTTTCCCGAGGATGTGGTCACCTCCCATGCCGTTTGCTCGGATGCGGGGCTGGTGGCCTTCTTCCGCTTCCACGAGGACATGGACCTTCCGCCCCACGCGCACGGGCCCCAATGGGGTACTGTGATCGCGGGGGAGATCCTCTTCACCATCGGTGGCGAGACGCGGGCCTATCGACCCGGTGACAGCTACGACATCCCTGCGGGTGTCGAGCACGGTGCGCGGATACGCGCCGGCACGATCGTGGTCGACGTCTTCGCGGAGGCAGACCGCTATCGCTTGAAGGCACGCTGAGATGGTTGTCGATATCGCCCGCGCAGAGACGCCCAAGGACCTTGATGCCGTTCGGCTGTTGATCCGCGACTTCTTCGCATGGGCCATAGCCCATGTGACCGAGGACGGGAAATCCCCGAACGACTCCGTCTTCGCGAATCTCGACGCCGAACTCGCAGGTCTGCCAGGTCGGTTCGGTCCGCCGTCTGGCTGTCTGCTTCTTGCGCGGCTTGACGGCGCGCCGGTCGGCTGTGTCGCCTTTTACGGTCAGGATGCGACCACGATGGAGATCAAGCGCATGTTCGTACGTCCCAAGGCCTGGGGGATAGGCGTCGGCAGACGGATGCTGGAGATGCTCCTGACCGAGGCAGCAGCCGCCGGATATACCCACTACCGCCTGTCCACTCACTACAAGCTGCATTCGGCCCAGGCGCTCTACCGCCAAGCCGGATTCCGCGAGGTTCCCGGTTCTACGGATTTCCCGGGCATCGTGGAGGGCGTCGACATCTGCATGGAAATGACCCCGGTCCACGATGCCGCGAAGGAGAACCGTCTTGCCTGACACGCTCGACCCCTACGCCCACCATCCCGAACTGCGCGACCGCATCGCAGATCCCGAAACCTCGCTCTTCCGGACCTTCCGGGCCGAACATCTCATCGTGCAAGAGCCGCATCTGCGGGACTGGGTGTATCCCGAAGCACGGCGCGAAGTGATCCGCGCCGAGGCGCTGGCCGGCCACTCGGGCGACCTGTGGGTCTTCGGATACGGGTCGCTGATGTGGAACCCGGCCCTGCGCTTCGCCGAGGTGCGGCGCGCGCATGTCGCGAACCATGCCCGCCGCCTGATCCTCGTAGAATATCGGGGCGGCCGCGGAACGATGGAAGCGCCGGGCCTGATGGCGACGCTGGACGCGGGCGACGGCTGCGATGGGCTGGCCTTCCGGATTGCCGCCGCGGATGTTGAAGCCGAGACCGATATTCTCTTTCAGCGCGAAATGCTGGCGCCCGGTTATCTTGCCGGGTTCATCCCGGCGCGGATCGGCGATGAGGAGACCCGCGTGCTGACCTTTCTCGCCGATCACGACGTGCCCGATGTCCGCCCCGACCTGACTCACGAGGAACAGGTTCGCTACGTCGCCCACGGGGCGGGCGATCTCGGCACCAGCCGCGACTATCTCGCCAGCATCGTTGGACATCTGGGCGAACTCGACATCGTCGACCAGCCTTGCACCGACCTTCTGAACGCGGTGGACACCTATCTCGCGGCGACTGCCGAAAAGGAGCCTGCCCCATGACCGCCCTCGTCCCCTTCTTCGACGGCCACAATGACTTCCTCCTGCGGCTGATGAAGACGCCCGCGCCGCGCGAGGAGACCTGGCTGGGCGCCAGTGGCCGGGGGCACCTCGACCTCGCGCGGATGAAGGCCTCCGGCTTCGCGGGCGGCCTTTTCGCGATCTTCGTGCCGCCGGCGTCCGATGGCCCGCCGCCAGACTTCAAGGTGTTGATGGCCGACCCACCCTACGCGCTGCCCATGCCGCCCGAGATGACGCATACGCAGGCCCAGCCCGAGGCGTTGGCGATGGCCGGACTTCTGCACTGGATGGAGCGGGCGGCGCCGCAGGATTTCCGCGTCTGCCGCTCTGCGTCCGAGATCCGAACTGCCATGGAGGCAGGCATCATTGCAGGCGTCATGCACATGGAGGGCGCCGAGGCCATCGGCCCGGACCTCGACGCGCTCCACCTTTTCCACGATATGGGCCTGCGGTCGCTCGGCCCGGTCTGGAGCAGGCCCACGATCTTCGGTCACGGCGTACCGATGGCCTTTCCCGGCACGCCGGATACGGGACCCGGCCTCACCGGGAAGGGCCGCGACCTCGTTCACCTCTGCGATGAACTCGGCATCCTGATCGACCTGTCGCACCTGAACGAGAAAGGGTTCGACGACGTGGCTCGCGTCTCAAGAAATCCGCTCGTGGCCACGCATTCCAACGCGCATGCGCTCTGCGCCAGCCCGCGCAATCTGACCGACCGGCAGCTCCACATGATCCGCGAGCGCCGAGGCATGGTGGGCTTCAACTTCGCGACCTTCTACCTGAACGCGGACGGCCGGGCCGATAGCGGCACGGTTTGGGACACGATGCTCCGCCATCTCGACCATCTGATCGCCGAGGCGGGCGAGGATCACGTCGGGCTGGGCTCGGATTTCGACGGCTGCGTCGTACCGGACCTGATCGGCGACGTGACCGGCGTTCCGCTTCTCTTCGAGGCGATGGGTGCGCATGGCTACGATGCGCCGCTCCTCGGCAAACTCGCGCGCGACAACTGGCTCGCCTGCCTCAACCGTTGCCTTCGCTGATGCGCGGGAGAGGCGACATCGCAAACCCGCCGCCAAGCTTCACAATGTGTAACAGGTGGAGCTTTGCCATGCCCGCCCGCCATCGGCATCACAGTCGCCTTTAGAATGTCCTTTGCATAAAATTCTGCCGCGCGTACTTTTCCACAGGTAAAGTGAGAGAAGACATGGCGTCACACAGCGCGACGGATTAAATCAGGGTGTTTTCAGAATGCTTTTCCGCAGGCGATATTGAAGGCCTGATGGCGCTTTACGAAGGGGACACGGTGTTTCCGAACCATCATGGAACATTCAGAGGGCCTGAGCAGATCCGTCCGGTTCTACAAGGCAATCTTGACTCCGGCGCAATGATTGAGTTCGACCGCCAGACCGCTTTTGAGACCGGCGATCTTGCCCTTGTCCAGAACGCTTGGACACTGACCAATTCTGGTGGCGAAAAAGTCACGGGGGTGAGTGCCGAAATTGCAAAGAAGCAATCGGACGGCACGTGGAAATAGGCGATTGATAGCCCAGATGGGGCGGCACTTCTCCACGATTGAGACTGCCCACATGTTCGGCAAAAGGCATGAAAGGGCTTCAAGCGGACTCGCGCCGCCACGACGGAAGGAGATGGTCGCCCAGAGGTGCCAGCCCGCGCTCAGCGACCCATTGCGGACCTGTAACTGCTGATCTGACTCCGCGCCGCTTCTTCCCCGAAACGGCCGTTCACGCATAGTGCGGCAATTTTCGCTGTGAACGACAGCAGTACTGATTAAATGAACCCCCAGAATGCGGAACCGGTCGAACTTTCTCGGATCTCTACGGAGCGGCGCCCGGCATTTCTGCAATCGGTCCTTGCGATCTTCTTTGGCGGGCCTCGGCGAACAATGCGGTAGGCTTGGATCATCGCTGAAACGATCTGCCTCCGGCTTCCAGGAACACGTGAGAGAGCCTCGGGCATTCACGGACCGATCGCCGTCGGCCAGTGATCGGCGGTCACACTACCCGCATCGGAGAAAGCCATGCCCCTCAAGATCATCGGAACTGGGAAGAGCCGCACTGGCACCCCATCCACGCGCACCGCCCTTGAGACTCTCGGGTCCCCGAGGCTCTTTGGGCTTCTCAGATCTGGAGGCCAAGGAACATCACGGCCAGTGGCACCGGGGAGACGGCGATCGTCACGGTCAGGAAGGTCGCGAGCGGCGAGAAGATGCCGCTGAGCCCCGCCATCATCATGATACCGCCGCCCCCGCCGATGATCGAGTTGCCCGGCGTGTTCACAGCCAGCGCGAGCGCGACGTAGCGGTAGCGCAGTCCGAGGCCGAGAGCGCGTTTCGGCTGACCGTCCAGCAGCATCGCGAGCCGCGCCTCCGGCGAAAGCAGTGCCGCGCGGGCCACGAGGGCGGCCGCGCGCCGCATCCGCAGGAAAGATAGAAGGCGCTCCAGCGCGCTGATCGGCAGGAAACGTCCAACCGTGTAGGCCAGCGTCATCGAAGCGACGGTGCAGACGTAGATCAATGGCGCGATGGCCTGACCGAATGCCGCCAGCATCGCCAGCCCGATCTCCGCCCCCGGCACGAAAGGCAGTGCCAGAAGCCCGACATAGGCGACCGACCCGAGCATTATGGCTTGGTGGATCTGCTGTTCGTTGTCGGGCCTGACCTGAAGGTCGAGGGCGTCGCGGATGAGATGCACCCCCCATGTAGCGAGCGCCAGAACAGCCGCGAGGATCGCGAGGCGCAGAAGAACGCCACCCGCGCCGGTCCGCGTCACGCGGGCAGCCTCACCCCGAGGCGCCGTCACCGGCAACAGGAGCGTCCGCTCCCGTAGCCGTGATCACGATCTGGTTGGTCCAGTA
Organism: Marivita sp.; assembly: GCF_020055635.1. GTDB lineage: Bacteria > Pseudomonadota > Alphaproteobacteria > Rhodobacterales > Rhodobacteraceae > Marivita. Next base: position 7,397 of record NZ_JAIPUT010000055.1, on the reverse strand, counting down.
CCAGCGCCGCGTGGTCCAGGTGCCGTCGACCACGACCTCGTCGCCCGAGACCCTGCCGTACCAGACCACCGTATGAGGCGCGTCGGGACAGACCGTGCGCGCGGTGAAATGGATGACGCTGTCGATCACCTTGCTCTGGTAGTCGGACCAGCCGAAATTACAGTAGTTCTGGCAATCGGTCGACTGGAACGTGCCGTTGCGGAACGTGATCCTGTTGTCGAGGACCGCACCGCTGGCAACATCGGTGCCGAGGATCTCGAACGACCTTCCGTCAAGCTCGTGGCCGGTCTTCCAGCCCCCCTCGGGTACGGCAAGGTCGGGGATGTCCTCTTTCATCACCGTCATCGTCACGGCGCTGGTCCCGAGGGTGGCCACCGCGATGGCCGCAATCTGGAGTATCTGGGTCATAACAATCTCCACCGCATGTCTGAATTCGAAGTCGGAAGCGAGTAGGTCAAAGCCTCACTTTATTGCGCCTTGTGGCACAAAAAAACAAAAATTGCGCGCTCGTGTGGCGAGTACCGACCGTAAGCAAAGGTTGGCCAGGTCAGGTCGTGCATGTCCATCGACACACTTTGACAATGAGCCCACCTGTCGCGCGGGCGCTTGACCCGCCATTGCAACCGCCCGCCTTGCGTTGCTGTGCATCTCACTCGACGCCGAGAACCTCGGTGAACATCTCGGCATAGGCCGGACGCGCCAGGGCCACGCCCTCCTCAAGCTCGGGATTTGGCGACAGGGTCGTAAGATACCCGACGTCGAGCATCGAAAGGAAAGACTGACCGTTCTCTTCGTATAAGGCGATGTTGCCACATGGCATCATGGCGAGGTTATGCAAGCCCGCGGCAGCGACGTAGCCGCGCATGGCGTTGAAGCAGATCTTCATGCCGACGGCTGCCCCACCCATCATCTCGAATTCCCCGTTGAGCGACCAGTCGTCGTTCATTGCAACGAAATCGCGTATCAGTGTGGCGGCCTCCTGCGGTGTCTGCTCCAAAGCGTGAATGATGAAGTGTTCGGACACCTCGGCTGTTGCGACAGGTGCCGACGCCAGACCGGCAAGTGCTGCGACAGACAGTGTTTTCAGGAACGTCTTCATTGGGTTTCTCCTTTGATGAAAAATGTGCGTGGGCTTGGGACGGCCTCTCTCGAACCGGCCCGGGAGGATTTCAGCCGACCTATGCAGCCATGAGGATTCGGAAGGTCGCGCCGATACGGTAACCGCCGTTTGGCTGGACAAAGGAGACGAGTGCCGAGTCCAGTGCAGGCTGTCCGCTGGTTTCCCAGACCTTGGTTATCGTCCATGCGAAGAAGGCGCGCACAAGATCGAGGAAGTCGTCGAGGTTTTCCCCGCAGGCGATCGTTAGGGCCATCTTGGTCAGACCGTGGCGACCAGATATCTGGCCCGCGCGCCGAACCCGATCGTCCCGTCCGGTCGCTCGAACGGCGTCAGGAACCCAGTCATCGCCGCCATGAGCTCCTCCTCGCCCGAATGCTGCGCCGCCCGCACCGCCACGCCCGAGGACGCCATGCCGCGCAACGCCGTAGCGAGGTCGGGATAGTGCCAAGGAGTGTCTACGTCTCTGACCTCGACTGGAATTAGGCCACCCGCCTCTGCGAATCCGCGCAGCGCAGTCTCGTCCGACAGCGCGAAGGGGCCGCCTGCGCCCGGCGGCGGTGGCGGCATGAGCGGCTTGAGCGCGGCGATATGGCCCGCGGCCTCCATGCCAGCAGGTTCACCCCATGTCATGATGACGACCTTTCCGCCGGGGCGCGTCACCCGCCCGGCCTCGCGGAGCGCCCGCGCCGGATCGCCAGCATATTGGAAGGAGTTGAAGCCGGTCACGAGGTCGAAACCGTCGTCCGGGAAGGGCAGCGCCTCCAGATCGCCCTGCCGGAAGTCTCCGCCGGGCGTGCGTTCTCGGGCTACCCGCAGCAGCGCCTCGGAGGCGTCGAGCCCGGAAACGGTGGCGCCGAGCGAAGCCGAAAGCGCCGCCGCCATGCCTGCCCCGCATCCGGCGTCGAGATGGCGAGTGTCCGGCCCGACCTTCGCACGCGCCAGGACCGCATGGAACGCCGCCGCGAACTGCCCCTCCTGGACCTCGGCCCAGTCGCGGGCACGTGCACCCCAGAGAAGCCCGTTGACTTCGGAGGTGCCTTTTTCAAGCGTCTTGCTCATGTCGTGTTCCTTCAGTCTGTTCCGAGGGAGTTGGCCGGCACACCCGTCTATCCGTGCTGACTGCTGTGCCGCCAGCGTCCTGCATCGCGAGACGTCGCGCCATACGCATGCCTAAAATTTTCTAAAACCGAGACGTCTTAGCGTACCGCGTCGGCAGCCTCCGGGGGCGCAAGGCCGGCCGCCACGCGGAAGAACGTGTGTGTCCGGGCAAGGTAGTCAGGGTCCGAGCTCAACCATCGCCCGGACAAGCGGGCCTCGACGAGCCTGGGCGCGATCCGCTCCACGCTCCGGAACGTCTCGGTTGCCTTGTCGATCCGGCCCTGCCCGACATAGGCGATGGTGCCGAGGATCAGGGGCGTGGCGCTTTGTGCGGCCTCCCGAAGGGCGGCCTCGGCCGCGTCGGCCGTGGCCGTGTAATCGCGTGCGGCGAACTGCGCGAAGCCAAGCGCGCAGAGCATAGAACCCCGCGCGGGATCGCGCGGGCTGCGACGCAGGCCGGCCTCGGTCAGCGGCACGCCGTCCCCGGCATTGCCGTTGATCGCTTCGTAGAACCCAAGCCAACACAGCGTCAACGCGCAGTTCGGATTCATCTCGTGGGCCTGCCGCAACTCGGGCAAGCCGGTCGCCACATCCTGCTTCATGAAATGCAGCTGCGCCCGCAGCCGCCGCGCCTGATGGTCGGTCTTGTCGATGGCGACGGCCCGGGTTGCCGCATCGATACCGGCGTCCAGTGTGTCGGGCACGCTGTCCGTGGTGCCATGGTAGACGTTCCACCAAGCAACCCAGGCGAGCGCCCGCCACGCCATCGCGCAGCCGGCGTCGCGCGCCAATGCCTGCCGGGCCAAGGCCTCGGCATGGTCGCGCGGACCCCGGTCATAGTCCATCTCGCCCATCGAGATCACCGACCAGGCCCGTTGCGCCAGGCCCCAGGCGGTCAGGTCCTCGGGCGGAAGAACCCGATTCCGCTCGGTCTCGGCACGGCCGATCTGCGGCGTGAGGCAGGTGACAATCGCACGGGCGACATGCGCCTGCGTTTCGAAGTGATCGACCATCTCGCGGTCGAAGTTTTCCGCCCAGACATGCCCGCCATTGGCGGCGTCTATCAACTGCACGGTCACGCGCACGCGGTCCGGCCGCGCCCGCACGCTACCTTCCACAAGATACCCGACACCCAGGTCGCGCGCGACGGCGCGCAGGTCCCGCGGCGTCTCGCGGTAGATGAAGGCGGAGTTGCGGGCCACCACGAACAGGTCGCGGAAACGCGACAGCTCGGTCGTGATGTCCTCGACGAAGCCATCGGCGAGCCAATCGAGGTCAGGGTCTCCGCCGAGCGTCTCGAAGGGCAGGACCGCGACGGACGGCCTGTCCGGCAAGGCGAGCGCCGGGGCCCGGGACTGAGGGTTGAGCGCGAAGCGTAGGCCGCGCCCTGCCACGGTGACGATCGCGCCCGGGCCGAGCAGACGTCGCAGATTGCCGACCTGCACATTGAGGTTGTTGTCGCCGACGACGATGCCTGGCCAGACCGTGTCCATCAGTTCGTCCCGCGACACGATCCTGTCGCGGTTGGACACCAGCGTTTCCAGCACGTCGAAGGCGCGGGCGCCGAGGCGCACGACCTCCCCGCCGCGAAGGAGTTGCCGCGTGCGACGGTCGAGAATGAAGTCTGCGAAACGGAACTGATCCATGGACCCCGTGCTTGAGGAGTGAAGGTAAACTGGAGCGTAGCGGGATTGAGTCGTTCTGCCCACTCTCAACGCGTCGTCCAGCTCGCGCAGAGATCTGCTTCGCCTACGGTGCTGCACCCGCACACCGGAGCCGCCGCACCTCGGGCTATCGATTTTCGCTGCGTCCGAAGGTCGGCTTCGGGGAATGCTGCGTTCGGCACGCGGCAGCGCCGCATGTCCGCTTCCCGCCCGATTCTGTGGAAAAACAGATGTTTGCGAGCGCAGAAATAGCCGCTCCAAATCGGGCGCATGCGCCTTTCCTGTCAGGCTTCGCTCATTTGCTGCGGTGCAGGAAAGATCTTGGCAAGTTTTCGGAGGTTCTGGGCGGTTGCGGCGAGTAGGAATTCGTCATTTTCGCCGCATGGGCCACGTAATCGGAGCCGCCCCAAGCCGAGGATGCGTTTGAGGTGCGCGAAGAGCATCTCGACTTTCCCGAAGACGCCGTTGAATACACGTCGCAGCATTTGGGATCGCGCAGAACGCGCTTTGCGGCCAAAACTTGAGTGCGCCAATGTTTGCTGCGTGTTCTTGGTTTCAAATGGACACTTGGCGCAAACCAGCAAGTGTCGGGTGAAGATAGGCCTCTGGATAGGTCATCGGTTTGATGGGGCCCGACGGTACAACGCCATTCCAACTGCGCCCGAAATAGCCTTGGCGGCAGTGGATCAGTGAACCGGCTTCGGCAATTCCTGTCATCGCATAAACCCGACAAAGCCAGCGCCAGAGATGTGGATAGTCGAGGATACGGGCGCCGTTCAGCTTCATTCGGACATAATAGACCGGGTCGTGGCGATATAAGGTAGGGAACAGGCGCAGATCCGCCTCGGTAAAGTTTTGGCCCGTCAGGAACGGCCTGCCATCAGAGAGCAGGCCGTCCAATTTGGCGAGCGTATCGAAATAGGCGGAAAACGCCTTGGCATAAGCTGCTTGGTCAGATGAAAAACCTGCCTTGTAAGCACCGTTGTTGATCGTCTTATAGATCAGGTCGTTCAGCCTGTCGATATCCAGCCGGAGCGCGGCATCATCAGGGTACAACCGCAGGCGTCCCGCGTCAGGGACCGCAGAACCAAGCGCGCAGGCGTGCTGATCCAGCATGCGGACGATTTCTGCACTTTCGTTGTTGACGATGCGGCCTGCGATCTTGTCGTAAAGGATCGGGACCGATTGCTCTTCGGAGCCTTCAGCACGGTAAATCTCTTTGGCAAGGCGCAGGCCTTGCCCGGTCCCGGTCTCGGGCGTGCATTCTGGCAGCGGCGTGCCGGTCAGGGTCGCGATGCGGTGTGGTGCAAATTCCCACAGGTTTGGACCTGCCGGATCATCCTCGTCCGTGCGGTTGGGAAAGGCCACGTTCAACGTGATGCTGCTCTGAAGACCCAGTACACTGCGCGCCAGCGTCGCGCGATGGCACCACGGGCAATTCAGCGCCACAAACAGGTGGTAGCGCCCCGGTTCTGCCGGGAAATCCGGATCGCCGATGGCATGACGAAACCCGCTGACGCCGCGCACGAATTCGCCTCGTGCGCGGCGCTCGCTGGCCATGGCCTGGTCTTCCTGAACGGATGTGTCTTTGGTCATGTGCCCAGTTTCACCCTCTGAGCCGATGATGCAAGATGATCGGCACGGCCAGCTCTTCTTCGTCGGTCAGATGACGCTTCAGAAAGGCCTCGATGACCTGACTGGTGCTCTGCACGCTACCTGCCTCGTCATGGGCCTGCGCCGGATCGAGGGTGGCCAGTTTGATCACGCGATTTGCCTGCCGCGTGAAATCATCCAGCACCTGATCCAGATCGGCGTGGTCCTGTTCGAGCACCGCAAGACCGGCGTCGAACCGAGGGTCGGCCGCCGAAAGTTCCGGGAAATAGCTGTGATCTTCCCAGCCATGATGACCATGCAGATTTCCGACCAGAGTGCCGCCAAAACGGGACAGCCGCCCGGCATAGTCGTCCAGCGCCATGTCCTTGTTCAGCAGGCCTTCAGTATCGAGCCGAATGCGTTCCGCCACGCGGCGGAACATCTGATGCGCGCCAAGCCAATGTCGGGTCTTTTCCCGGAACCCAGGATGGGAGTCCCAGCTGTCACGGGGATAACGATCCAGCAGAAACTGCATCTCTGCCGGCATTTCAGTGTGGCGGATGGTGTATGTATCGAGCATGGCTCAACTCCTTTCCCGTCATAGGTGGGGCGGGTCTGACTGCTTCAGCAGTCTGCGCGGGGTCATGGCGGCTATGCGTTTGCGGTAACGCCGGCGTAGCGAATACCGCTCGGATCGGCGATCTCGCGTTTCCAGGTGGGGATGTCGCGCGGCGCAAAATGTGAACAAGCTTCCATCGCAACAGTCAGGAAGACAGCTGGCCGAAAAAAATCCTGTATTTGCGCTCGCCGTAGCGTCTTGCGTACGATCGCTATGCCTGAGGCGCTCCATGCACCAGAGATACATTCTTCGCCAGGTCGAGCCCGACCGTGATAATATTATACATGACCGTCCTCCTTTGTGGATCATTGCTGACCCGCCTTGGCACATCGATGCCGTCGGGGAGCGGCCACATCATAATACCAAAAAAATAGGGGGTGTCCGCAATCCGTGTTGGTTCGCTTCGCCTTGACTTGAAAGAGTCTATCTTCCTCCGCTTTTCCCACGGAGGATGCTCTTGCTACACCACGACTTTCGCCGTTTTCTCGATGCCCTCGGCAAGCTGAACCCGGCCACATCGAGGACGCGCAGACGAAGATCCTGGATCTCCGGCGGAAGTCGGAGGCAATCTCGGAAATCGAAGCACGGACAAACCGGGAGCGCAAGTGCCCTTTCTGCGGCGACCCGCGGCGCCAGAAGTGGGGCCGCACCCGAACCAAGATCCAGCGTTACCGATGCGGCGGCTGCCAGAAAACCTATTCAGGCCGAACCGGGAGCGCCATCGGCCGCATCCATCGCCCCGACCTGTTCATGGAGGCGCTGAGGGATATGCTGGGCAGCCCCGCGCCGCAATCGGTGCGCAAGCTGGCCAAGCAGCTCGACCTCAACAAATACACAGTCTGGCGCTGGCGGATGCTCGTGTTCTCGATCATCGGAAACAGTAGCGTGGCGGCGACCTTCTCGGGGATCATCGAGGCGGATGAGACCTACCAACGGGAGTCCCGGAAGGGATCGCGCGAATGGGTTCGGCACTTCGCCGATCCGCAGAATGTCCCCCAGCCACCGCGCCCACGGTGGGAAGACTTCACGACGCAAGGGCTGAAGATGATGCGCGGCCTCTCGCGGTGGCAGCTCCCCATTCTCACCGTCGCTGATCGCGGTGGATCTCGCCTCTTCCGGCGACTACCCAACCGCAAGAGCGCCACCGTGGAGCGCGCCATGAACCCCCTCGTGCCGGGCGACGCCGTGCTCTGCTCGGACGGCGGCAATGGCTACAAGGGTCTCGCGGCGGCACGCGGCCTGGAACACTTCGTGGTCGGGAGCAAGCCAGGCACGCGTGTCGCGGCCGGCTGCTATTACATCC
>NZ_JAIPUT010000052.1 GCF_020055635.1 Marivita sp. | reverse complement strand
AGTCGTTAGGTGTCGTCGGAAACCGGGTGAGAGCCACCCACAAAGAGGACCCGTTGGCCTCAGGACAACTCCTTCGAGTGGGGCAGTTTTGGGGGCATTTTCTGCCCTGGAGGCCCCACAAGGGGTTACAATACTGATGTCAGGATGAACTGGCTGGGGTGGCAGGATTCGAACCTGCGGTACGCGGTACCAAAAACCGTTGCCTTACCACTTGGCTACACCCCAACCGTGCGGCGCTACTTACGCCGCCATTGAAGCGGGATCAAGACCCTTAAAACCGAAAAATCTCTTACTCTTCGGGGGCGTCCTTCGTGAGCAGATCGTCCTTGTGTTTTTCGGCGCGTTCGGTCGCGACGATACGCTCCAATTCCTTGTCCATCGCCGCTTCGACATCGCCGATCGTCTGGGTCACCGCCGCGACGGCGGCCGCGTTGGTGGCGGTCTTCACGTGGATCTCGGAGGGCTGGTTCGGCACGTCGCTGGGTGTGACGCCCATGCCGACCACGCGCAGCGTGGTTTCCGGCATGACAATTCCTGCGTGATCAAATGCGGCCATGCAGAGGCGCCAGGCTTCGCTGCGTGCACGCAGGTAGCTGGTTTCATGCTGCCGGATCCAGCCCGCGACCTGAAGGATGACGGCACTGTCGCCCAGCTTTTCGATCCAGACCGCCGGCGCGGGCTCGGGAATGACGAACGGCAGGGAGGACACGGTCTGCAAGGCAAGCTCTTGCGCGCGGACAAGGTCGGTATCGTAGGCCACGCCCAGGTCGATGACAAAGCGTCGTTCGTCGTTGCGGGTGTAGTTCACGATCCTGCTCTTGAACACTGTCGCATTGGGAATCCGGATATGATTGCCGTCAAAGCTCAGCAGGATCGTGGCTCGGCTCGTCAGGCGGATCACCTTGCCGATATCACCTTCGATCTCAACCTGGTCGTTCGGGCGAAAGGGCTGGCGAATCGACAGCATGACCGACGCGATGAAATTCTCGACCGTGTCACGAACCGCAAAGCCGATGGCGAGACCGATGATCCCCGCCGCTCCGAGGATTGTCGAAAGAAGCGCCGTCGCGCCGAGGATATCAAGCGCGATGACCACACCGCCGAGAAGGAACGCGATGCGGATGATCTGGCGGTAGATGTCCGCGATAAAGGCGTTCGGAGCCAGCCTGTCCCACGGATACCGCATCCGCGCAAGCAGGACACCCACGAGCACGACAAGGCCAAAGGCAGCGATTGCGACACCGGCCAGCGGCAGGAAATTGACGAGTTGTTCGAGCCGCGCGCGAAACCGCTCCAGCGCCGGGTTGAGTCGCTGCGCGACATCCGTGGTTTCCAGGACCCGGTTTTCCACCGCGACGACCCCTTCGACGCGGCCCGCGATGTCGTCAAGGCGATCCACCGCCGATCCGTCCAGGGCAGTGCCCCTCATCGTGACGATGCCGGCATTGACCATGACCGTGACGTCCTCATAGCCATTCAGTTCGTCCAGAATCTCGCGGATGCGACGGGCGATGGCGGCGTCCTGGGCGTCACTGTCCTCGACCGCGATCATGCCGGTCGGCTGATCCGTGGACTGCGCCGGAGCCGGGCTGCCGGCCAGGACCAGCGTGAAAAAGCTTGCCGCAAAAATCAGGCGAAGGATCACTGTCATGGTGCGAACACTGCGCGACGCCCGACCGCCATGCAAGCGAGTTGGATGTCAACTGCGGAGGCTGACATGCGGAAGGTCGAGATCCGACAGGCTTTGCCCGAGATCGGGCGACCAGAAGACATACCGCCCGCGCCCGGACCGCTTGGCCGCATAAAGCGCCACGTCCGCCCGTTCCATAAGCGCGGCGGGGTCCACGCGGCTGTCGGGGGTTTTCAGGGCAATCCCCAGGCTTGCGCCGACCCGCGCCTCCTGGTCATCGACAATCATTGGCTTGGATGTCTGGTGGATCAGGCCAAGCGACAGGTCGCGCAGACGAAGCGTGTCGGTGAGACCGGGGCAGATGATGGCAAATTCATCGCCGCCCATGCGCACGAGCAGGTCGTCCTGGCGGGTCTGCGACCGCATGATCGCGGCCACACGCTTGAGAATCGTATCTCCGACGGCGTGGCCCAGAGTATCGTTCACCTCTTTGAAGTGATCGAGATCCATATGCATAACGGCGTAGCCCGTATCGGAATGCCGCAGTCGTGTCAGCGCAGATTCCAGTGCGCGCCGGTTGTGCAAACCGGTCAACTCGTCGGTCAATGCGTCGGTCTCGGCCGCCAGGCGGGCCCCGTTGAGCCGGGAATTCAGGCTGAAGGACGCCGCCATCGCGCTTGACTTGGCCTCTTGCAGGAACAGCAATTCGACGGCCAGATCACCCGCTGCGAAATCCTGCGCGGTCAGTCCGAAACGCTGCACTGCCTCTATCACGGCGATGCCGAAGGACAGATCCAGGATCACACCACCGTCCTGATCCTCGATCGCGAGGGCCCGCAAACCGATGTCGGGCTCTGTCCGCAAGCGCAGGCGCAGCACCTCGCCGGCAAGTGACCGCAGCGCTGGCATGTCCAGGGGCCTGACGGGGCGCACCACTTCGAAAACCTCGAGAAAACGGCGACCGACAACGTCTCCCGCGCCGATCCTGCCCAGACCTGCACCAGCCTGAACGATATGCCCCGTTTTGCCGACGCAGACATGCAGCGGTCGCAGCCTGGCCAGAAGATCCAGCGCCGAGATCATGCCGTCCGGACCTTTGCACCAGCCGCAAGGCTGAACCCGCGGTCTTTGGCGAAGGCGGTATCGACAATCGCCACTTCGATTGTCTCGGCCCCATCGCGGGTGCCTTGGTGGTCGAGCACCGCCAGCGTTCCGTAATCATCCGCCATGGCGCGCAACAAGCCGACGAGAACATGGCCGAAGCCCGAAGGCGAGCCGAAACTGGTGATGATGAACCGCTGGGAAATCGCTTCGCGCACGTCGATCTGTGGCAGGATCAGGCCGGACACGGCCAGTCGCGTGCGGTCTGGCAGATCGCCAAGCGAATGGAGCAATTCAGAGAAACTGTGCCCGCCGAACCGCATCAGGCGCCGGATCGAGGCGTGGTTCTGGTGCGTGATGAGATAGGTACCGATATCTTCGAGGATCATCGCCTGTGGTCGCTCCAGCGCCTTGGCACAGCCATCCAGGACGCGCGGAAAATAGGACGCATCATATTGCAGCATCGCTTCGAAAGACGTGATTTCGATATCGGCCAGTGCGATCGCCCGCGCCCACATATCCGGTCCGAAACTGTCCGATACGTACGCTTCGACCGTACGAAAGATCAATCCATGCATCGCCTGCGCCCTCTTCTTGTCGCGCAGCTTGGCAGGATGGTCTTAAAATCCGGCAAACACGTACAATTCTAGAAATCTGTCGGGGCTCCGCCCTCGGCCTTGCGACGCGCCACGAAGGCGGCGAGTTCTTCCTCTATCGCCTCGTCCATCGGAGGTGCCTGGAAATCTTCCAGGATCGCCTTGTAGGTGACATGCGCGCGTTCAGCGGTCCAGATGCTGCCTGCCGCCTCCCAGGCCTCGAAGTTCTTCCAATCGGACAGGAAGGGCTGGTAGAACGCCGTCGAATACCGTTCCTGCGTGTGCTTGGTTCCGAAGAAGTGCCCGTTGCTGCCGACCTCCCGGATCGCCTCGAGGCCCAGCCCGTCATCGCTGACATCGCAGATCGCCGGGTCCATGTAGCGGATCATCTGCTGGATCACCTCGCAATCCATGACGAACTTTTCCGGGCTGGCGATCAGCCCGCCTTCAAGCCACCCGGCCGCGTGGTAGACCATGTTGCTTCCCGACTGGATCGCCGCCCAGAGGCTGTGTTCGGTCTCCCACATCGCCTGACCGTCGGGCACGTTCGCGGCGCAGACACCCGATGATCGCAGCGGCAGGCCGTAAAACCGCGCCATCTGGCCGGTCATCTGCGTCGCGCGCATGTATTCGGGCGTGCCGAAAGCCGGTGCGCCGGATTTCATGTCCACATTCGAGGTAAAGGTCCCGATGGCGCAGGGGGCGCCGGGGCGGATGATCTGGGCGAGCACGATTGCGCTCAGCCCTTCTGCCAGCGACTGCGCGACGGCGCCTGCCATCGTCACCGGCGCCATGGCCCCGGCCAGTGTAAAGGGCGTGACGATCAAGCCCTGCCCGCGCACGGCGCAGCGCATCCAGCCATCGAGCATCGGAAAATCATGCTTGAGCGGCGAGGTCGAATTGATGTTGGTGTACATCCGCGGCGTGGCTTCGAATTCGGCATGGCTCAGACCGCTGGCAATGCGCACCATCTCCATCACGTCCTCGACCCGCTCCTTGCCCAGCGAATAGGCATGGGCCACCTTGTCGGTCAGCGTCAGCTTGTCATAAAGCACATCGAGGTGGCGCACGCTGGCATGGAGATCCACGGGTTCGACCGGATAGCCCCCGACAAAGTGGATGCAGTTGAAATACTGCGACAGCTTGAGGAAATTGCGGCACATCTCGCGGGTGCCGGGAAGCTTGCGACCGACCTCCATGTCCCAATAGCTGGGCGGTGACGAGACATTGCCGAACAGGATGTGCCCGTCGCCCACGGTGATCCGGCGCTCCGGATTGCGCGGCGTGATGCTGAAGGAGGACGGCGCCTTGCGCAGATGCTCCATGACGAGGTCGCGGTCCATACGGACGTTCTCGCCGGCGACCCTACAGCCTGCATCCCTGAGGATCTGCACCGCCTTGGGATTGAGAAACTCGATGCCAAGCTCTTCGAGGATCACCATCGCCGTGTCATGGATGCGCAAGACGCCGTCTTCATTGAGCGGTTCGGTCGGACGGTCGATATTGACCGGCAGGGTCCAGGGCAATTGCTCGATCGCAGCCGACCCGCGCCGGACGGCATGACCGGAGCGTCCGCCATTGCGTCTTTTGCGTATGATGGCCTCGGTCATGGTCGCCTCCCGGGTTACCCCTTCAGCTAGGCACCACAGCGAGGGCTGTTCCTGCCGGAACACGACCCTTATCGTCGCTTTTGGCCACAAGCCCTGTCAGCTCAGGCCAAGCCACTCCGGAAGATGGCCGATATCCGGAAGCACGACATCGGCATAGGGGGCAAGATCATCCGTCCCGGCCATCCCGGTGAGCACCGCAACCGTCGCCATCCCGGCGGCGCGCCCCGCAACAAGATCATGCGTACTGTCACCGACCATGACGGACCGGACCGGCGGAACGCCGATGGCGTTGCAGAACGCACGGAGCTGACCGGGTTCGGGCTTTGCGCCGAAACCGCTGTCCGAGCCGGCGACAAAGCTAAACCGGTCGCGCACGCCGACCGTGTCCAGATGGACAAGCGTCGGGCCTTCAGCATCGTTGGTCGCAATGCCAAGGTGCAGTCCATGTCCGATCAACCTGTCAAGCAGCGGGGCCAGCGATACTGCCTCGACCATCCGGACGGATGCCGCCTCGTCATTGATGCGCTTGAACAGGTCCCGGCGCGACAGGTCGGGGAACTCGGGCAGCAACGCATCAACCAGATCCTCCGGTGTTCCGGCGATCAGGAAACTGTCCGGCGCCAGGCGCGCCCGTTCAAGATCATAGCCGATCAGGTCACCCAGCGCACCCGCGCGCGCCCGGTCGCCATCTGCCAACCGGACCAGAAAACCTGCCGTCCACGCTTCCCACGTGGCGGCGAAATCGAACAGCGTGCCATCCTTGTCGAACAGGATCGCGCCGATATCGCGCGGCAGGCGCAGCGTCATGTCCAGTGAACCTGCGCCCCGCCCGGAAGCGCCGCGCGGGCTTGCATCAGGCGATCGTAAGGGATGGCAGCCACGTCACAGAACGCGATCACCCAGGCATCGTCCATCATGATGAAATCCAGCACGGACGCCTGGAACTCCGGGTCGGCCACCCCGTTTCGGAACGCGTCTTCATCGACACCGGTGGATCCCATGAAGACCGGCAGGAGATCGTCGTTTCCCGCCAGCCAGGCAATCGCCTGAAGCGCGACCTGCTCTGCACCATCTTTCGAAAGCACCATTTTTAGCCATTTCCCAAACTCTTTATTAACCAATAGCGGCAATGAATTGGTGAGCAAGGTCTTAACGCCCGATACCCCCAACGGAGCTGTCGTGTCCGGTCACGTTCTCATCATCGACGCCATGTCCAACCGCCGGATCCGTCTGCGCGCGCACCTGGATACCGCGGCTTATGCGGTCGATCTGGCCGAGACACAGACCGACGGCCTGCTGCGGATTGCCCAGGATGTCCCCGATGTGGTGATTGTGGCGGATGACCTGCCGGGCCTGCGCCTGAGGCATTTCTGCAAGCTACTGCGCGCCAATCCGCGGACGCAGCTGACGACGATCATCGTGGCTGTCCCGCGCGAAAACCATTCCGCCCGCGTCAGCGCCCTCAATGCCGGGGCGCATGACGTGATCGACGACCAATGCGACCCCGCCGATCTGAAGGCGCGCCTGCGCAACTTCATGCGCATCCGGCAGAATGTCGAGGACAGGCCCACCACCGCGGGACGCGACCTCGCGCATGGGCTGGCCGAACCCGCAGCCGCCTTTCTGCCGAAAACCGTCGCGACCTTTGTGTCGTTCGGCGCGCTGCCCGACATGCAAGCCCGGATTGCCGCCCTGCCCGACGGGTTCGGGATCGACGCGCGCACCGTTCCGGCCGCCACCACGCGGCGCCAACCCGACCCGACGACGGACGTCTACGTCCTGTTCGAAACCGGCCACGGCCCCGAAGCGCGCGATCTGCTCGGCGCGTTGCTCACCCATCCGGCCAGTCGCCACAGCCGCATCCTGTTCGTCACCGACAGCCTGGTCCGGACAGCCTCGCCGCTTGACCTGGGCGCGCATGATCAGGCGCCCCTTTCGGTGACGGGGCCGGAACTGGCCGTGCGTCTCCAGCGACTGGGCCGCCGAAAGCACGACGCGGACCGCGCCCGCAAGGCGACCACGGAACTTGGCGAGAAAGCCTATACCGACACGCTGACCGGGCTGAACAATCGTCTGGCGATCCGCGAATACCTTCAGAAAACGGACCGCTGCCTGGCAGACCATCCCCGCCAGATGGCCATCCTGATGGTCGACATCGATCATTTCAAGGCGGTCAACGACAATCACGGTCACGCGGCCGGCGACGTCGTTCTGGCCCAGGTCGCGGCGGTCCTGAAGGCCAGTCTCCGCGAGGGCGACTTTCTCGGTCGCTTCGGCGGCGAGGAATTCCTGATCGTCCTGCCGGATGTCGGCGCGGGTCAGGCCCGATCCGTGGCGCAGCGTCTGCGCAGCACCGTTGCCGCCAGCAGCACGGCGGTCGATGACGGCACACATGTCCGCGTCACGATCAGCATCGGACTTGCGCTGGCGTCACGAAGCGACCGCAAGTCCACGCAGGATCTTCTCCGTGCGGCTGACAACGCGCTTTACGGCGCAAAGCACGAAGGCCGCAACCGCATCAACATCGCAACGCGGGACGATGATGCACGGGTGGCGGCGCGTGCCGTCAATTCGGCGTCCTAGCCCGACCGGTCAGCGCCGGACCCGCTGCGCCAGGTTGGACAGGCGTGCCTCGATCCGGTCGGCATAGGCGCGACGTTCTTCGTCGGTCATCGCGGCGATCCGGTTGGCAAGAACCTGGCGGCCCAGGTCTTCGCGGCGCGCGCGCCGGTCGGACTGCTCGGCCATCGCCGAGACAAAGGCCTCCGGATCGAACGGGGTGGCGCGCAGCGTGTCGAGCGTAGCCTGCAGATCGGCCAGGAACGCGCCCCTGTCCCGGCCCTGTCGCTCCAGCCCCGACACGAAGTCGCGCCGCAGCGCACGGCGGTCCTGATCACTCAGCGCACGCGTATAGAACGAGCCGAAATCGCCGCGGTCGCGGTCGGCCCGCCGATCCGGCCCGCCGCTGAGGAAGAAGCCGGTCACCGCCGCCAAGATCAGCACGTTCACCGCAAGCGAGACCAACAGCGTCACGCGCATCCAGAGGGGCGCCTTGGGTTTGGGTGCAGCGGCCATGTCAGCCGTCCACCAGCAGGAGATCGAAGGTACCAAGCCCGGTCCCGGTGTCCAACGCGGCACTGTCCAGGGGCACGAGCGACAGCATCAGATCGTCGGTCAACGCGCCGCCCGCCCAGATGCCGACGCAGGCCGTCATCGCAAGCCCGGCCATCGCAGGCCAGCCGCCGAGCGTGCCGAAGACCTGTTTCCAGAAAGGTCGGCTGTCCGGCACGGGCAGTTCGGCTATCGCATCCGACATCACCCGCGCCATCAGGCCGTCAGGCAGGTCGATCGAAGCGTGACGCGCCTCGGCAAAGGCCGCTTCGAGCGGATCGTCTTCAGGAGGTCTGGATCGTGTCATCTGTATACCCCAAATCCTTGCGCTGACCGCTCAGAAGCGCAGTCAGAGCCCGTTTGCCACGCGCGGTGAGACTTTCCACGGCGCGTGGTCCAATGTCCATGATCTGGGCGATCTCGGTATTGCCCAGACCTTCGATATGTCGCAACATCACCGCCTGTCTCTGGCGATCCGGCAATTGCATCAGCGCCTCGTCCAGCGCCATCCGCCGCGCTTCGGACTGCATCCGCGCCTCGGCGCCGGGTGCCGTATCGGCGATCTCGAGCTCCTCGGGAAGCCCGACAGGCCGGGTCTTGCGCAGCCGGTCGATGCACAGGTTGGCCGTCACCCGGTAAAGCCAGGTTCGCACCGAAGCCGCGCCAGCGGCATCCCATCCCGGCGCTTGCCGCCAGAGCCGCAGCATCGCGTCCTGCGCCACGTCTTCCGCCTCGGCCCGATCGTTGAGCATGCGGAAAGCGTGCGCGAAAACCAGCGGCGTGTACCGCGACGCCAAGGCCCTGGCCGCGTCGGCGTCACCGGCAGCATAGGCCTCGAGCAGCGCCGCCTCGGCGGCAGGATCGGTCTTGTTGTCTGTCATTCCACCGCGCGGCTAAGAGGTTCGGTCGCGTCTGGCAAGGGTCCTGAGCGATGCACCCGCACCGCTCAGGACCGCAAGCGAGCGTCAGTTGCTGCCGTGGCGCTTGCCGCCCCAGAACCCGCCGCGCTTGCCGCCGTGCTCCTTCATCCGCAACTGCGCGAATTCCTCGGCACTGACGGAGCCGTCGTCATTGGCGTCCAGGCGTTCGAACATGCGGGAGGGCCCGCTGCGCGCAGCGAATTCCTCTTGCGACAACGCACCATCCTCGTTGACGTCGAACCGTTCGAGCATCCGGGCAACACGCTTTTCATTGCGCTGCTGCCCCATCGCTGTCAGTTCTTCAGCGCTCAGGACACCGTTTCCATCGGTATCCGCGATCTCGAATCGGCTGGGCGGATTCGCGAACTCCTCGGCCGAAACGACGCCATCTCCGTCCGTGTCGAGTTGCGTGAACATCTCTGCCCGGCGCTCGCTGCGCTGAGTGCTGTCCTGCGCCATCGCGGAGGAGGCCGCACCGGTGGCCACAAGAGCGGCGATCACCAAGGCCGAAACCTGCTTGTTCCTGGTCATGTCTTTTCCTTTTCTTGTCCGGTCTGGGTGCCGGAACCTTTCAAACCGTGGCCCGAGACGTTGTCTTTCCGTCTCGGCATCCACTGCGTTTCACGGTGCGGCTCTCCGGTTCCGTCGGCCGAAATGCCCGAGGCCCATCACAGGTCCGTGATTTGCGACATCCAGCCGCAAGGACAGATTGGCGACTGTTCATCCACGCGCGCGCCCCTCATCTTGTGCGTGGGAGAGCGATACGATGACCATAGACACGACGACTCAAGACGAGCGGCCGACATGGCCTGCCCTGCGCAAGGGATGGCGCGGAAAATGCCCCAATTGCGGCAGCGGCCCCTTGCTCAGGGGGTATCTCAAGGTGCGCGACACCTGCCCGGTCTGCCGGGAAGAACTGCACCACCACCGTGCCGATGACGGGCCGGCCTACCTGACGATCCTGATCGTCGGCCATCTCATGGCACCGCTCCTGCACATCGTCTTCGTAAATTTCCGCCCCGAGCCGCTGGTACTCTTCACGATCTTCGCGGTTGGCTGCGTCGCTCTGACGCTTTACCTTCTGCCCAGATTGAAAGGGGCGATCGTGGCCTTCCAGTGGGCACGATACATGCACGGGTTCGCAGACAGGGCGGCCTGATCCTTTCGCAGGGAAAAGGATCACAGGTGACCGACACGCCACCCATCGACAAGACCGCCATTCGCGACGCCGCGACCGTGATCGTTTTGCGTGACCGTCATCATACGCCCAGTGTCCTGATGGGACAGCGCGGTGCCAAGGCGGCCTTCATGCCCAACAAGTTCGTCTTTCCCGGCGGCGCGGTCGACCCCGAAGACATGCATGTGCCCCTCGCCGCGCCGTTGTCTCCGCTTTGCGCCGGGCGCCTGATCGACGAAGCCCCCGCCGACCGCGCACCGGCCCTTGCGGCGGCTGCCATCCGCGAATTGTGGGAAGAAACCGGGCAGGTCCTTGGCAAGCCCGGCCGATGGTCGGGCACCCCGCCCGAGAACTGGCAAAGCTTCGCCGCAAAGGGACATCTGCCAAACGCCGCACCGCTGCAATTCGTCTTCCGCGCCATCACGCCGCCGGGGCGCCCGCGCCGGTTCGATGCCCGGTTCTTCCTGCTCGACGCCGAGGATCTGGCCTCCGATCCCGACGATTTCTCCGATGCCTCGGACGAACTGGCGCATCTTCAGTGGATCGAGCTTGCCAAGGTGCGCAGCTTCGACCTGCCCTTCATCACCGAGGTGGTCCTGGCCGAGGTCGCGGCGCGCGCCGCCGATCCGACGCCGCCGGTCTCGGTTCCGTTCTTTCGCAACGACGACGAGGAAAGCCTGTTCCTGCGGCTTTATGGGCGTCCGATGCGGGACTAGACGACAAGGACGAAGATCAGGATCGACAATCCCAGAAAGCCGATCCCAACAAGTTCGCGCGCCGTCACCGTTTCGCGGAAGAACAGCACCGATGCCATGAGCGAGAAGATCAGCTCGATCTGCCCCACGGCCTTGACGTAGGCTGCGGTCTGCAGCGTGAAGGCAAGAAACCAGCCGAACGACCCGGCCATCGACGTCAGCCCGACCCAGACCGCCACCTTGCGCGCCCGCCACACGGCGGTCACCTGGCCCGGTTCGCGCCAGCGCAGCCAGAGCGCCATCGCCACCAGCTGCGATGCCGTCACGCAGGTCAGGGTGACGCCTGCGCGCAGGAACGGGTCTTCACTGGCGATCTCGAGCGATGCGGCACGGTAACTGGTCGCGGATATGGCAAAAAGGAACCCCGATGCCAGGCCCAGCGCGGTGGCGCGGCTGCTCAGGCCTTTCCAGAGGCTCTCTTGCACGCCGGGAGTGCGCGACAGCAGCACAACCCCGACAAGTCCGATCAGGATCGCGCCCCACCCGGCCAGCGATACCTTCGCACCGAAGAACAGGACGCCGATGATCGCGGCCTGTATCACCTCGGTCTTCATCAACGTGATCCCGACCGCGAAATTGCGCGTCCGGAACAACGCCACGATACAGGCCGTGGCGATGATCTGCGCAACTGCGCCAAGCCACGCATAGGACCAGAACGCGCGGTCCAGGACAGGCAGCGCCGTATCCTGGCCCCAGATATAAAACGCGGTCGCCAGCAGGGCCGCCGGCGCAGCATAGGCAAAGCGCGCAAAGGTCGAGCCTGCGGTGCTCAGCACATTCATGCTCAGCACCTTTTGCAGCATGAACCGCACGGTTTGAAAAAGCGCCGCTGCGATGCTGGCGAATATCCAGAGCTCCATCCGCCCCTATGGCCTCAGATCAACCGTCTTGTCCATCCCGGTAAAGCGGATGCGGGACCGGATCCTTGGCCCGGAACAGGTACTTGCGGGCGATCTCGGCATAGGTGCGATAGCGGTAGCCAAGGTTGCCGTGCAGGAAATCCGCCCGCCGCGCGTGGTAGAGCCGAGGCAAGGCATACCACGGCACGCCGGGATGCATGTGGTGCACGACATGCAGGTTGTTGTTTAGAAACAACAGCGCAAACAGCCCCCGGTCCTCGACAATGGCAGTGCGCGCCAGGGTGCGGTCATGCGCCTGGTGTTCAAGATAGGTCCGCAGCTTGAGGATCGACAGCGACAGGTAGACCGACAGCAGCCACGCCCAGAGAGGCAGGGTGGCGACAGTGCTCATCCACCAGAGCACGACGCCAACTGCCGGAACATGCAGCAGCCACCCCTCCAGCACGCGCCGGTCGCCGTGTCGGATCAGGCGCCAGTCCGCCGCCATGAAGCTCAGCTGCCCAAGGATCGGGCCGAGGATCAATCGCCCGGCCAGGGTGTTGTTGAAACGACACACCCCCTTGCGCCACGCCGGAAGCGCCGCCCAGACCGCCGGATCGAGGTAGTTTGTCTCGGGGTCGTCATACGGGTCGGTCAGCGTCTCGTCCCGGTGATGCGCCAGGTGCGTGTCGCGGAACCGCAGGTAGGGCACGAACAGCGTCAGCGCCGGAAACACCAGCGCCGCATTCAGCGTCGCGTTGCGGGTCGGGTGTCCGTGCAGGGCTTCGTGGGTCAGTGACGAATGCTGCGCCCCGGCCAGGACGGTAAACAGGATGGCGCCCGCCACCGACCAGTCGGCCATCCACACCGTGGCAAGCGCCCACAGCCCGTAGGTTCCGGCCAGCACGGCGATCGTCGGCCATTCCGCAACACGTTGGAATCCTGCCCTTTGCGGCAGAAGGGTATCATTCATGCAACTATCCTGAAGGTTTCAACCGTCACGATACGCCACGGACCCAGGGTTCAGAAATTCTGAATACAGTGCACAATTATCGTATATGGTGATTTTTATCACCGGCTGGTATATTCACACCATGGACAAGAGAGAACGTGCCCGCGTCTTCCGCAACCGGCTGCTTGATGCGATCAATCGCGCGGGGTCGACCCAAAGCGCGTTGGCGCGCAAAACCGGTGTTGACCGTTCGACGATCTCGCAACTGCTCAGGGATGATGCCGCGCGCCTTCCCAACGCCCACGTGGTCGGGGCCTGCGCCGAGGCGCTTGGCGTGTCGGCGGATTGGCTGCTCGGTCTGGCAGAGCACCCCGAGAACGCGACTGATCTGCTGGCAAGCGCGCTCACGCTCACCAATGCGCCGCGCGCCCTGGTGGACCAGCAGATCTTCGACTGGCACCGCGAGGCGGAAGGCTACAAGATCCGCCATGTGCCCGCCGCCCTTCCGGACATGCTCAAGACCAATGCCGTGCTCAACTGGGAATACGGCCCACATCTTGGCCGCACCGCCGCGCAGGCGATCACCGCGTCGGCGATCCGCCTGGCCTGGATGCGACGGTCCGCCTCGGATTACGAGATGGCGATGCCGCTTTACGAGTTGCACAGCTTTGTCGACGGCACCGGATATTACGCCGGCCTGCCCGAGGCGCTGCGGCTCCAGCAGATTGACCATTGGCTTGACCTGACCACCGCGCTCTATCCGCGGATGCGACTTTACCTGTTCGACGCGCGACAGCTGTTTTCGGCCCCGATCACCGTATTCGGCCCGTTGCTGTCGGTGATCTATGTCGGGCGCAATTACCTGGCGTTTCGCGACACCCAGCGGGTGCGCGCCTTTTCGGATCATTTCGACCACCTGGTGCGCGAGGCGCGCATCACCGCCCGCGAACTTCCAGACCACCTGTCGGACCTGCGCAAGACCGTGGCCTAACGCGAGGACGGCGCGCCCCACCCGTCACCGGTCTGCAGGTCTGCCAGAATGGCGTCCGAATCCTGTCCCCGCTCCGGGATCGGTGCCGGGGGCCGCGGCGTCTGGCCGTCGAACCGCGGAGCCGCCGCAGCCTGAAGCCCGGTCCCGGTCGCATGCCAGGTCTGGCGCGCCGCATTCTGTGGATGCGCATGGGCCTCGCGGGGTGACAGGACCGGCGCGACACAGGCATCGCTGCCGTCGAACAAGGCAACCCAATGGGCCAACGGTTCCGTCAGAAAGCGTTCCGTCAGTCGTGCGGACAGGCGTGGCCATGCCGATCGCGCGAACTGGTTGCCCGCGAAATCCGTGTCACCCTCCAGCCCGAGCGTTTCGAGAAACAGCGCGTAGAATTTCGGCTCGAGGCACTGGACGCTGATGAACCGCCCATCCGCGCAGCGATAGGTCCGCGACCAATGCGCCCCGACCAGAGGATTGGCCTGCGCCGACGGGCCGTCATCGACCGCTCCTGCAATCGACATGAGCAGGTTCTGCATATGCGCCGCGCCATCGTAAATCGCCGCATCGACAACCGTCCCCTGCCCGGTCCGCGCGGCGGCCAGCAGGCCCGACAGCATGCCCGCCACGAGATACAGCGCGCCGCCTCCGATATCGCCCACAAGGGTCGGCGGCACGGTCGGACGTTCGTCTTCGAGCGCCGAGGGCCAGAGCGCACCGGCCAGTGCGATATAGTTCAGGTCATGCCCCGACCGATGCGCCAGCGGGCCGTCCTGCCCCCATCCGGTCATCCTGCCGTAGACGAGCCTGGAATTCACCGCGTGGCAGGCGTCCGGCCCAAGACCCAGACGCTCCATGACGCCGGGACGGAACCCTTCGATCAGCCCGTCCGCCCCCGCCACCAGCTTCAGACAGACCGCACGATCCGGTTCGGATTTCAGGTCAAGCAGGATCGACCGCTTGCCCCGATCCGTCACGGGCCGGTCCGACAGCCCGGCCACCGGTCCCGAGCGCGGGCGATGCAAGACAATGACATCCGCCCCAAGGTCGGCCAGCATCATCGCGGCGAAGGGGCCGGGGCCGATGCCTTCGACCTCGATAATGCGGATCCCCTGAAGCGGCCGGTCCGACATGCGCGCCTCTAGTAAGGCATCGGGTGCTGGCGGTGCGTGTCGTCCAGCGCGGTCAGGACGTCCCCGCTCAGCGCCATGTCGGACGCGGCAAGCAGGTGCACCAGTTGCTCGGACGTGGTTGCACCAAAGATCGACGACGCCACGAACGGTCTTTGCGCCGACCACGCCAGCGCCATCAGAGCAAGGTCGAGCCCGGCCTCGTCGGCGACCTTGGCGTAGGCATCCACCGCCGTGAAGGCCCGGTCGGTCTTGCGTCCGCCCAGATTGCCGTTGAGTGACATGCGCGACCCTTCCGGCACCGCGCCGTTCTGATACTTGCCCGTCAGCAACCCCGCAGCCAGAGGCGAAAACGGCAGCAGCGACACCTCTTCATTCACCATCAGTTCCGCCAGGTCGGTATCGGCCATGCGGCACATCAGCGAATATTCGTTCTGGATCGTCTCCATCCGAGGACCGGCCATGGCCTCGGCCACCCGCAGCCACATGGCCGTGCCCCAGGTGCTTTCGTTCGACAGCCCGATATGCCGGATGCGCCCCTTCTCGATCTCGCGGCCCAGCGCACCCAGCACGTCAGCCATGTTCTGAAGCGTGCTGCTGCGGTCCTGCGATGTCGGATCGAAGGTCCAGTTCTTGCGGAACATGTAGGTGTCCCGGTTCGGCCAGTGCAGCTGGTACAGGTCGATATGATCCGTCTTGAGCCGCTTCAGCGACCCTTCGACGGCATTTGGCACCGACTCGCTGGTGATCGGAGCGCCATCGCGGACATATTGCATGCCTTCACCCGAATGCTTGGTTGCCACGATCCAGTCGTTGCGTCGGCCTGTCGTGGCGAACCAGTTGCCCAGGATTTCCTCGGTCAGACCGATGGTCTCCTCGGCAACCGGATTGACCGGGTACATCTCGGCGGCATCCAGGAAATTGATCCCGGCATCCAGCGCCATGTCCATCTGGTTGTGGGCATCCGCCTCGGGTGTCTGGTTGCCGTAGGTCATGGTCCCAAGACAGAGTTCCGAGACCATCAGATCGGTCTTGCCCAGTCGGTTCATCTTCATCGCGTGTTCCTTCAGTTCGGGCCTTCAATTCGGGTTGCGCGCAAAGTAGCGGCTAAAGCCCGCTCTGCAAGCCGACCGCGATGTCGGTTTGCGAAACGGCCACGGATTTCATCACCGCGTAGCACTCCGCACCCTCGACGATGGCCAGGGCATCCGCACTTCGCCGCGTGATCCGAGCCAGCAGCCGGTCGTCCCCTGCCTGCAACTGGACGATCACGCCCGGACCCTCGCCGCGTCGCACCGCCAGCACCCGCACGGGCAGGATGTTGAGCGCGGAAATCCCCTCGGGCCGGGTTCTGGCCAGGATCACGTCCTGCGCAAGGATACGCACGCGAAGCGCCGCCCCGACAGGCGCGTCGATCGCGGGCAGGAAAAGGTGTCCGCCAGAGATGGCAAGCTCGCTCAACCCGTCGACCGGCCGTGCCGACACCGTGGCCGACAGGACCGCACCGGCGTCCCGTATGCCAAGCTGCCGCACCATGTCCGGATCGGTAAGCAATTCGTCCGGCGCTCCGGACCGGATGACGCGGCCTTCGTCGATCAGCACGATATGCGTCGCGAGCCGTGCCACCTCGGCCATGTTGTGGGTGACATAGAGGATCGACAGGCCCGTCTTGCGCTGCAATGTCTCGAGGTAGGGCAGGATCTCGGCTTTTCGCGGGCCGTCGAGCGAAGCAAGCGGTTCATCCATCAGAAGGATGTCCGGCTCAGACAACAGGGCACGTCCGATGGCCACGCGCTGCGCTTCGCCGCCAGACAGGGCGTGGGTGCGCCGGTCCAGCAGGTGCAGGATGCCCAGAAGGTCGCCCACCTCGTCGGGATTGCGCGCGCCGCGGCCGCTGACCCGCGCCGCGTAGCACAGGTTTTCCCGCACGCTGAGATGCGGAAACAGGCGACTGTCCTGGAACACGTAGCCCAGCCGCCGCTTGTGTACCGGCACATCGACAGCTTTGGCCCGGTCGAACAGGGCACGCCCCTTGAGAGCGATCCGCCCCGCATCCGGCGCGATCAGCCCGGCAATGGATTTGACGATCGAGGTCTTGCCGCTGCCCGAGCGGCCGAAAAGCACGGTGACGCCGTCGGGAGCGTCGAACGCGGCCTGCAAGCGGAACCCGCCCAGCGACCGCGTGATGTCGACGGACAGGCTCATGTGCCGGAAATCCGCCTGGCGACCCGGCGCGACAGCCATTCCGACAGGATCAGCGCACCGATGGCGATGATCACCGCCACCGCCACCAGCCGCAACGCCGCGCTTTCGCCGCCGGGGACCTGGAGGAAGGCATAGATCGCCGAGGGCACGGTGCGTGTCTCGCCGGGAATGTTCGAGACAAAGGTGATCGTCGCTCCGAATTCTCCCATCGCCTTGGCAAATGCCAGGACAGCGCCCGCGATGATCCCCGGCAGGATGAGCGGCAGGGTCACCGTGCGGAACACCGTGATCCGGCTTGCCCCCAGCGTGGCGGCGGCTTCTTCGAGCCGCGGATCGACCGCCTCGATCGCCAACCGCATCGCCCGCACCATCAGCGGAAACGCCATGATCGACGCCGCCAGCGCCGCCCCGGTCCATTGAAACGCCAGCGTGATGCCGAACAGGTCGTAGAGAACCGACCCGATCGGCCCGCGCCGGCCAAAGCTCAACAGCAGCAGATACCCGGTCACCACCGGTGGCAGCACCAGCGGAAGATGCACCAGCCAGTTGAGCACATCGCGTCCGACGAACCGTCCCCGCGCCAGCGCCAGAGCGCACAGGAGTCCGACCGGAAGGCTGAGCACCGTCGCCCAGAACGACACCTTGAGCGACAGCGCGACCGCCTGCCACTCCTCGGGCCCCAACCAAGCGGTCATGGCACGGGAACCGGCGTCGGAGCCAGAAACGGCGCCCTCTCCGCCCCCTTCTGCGAGGCAAGCACTGCCATCGCAGCGCGGGGCAGGGTCGCGGCACAGACTGCCCGATCGACGGCTTTGGCCGGAATGGCAATGCACATCGGCAGACAGGGTGCGCGCAGCAACGGGGTCACGGGGGTCACGTCCTTGTCTTCGGGGCAAATCTGCTGCGCACCAGACCAACTGCATGGTCCGGAGGCAAGTGCCCCTGAACAGGATGCGACGAATCTCTTGAGAACAAAAGTGGAACATATATAGTCCGATGCCATGCAAACCGCCGCCGCCCTGCTGTCCCGCCGCCCGCACCGCCCCGCGCCCGAGGTCACGCTGGGGCGCGGTGACGTCGCGTTGCGCCTTGGCCGCGTGCATGAGCTGTGCGGATCGGCACGGCGGACGCTGGCACTGGTCCTCGCCGCGCGGACGGGGGGACCTTTGGTCTGGATTTCCACCCCGACACAATCCGAAACCCTGTGCGCCGATGCCCTCGCGGACTGGGTCGATCCCGGCGAGATTCTTTTTGTCCTGGCCCAGAAACGGGACATGCTGCTCTGGGCGATGGAAGAGGCGCTGCGTGACGGGCAGGCCCCGGTGGTGATCGCCGATCTGGCCGCGCCGCCCGGCATGGTTCCGGTCCGCCGGCTGCATCTGGCGGCCGAGGCCGGCTGCGGTGCCGGGATCTGCCGACCGCTGGCGCTGCTGCTGACGCCGGAAAAAGGCGGCGCGCCGGGGATCGAAACCCGGTGGTCGCTCGAACCCGCCCATCATCACGGCGCGGAACATTGGACCCTCAGCCGTCTGCGCGCCCGCATGGCCCCGCCCCGCGACTGGTTGATGACGGGCACCTATGGCGACCTTGCCCTCCCTGAAAAGACATCGGGGTCCTGCACAGAAATTTCGTACGAAATTTCTGCCGGTTGAGAAATTTCGTACGAAATTTCTGCGGCCCGCCGATTGAATTCCGGGAAAACCCCTGACAACGGCCAAGGAAACGACATGCGGCGTCGAATAAGGCCACGCAGGCTGCCCGCAATGCGGTATCGCTGGTCCCCATGCGTCTCCCCCTGTCCTTCGCCGCGCTGTTCCTGTCGGTTGCCCTGCTGCAGCTCTCCTCCGGCGGCGTCGGCCCGCTCGACGCGATCTCCGGCATCACGCTGGGATTCACCACGGCGGAAATCGGACTCCTCGGCTCGGCCCATTTCGTCGGGTTCTTCATCGGCTGCTGGTGGGCCCCGCGCCTGATGGGCACGGTGGGGCATGCGCGCACCTTTTCCGCCTTCACGGTGCTGGGCGCGATCGGATTCATGGCCCACATGATCTTGCCGGATCCCAAGGCCTGGGCCGTCATGCGCATCGCCACGGGCATCTGCGTGGCGGGTTGCTAAACCGTGATCGAAGCATGGCTTCAGGCAGAAGTCACCAACGAGACCCGCGGCCGTGCGATGGGTCTTTACCGGATCGCCGACATGGGCGCCTCGCTTGTGGCAGAGCTTCTGATCGGAGTGCTCACTCCGGCGGCCTATGTCAGTTACAACCTGCTCGCGATCTTGTGCTGTGCGGCGCTGTTGCCCATGGCGCTGACGTGTTCGGGCTGATCCGCCTGCTGCGCGGCAGTCGCGAAAAGGACTGATCCTCTGGCATGTGCGCCTGCGATCCGGTAAAGCGGCCCAAACTTCAGACCAACTCGCGGGCGCACACCACATGGCACGGCATCTGATCACGTCGGCAATCCCTTATATCAACGGGATCAAGCATCTCGGAAACCTCGTGGGCAGCCAGCTGCCCGCCGACCTTTACGCACGCTACCTGCGCGCGCGCGGCAACGAGGTGATGTTCCTGTGCGCCACCGACGAACACGGCACCCCGGCCGAGCTGGCCGCCGCCAAGGCGGGCAAGCCGGTGGCGGACTATTGCAAGGAAATGCACGCGGTGCAGGCCGAGATCGCAAAGGGTTTCCGGCTGTCCTTCGACCATTTCGGCCGGTCCTCCAGCCCGCAGAACCACAGGCTGACCCAGCATCTGGCCGGGCGTCTGGCCGAGGCCGGCCTGATCCGGGAAGTGAGCGAAAAGCAGGTCTACAGCCATGCCGACAAGCGCTTTCTGCCCGACCGCTATATCGAGGGCACCTGCCCCAATTGCGGGTATGACAAGGCGCGCGGCGACCAGTGCGAGAACTGCACCAAGCAGCTGGACCCGACCGACCTGATCGATCCGCGCTCTGCGATCTCGGGCTCGACCGATCTGGAAGTGCGCGAGACCAAGCACCTGTACCTGCGCCAGTCCGACATGCGCGGCAAGTTGCAGGACTGGATCGACAGCAAGACCGATTGGCCCATCCTGACCACCTCGATCGCCAAGAAATGGCTCAACGATGGTGACGGATTGCAGGACCGGGGCATCACCCGCGATCTGGACTGGGGCATTCCGGTCAAGAAGGGCGAGGAAGACTGGCCCGGCATGGAAGGCAAGGTCTTTTACGTCTGGTTCGACGCGCCCATCGAATACATCGCCTGCGCGGGCGAATGGGCCGAGGCGCATGGCAAGACCGATGCCGATTGGGAACGCTGGTGGCGCACCGACCGGGGCGCGGATGATGTGCGCTATACGCAGTTCATGGGCAAGGACAACGTGCCCTTCCACACCCTCAGCTTTCCGGCGACGATCCTGGGGTCCGGAGAGGACTGGAAGCTCGTGGATTACATCAAGTCGTTCAACTATCTGAACTACGACGGTGGCCAGTTCAGCACGAGCCAAGGGCGCGGTGTCTTCATGGACCAGGCATTGGAGATCCTGCCCGCCGATTACTGGCGCTGGTGGCTTCTGTCACATGCCCCCGAAAGCTCGGATGCCGAATTCACCTGGGAAAATTTCCAGGGGTCGGTGAACAAGGACCTGGCCGATGTGCTGGGCAACTTCGCCAGCCGCGTGACCAAGTTCTGTCGGTCGAAATTCGGTGAAGCCGTCCCCGAGGAGGGCACGCCGGGAGATCGCGAAGCGCAATTGATCGCGGATCTGGAAAAGGGCCTGCGCGTTTACGAACGCCACATGGATGCGATCGAGGTGCGCAAATCCGCCGCCGCGCTGCGCGGTCTTTGGGTTCTGGGCAACGAATACCTTCAGGATGCCGCGCCTTGGGCGACCTTCAAGGAAGACCCCGCCGCCGCGGCGATGCAGATCCGCATGGCGCTGAACCTGATCCGGTTTTACGCGATCATTTCCAGCCCGTTCATCCCCGATGCCGCGGCCCAACTCCTGGCCGCAATGCACAGCGAGAAGGCGGACTGGCCCGAGAGCGCCGAAAGCGCTCTCGTTGCCCTGCCTGCGGGTCATGCCTTTACCGTGCCCGACGTGACCTTCCGCAAGATCAGCGATGACGAACGGGCGTGTTGGCAGGAGCAGTTCGCCGGCGTTCGCACATAAGGCGCAAAAAAGGGTCCCGGACGGGACCCTTGATGTGCGGGGGATGTCCCACGCCAGGTCCGCTTTTGCGAACCGATGCAAGGGCTGCCCGAATCAGGCGGCCTTGATCTCGACCAGTTCGACGTCGAAGGTCAGGTCCTGACCGGCCAGCGGATGGTTTGCATCGAGTGTCACTTCGGTCTCGTTGACGTCGGCCACAGTCACCGGCACAACCTGGCCGGTCGGAGTCTGCATCTGAAGCTGCGTGCCGGGCTCAAGCGGAATTTCCGCCGGAATATCGGCACGCGGGACAGCCTGCTGGGCGTTCGGATCGCGCTGGCCATAGGCCTGATCCGCAGGCACATCGACCTTTTTTGTATCGCCGACGGCCATGCCGGGAATGGCCTCGTCAAGGCCGGGAATAATCTGGCCCGCACCGACGGTGAACTCGAGCGGGTCACGCCCGGTCGAGCTGTCGAATGTGGAACCGTCAGCCAATGTGCCGGTATAGTGAATCGCTACGGTATCACCCGTTTTAACTTGGGTCATGAATACTCCGTGTGTCGGGGGATGAATGGTGGAGGCCGCATCTCTGGCGGGTACTCCGGCGCATGTTGGCATTTTAGCAAGTCATGCCAAAAGACACAAATCACCCGTTTGACAGCGCCTGTTCGGGGCTCGCGGCCTCGGCAATCAGGCCAAGAGGTGCCCCGGTGGGGTCTTTGATAATCGCGATCCGACCGATGCCCGGCACGTCGAACGGTGCACGGATGACGTCTCCACCCGCGACCTGCGTCTTGTTCACGGCCTCATCGACATCCGCCACCCCGAGATAGGTAAACCAGTGCGGCGGCACGTCTTCGAAACCGGGGACATCCGTCATGTCCATGATGCCCACCACCTCTTTGCCGCCGGACAGGGCGACGAAGTAATCCGCGCCGCCATCCATCGTCATGGCGGTGTAATCCCATCCGCAGACGTCCGAATAATAGGACCGGGCCGCGGCGGTGTCCCGCGTCATCAATTCGCTCCAGGCGACGTAGCCGTGCTTTTCGCTCATCCCTGATCCCTCCCGACGGATAAAGGATAGCACAGAATCACACGGGAAGCGCGGTTGTTTTGAACACGGTCCGCAGCGCGAAGGAGCTTTGCATCTGCGCCACACCGGGCAGCCGCGTCAGGTACTGACGGTGGATGCGCGCGAAATCCTCGGTATCTTCGGCAACGATCTTGAGGATGTAATCCGCCGTTCCGGCCATCAGGTGACATTCGAGCACATCCGGTACGCGCGAAACCGCCTTTTCGAAGGCTTCGAGAATGTCATCCGCCTGTCTGCTCAGCTTGATCTCGACGAACACGGTCGTCGGCATGCCCAGCTTGCGCGCATCCAGCAAGGCGACGTATTCCCGGATGTATCCGTCCGCCTCGAGGCGTTGCACGCGCCTGTGACAGGCCGAGGCCGACAGGTGGACCGCTTCGGCCAGTTCGGCATTGGAAATGCGCCCCTTTCGTTGCAGCACGCGTAGGATCCTCCGATCCGTATCGTCCAATGCCATGCGCCACGTTCCCCCCGGTTTTTGAAGCTTTCTTCGAAGACTCTTCGCAGGATGCCGTCAGATACGCCGAAGATCCATACACAATTGCACGTCAGGAGGCGCATCCTGCCTGACAAGAGAGTCGGAGGAGACAATCATGAAAATCGGATGCCCAACTGAGATCAAACCGCAGGAATTTCGCGTCGGAGTGACGCCCGGTGCCGCGCAGGAAGCCGTGTCTCACGGCCATACTGTCGTGATGCAGTCAGGCGCCGGGATCGGCGCGGGCTTTGACGACGCGGCCTATACCGCTGCCGGTGCACAGATCGTCGATACCGCGGACGAGATCTTTGCCTCTGCGGACATGATCGTCAAGGTCAAGGAACCGCAGGCCGTGGAACGCAAGATGCTGCGCGAAGGTCAGGTGCTGTTCACCTATCTGCACCTCGCGCCCGATCGCGCGCAGACCCAAGACCTGCTTGCCTCGGGCTGCACCGCCATCGCCTATGAAACCGTGACCGACCGCACTGGCGGCCTGCCGCTTCTTGCCCCGATGTCCGAGGTTGCGGGCAAGCTTGCGCCGCAGATGGGTGCCTGGACCTTGCAGAAGGCAAACGGCGGACGCGGCGTCCTGATGGGCGGTGTGCCCGGTGTCGGCCCCGCACAGGTGCTCGTCATCGGAGGCGGCGTGGTCGGCACTCATGCTGCGCGCGTCGCGGCCGGCATGGGGGCGGACGTGACCGTGCTTGACCGGTCCCTGCCCCGCATGCGCTATCTCGACGACGTGTTCGGCGGCACCTTCAGGACGCGCTATGCCAGCCAGGCCAACATCGCCGAGATGATCACTCTGGCCGACATGGTCGTCGGCGCCGTGCTGATTCCGGGTGCGGCGGCTCCAAAGCTGGTCAGCCGGGCCGATCTGGCGACGATGAAGCCGGGCGCGGCCCTTGTGGACGTGGCGATTGACCAGGGCGGGTGCTTCGAGACCTCCAAGGCCACGACCCATGACGATCCCATCTACGATGTCGATGGCATCCTGCATTACTGCGTCGCCAACATGCCGGGCGCCGTCGCGCGCACCTCCACCATCGCGCTTGGCAATGCCACCATGCCGTTCATGCTGGCGCTGGCGGACAAGGGCTGGAAACAGGCCTGTGCCGACGATCCGCATCTTCTGGCCGGGTTGAACGTCCATGCCGGACAGCTGACCTATGACGCGGTCGGCAAGGCGTTGGGGATCGACGTCACGACGCCGCAAGCGGTTCTCAACGCGGCTTGATCCCACATTCGGCGCCGTCCATCCGGTCGGCGCCGACAGGTTTGAAGCGCGCTAGGGGCAAGCCAATCCGGTCCGGCGGATCATCGCCAGACCGCGGCCTCGCGGGCTCAGCCCTTTTTCAGCGCATCGCGGATTTCAAGCAGCACGTCCAGTTCGCTCGGACCGCTTTTCACCTCCGGCGCGACATCTTCGGGCTTTTCGGCAGAGGCCTTGATCCGGTTGACCATCTTGACCAACAGGAACACGACAAAGGCGATGATCAGGAAATTGATCACGGCCATGATGAAATTGCCGATCGCAAACACCGCCGCGCCCGCTTCCTGGGCAACAGCCAGAGAGGCGTGTTCGCTGCCATCAAGCGTGTAGAACCAGCCCGAAAAGTCGATCCCGCCGGTGAACAGCGCGATGATCGGGTTGATCAGGTCACCGACCAGCGATGTCACGATCGCCGTGAACGCGGCTCCGACGATGATTCCGACGGCCATGTCCATGACATTGCCCTTGGCGATGAAATCCTTGAACTCTTGAATCATTACTCATTTCCCTCGTGTATTGCTTGCCCCGGCTCACCATCCGGGACCGCCGTTTTGATAGCATCGCCACGGTCATTGTCACGCCGCGGGAAACGATCCACGGGGAAATTTCGGAAGGCCGCCGCAGATTGCGGCATTCAGGGCGCAGGTCAGGACGGCAGCTTTCCTGTCAGCACATAGCGCAGGATCTGCGCCACCTCTTGCGGGGTGCGCGTCATGGCAAGGGCCGCAGCATCCACCTCCTTGAGGGCGTGGTCGTGTTCGGGCTGTTGCAGGATGATCAGCGACTTGTTCAAGGCAGCGGCAAACCCTGCGTCAAAAGCCGCGTTCCACTGCTTGTACTTCTCGCCAAAGCGGACAACCACGACATCCGCCTCTTCGATGCCCTTGCGGGTGCGGATCGCGTTGACCATCGCGCCCTTGTGGTCGTGCCAGTATTTGTTGTCTTCGGCACCAAGGATCGCAACGCCGCAATCATCGCTGGCCGCGTGATCGGTGACGGGGCTGTCAAAGCTGACATCCAGCCCGTCGCAGGCGTCGATGATCTGGTCACGCCAATCGGTGTGAATCTCTCCGGACAGGTAAACGCGCAATCCCATGGGTCTCTCCTTCTGTATGACCAAAGGGGTAGCGCAGATCGGCGCAAAGGCCAATCGCTCAGGCCCTGCGCGCAATCACCGTGCGGCGGGGATCCTTGCCCGGTGCCATCTGGGTTTCGACAATCGTAAACCCAGCGTGGGTGATCGCTGCATCAAGATCAGCGGTCGACAGCTTGCCGAAATACGGCGCCTTGCCGATGGCCTGCATGACCGGCAGGCCAAGCCGGATGAACCACCAGATCATGTTGCGCCGTTCCGGCATGCAGAAGGTCTTGGAGACGAACACACCGCCCGGTTTGGTGCGCTCGGCGATATCCGACAAGGCGCCGTCCATGTCCTCGATCAGGTGGAGCAGGTTGAAGGCCAGCACCGCGTCGAACGGGCCTTCAGGTGCGTCTGTGCTATCGGCCTGAACGAAGTCGATATTTTCCACCTGCTGGTCGCGCGCCTTGTCCCGCCCCTTGGCCAGCATCGCCTCGGACACGTCGGTGGCGATGAAGTGGCTGACATCGGGCGCGAGAGCGATGGCGGTGGTCCCGGTGCCGCAACCCAACTCCAACACCGTATCCGTCGCATTCAGAAGCGCGCGCACCCGATCCAGTGTCGCGTTATACGCGTCTTCGTTGCGGATCGGGGCGGCGGCGTATTTGTCTGCAACCTTGTCCCAAAACTTTGCAGATCGATACATATGCCGCCCCCTTCGTTATGGTCCTACCCGCGCAGGACGCCGCCGGTGGCTTTCTCGACCTTGTCGATGATCTTCTTGCCGACCGCCTCGATATCCGCGTCCTTGAGCGTGGTCCCGGTCGGCTGAAGCCGGACCGTGATGGCAAGGGATTTCTTGCCGTCGCCTAGGCTGCCGCCGATGAATTCGTCGAACAACCGGACATCCGCAATCAGCGCCTTGTCGGCCCCTGCCGCGGCGTTCATCAGGTCGAGCGCCGCAACCTGTGCATCCACGACAAAGGCGAAATCCCGTTCGACCGCTTGCAGGTCATTGAGCACCAGCGCCGGGCGGGTGGCCCCTGTCTTGCGCGGCAAGGGGATTTCCTGTGGCCAGAGCGTGAAGGCGACCGCGGGTCCCTTGACGTCCATCGCCTTGAGCACCTTGGGGTGCAATTCACCGAACACGCCCAGCACCTTTTTCGGGCCAAGGCAGATCATGCCGTGACGGCCCGGATGCCACCAGTCGCTTGCGCCGCGCAGGATTTGCGCCTTGGCCGGGGCGCCCATGGCGGACAGGATCGCCTCGGCATCGGCCTTGGCATCGAACACGTCTACGGGGCGCGCCGAGCCATGGACGTCTTTCGGCCCGGTACGACCGACCATCAGGCCAGACAGCTGAAGGTGCTGTTCCTCGGGTTCACCGCCGTGGAAGGCGTGGCCAAGCTCGAACAGCGCAAGGTCCATGAACCCGCGCGCCTGGTTGCGGGCAGCGGCCTGCAACAGTCCGGGCAGCAGGGCGGGGCGCATGTGGCTCATGTCTGTGCTGATCGGGTTGGCCAGCATCGTGGCATCGTCACCGCCCCCAAAGAGCTCTGCTGCCGCCTTGTCGATAAAGCTGTAGGTCACGCATTCATTGTAGCCCAGCGCGGCAGCCGTGCGGCGTGCCGCACGTTCGCGGCGCTGCATCGGCGACAGGATCGGCTTGGGGACACCGGGGTCCATGCGGCGCATCGGCTTGCCTTGCAGTTTGGTCAGAGACGCGATGCGCGCGACTTCCTCGACCAGATCGGCCTCGCCCATCACGTCGGGCCGCCAGGTTGGCACATGTGCCATGTTGCCTTCGAGCCGGAACCCAAGCGCGGTCAGCGTCTGACGCTGTTCGGCTTCGGGGATCTCCATGCCCACCAACGAGATCACCCGTGCGGGATCAAGCTTGTAAGCGCGGGATGTGTCGGGCACGGCACCGGCGATGATCATGTCGGACGCTTCGCCGCCTGCGTGATCGACGATCATGCGCACGGCATGTTCCAGTCCGATCGGCGTGAAGGCCGGATCGACACCGCGTTCAAAGCGGTAGCGCGCGTCGGAATTGACCTTCAGCGCGCGACCCGTGTAGGCGATCTGGATCGGGTCCCAATAGGCGCTTTCCACGAAGACATCGGTGGTCTCGTCGGTGCAGCCGGTCTCTTCGCCACCCATGATGCCCGCGATGCTTTCCGGGCCATTCGCGTCGGAAATCACCATCTGGCCGGGCTGGAGCTTGTAGGTCTTGCCATCCAGCGCCAAGAGGTCCTCGCCCCCCGTGGCGCGGTGCACACGAAGATCGCCGCTCACCTTTGCCATGTCGAAGACGTGCAAGGGACGGTTGCGGTCATAGGTGAAGAAGTTGGTCACATCGACCAGGAAATTGATCGGGCGCAACCCGATGGCGCGCAGCGTGTCCTGCAGCCATTGCGGGCTGGGGCCGTTGGTGACGCCGCGAATGATCCGGCCACAGAAGAGCGGGCAACCATCCAGCGTGTCCTCGTCAATCACCACCTTGGTGTCAGCCTCGAACGACGCGGGCACCGGATCGACGTCGCGGGGCTTGAGCGTGCCCAGACCACGGGCCGCAAGATCGCGAGCGATGCCCTGAACCCCCAGCGCGTCGGGGCGGTTGGGGGTGATTGCGATTTCGATCACCGGATCCACCTTGGACGGGTCGTTCTGTGCCAGCCAGTCGATGAATTTCTGACCCACCTCACCCGAGGGCAGTTCGATGATGCCGTCATGTTCGTCGCTGAGTTCCAGCTCGCGTTCGGATGCCATCATGCCATGGCTTTCGACACCGCGGATGTTGCCGACGCTGAGCGTCACGTCGATGCC
>NZ_JAIPUT010000051.1 GCF_020055635.1 Marivita sp. | reverse complement strand
ACGGGTGATCCTTGGTCAGCAGGATATTGGGAAAGGATTTATCGTCGCGCAGCAGCACGTTGTAGTGCGGCTTGAGTTGCTTGATCAGGTTCTGCTCAAGCAGCAGCGCCTCGGTCTCGGTGCGCGTCGTCAGGAACATCATCGACGCGGTTTCCGAGATCATCCGCGCGATCCGCCCGGAATGCCCCGAGGGCCGCGCATAGTTCGACACCCGCGCCCGCAGGTTGCGCGCCTTGCCGACATAGAGCACCCGCGCCTGTGCATCGAGCATCCGGTAGACGCCCGGGCTCGAATCGAGCGTCTTGAGGTAGCTCTGGATGCAGGCGTGGCCTGTCGGTGTCTTGGCGTCGGTCTCGTCTGTCATGTCTTCGTGTCTGCGCGCCTTCAAACCCTAACCGATTCTTCCCCGTCGCTGCCCCATGGAATGAGGGCTTGCAACTGCTAAGGCATCCACGGTTTCTGTGGATAAACCTGCGGAGAAGTTTTGAGTGTTAAGGAATTTCCTTTGTATTCCGGTCTGTTCTCTGGATTGCCCATTTTTTGGGCGTTACTATAAGTATTTGCTTTTGCTGCAAAAATTTATCCAAGCATGACAAGTTACTGAAAACATTAAGGCTTTCGTAACAGGTTTGTGACCCCTACTCGACCCGTGCAAAACTTGCAGCCCAGAGGCATCATTCGACCCCGAGGATGTCCGGTGTCTGCCAGGCAAGATGCTGCCCCCCGTCGACGCACAAAAGCTGTCCGGTGATCGCCGGCGCGTCGAGGAAATAGCCAAGCGCGGCGGTGATGTCGGTCGGGTTGGCCCCTCGCTCCAGAACCGTTGCGGCGCGCTGTCTGGCGAAATGCGCCTCACTCTGCCGTCCTCCGCGCAGGGTCGGCCCCGGCCCGATCGCATTCACCCGACACCCGGGAGCCAAGGCCATCGCCGCGGTCTGGGTAAAGGCCCAGAGCCCCATCTTGGCAATCGTGTAGGTCATGAACTCGGGCGTCAGCTTGCGCACGCGCTGGTCGATCATGTTGACCACGAGGCCCGAGGCCACGGGCTCGTTCATGTCGTCTGTGCCCGGCTCGGGCAGTTGCGCCGCGAAACGCTGGGTCAGAACGAAGGGCGCGCGCAAATTGCTTTCGATATGCCGGTCCCAGCTGTCCCGCGTCGCGGTCTCGATATTGTCGTAGTCGAAGATCGAGGCGTTGTTGATCAGAACGCTCAGCGGCCCGCCAAGGCCATCGACCGCCGCTGCAACAAGACCCTGTGCCTCGTCCTCGTTCAGAAGATCGGCCCGGACGATGCAGGCGGTCTGTCCCTTGGCGCGGATCAGGTCCGCCACCTCTTCGGCGGCGTCACGGGAGCTCGCGTAATGCACCGCAACGTCGTATCCCCGATCCGCCAGATACAGCGCCATCGCGCGCCCCAGACGTTTGCCCGCGCCGGTGATCAAAGCTTTTTTCATTGGTCTGCCCTGCCCTTACATGATGACAAGCGCAATGTAGCCCAGATAAAGCGCCGACAAGACCACGCCCCAGATACGCGTCAGGTCACGGCCCAGGAAAACCAGCGGGAAAATCAGCAGCGACGCGCCCAGCATGACCCAGAGATCGAAGCGCAGGAATGCCGGATCGACGGGGATCGGCGCGATCAGCGACGCGACACCGATAATGGCCAGCAGGTTGAACATGTTCGACCCGATGACATTGCCCAGCGCCACATCCGCCTGTCGCCGCAGCGCCGCCATGACGGTGGTCGCAAGTTCCGGCAACGACGTGCCCAGCGCCACCAGCGTCAGACCGATCACCGTGTCGCTGACACCGAAGATGGTCGCCAGTTCGACCGAACTGTCCACAAGCAGATCGGCGCCAAGCGGCAGACCGACAAGGCCGAGCACCAGATAGAGGATGATCTTCCACCACGGCATCTCCGGGTCAGCGCCCTCGGGCTCTTCCTCGACTGCCGCCGCGATCCCGGCGCGACGATGCACCAGCGCCTCGCGCACGGAATCTCCAAGGATCACCGCCAGAACGACCAGCAGGATCATGCCCGCGATGGGATCAAAGACCCCCCGGAAGGCCAGCGCGATGAACAGCACGGACGCACCCAGCATGATCACGTAGCTTTTACGCGTATTGCATTCGCTGGTGTGCATCACCGCGAGCAATGCGGGAATGCCCAGCACCAGAAGGACATTGGCGGTGTTCGATCCGACCACGTTGCCCAGCGCGATGCCGGGCACGTTTTCTATCGCGGCCTTGATGGAAATGAGCAATTCGGGCGCGGAGGTTCCGAACGCAACCACCGTCAGGCTGACGATCAGGGCCGGGATGCCGACGCGCAGGGACAGGTTCACAGCACCTTTCACCAGCGCGTCGCCCGCAAGAAGCAGGATCAC
Source organism: Marivita sp. (assembly GCF_020055635.1). GTDB lineage: Bacteria > Pseudomonadota > Alphaproteobacteria > Rhodobacterales > Rhodobacteraceae > Marivita. The sequence goes on along the minus strand of NZ_JAIPUT010000051.1, from coordinate 28,160 downwards.
CAGACCAACGACCACTCCACCCCAGATCATCACCATATCAGCGCACCTTTCCCGTACAGGGGCACGGACCCTTCCCGATGCGGTAGCGTCCGCATTTTTTGCATTTCGCACTGGCGAGGCGCTTTGCCCCCGGAATGCGCAGCTTGCCGAACATCGCAAGCACGGCGATGAACGCGAGGAACAGAAGAACGATCTTGGCGATCACGTCACAATCCGTAGCGCGCGAATTCCGCACGCTCCTCGATGGCGCCGAGCGCGTCCCCCGTCAGGCGCGCACCGAAGCGCGCCAGGAAAGGGCGCCGCTGTTCGTAGCGGCGGAAGGTCACCTTGTCTCCGAAACGCTCTTTCATCGCGGGGACGAGATGTCCGACATGATCTGCCAGCCCGACATCCACGGCACCTTGCCCGACCCAGATCTCGCCGGTGAAGAGGTCCGGGTTGTCGGCGAGCTTGTCGCCGCGACGGTCCTTGACATGGGTGATGAAGGTCTCGTGCAACTGACCCAGAAGCCGGTTGAGGCGGGCCACGTCTTCCTCGTTCTCGGGGCGGAACGGGTCGAGCATGGATTTCGACTTGCCCGCCGTATGGACGCGCCGTTCGATCCCCTGTCGTTGCAGGAACACATGCGCTCCGAACCCTGCGGAAATCACGCCCACCGACCCGAGGATCGAACTCGGATCGGCATATATTTCGTCCGCCGCGCTCGCGATCCAGTAGCCACCGGAGGCCGCCACGTCCTCGACGAAAGCGTAGACCGGAACCTTGGTCTCTTGGGAAAGACGGCGAATGCGCGCCCCGATCAGCGAGCTTTGCACCGGAGAGCCCCCCGGCGAATTGATTTCGAGCGCCACCGCGTCGGGCTTGCCCCGGCGAAAGGCCTTCTCGAGGAGCGTGTTGAGACTGCTGTCACTCAGGGTACCCCGGGTGCCGGCGGCGATCGTGCCCTGCATCCTGACGACAGACACGGTGGGGCCGGATTTCACAAACGGGATAAATCGCTTCATGATGGCCCATGTAGATTGTGCCTCAGGCGCATACAAGGCATGGGGCGAAATATGGGGCCGGTGGGGAGTCCGGGACGCCACGGAATCGGGCACACCTGCTGACCTATTGTTTCGCGCGCGAAACATTGGGGCCGGACCGGACCCATTCAGGTCTGCTGGCGCATTGGGGCGAGGCCGGAAACACTCCTCAAACTTCGATCGCCGTGCCGCTGTCGCCCGCACGGGCCAGCGCGTGGGTCGCAATCGCCGTGTCCTGCGCCCCGGTGCCGGTCAGATCGCAGATCGTGATCTGCTCGGGCGACCTGCGTCCCTGTACGGCACCGCTCACCACCGCGCCAAGCTCTTGCACATCCCCGGCCGACATCACACCGGCCTCGAGGGCACGCCTCAGCTCGCCCAGTGCCGCGCATTGGCTCACCCGGTCCGCCACGTAGAGATCCGCACGGGCCAGCGCGGCGGGATCGATCTCGTTCTTTCCGGCCTGGTCCGATCCCATCGCGGTGATGTGCAGGCCGGGATGCAGCCAGCTCGCCTGCAGCACCGGCTCGCGCGCCGGTGTCGTCGTGACGACCAGCTGGGACTGGGCGACCAGCCTTTCGGGGTCGGCCTCGACCCGCGTCGGGACACCGATGGCTTGCGCGATGTCGCGGGCGCAGGCTTCGGCTTTCGCGGTGTTCCGACCCCAGACCAGGACCTCCTCGAAAGGACGAACAAGATGCGCCGCCCGGATCTGCAACCGCGCCTGGACGCCCGTCCCGATCACCCCGGCTGTGCGCACATCGGGCGCCAGGTGTTTCGCGGCAACCGCGCCAGCAGCCGCAGTCCGGACATCGGTCAGGTAGCCATTGTCCATCAGCAGCGCCTTGACCAGCCCGGTCCTTGCGGAAAACAGGATCATCAGCCCGTTGAGGCTTGGCAGTCCGATCTTCGGGTTGTCGAAGAACCCCGGGCTGACCTTGATCGCGAACCCGTCGAAACCGGGGATGTAGGCGGTTTTCACATCCACCTCGCCATGGGCCTCGGCAATCTCCATCGACAGGATCGGCGGCATCACGACCTTGCCGCCGGCAAGCGCGGCAAAGGCGCGCTCGACCACCGCGACCGCAGCAAGGTCCAGTGGCACGGCGCGGCGCAAATCGGCCTCCGTCAGGACGCGCACATCACGGCTCATAGCGGTGGCCTTTCACGATATGGTCTCCCAGAACGACGTCGCGGCCCGCCATGATATCGGCATGCACCCGCATATCAAGGTTGCGACCGGTGATGATTGTCGCGGACGGCCCGGTGAGCTGTACCTTGCCGGACATCACCGCCGCGACCCCGACGACGCAGGCCCCTTCGCAGACGATGCGATCTTCGTAGTAGATCGCCTGGAGGGCGCGGTAGATTTCCTCTTCCGAAACCAGAACGATCTGGTCGAGATGCTCCCGGCACAGCGCGAAGGACAGCCGATTCCGCAGACCGATGCCGCCGCCAAGCGAATCGGCAAGGCTCGGCACTTCCTCCACCTCTACGGGATGACCCGCTTGGATCGAGGCATGCATCGCCGCGCCGCGATCCATCGAGATGCCGATGACACGGATGTCCGGATTGATCCGCTTGGCCGCGACCGCGACGCCACCGGCCAGGCCACCGCCCGACAGCGGCACGAGGATCGTGTCCAGATCGGGCCGGGCCTCGAGCAGTTCCAGCCCGATGGTGCCCTGGCCGGCCACCACGTCCGGATCGTCGAAGGGCGAGATGTCTGTCAGCCCCGATTCGGCCACAAGCCGTTCGGCCTCGGCCTGCGCGGCGTCCTGGCTCTGCCCGACGATCCGCACCTCGGCGCCGAGCGCACGTACCCCGGCGATCTTGGCCGTCGGCGCGAGATGCGACATGCAGATCACCGCCTTCACCCCCCGCGCCCGGGCCGCATAGGCCACCCCGCGCCCGTGATTGCCGGTCGAACAGCAGGTCACGCCCGCCACATCTGCGGGCAGGTTGAAGATCGCGTTGACCGCGCCGCGCAGCTTGAAGGCACCGATCGGCTGGACGATTTCGAGCTTGAGAAGGAATTCCGCGCCGAAACGGTCGCCGAGGGAGGACGGCACAAGCGGGGTCGCGTCGGCGATTCCGGCAATTCGCCTGCGCGCGGCGAGGATATGGGCGAGCGAGAAATCCATGTTTGTCACCTTCCGGCGCATCTGCCTTCAAGGGGTTTTAGGCGCAAAGCACTGGTGACAGAACCCCCGGCTGGACATGTTTGTTCGCAGGGCGAAGACGTCGGGCCCAAAAGCGGACCGGCGGACGCGTTGACGCGTCCGAAAGTTTCGGTTGTCCGAAACTCCTTTCCGTCGCCGCCTGTCAGTAGAAACTCTGCGGGTCGATATCGATCGCCATGCGCAATTCGCCCTTGAGCCGGAAGGGCGCCACCCATTCGGCCAGCGCGGGTTGCAGCGCCACGCCCTTGGGCGCCTTGACCAGCAGGCGCACCCGATGGCGTCCGCGGACGCGGGCGATGGGGGCCGGCGCGGGGCCGAAGACCTGGGCCCCCACGCGCCGTAGCGGTCCGTCATTGCGGGCCAGCGCGTTGCCAAGATCGAACACCTCCTGCACATCCGTGGACGACAGGATGATCCCCGCGAGGCGGCCATAAGGCGGCACACCGGCGGCGCGGCGTTCGCCGGCCTCGGCGGCCCAGAAATCCTGTTCATCGCCGGACAGGATCGCGCGGATCACCGGGTGTTCGGGCTGGTAGGTCTGCATCAAGGCCTGACCGGGCTTGTCGGCCCGCCCCGCACGGCCCGCCACCTGGCGCATCAGCTGGAACGTGCGTTCGGCCGCGCGCAGGTCGGAGCCCTGCAGGCCAAGGTCGGCGTCGATCACCCCCACCAGCGTCAGGAGCGGAAAGTTGTGGCCCTTGGCGACAAGCTGCGTGCCGATGATGAGATCCGCGCCGCCGCTGGCGATGGTCTCGATCTCGGCCTTGATCGCGCGGGCGGAGCCGAACATGTCCGATGACAGCACAGCAAGGCGGGCGTCGGGGAACAGCGCCTGCGCTTCTTCGGCCAGACGTTCGACACCGGGTCCAACCGCGGCCAGCTTGTCTTCGGCTTCGCAATGCGGGCAGACATTGGGCAGAGGTTTGGTTTCGCCGCATTGGTGGCAGACAAGGCGTTTGAGGAACCGGTGTTCGACCATGCGCGCATCGCACTGGTCGCAGCCGATCTGGTGGCCACAGGCGCGGCAGATGGTGACGGGCGCATAGCCGCGGCGGTTGATGAAAAGAAGCGCCTGTTCGCTGTTGTCGAGCCGTTGCTGCACCGCCCGGCGCAGGGTTGGGCTGATCCAGCTTGAACCGGGGAGATCCTCGGTCCGCATGTCGATGGCGCGCATGTCGGGCATGACGGCGGCGCCGAAGCGCGAGGTCAGTTCGATCTTGGCGTATTTGCCGGCATCGGCATTGGCCCAGGATTCGAGACTGGGCGTGGCCGAGGCGAGGATCACCTGTGCGCCGCAGATCGAGGCGCGCAGCACCGCCATGTCGCGAGCGTTGTAGAGAACACCGTCTTCCTGCTTGTAGGAAGTGTCGTGTTCTTCATCCACGACGACCAGTCCCAGATCGCGGAACGGCAGGAACAGCGAGGATCGCGCCCCGACAACCAGTTGCGCACCGCCCTGCGCCACCATCTTCCAGACCCGGCGACGGTCTGTGATGGTGACGCCGGAATGCCACTCGGCGGGTTTCGTGCCGAACCGCGCATCGACGCGGGTGATAAATTCCGACGTGAGTGCGATTTCCGGCAACAGGACCAGTGCCTGGCGGCCCTGGCTCAGGCATTCGGCCACAGCCTCGAGATAGACCTCGGTCTTGCCCGATCCGGTAACGCCCTTGAGCAGGGTCGTCCCGTAGATCCGCGTGGCGACGGCGGCGCGCAGGGTGGCGGAGGCGGCGGTCTGGTCGTCGGTCAGGTCCTTGCCCGCATAACTCGGGTCCAGTGTCGGGAAGGGCGTGTCGCGCGGGCTGTCTTCCTCGCGCACGGCCCCCAGCTTGGCGAGCCCCTTGACGACGGATGTGGTCACGCCCGCCGCCTCGGCCAGTTCCCTGAGCGTGAGCGACAGCCCGCCCATGTCGCGCAGGACCTCCAGAACACGGGTGCGGGCGTCGGTCATGCGGTCGGGGGTGGTGTCGCCCAGCCGGTAGATCTTGCGCATCGACGGCGGATCACCCAGCCCCGGCGCACGGGTGGCCAAGCGCAGCATCGCGGGCATGGGTGTGAGTGTGTATTCGCCCGCGCGGGTGAGAAAGGACATCAGTTCCTCGCGCATCGGCGCGGCGTCGAGCACACGGATCACCGAACGGATTTTCGAAAGCTCGTAATCGCCCTGCCCCGGCCCCCAGACGACACCCAGAACCTTGCGCGGGCCCAGTGGCACTTCGACAAAGGCCCCGAGGTGGCAGCCGCCTTCGGGTGCGCGGTAGTCCAGCACCCGGTCCAACGGCTGGGTGGTGAGCACGCCGATCAACGCGCCTTCGTCGAAATAGCTGGGTGTTAGCGCCATCGCTTCAGGGTTTCAGTCTGCATTGTCATGGGGTAAAGCGCGCGCTAGGAAAGGCCAACCCATCACAGGAGCGACAGCCATGAAATTCTTTGTCGACACAGCCGAACTTGACGCCATCGCGGAACTCAACGACCTGGGAATGATCGATGGCGTGACGACGAACCCCTCGCTGATCAAGAAGTCGGGGCGCGACATCCTTGAGGTCACAAAAGAGATCTGTGACATGGTCGACGGTCCGGTATCGGCCGAAGTGGTCGCGCTCAAGGCCGAGGACATGATCGCCGAAGGCCGGAAACTGGCCGAAATCGCCGAGAACATCGCGGTCAAGGTACCGCTGACCTGGGACGGGCTGAAAGCCTGCAAGGTGCTGACCGAAGAAGGAAAGATGGTCAACGTGACGCTGTGCTTTTCGGCCAACCAGGCGCTTCTGGCGGCCAAGGCCGGCGCGACCTTCATTTCGCCCTTTATAGGACGGCTGGACGATCTGAACATCGACGGGCTCGACCTGATCGCGGATATCCGCGAAATCTACGACAATTACGGCTTCGAGACCAACATCCTTGCCGCGTCGATCCGCACCGCGAACCACATGAGCGACTGCGCCAAGATCGGAGCCGATGTGGCCACGGCCCCACCCGCAGTGATCAAGGCGATGGCGAACCATGTGTTGACCGACAAGGGTCTGGACCAGTTCGTGGCCGACGCCAAGGCCGCAAATATCAAGATCGTCTGAGGCCGGCCTTCCGCCTCGGGGCGGCCTCGAGCACGCTGGACCACCCCGCCTTCGGCCACGCCCCGCGCGGGGCGTTTCAGCGCCTCTGCCACAATTCACGCAGATGCCCGCGATTTTAGCGAAAAAATGCGGGCATCTCGGCTGGTCTGCTGATAGGGTTCAGGAAAATACATATGACGAGGATGGCATGAGCAGCCCCCGTATCGACGACGACTTGCGTGAAAAGATCATCACGCGCCCTGATGTGATTCTCGAAGATCAGGACCTGATGCGCGCGCTGATCGCCGCCAACGAGCGTGCGATGGGCGGCAATATCGTCGATCTGCGCGGCATCGCCATGGATCGGCTAGAGGCGCGGCTTGACCGGCTTGAAGACACGCATCGGTCGGTGATCGCGGCTGCCTATGAAAACCTGGCCGGGACCAACCAGGTGCACCGCGCCATCCTGCGCTTGATGGACCCGGTCGAATTCGAACCTTTCCTGCGCGATCTGGGCGGTGACGTGGCCGAGATCCTGCGGGTGGACGTGATCAAGCTGGTGCTCGAATCGGTGCAGAATGACGAAGATCCGGCAATCAAGCGGTTGGGGTCGGTGTTGTCGGTGGCAGCGCCGGGCTTTATCGAATCCTACCTGACCAGCGGGCGCAACACGTCGCCGCGTCAGGTGACCCTGCGCCAGATCGAAACCGGAACCCGCGACATCTATGGCGAAAAGGCCGACTGGATTCGGTCCGAGGCCTGTCTCAGGCTCGATTTCGGCGCCGGTCGGCTGCCTGGCCTGCTGGTCATGGGGGCAGAAGACCCGCACCATTTCACGCCGCAGCAGGGCACCGACCTTCTGACCTTCTTCACCGGCGTGTTCGAGCGCCAGATGCGGCGCTGGCTGTCGTGACGCTGATGATCTCTCCGGCGGCGCGCGACGCGCTGGAGGGGTGGCTGGCCAGCAGCCGGGCTTTGAACGGCACGGCCGAGAACACGTTGACCGCCTATCGCGGTGACGTGGTCGATTTCATCGCATTCCTGACGGAATACAAGGGCGCGGCGCAGGGGCTTGCCCCCTTGGCGCGGATCACGGTGCCCGACATGCGGGCCTGGATGGCGCATACCCGCAACGCAGGGTCGGGAGCCCGGTCGCTGGCGCGCAAGCTGTCGGCGGTCAAATCCTTCTACCGCTGGCTCGCGGAACGCGAGGGGTTCGAGCCGACCGCCGTTCTGTCGACCCGGGCGCCCAAGTTCCAGAAGAAGCTGCCGCGCCCGCTGAATGAAGACGCGGCGCGGGCGATGATCGACACGGTGGGGCAGCAATCGCAAAAGAACTGGGTCGGCGCGCGTGACATGGCGGTGGTGACGTTGCTCTACGGCTGCGGGTTGCGGATCTCCGAGGCGCTTGGGCTTATGGGGCGCGACCTGCCCCTGGGCGACGCGATGCGGATCATCGGCAAGGGCGGCAAGGAACGGGTCGTGCCGGTCCTGCCCATCGCGCGGCAGGCGGTGGCGACCTATGTCGCACTTTGCCCGTTCGACATGGAGGACACTGCGCCGGTGTTTCGCGGGGCGCGCGGCGGGGCGCTGAACGCGCGGCTGGTTCAGAAGGTTACGGAACAGGCGCGGCTGCAGCTTGGCCTGCCCGCGACGGCGACGCCGCACGCGATGCGGCACAGTTTTGCGACGCATCTGCTGTCGGCGGGGGGCGATCTGCGGGCCATCCAGGAATTGCTGGGTCATGCGTCCCTGTCGACCACGCAGGCCTATACCTCGGTCGATACCGTGCATCTCATGAAAGTCTACGAGGCCACACATCCCAAGGCGGGATGACTGTGACGGGTACAATTCAGCGCGGGCTTTTTGCGTCGGCACATGCAAGGTTCGCGGCGTCTCCAGCTTTGTACGAGTGACGTCCATGCACCCGAACCCGACCTTTCACAGCCAGGACCACGCGAAGGACATCGCCTTCGTGCGGGACCGGGCCTTTGGCACCTTGATGGTGAATGGCGACCCGGTGCCGATGGTGGCGCATGTGCCGATCCTGCTGTCCGAAGACGGGTGCGAGGTTCTGATTCATCTGGTGCGCTCGAACCCGATTGCGCGGGCGCTGAAGGCGCCGCTTGCCGCACGGATCGCGGTGATGGGGCCGGATGGCTATGTTTCGCCGGACTGGTACGGGACCGCCGACCATGTGCCGACATGGAATTACGTCGCGGTGCAGATCACCGGTGTTCTGGAACTTTTGCCACATGGAAAAATGCGCGAGGTGCTGGATGCGCAATCGGCGCATTTCGAAACCCGCCTTCTTCCGAAAACGCCCTGGACCACCGACAAGATGAGTCCGGACGTTCTGGAAAAGATGATGCGAATGATCGTGCCCTGCCGGATGAAGGTGGACGATATCGCGGCGACGTGGAAGCTGGGCCAGAACAAGGATGACGCAGTGCGGGAGCGCGCAGCGGCGCGCGTCTCCGGCGGCATCGGAACGGAGTTGGCGGCGCTGGCGACGTTGATGGGCGATCCGCCCGACCTCTGAGCGGGTCTTTCCGTCGACGGAAAGAGGACGATGCGTCGACGCATCGTGATGCGCCGCTTGGCATTTGTCGCGCAACAGGATTAGCTGGGACATCACCGACATGTGGAGCAGTCAGATGCAACTTCTTCGTTCAGGCCCCTCACCTTTCGTTCGCAAGGTTCTCGTCACGCTGCACGAGACCGGGCAATATGACGACATCGACCATGTGGACGTGGCCACCACGCCGCTTGCGCCCGATTCCAAGCTGATCGCGGCGAATCCCGTGGGCAAGATCCCCGCACTTGTGCGGTCGGACGGACCGACGATCTATGACAGCCGGGTGATCTGCCGCTTTCTGGATGCGCGGGCAAACGCGGGTCTTTATCCCGAGCACCGGATCTGGGACACGCTGACGCTCGAGGCGACGGCGGATGGGATCCTGGATGCCGCCGTCCTGATGGTCTACGAAACCCGGTTCCGCCCCGAGGAAAAGGTGATGATGGAATGGGTCGAGGGCCAGTGGGGAAAGGTCTCGCGTGCGCTGGATGCGCTGAATACGCGCTGGATGAGCCATCTGAACGGGCGCGTCGACATGGGCCATATCGCGGTGGGTTGTGCTTTGGGGTATCTGGACCTGCGCCACGATGCGCGGTCGTGGCGAACCGGGCGGGATGGCCTGGCGGCGTGGTTCGAGACCTTTGCGAAGCGCGACAGCATGGTGGCGACACATCCCGCCCCCTGATCCGCGACGGGACGTCACCACGCGATGTCTTGCACGTTGGGCGGTGCGGGTTTACCGACCCGCAATGCTTTGAGAGGATATTGCCGCGATGCGGATGACTGACACCTTCATCAAACCGATGCACCCGGAGGGACGCAAATTCGTCGCGATCTTCGCGGCGATCACGCTGGTCCTGTTCGCGGTCGAGGACATCCTGGGCTGGATCGGCGTCGGCCTGACGGTCTGGTGCTATTATTTTTTCCGCGATCCCGAACGCGTCGTACCGGATCGCCCTGGACTGATCATCAGCCCGGCGGATGGCATCGTGTCGCTGATCGAACCCGCCACCCCGCCGCAAGAGCTTGGTCTGCCGGACGTGCCGCTGATGCGGGTCAGCGTGTTCATGTCGGTGTTCAACTGCCATGTGAACCGGGCCCCGGCGGCGGGCAAGGTCGAAAAGATCGCCTATCGCCCGGGCAAGTTCCTGAACGCTTCGCTCGACAAGGCGAGTGAGGACAATGAACGCAATTCGCTGATCATCCGGATGGAGGACGATCGCATCCTGCCCGTTGTCCAGATCGCAGGGCTGGTCGCGCGGCGCATCGTGAGCTTCACGCAGGAAGGCGCGGTTCTGGATCGGGGCGAACGCTTTGGCCTGATCCGCTTCGGATCGCGGCTTGATATCTACTTGCCGGACGGGGTCGCGCCCGTTGTGAAGATCGGCCAGACCATGGTCGCCGGAGAGACCGTGCTTGCGGACCTGACGGCATGAGCCCGGAGCGCAACGGCGAAAAGCTGACGCTGGTCCAGCTGCTGCCGAACATGCTGACGGTGACGGCAATCTGTGCCGGGCTGACCGCAATCCGCTTCGGGTTGCAGGGCAATTACCAACTCGCGGTTCAACTGATCCTGCTGGCGGCCATTCTTGACGGGGTCGATGGCCGTCTCGCGCGGGCGCTTGGCAGCGACAGCAAGATGGGGGCCGAACTCGACTCGCTGGCGGATTTCCTGAACTTCGGGGTGGCGCCCGGCATCCTGCTCTATGTCTGGGCGCTGGACGATACGAAACAGCTCGGCTGGCTTGCCGTCCTGGTCTACGCGGTGTGCGCCGTCACCCGGCTTGCCCGGTTCAACGTGGCGCGCAAAACCGAAACCGGACCTGCGGACAACGCCTATTTCATCGGTATCCCCTCGCCCGCCGGGGCAATGCTGGTGATGTTGCCGATGTATGCATCTTTCGCCTTCGACAGCGCACAAATCATTCCAGACGTGCTTCTCGCGATCTACATGGCCGGCATCGGCATGCTGATGATCGGGCGGTTTCCGGTCTGGTCGTTCAAGACGACGCAGATCAGCCAGCGCCGGGTCAAGATGTTCCTGGTCGGCTTTGCCGCCATCGGTGCCGCGGTGGCCATCTATACCTGGATCGCGCTGGTCGTCCTCAGCCTGATCTATATCGGAGCGGTCGTGTCGATGCTGCCATCGTCGCGTCGCGCGCTGGCGCAATCTCGCGACAAGACCGACAGCTGATCAGAACTTCAGCGTCAAACCGACATTGAGCGCGTTGGTCTTGATGTCGGTTTCGAGCTTTCCGCCCTCGGGCAAGTCGACATTGTTGCTGGAATAGGTGAACTGGTATTCGCCGAACACCGCGAACCGGTCGTTGAGATCGTAGCTGACGCCTGCGGTCAGACGCGCGGCCGGCCCGGTATACTGAAATTCGTAGGTTTCGATCCCCGTGGTCGTATCCACATCGACATGCGGCACAGCGATGCCGAGGCCGCCACCGACATACGGCGTCAGCGCGCCTTCGGCCCACAGGCCCGGCCAGCGCTGATAGGCGTTGACGGTGACGATGTTCAGTCCGTCGGTGAATTCGAGGTCGGAGAAGCCGATCGCTTCCTTTTCGTCATCCGGCGCATAGACCTTGGCATGCGTGAATTCGAGGCCGAAGCCTAGCTTCTCATTCGTCCACCACGTGCCGCGCACGCCATAATAGGGAGGCATCTCGAAGGATCGCCCCTCCCATCCGATCAGGGCGTCGATCTCTGCTCCGGTGCCGGGATAATCGCCGTAGACGCGGCTGTGCGGCGCGGTCTGCCAGCCAGAATAGATCGACAGCTCCATCTCGGCCAGCGCGGGAGACGCGATGGTCAGAGTGCTAAGTGCAAGAATACCTGACAGAATCGTTTTCTGCATGGGGAGCCGCCCGTTTTGACTTTCTGCGCTGCGTAACATGCAAATATGACCCCGTCAGGGCCAATTGCCGCGACACTTCGGCGCTTATGTCTAACCTAGGTCTTCTGGAGGTGGACGGCTAGGGGGTAGCCCGCTAAATACCCGTTCGGAACGCCGCGAAGTCAGCGGCCCAACCCGTATTGTGGCCAGATGATCGGCCGATAAATGGAGAAAACCTCGTGTCCAACGCAGAACACCACGAAGGCACCCGGAGGGACTTCCTGTACTATGCAACGGCAGGCGCAGGCGCGGTCGCAACCGGTGCCGCAGTTTGGCCTCTGGTCAACCAGATGAACCCGTCAGCGGACGTTCTGGCGCTGTCCTCTATCCGAGTGGACGTGTCGGGCGTGTCGGAAGGCTCGCAGATCACCGTGAAATGGCTCGGCAAGCCGGTCTTCATCCGCCGCCGCACCGAAGCCGAAGTCCAGGAAGCCCGTTCGGTCGATCTGTCCGACCTGCCCGATCCGATTGCGCGCAACGCCAATCTCGACGGTCAGGCCGAAGCCACCGACGAGAATCGCGCGCTGGATGACACCGGCGAATGGCTGGTTCAGATGGGTGTGTGCACGCACCTCGGCTGTGTGCCTCTGGGCAATGCCGGCGATTACACCGTCGAAGGCGGCGTCGGCGGCTGGTTCTGCCCCTGCCACGGGTCTCACTACGACACGTCCGGCCGGATCCGCAGAGGGCCTGCCCCGGAGAACCTTCCAGTTCCCCCCGCCGAGTTCGTCGACGAAACAACCATCCTGCTGGGATAAGGAGACGCGCGAATGTCTGGAATTCCTCACGACCATTACGAGCCGTCAACCGGCGGAGAAAAGTGGCTTCACAAGCGGCTGCCGATCGTCGGGCTCATGTATGACACCCTGATGATCCCCACACCCAAGAACCTGAACTGGATGTGGATCTGGGGCATCGTTCTTGCCTTCTGTCTGGCGTTGCAGATCATCACCGGGATCGTCCTGGTGATGCACTATACGCCCCATGTCGACCTGGCCTTTGCCAGCATCGAGCACATCATGCGCAACGTGAACGGTGGCGCGATGCTGCGTTACCTGCACATGAACGGCGCGTCGCTGTTCTTTGTGGCGGTCTATGCGCATATCTTCCGCGGCCTCTACTATGGCTCCTACAAGGCCCCGCGCGAGATCACCTGGATCATCGGCATGCTGATCTACCTGCTGATGATGGGCACCGCGTTCATGGGCTATGTTCTGCCCTGGGGTCAGATGTCCTTCTGGGGGGCCACCGTGATCACCGGCCTGTTCGGCGCGATCCCGTTTGTCGGTGAATCGATCCAGACCTGGCTGCTGGGCGGGCCCGCCGTGGACAATGCCACGCTGAACCGTTTCTTCTCGCTGCACTACCTTCTGCCCTTCGTGATTGCCGGTCTCGTGATCGTGCATATCTGGGCCTTCCACACCACGGGCAACAACAACCCGACCGGTGTCGAAGTGCGCCGCACCTCGAAGGCGGATGCCGAGAAGGACACGCTTCCGTTCTGGCCCTATTTCGTGATCAAGGACCTGTTCGCGCTTGCCGTCATTCTCGTGGTGTTCTTTGCGGTGGTCGGCTTCATGCCGAACTACCTGGGCCACCCGGACAACTACATCGAGGCGAACCCGCTGGTGACACCGGCGCATATCGTTCCGGAATGGTACTTCCTGCCGTTCTACGCCATCCTGCGCGCCTTTGACGGTGACGTCTGGGTCGTGATCGCGGCCAGCTTCCTGACCGGCGGTATCGTCGATGCGAAGTTCTTCGGCGTGCTGGCGATGTTCGGCTCGATTGCGGTCATGGCGCTGGTGCCGTGGCTTGATACCTCGTCGGTGCGCTCCGGTCGCTACCGCCCGATGTTCAAGTGGTGGTTCTGGCTCTTCGTGGTGAACTTCTTCGTTCTGATGTGGGTTGGCGCGATGCCGGCAGAAGGCATCTACCCCTACATCGCCCTGATCGGCTCCACCTACTGGTTCGCCTACTTCCTCGTGATCCTGCCGCTGCTGGGTGTGCTTGAAAAGCCGCTGCCGCAGCCCGACACGATCGAGGACGATTTCAAGGCGCACTATGGCAAGTCCTCGTCCACAGAGGGCGCTCCTTCAGCGACCCCGGCCGAGTAAGAAAGGACAAGCACACAATGTTCAAGAAACTTGCCCTCGCGGCCACATTGGCCCTGGCCCCTGTCTCCGGCGCATTCGCCGCCGGAGCGGACGGCCATGTCGAGAATTTCGACTTCTCGTTCGAAGGCCCGTTCGGCACCTTCGACCAGGCGCAGCTTCAGCGTGGTCTTCAGGTCTACACCCAGGTCTGCTCGGCCTGCCACGGGATGCAATACGTGCCTCTGCGGACATTGTCCGCCGAGGATGGCCCCGGCATGCCGGAAGACCAGGTGCGTGCCTATGCCGCCGAGTTCTACGAAGTCTATGACGAAGAGCTCGAGGATTTCCGGCCGGCACGTCCGACGGATCACTTTCCCGAGGTCAATGCCGCCGGCGCGCCGGACCTGAGCCTGATGGCAAAGGCCCGTGCCGGGTTCCACGGCCCTTACGGCCTTGGCATCAACCAGTTCTTCAAGGGCATGGGCGGACCCGAGTACATCGCATCGCTGCTCACCGGCTACACCGGTGACGACAAGGAAGAAGCGGGCGCGATCCTTTACGAAAACACCGCGTTCCCGGGCGGGTACATCTCGATGGCTCCGCCGCTCTACGGCGACGACGTGGAGTATTCCGACGGCACCGAGGCCACCATCGAACAGCAGTCGGAAGACGTTGCCGCATTCCTGATGTGGGCGGCCGAACCCAAGCTGATGGCGCGCAAGCAGGCCGGCTTTGTCGGGGTCGTGTTCCTCACCATCCTGTCCGTGCTGCTCTACCTGACCAACAAGCGCCTCTGGGCACCGGTCAAGTCCCGCACCAAAGAGTAGGCCTTTCGCTGAAGACACATCAAAGCCCCGCCAATCCGGCGGGGCTTTTTTCGTTGGCGCGGACAAGCTTGCTCGGAGAGCACTTGCAACGCGCAGTTCTCAAATCGCGGGAAAGGCGCCTGCCAGGGCAATTCACCCGAGCCGGTGCGCGGTTTCACATCTCGCCAAGATAGGCGCGCAGGCTCGGGGGCGGATCGTCAAGAAGCGCTCGCGTATCCTGCGGGGCGGTCACCTCACCACCGTCGACAAAGACCGACCGCGGCGCAAAACGCCGCGCATCCTTGGGATCATGTGACACCAGCAGCACCGTCAGGCCTTCGCCATCGGCAACCCCGGCCACCAGATCAAGCATTTCGTCCTTGAGCGCCGGACCCAGAGCGGCAAAGGGCTCGTCCAGAAGCAGCACGGGTCGCGCCTGAACAAGCACACGCGCAAGCGCGGCGCGGCTTTGCTGGCCGCCCGACATTTCCGACAGGCGGCGCGACGCGAACCCGCTCAGCCCGACGCGCGCCAGCCCGGTTTCGATCCTGGCCTCATCGCCCTTTCGCAAGATGCCAGTTGCGGGGTTCAGCGCGAGCGCGAGGTTCTGCCGGATCGTCAGATGCGGGAACAGGTTGGTGTCCTGGAACAGGATGCTCACCGGTCGCTCTGCCGGGGGGCGGTTGGTGATGTCCGTCCCGTGCCATCGGATCACGCCCGCCTCCGGTTGGCGGAACCCGGCGATGACATCGAGCAAAGTGGACTTGCCCGACCCCGACGCACCAAGGATGGCCACCCGCTCACCAGACGCGACGTCGAAGGTCGCAGTCAATTCGAACGTTCCCGCGCGGGCGCAGATGTGATCAAGTTCCAGAGCCAACGCGCCCTCCCCGGTCGAATACCCAGAACAGCGTCAAGCTCAGCAAGAGCAGCAGGAGCGCCCCGCCTGCGGCTTGTTCCATCCGGTATGCGCCCATCAACTGATAGACCTTGAGCGGCAATGTCGCCCGGTCCGGATCCGCGAAAAGCGCGATCACGCCCAGATCTCCCATCGACAACGCCGCCGTCAAACCGGCGGCAAAGCCCAGCGGACGTCTGAGACGCGGCACCAGCACCCAGCGGAGCCAAGCCCAGCCCGACAGGCCCAGCGCCTGGCTCAGTCGCGTATACTCGGTCCGCACCGCCTCGGCCTCGGGACGCAGGATGCGCAGGGCGAAGGGAAGGCTGACAAAGGCATTGACCGTGGCGGTCACGTAAAGCGCCAGCTCGAACGGATTGGCGAAAGGCCGCACGATGAGAAACAGACCGATCCCCAGAACAAGCGGTGACAATGCGATGCCCGCAAGACCCAGCCATTCGCCCCAGCGCGACGCGAGCGGCAAAGCCCAGAGCAGACAAAGCGCCGTGGAGCCCAGCGCAACAAGGATCGAATGTCCCGCCGCCTGCCAGACCGAAGCCCCCAGCGTGGTGATACCGGCAAGCCCGTTCAGCGTGACCATGGCCAGCGGGGTCAGAAGAAACACAGCGGCAAGCACGATCCACAGGGTATCCGTCCCGATGGCGATCCCATCCGTACGGTCCCAGCGCGGAACAGGCCGATCCAGTCCCTGCGCTGCCACCGGCAGCGACGTCAGGCGCAGTGCGATCAGACCCGCCGTCAGGGCAAGGCCCAGTTGCAGCAGCCCGAGGACCGCCGCGCGGCCAAGATCGAAATCGAACCGCATGGATTGGTAGATCGCCAGTTCCAGCGTGGTGGCGCGCGGTCCGCCGCCAAGCGTCAGGGCCACGGCGAAGGAGGACAGGCAGATCACGAAGATCACGGCAAACGCCCCCGGTACGATCCGCTGCAACATCGGCCTTTCGATGGATCGCCACATCGCGCGGGGCCTCATGCCCAGTGTTGCCGCGAGGCGGAACTGCTCGGCCGGGATCGCCAGCCAGCCTTGCAGGATCAGCCGGGTCGCCAGAGGCAAGTTGAAGAAGACATGCGCCAGTACAACGCCATGCAACCCGTAGATCTGCACCTCGGGCACACCAAGCGGAGCAAGCAGGCGGTTCAGCAAACCGGATTGACCGAACACCGCCAATAGGCCCAGCACGGCCACGATGACAGGCAGGATGAAGGGAGCTCCCAAGAGCGCCACCAGCAGGCGCCGCCCAATGAACTGGCGCCGCGCAAGAGCCCGCGCCAAGGGGATCGCGAACAGAACGCTCAGCGCGGCCGACAAGGTCGCCTGCACCAGCGTGAACCGCAGGGCCTGCCCATCAGCCGGGGTGAAGCCCGAAAACGCCTCTGCACGCAGGACAACGGCCGTGACCGGGCCGATGACCAGCCCGGCCACACACAGCGCCGCGATGATCGGAACCGTTATCGAGAAAGGGCGCGTCGCCATTCCTCTACCGTTTCATCCCGCACTGCAGCGGCCTCTTCCTCGGTGTAGAACAGCACCTTTTCCGGCAGCGCCAGTTCCTTGAACCCGTCTGGCCACTTGGCCGGGTCAAGCTTGGCCGGAAAGGACCAGTTGCCGGTGGCGATCATCGTCTGGAACTCCTCGGACAGTTGGAACTCGAGGAACTGGTCCGCCAGCTCCGGCACATCGGTCCCCGCCACCTTGGCCGACAGCTCCACCATGAAGTAATGCCCTTCGGGGAAGATCGCCGCCTTCTTGGTGCGGTCGTCCTCGGCGATGATGTGATAGGCCGGAGACGTGGTATAGCTCAGCACCATTTCCGCCTCGCCATCGGTGAAAAGACCATAGCTTTCCGACCAGCCCTTGGTCACGGTCAGGATTTTCGGCGCGAGCCGTTCCCAGACCTGTTCCGCCTTGTCGCCATAGATCGCCTTGACCCAGAGCACCAGCGCCAGTCCCGAGATCGACGAGCGCGGATCCTGGATCACGATCTTCAGATCATCGGGCGCGTTCAAGAGCGCGTCAAAGCTTTCCGGCACATCGGAGATGCGTTCTTCGTTGTACACGAAGGCCGTATGGCCGTAATTGTAGGGCAGGAACACATCGTCGGTCCACTCCACCGGCAGGGTCAGGCTTGATGTGTCCTGGCCATGCGGCGCGAACAGCCCGCTTTCGCGGGCGCGCTGGGTCACGTCGGTGTTCAGGCCGAACACGATATCCGCGTCGGTCTGATCGCCTTCCAGCAGGATGCGGGGCAAGAGATCTCCCGGCTTGAACTGCAGGTCGCAGGCGCATTGCGCCTCGAACATCTCTTCGATCTTCGGGCCGGGGCCCCATTCCGAAACGATGTAATCGCCTGCATAGACGGTCAGGACGGGTGTATCTTGCGCAACCACCATCGTGGTCGAAGCAATCAATCCCGCAGCAAATGTCAGGGCCGTTTTCATGGCATCCTCCTGTTTTGCGACGAGAGGGCAAAGCAGGAGCAGGTCCAGACCTTCCCTCCGCCGGTGTTAACCGGTTCAGGTTCAACGGGTTCGCTTGCGCATCTCAGCCGATCTTCCGGCACCCCGAGGTACTGAAAGAAGTAGTCTCGCCTTCGGGACTCTTCAAGCCGAAACCTCCGCCTGCTTCATCTTGCCGGATAAACTCCGGGGGGTGTGGGGGGCAGAGCCCCCCACGGATCGGATTGGCGCAGCCAATCCGAAACTCCTTGAGCGCCATCGCCCGCTGTCCTAACACACGGGTCAGCCAAGGAGACGCGCGTCATGAGCCTGAACACCTTCGGACACCTGTTCCGTGTCACCACATGGGGCGAAAGCCACGGGCCCGCCTTGGGCGCCACGGTAGATGGCTGTCCTCCGGGCGTTCCGATCGACGCAGGCATGATCCAGCATTGGCTGGACCGCCGCAAACCGGGGCAGAACAAGTATACCACCCAGCGCCGCGAGGCGGACGAGGTCAGGATCCTGTCGGGCGTGTTCGATGGCCAGACCACCGGCACCCCGGTGCAGTTGATGATCGAGAACACCGATCAGCGGTCCAAGGATTACTCGGACATCATGGAGAAATTCCGCCCCGGTCACGCGGATATCACCTATTGGCAGAAATACGGCATCCGCGATTATCGCGGTGGCGGGCGGTCTTCTGCGCGCGAAACAGCGGCGCGGGTGGCGGCAGGTGGATTGGCGCGCGAGGCGATCCGCGCAATGCTGCCCGGTGTGCAGATCACCGGCTACATGACCCAGATGGGGCCGCATCAGATCGACAGGGACCGGTTCGACTGGGACGAGATCGAGAACAACCCGTTCTGGGTGCCCGATGCCAAGGCGGCGACGGATTGGGCCGACTATCTCGACGGGCTGCGCAAGTCGGGCGAAAGCGTCGGCGCGATCATCGAGGTTGTTGCGCGCGGAGTGCCTGCGGGTCTTGGCGCGCCGATCTACGGCAAGCTGGATACGGACCTTGCGGCAGCGATGATGAGCATCAATGCGGTCAAGGGTGTGGAAATCGGAGAGGGCATGTCGTCGGCCATGTTGACGGGCACGTTGAATGCTGACGAGATCTTCATGGGACCGGACGGGCCGGAATACAGTTCCAACCACGCGGGCGGTATTCTGGGCGGGATTTCCACGGGTCAGGATATCGTCGTCCGCTTTGCGGTCAAGCCAACGTCATCCATCCTCTCGACCCGCAGGACCATAACCAAGTCCGGCGAAGAGACCGAGATCATCACCAAGGGCCGGCACGATCCTTGCGTCGGTATCCGCGCCGTGCCTGTGGGAGAGGCGATGATGGCCTGCGTCATCCTTGATCACATGCTGCTGCATCGCGGACAGGTCGGCGGGAACCGCGGCACGATCGGCTGACGCCGCGTTTCAGCCCCTGACTGTCTGACGCGAGATTTGCACCGCAAGGATGCCCAGCGTGATGATCACCACGCCAAGGATGTCCATCGTGCCAAGTCCTTCGGACAGGATCACTGCGGCAATCGCCACGCCCAGGAACGGGTTGAGGAAGTGGAACGTCGCCGCCTTGACCGCGCCGATGCGATTCACCAGCCAGAACCAGACCAGCGTGGCGGCAAGGCCCGGAACAAGCGTCGTGTAGACAAAGGCAAGCACGAGCTTGGGCGACATCGTCACCTCAAGCGTTTCCAGCATCAGCCCGGCCGGCCAGAGAACCGCGCTGCCGATCAGCATCTGCAATCCGACGACCATCATGAAATTGCCGCCCGAACTGGCGTTGCGCAGCGCCAGTGTCGCGACCGTCAGGGACAGCACACCGATCAGGCACAGGCCAATACCGTAGATGTCGGCGCCGGCGCCGAGACGCGCGCCCATGATGATGACCACACCGCAAAACCCGGCAATCAGCCCGATCACACCGATGGGTGACATGCGCTGCCCGGCAAAGAGCCATCCGGCGACCCCCACCAGAAGCGGCATGGACGAAGCGATGATCGCAGCGAGCGAGGCTTCGATGCGTTGCATGGCGACGAAGTTCAGCCCCAGGTACAGCGCATTCTGGCAGATGCCGAAGATGATCGTCGCGCGCCATTGCACCCGGGTCAGCCGCCAGCTCTGCCCCATCCAGAGCGCGATCAGGACCGCCAGAGCGCCGGAAATGGTAAAGCGAAACGCCAAGGCCATGAGCGGCGGGGCGTCGGCCACGATGATGCGCGCCGAAGTAAAGGCCGAGGACCACATGACCGCGAAGGCCAGTCCCATGAGGATTGCGCGAATGTCCAAGGGGGCCTCCGGATGCTTGGTCGTGTGGTGATAGCGAGAAGCCTTGCCGTGGGAAACCCGATAGCGCAGCTTTTTACCGCGCACTGCCTGACGAGGTCGCAGACCATGCCGTCGATACCCTGGGGCAAGAATCTTCTGGATCGACGCAGGTCTGGCGGTAGAGTTGCGGCATATCCCTTTCCCGATGGACTTTTCAGATGACCAATCCCTTTCAGTTTTCCGTCGAACTCGGCGCGACGCCGCCTGACCAGCGGCGCCAGCCGGGAGACCCGTTGCGTATCCTCGTTCTGTCCGATCTCGGAACAAGCTGTCGCTCCCGGACCGGGGACACGCTTGAGACGCGCGCGATGCGGCGTCTGGATGTCGACGCCCTTGAAACGTTGCTGAAGGACGAGGCCCCCCGTCTGAACCTGCCAGCCGGACCGTTCGCCCCCCGCGAGATCGACGACTTTGATGCCGATCAGCTGGTTCAGAGCTTTCCGGTTTTCCAGGCACTCAAGGATTTGCGCAGCCGCCTGATTGTGCCCGCGACATTCGACAAAGCCGCAGAAGAGGTGCGCGCCGTGCTTCAAGCCTCTGGGGAGACCGCGCAGGATGCGGTGCCGGCCCGCGCAGAGACGGACACCGATACGCTGTCGCGCCTGTTCGGACAGACGTCTGAGGCCGGCACAGCCTCCGGCCCACCCGATGCGGGCGGCTATATCGACCGTCTGTTGCGGGACGCGGTGGCAGACCACGTCGTCGAGGATGCCGAGCCGGGGGCGGAGCCATATGTTCAGGCCGTGGATGCGGCAGCCGCAGACCATCTGCGCGCGATCCTCCACGATCCATCCTTCCAGTCTCTCGAAGCGGCGTGGCGCGGGCTTGACCTTCTTGCGTCGAACATCGAGACCGACGAAGAGCTTTCGATCCATGTCTGGAATGTCGGCAAATCCGAGCTGCAGGCCGCGCTTGGACCAGAGGGACAACCGCTCGATCAGACACTGCTGCACCGCCGGATCGTTGCGGAATACGCGGATGCCCCGTTCACGCTGATCATGACCGATGGTGCCTTCGAAGACACTACCGAGGACCTGCGGCTGCTCGCGTCACTGGGCGCCCTGGCGGGACGGACAGGTGCCGCCGTTCTGGTGAATGTCGATGCGCAACTTATCGGAGCCCCGTCCTGGCACGCGATCGCGAACGCGCCGGAAGCCTTTGGTGATGCAAGCGACGGTTGGACCGCATTGCAGTCCAGCCCGATGGGGCAGCATATCGTGGCGCTTGGACCGAAATTCCTGATGCGCACATCTTATGGCAAGCGCCGGGATCCGGTGGATGCGTTTTTCGATTTCGAAGAGGTGCAGGCCCCCGCGACCGACCACGATGCATTTCTCTGGGGTGCCCCTTCCCTCGTTGCAACCGTGTTGATCGCGCGGGCGTTCCGGGAGGATGGATGGAATACGCGGCTTGACAGCGCACTGACCTATGACGACCTGCCGCTGGTCAGTTTCGAAGCGGGGGGCGTTCCGGTGATGAAGCCCTGCGCCGAAGCGCCCCTGTCCGAACGTGTGGCCGAGGCCGTGCTTGAACGGGGCGTCGTGCCGCTGGTGGCCCTGCGCAATCAGAATGCCGTGCGCCTGCCGTGGCTGCGGACCATATCTCGCACAGACGAAACCCGGGTCGTTCCCTTCCTCTGCTGACAGGGAGCGCCAAAAAACCCCGCCGGGAACCGGCGGGGCAAGGTGTAGTGCCGCGGGATCATGACCGCAGGCACCGGCGGTGTTCTGTGACTGTCAGCCTGTTTCCGACCGGATCTGCTGGCGCAGCACGTCGATGGGAACGGTCTTGCCATCGCGCTTGAAACACCAGTAGGTCCAGCCGTTGCAACTCGGGGCGCCCTCAAGATGCGCGCCGACCTGGTGGATCGAGCCCTTGATGTCGTTGCCGATCAACGTGCCGTCCGCGCGAACCTTGGCCTTGTGGCGACCGTTCATGCTCAGGAGTTCCTCACCCGGGCGCAACATGCCGCGCTCGACAAGCTGTCCGAACGGCACGCGCGGCTCGGCGCGTTTGCTGGTCGAGGTTTCAAGCGCCACCTTGTCAAGTCGGCGCACCGAGGCGATCCGCTTTTGCGCGACCACGCGATATTTCTCCTCGCGTTCGATGCCGATCCAGTCGCGGCCCAACATCTTGGCGACCGCGCCCGTTGTGCCCGTCCCGAAAAAGGGATCCAGCACGACATCGCCCGGCTTGGTCGATCCGACGAGAACGCGGTGCAAAAGAGCCTGCGGTTTCTGCGTCGGATGCGCCTTTTCGCCAGCCGCATCCTTGAGCCGTTCGCCACCATTGCAGATCGGCAGAACCCAGTCCGACCGCATCTGGATACCTTCGTTCAACGCCTTCAGCGCCTCGTAGTTGAAGGTATATTTCGCGCCTTCGGATTTCGACGCCCAGATCATGGTTTCATGCGCGTTGGTAAACCGCTTGCCACGGAAATTGGGCATCGGGTTCGACTTGCGCCAGACCACGTCGTTCAGGATCCAGTAGCCTTCGTCCTGCAAGGCCGATCCGACGCGAAAGATGTTGTGATACGAGCCGATGACCCAGATCGCCCCGTCCGGTTTCAGCAATCGGCGCGCCGCCTTGAGCCAGGCGCGGGTGAAGTCGTCATAGACGGCGAAGCTCGAAAACCGGTCCCACTCGTCATCCACCGCGTCGACGCGGGAATTGTCGGGGCGATGCAGATCGCCCTTCAATTGAAGATTATACGGCGGATCGGCGAAGATCAGATCGACCGATGACGCGGGCAAGCCGTTCATCACCTCGATGCAATCGCCCTCCAGGATCGTGTTTATCGGCAACGCCTCGGCGCTGTTCGGCTTGGTCATCTTTGTCATTCTCTGCCTATCGTCCCGGCGCAGTTGTTGCGCTC
Organism: Marivita sp.; assembly: GCF_020055635.1. Lineage (GTDB taxonomy): Bacteria > Pseudomonadota > Alphaproteobacteria > Rhodobacterales > Rhodobacteraceae > Marivita. Next base: position 4,944 of record NZ_JAIPUT010000051.1, on the reverse strand, counting down.
TGTCATTGGCCTAAAAGATGAGTCAAACCTGATTCGTGGTCAATTTCTTTTTTGAATCAAGCAGTTATGAATTTCGCTTGTCACAAGATATTGTGGACCGGCTTGAAGGAACGTCTATGGTGTGGGGTCACACCAAGATTTCGAAGGGCTTCTTTGTGACACTTCGTCGGGTAACCCATGTTGGTTTCCCAGCCATAGCCGGGGCACTGTTGCGCCAAATCCCACATGATCGCGTCGCGCCTTGTTTTGGCCACAATCGAAGCAGCCGCGATGCTCAGGGACAGCGCGTCTCCCTTGATGATCGGCGTCGCCGGAAGGGTCAGCTCGCGGGGGCACAGGTTGCCGTCCACAAGCACGTGATCTGGCGGATATGGCAGTGCAGCGATCGCCCGGCACATCGCCAGGTGACTGGCCCGAAGGATATTGATCTCGTCGATCTCTTCGACCGTCGCCAGGCCGATGCCAACCTCGGCCTGATCGAGGATCAGCTGCAGCAGCGCGTCCCTCCTGGTGGCGCTGAGGAGCTTGGAATCCCGCAGTCCCTCCGGCAGAAGATCCCGCGAGAGCACCACCGCCGCCGCCACCACGGGTCCGGCCAGCGGCCCGCGGCCAGCCTCATCCACCCCGGCAATCCGAGCCCCTCCAGGAGCGCGTATCTGGTCTTCGAAATCAAAGCTTGGCATCATGGCGACAGATTGCCGATCCTGGCCGCATTGGCAAGCCGCGAGGACCAGACCGCGCCCCGCCCAAGCATTGGATTGTCGGCCAGGTTTGTTTTTGCATTTTCCCTACAAATCCCACTGGACACGCCCCAAAGCGTCACATAGAACGCCGCCACCTGAACCTTCGTCGTTCACCCGTGCCCGGGTAGCTCAGGGGTAGAGCAGTGGATTGAAAATCCTCGTGTCGGTGGTTCGATTCCGCCCCCGGGCACCACTTTTAAGCATTTGTATTCTAACGATTTATTCGCGTCCGAGTTTTGCGTAAACTTGGGATGATATGGCTCCGGGACGACAGCGGGACCACTTCTGTTCGTCGCTTGTAATTTCGTCATCGATCGAGGGAGAAATTCTGGACAGGTAGAAGGCCAAGTCTCGACCATGGCACTTGTGCCGGCAATCGTTGATGAGGTTGGTGACGTGCCGGCGAAAGGCCTTGCTCCGCTTTGCCCGCGGAGCAGACGGTTGCGGGTTCAGTCATCGGCTCAAGACTGAGTATCCAGAAAGCTCCCTCACTCACATTCATGCGGCCGCAATCACTGCCCGTTTCCTTGTCCCAAGCGCCTGTGGACTTCCGTCCAAAATCTGGCAAAATAAGCTCGAATGCGAGGCTACCTCTCGCTGGACTGAACCTTGTTTCGAGGAATAGTGTCGTGCCGGCAGAGAAGACCGTTGCGGAGCAATGTCGCCAGCTTGCCGCCACGTGGCGGGCCGGGACCTACGAATGGTGGCCGTCCGAGGACCGCGTTGTCTGGTCCCCCGAGTTGTTGCAACTTTATGGACTGACGCAGGCGCCGGATGCGGAGGCGGGCTTTATCGCACTCGTTCACCCGGAGGATCAGGTACGCGTCGAGGGCGAAACCTCCACCTACCTGGGATCGGACGGCACAAGCTACAGCCACAGCTTCCGGATCGTTCGGCCTGACGGTGCCGTCCGGGTCATCCTGGATCGAGGTGCAATCGAGCGGGACCCGGCGGGGAACGTCAGGGTCATTCGCGGGATCAACATCGACGTCACCGAGGACGTCAGGGTCGGCGCCTTCGTCCAACAAGACCCGATGACAGGCGACAGCGAGACCGCGGCGCTGACATACCTTTCCGCCAACTCACCGCCGACGATCGTTTTCGAATGGGACATCCAGGCAGACAATGTCCAGCGCATCGCGAGCGATCATCCGGGCTTGCCAAAAAACACAGACGAGCCCGAGACCTTTGAACACGTCGTGAATGCCGTCCATCCTGCGGACCGCGAGACTTTCCGCACCGCGGTCCATGCCGCGCTGAGTTCTCCTGATGGCACGTACACGTCGCGCCATCGCTTCAGCGGCCCCGAAGGAACGGCGCTCTGGTTCGCCGAAAGTGGCCGTGTCGAATTCAATGCAGACCGGACGCCATTGCGCATGATCGGCTTTTCTTATGCCACTTCCGCAGAGGAGCGCGTGAAGGATGAACTGGCCGACTCGAATGCCATGCTGACGGCGCTGCTCGATGGCGCACCTGTCGGTCTTGGGGTCTGGGACAGCGCGTTCCGATTCCAGCATGTGAATCCCAGGCTCGCAGAGATCAACGGTCTGCCGCCCGACGTTCACATCGGGCGCCGACCTGACGAACTCATGCCCGATCTCGTAGATTACGAGAACCTCTATCGCCGCTGGGGCGAGATCCTTAAGACGGGTGAGCCTTGGTACGGGGTCGAGATCAGCGGCGAGACACCGGCGGAACCGGGGCACCTGCGCCATTGGGAGGAACACTTCTTCCCCGTTCGCATCGACGGTCGGAACGTCGGCATCGCGGCCATCGTGCAGGAGACGACACAGCGCAAGCAAGCGGAAGAGGATCTTCGCAGGAGCGAAGAGCGTTATCGCAGCCTGTTCGAGGCTATCGACCAGGGTTTCTGCGTGCTGGAGGTGCGCTTCGACGCCCCGGACGGGCGTATCGATTACCGGGTCGTGGAGGCGAACCCCGCTTTCTACGAACGAACAGGCTTTCCCGAGGTCATTCTGGGCCACTGGCTGCGCGAGGCTGCGCCTGAGCTTGAGGACCATTGGTACGAGGCATACGGACGCGTCGCGAGGACAGGTGAGCCGGTGCGCTTCGAGCAGCATTCCGAGATGCTGGGACGGTGGTTCAACGTCTACGCCTTCCGGATCGGGTCGTCGCCGGACAACCACGTCGCCGTGCTGTTCAGTGACATCTCGGAACGCAAGAACCGAGAGGAACAGACCCAGCTGGTGATGAAAGAGGCAGATCACCGCGCCAAGAACATGCTCAGCCTCGTGCTGGCAATGGCACGGCATACAGCCTCGTCTGGCGCGGACGATTTCACGGAGCGCTTCGCAGAGCGGGTGAAGGCGCTGGCGGCCGCGCAGGACCTGTTCTTTCAACATTCGTGGAAGACGGTACCGGTCGCCGAACTCGTCCAATCCCAGCTTGCTCATTTCTCCGATCTGATCGGTGAGCGTATCGAGACCGACGGCCCGCCGGTCGCACTTACCCCGGATGCCGCGCAAGCCCTGGGGATGGCTCTCCACGAACTTGCCACCAATGCAGCCAAATACGGTGCGCTTTCGAACGAGACCGGGCACATCGCAATCCGCTGGTCGCTGGAACGGGATGCATCTACCGAACCCCGGTTCACTCTATCATGGCTGGAAAGTGGCGGACCGCAGGTGACACAGACGGGACGATCGGGCTTCGGCTCCAAGGTGACGACCGGGATGGTCGAGGCGAGCATGGACGGCAAGGTACGGGTCGACTTCGCGCCGGCTGGACTTTCATGGCGTCTCTCGTGTCCGCTTGCGGGCGTGATTGCCGACTGATCGGCAACTCCTGGCCCGAACGAGGGTCACCCGGTCTTCTGTCCCCTCGGTCTTCGCCAGACCATCATGGCCTCCGGTCAATACGCCCGGAGTTATTGCAGGATGGGCCGCATAGATGATCAACACGATTTCGTTGCCCGCCCATGGTCTCGCCGAAGTGGTGCGCACGGCCGCGAAGACCGATTTCAAGATTAGCGAGAAGCGACGGTTCGGTGCACGGGTGCCGCACCGTTTCGTGCAGGGAGGTCAGGCCGCAGGAACCTTCGACGACGGTTGATGTTTGACCGGTACGCGGCGACGGATCATCGGCCACGGAGGACCTGTCGTCAAACAAATCAACGCAGATGATGCGAAGAGGAAACATCATGCCGAAGCAACTTTTTAATCTTGCCGCAAGCACGGCCATCGCTCTTGGTCTCGCCGCCGCTCCCGCGCTCGCGCAGGAATGGAGCGACTGGGACGAGGACGGCGACAGCGCGCTGAGCGAGGAAGAATTCGACGCCGGGTTTGGCGAGATCGAGGTGTTCGATGAGTGGGACGAGAACGACGACGAGCTGGTCTCCGAGTTCGAGTACTCCACCGGGTTCGAGAATGACTATGACGCGGGAGGCTTCGCTGAGGCCGACGCCGACGCCGACGCACAACTGACTGAAGACGAGTTCGGAGATGCCGTCTTCGGCGAGTACGACCAGGACGACAGTGGAGTCCTCGAGGAAGAGGAAGCGTCCGTCTTTGGCGACGACGATTGGTTCTGATCGTTCCGCGAGAGCAGCGCTCTCCTTCCATGAGGCCAGGATCCCGGCTCACTGTCCCGAAGTCCGGTGTTGCGGTCTTCTTTCTGGCCACAGGCGGCGCCCTTTAGCGGGCGCTGCTGACTCAACCGTGCATTTCCACCTAGCTGACGGCGACAATGGTCGCCATCGCCGACGGCCAGTGGCGATCTGCATGGCCACGCGGCTGCCAAGAAAAGTCTTGCCGACGACACGCCCCTGAACCGCATTGGCGGTCTCCTTGATGAAAAAGCCGTTGGTATCTCTCATCTTGGATAGGTCTTAGCGTCCTGTAGCGATCGCGCATTGGACAGCTGCTTCATGGAAATTACGCCATGGTGGAATGTCATCCCCTTAAACGGCACGTATTCAACCAACAGTCTTCGGGGGCCGAACCGGTTCGCCGAGCACATGCATTAGTCGGTTAGCCCACCCAAAAAGCGCGGAAGACAAGATGAGGTCGAGAATTTCGGCCTCATCCAGACCTGCTTTTAACAGTGCCGCCAAATGCTGCGGACCCGCCTGTGACGGCGTCTCCGACAGTGCGACCGCAAAGTCAAAGATTGCCCGGTCCCGCGGGTCAAGTTCCGCCTGCGCACCGTCGCGGAACAGCTTGTCTGTCACATCTGTAGATTT
>NZ_JAIPUT010000048.1 GCF_020055635.1 Marivita sp. | reverse complement strand
TGGGACAAGCTGCGCACCGACCCGATCATCCGGATGATGGTGATCTCGCTTGGCTTCTACGGCATGTCGACCTTTGAAGGTCCGATGATGTCGATCCGCGCGGTGAACTCACTGTCGCACTACACGGACTGGACCATCGGTCACGTGCATTCCGGTGCGCTTGGCTGGAACGGCATGATCACCTTCGGTGCCCTGTACTTCCTGGTGCCGAAGCTCTGGAACCGTCAGCGGCTTTACAGCCTGAGCATGGTCAGCTGGCACTTCTGGCTCGCCACCATCGGCATCATTCTCTACGCGGCCTCGATGTGGGTCACGGGGATCATGGAAGGCCTGATGTGGCGTGAAGTCGATGCAAACGGGTTCCTCGTGAACAGCTTTGCCGACACCGTGAGCGCCAAGTTCCCGATGTATGTCGTGCGTGCCCTTGGCGGTGTGATGTACCTCACCGGTGCCCTCATCATGTGCTACAACCTTTGGATGACTGTGAAGCGCAGCCCGGCAAAAGACGCCGTGGCCAGCCCCGCAGCCGTCGCGGCCGAATAAGGAGGCTTGGACAATGGGTATTCTTGACAAGCACAAGATTATCGAAACCAACGCGACGCTGTTGCTGATCCTCAGCTTCCTTGTCGTGACCATCGGCGGGCTGGTGCAGATCGTGCCGCTTTTCTACCTCGAGAACACGATCGAGGAAGTTGACGGGATGCGCCCCTACACGCCGCTCGAACTGACGGGGCGGGACATCTATGTGCGCGAAGGCTGCTATGTGTGCCACAGCCAGATGATCCGCCCGATGCGGGACGAGGTCGAACGCTACGGTCACTACTCGCTGGCGGCGGAATCGATGTACGACCATCCGTTCCAGTGGGGTTCCAAGCGGACCGGGCCCGACCTTGCCCGCGTCGGTGGCCGCTACTCGGATGACTGGCATGTCGATCACCTGCGCGATCCGCAATCGGTTGTGCCGGAATCGGTGATGCCGAAATATGGCTACCTCGAAGCGACCCTGCTGGATGGCGAATATGTCGGCGATCTCATGGCCACCCATGCCTTCGTCGGTGTGCCCTACAGCGACGAGATGGTCGAAGCCGCTCGGGAAGACTTCCGGGCCCAGGCCGACCCCGACAGCGACTTCGACGGTCTCATGGAGCGGTATGGCGAGAGCGTGAATGTGCGCAACTTCGATGGTCAGCCGGGCGTGTCCGAAGCGGATGCCCTGATCGCCTATCTCCAGATGCTGGGCACGCTGGTCGATTTCTCGACCTTCACACCAGACGCAAGCCGGTAAGGAGGAAACCATGGAAACCTACACGTTCCTTCGTCACTTCGCCGACAGCTGGATGCTGCTTGTCCTCTTCCTGTTCTTTGTCGGGGTGATCTTCTGGGTCGTCCGTCCGGGCAGCAGGAAGACATATCAGGACACCGCCAACATTCCGTTCCGCAACGAAGACAAACCCGCCGCATCCAGGGAGGCGAGGACATGAGCAAGAAGCAAGACGACGACCTTGATTATGAAACCACCGGTCACGAGTGGGACGGAATCAAGGAATACAACAAGCCTCTTCCGCGCTGGTGGCTGTGGACTTTCTACGCCACGATCGTCTGGGCCGTGCTCTATACGATCGCCTATCCGGCCTGGCCGGGCATCAGGGAGGCCACACCCGGCCTTCTGGGGTTCTCGACGCGGGCGCAGGTGGCTGAAGACATCGCCTCTTTCGAAGCAGCCAACGCGGGCATCAACGAGCGACTGGCATCGGTCGAGCTGACCGAAATCGCGCAGGATCCGGACCTGAACCAGTTTGCGCAAAACGCCGGTGGCGCGGTTTTCCGCACCTGGTGCGCACAGTGCCACGGGTCGGGCGCGGCGGGGGCCAAGGGCTATCCGAACCTGCTTGACGACGACTGGCTCTGGGGTGGCGATATCGAAGCGATCCACGCAACAATCGCGCATGGTATCCGCAACGAAGACGATCCCGACGCGCGCTGGTCGCAAATGCCGGCCTTTGGCGAGATTCTCGCCGAGGAAGAGATCGCACAGGTGGTCAACTACGTGATGTCGCTGTCCGAAGAACCGCGGGACGCGTCCATGGTCGAAGCCGGCGAGACCGTCTACCTGGACAATTGTGCCGCATGTCACCTGGATGATGGCACCGGCGATCGCTGGCAGGGCGCGCCGAACCTCACGGACGCCATCTGGCTCTACGGTGGGGACTACGACACGCTGATGGAAACGGTGACCTATTCTCGCTTCGGCGTCATGCCGCCTTGGACCGACCGTCTGAGCGAAGCCGAGATTCGCGCTGTGGCCGCCTATGTGCACGGCCTGGGCGGGGGTGAGGCTCCGGCGGAGTAGATCGCCCTTACCGATACCGTCCGGCCTCGCGGGGTCGGACGGCACAGCGCCGGGGCTTCTTTCTGTTCGCGCGTTTCGGAGCACCGGCGCATCTTGATCAAGTATAATACCCTATCAGACCGCGCAGGGACCTGTGTCCTGCGCGGTCTTTTTGTGTCCGCCGGACCCGACCTGACCCGTATGCTGGACGCTTCCAGCCGAATCGCCGTGGCGGAAGACCTTGAAGTCGGGCGCCTGGTGGCCATATTCGGAGACCGGCTGGGAAGGGCCACCATCTTGTCGCCCGCCCCGGCGTTCTACCCAGGCCACTCAAGGTATTCCTCCGGCGAATCCGCCGCGTCGGCGCAAAAACCTGAGTTAAAGATACAGTATTTGATGCAAGTCAAAGCCTGGCATCTCCGGGCCTGAGAAAAGACGCTCAAGCCAATCCGTCTCTGGGAGCAAATTCTCTCGTGTCTCAAGCCGAAAACACAACGCCGCCGAAGCTTTATGCTGCGCGCGAACCGATTTTTCCCAAGCGTGTGAAAGGCAACTTTCGCAGCTTCAAATGGATCATCATGATCGTCACGCTGGGCATCTACTATGTCACGCCGTGGATCAGGTGGGACCGGGGGCCACAGCTTCCGGATCAGGCGGTCCTGATCGACCTTGCCAACCGACGCTTCTTTTTCTTCTGGATCGAGATCTGGCCGCACGAGTTCTACTTCGTCGCGGGCCTGCTTATCATGGCGGGGCTGGGCCTCTTTCTGTTCACCTCGGCGCTGGGTCGCGTATGGTGCGGCTATGCCTGTCCGCAAACGGTCTGGACCGACCTTTTCATTCTGGTCGAACGCTGGATCGAGGGCGACCGCAATGCGCGTTTGCGCCTGCACCGGCAGGAAAAGATGGATTTCCGCAAGGCGCGGCTGCGCCTGACCAAATGGGTGAGCTGGTTCCTGATCGGCCTGGCCACAGGGGGCGCATGGATCTTCTATTTCGCCGATGCCCCCACGCTGTTGCGCGACCTGGTGACCGGGCAGGCGCATCCGGTGGCCTATACCACCATGCTGATCCTGACCGCGACGACCTTCTTTTTCGGCGGTTTCGCGCGGGAACAGATCTGCAATTATGCCTGCCCCTGGCCGCGCATCCAGGCCGCGATGATGGACGAAGACACGCTGACCGTGGCGTATCGCGAATGGCGGGGCGAGCCGCGCGGCAAGCACCGCAAATCCGAAGGATCCGAGCAGTTGGGCGACTGCATCGACTGCATGGCCTGCGTGAACGTCTGCCCGGCGGGTATCGACATCCGCGACGGTCAGCAGATGGAGTGCATCACCTGTGGCCTGTGCATCGACGCCTGTGACGACATCATGGAAAAGATCGGCAAGCCGCGCGGCCTGATCGACTATCTCGCCCTGTCGGATGAACCGCGCGAGCGCGCCGGCGAGCCGGCCCGGTCCCCGTGGTTCCACATCTTCCGTGTTCGCACGATGATGTACACGGCGCTCTGGGCGCTGGTCGGCATCGGCCTTGTTTTCGCGCTGTTCATCCGTCCGGAGATCGACATGACGGTCGCCCCGGTGCGCAACCCGACATTCGTCACGCTGTCCGATGGCTCGATCCGCAATACCTACGATGTGCGTCTGCTGAACAAGCACGGCGAGGATCGTCCGTTCCGCATGTCCGTGGTGGGCCATCCGGCCTTGCGCGTTCAGCTTGAGGGAACGCCCTACGAAACCGTCGATGTGCCGGCGAACGAAACCTATCTGCAGCGGGTCTATGTCGTCGCAGCCCCCGGGTCTGACCCGGCGGAAGACGAACGCACCGAAATCCGGTTCTGGGTCGAGGACCTGACCAATGGCGACCGCGCCTATACGGACAGTATTTTCAACGGGAGGAGCAACTGATGACCAAGGAACGCAAACTCACCGGCTGGCATGCTCTGGCGATCTTCGGCAGCTGTTTCGCGGTCATCATCTCGGTCAATCTGCTTCTCGCCTATTCGGCAGTATCGACCTTTCCGGGCCTGGAGGTGAAGAACTCGTACATCGCGTCGCAAAGTTTCGACGATCGCCGCGCCGACCAGCAATCCCTGGGGTGGACCGTGCGGGCCGACGCCAAGGGGGGGCTGCTGATCCTGAGCATCACAGACGCAAATGGCCGACCGGTTCAGACCGGCAGCCTTGACGCTGTGCTGGGGCGCGCCACCCATGTTCAGGATGACCGGAGCCCGGAGTTTTCGTTTGATGGCCGCGCCTATGTCGCGCGCGAAACTCTCAAGCCGGGTAACTGGAATATCCGCATGAAGGCCACGTCGCTCGACGGGATTCCGTTCGAACAGCGTGTGGTCCTGCACGTCGAAAGCTGATCCGTGACCGTCGCGATGCGCCCTCCGACCTCGGCCTGTCCGGCCTGTTCCGCCGCGCCTGCGGCAGAAGCGCTGGCCGACGCGGCTTTGCCGAAGGACGTCAACATCGTTCTGTCGCTGCCCGCGATCCATTGCGCCGCCTGCATCTCGGGGGTCGAACGCATCCTTGCCGCAACGCATGGCGTCAAGGGCGCGCGCGTCAACCTCACGCTCAAGCGGGCACAGGTCGATGCAGCGCGGGATGTGACGGCGGATGATCTTGTCAGGGTGCTTGAAAGGGCGGGCTACGAGGCGCATGAGCTCGATTCGACGGCCCTGCGCGCCACCGAGACCGACAAGGCGGGCCGCGATCTGTTGATGCGCCTCGCCGTGTCGGGATTCGCGGCGATGAACATCATGTTGCTGTCCGTCGCGGTCTGGTCCGGCGCGGATGGACCGACGCGGGACATGTTCCACTGGATTTCAGCCGCCATCGCGCTTCCGACGATCGCGTTCTCGGCGCAGCCCTTCTTCAAGCATGCCTGGACTGCGCTCAGGGCAGGGCGGCTCAACATGGATGTGCCGATCTCGCTTGCCATCGCGCTGGCGGTTGCGACATCGCTCTGGGAAACGTCGCTTTCGGGGGAACACGCCTATTTCGACGCGGCGATCACGCTGACCTTCTTCCTGCTTGCGGGGCGTTACCTCGATCACCGCACCCGCTCTGCCGCGCGCTCTGCCGCCGAGGAGCTTGCCGCGCTGGAAGTTCCGCGCGTCTCGCGTGTTACCGCCGATGGAGAGGAACAGGTCGCCATGTCCGCGCTCGCCGTCGGCGACCTGATCCGCGTGCGGCCCGGAGGACGGATGCCGGTGGACGGTGAGATTGTCGAAGGGCAGTCCGAACTGGACCGGTCGCTTCTGACCGGCGAAACCCGCCCGATCTATGCCGGACCCGGTTTCGATGTCAGCGCAGGCGAAGTGAACCTGACTGGCCCGCTGACCATCCGTGCCAGCGCTGTTGGCCGCGACACGTCTTTGCACCGCATGGCAGATCTTGTCGCCATCGCCGAATCCGGTCGGTCGCGTTACACATCGCTCGCCGACAAGGCGGCCAAGCTCTATGCGCCGGGGGTGCATATCCTGTCGGCCCTGGCCTTCCTGGGCTGGTATTTCTATACCTTCGATCTTCGCACTGCGCTGAATATCGCGGCGGCGGTCCTCATCATCACCTGCCCCTGTGCGCTGGGTCTGGCCGTGCCCGCGGTCACGACGGCTGCCTCAGGTCGGTTGTTCCGCAAGGGCCTTCTGATCAAGGACGCCACCGCGCTCGAACGGATGGCCCAGGTGGACACGGTTGTCTTCGACAAGACCGGGACGCTGACTGCGGGAACGCCCGAGGTCACCAATCTGAACGACCATTCGCGCCAGGATCTTGGGATCACGTTTGCCCTTGCTGAAGGGTCATCGCACCCGCTGTCGCAGTCGCTCGCCAAGGCAATTGCGGCGCTGGGCGTTCCGGCGGCCAAGGTGACCGATATTGTCGAGGTGCCGGGACACGGCACCGAGGGGCGCTGGAAGGGCCAGACCGTGCGCCTTGGGCGGAGCAGCTGGGTTGGCGGGGGCGAAGTAACGGAGACCTGCGCGTGGTTGCGCGTGGGCGACACGGTGGCCGATCCGTTCCGCTTTGCCGATCAGATCCGTGACGGCGCAGAAGCGCTTGTGAGCCGTCTTCAACAGGACGGCTACGACGTGATGCTGATGTCCGGCGACACCACCCCTGCCGTCGAGGCCTTTGCGACACGCATTGGTATCACCAGGTGGATTGCCGAGGCGCTGCCCGAAGACAAGGCAGCAAGGATTGCCGATCTGACAGAGTCGGGAAAACGGGTTCTCATGGTCGGCGATGGCCTGAACGACACGGCGGCGCTGGCCGGTGCGCATGCATCGATCTCGCCTGCCTCGGCTCTCGACGCGGCGCGGGTTGCGTCCGACGTGGTGTTGCTGGGCAATTCGCTCGAGCCGATTGCCGATGCGCTTGTCACATCGCGCAAGGCGATCAGGCGTATCCGTCAGAACTTCAGCATCGCGACATGGTACAACGTCATCGCGGTTCCCCTGGCCGTCGCGGGATTGTGTTCGCCTCTGATCGCCGCATTGGCGATGTCGACCTCATCCATTACGGTGTCCCTGAACGCATTGCGCCTGAAATGACCCGGAGCATTCGATGAACGTGCTGGCCTATCTCATCCCCGTGTCGCTGATCCTTGGCGGGATCGGCCTGATCGCCTTTGTCTTCACGGTGAAGTCCCGGCAATACGATGATCCCGATGGCGCGGCTGAACGGATCCTGTCAGACGATTACGACGATCACCCCAAGTCCTGAGACCTGCGCTCAGCCCGGCCCGATCATGAAACAGGTGACCTGCCGGGCCTGAAGCCTGCGGCAGGCAAGGTCCGCCGCTTCGCGGGTCAGTCCCATGAAGTTCGCATCAAAGCCCCGCGCGCCATTGACCACCTTGCGCAGGGACCCGTCCAACGTGGCCATTTCCGACAGCGCCGTGGTGAGCAATGCCTTTTCTGCGGCATGGCGGCTGGGATAGCGTCCGACATTGATGCCCCAGTGACGCCCACCCGAGGTCGAGATGCGGGTCACCACTTCGGCTTCACGTGTCTCGACCGGCTGCGTCGCGTCTGATGTGCCTGTCGATGCCGAGGCCAGGACGATCGTCCTGGGGCGGACGACCGGTTTGATGGAGGCGCTCGGGGCGATCTTGTCTGTCCCCGAGGCGGCGCTTGGCGGGGCTGTTGCCGGGGCCGCCGTGGCCAAGGCCACCTTGGCTGCCGTCGCGGCGACTTCCTGAACATCTTCGGTCTGGACTTCGGCGAGAACCGATTGAATGTCGTCCTGAAGCGTGGCGACGAGCGCGTCGGGCAGCACCGGTTCGGCAACAGGCCGTGCAATCGGCCGGAGGCTGGTCTTGACGGCGGCGGCGACCACGCGGATCGACTTTGCGCGGGTATGGGTAGCCGGAGTCTGGCTTCTGGCGATGACGGTTTCCGTGGTCGAGGACACGGTCGGGCCCAGATAGGGCGGTTTGCGCGGCGTGCGCAGCGCCATGCGCGCAGGTGCCTTGTTAAAGCCCAAATCCATCAGCTTTGCCACCTGGGCGTTGCGCGACGCGGTTGAATTTCCGCCGAACACCGTCACGATGATCCGCTCTCCGCCGCGTTCCGCCGAGGCGGTCAGGTTGAAACCCGCTGCGCGGGTATATCCGGTCTTGATACCATCCGCGCCGCGGTAGCTGTCGAGGAACCGGCGGTTCGTATGGGCCACGGTCTTGATCCCGGCATCCGTGCTGCGGCGCGAGAACAAGTTGTAATATTGCGGATAGTCATAAAGCACATGTCGTCCGAGGATCGTCATGTCCCGGGCTGTCGACTGATGCCCGCTTTCGGTCAAGCCATGCGCGTTCTTGAAGGTGGTGCGGTTCATGCCGAGCGCCTTGGCGGTGCGGTTCATGCGCCGCGCAAAGGCCGCTTCCGACCCTGAAATGGCTTCCGCGATCGCGGTGGCTGCGTCATTGGCCGATTTCACGGCCGCCGCACGGACAAGATAGCGCAACTGGATCGTCGATCCGGAGCGCAGGCCCAGCTTGGAAGGGGGTTCGGAGGCCGCTTTCCGCGAGATGCGCACCTTCGTGTCCATGCTGATCTCGCCGTTCTGCACCGCTTCGAACACGACGTAGAGCGTCATCATCTTGGTAAGCGAGGCGGGGTGCAGGCGGGTGTCCGCGTTATCGGCGTGAATCACCTCGCCATTGCGCGCATCCATCACCATGGCCGCATAGGGAGCCGCCATCGCGCTCATCGGCAGCAGAACCGCCAACCAGATTGCAGTGATTACGTACAGACCTACCCGGCCCGGCCTTTTGCGCCGTCCCACCACGTTTTCCGCCTTCTCTGCCTCGAGCTGCCGGATTGTTCCGGTCAGCATTATTATTGATAAAAGGCTAGCACATGAGGGGTGAGCGATAAAGCCCTTATTTTTATGCCTTTTTTGTGCAATTTTGTACCGTGGCGGCGCAATATATTGGGTGGTCGCTTTGATCGCTTACTACTGAAGCCAATATGGCGAAAATGAGGCGTCCCTGGTCAGCCGATCTCCGACACCAGCGGCGGCAAATCGCCAAGGTCGCCAATCGCCCGGAAGCGCGGACTGACCGGCGCGTCGGCCTTTTCCAGATCCCATTCCAGGTCGTGCGGCACATGCACACCCCAGCTTCCGGCCTCGACCGCCGGCACCACGTCCGACCGCATAGAGTTGCCCACCATCATCGCCGCCTCTGCACCGCCGGACTGCGCGGTGAACACGCGTCGGTAGGTCTCGACCGTCTTGTCGGAAACGATGGCCACGTCGTCGAAAAGATCGCCCAACCCCGATTGCGCCAGTTTCCGTTCCTGATGCAGCAGGTCGCCCTTGGTGATGAGCAACAGCCGATGACTGTCGGCCAGCGCCTCGACCGTGCTTTGCGCATGCGGCAAGAGCTCGATCGGGTGCGCCAGCATGTCCTGACCCGCGTTCAGGATCTGCTGGATCACGTGCCCCGGCACCGCGCCGTCGGTCACCTCGATGGCGGTTTCGATCATCGACAGGACAAAGCCTTTCACCCCGAATCCGTAATGCCCGATATTGCGCCGCTCGGCCGCGATCAGGCGGTCATGCAAGAGGTCGGTTTCCGCGTGATCGGACAACAGCGCTTCGAACCGATCCTGCGTCAGCTTGAAGAAACGTTCGTTGTGCCAGAGTGTATCGTCCGCGTCGAAACCGATTGTTTGCAGCTTTCGGGCCATATCGTTGCCATGCGCCTCTTTTCTCATGTGCAGGACAGGTTATATAGACGGGTCAAGGATATGAAACCCAAGGCAGCTGCCCACGCATGACCCATTTGTCGGCCACGATCGAACCACCCCGCACCATGGCGGGTCCTCCGTCGAAAGAGGGCAACGACACGGGTGTCGTTGTTGAAACCCGTGCCAAGACGAAACGCCCGCCGCTTTACAAGGTGCTGCTTCTCAACGACGACTACACCCCGATGGAATTCGTGGTGCACGTGCTGGAACGGTTTTTCGGCATGACCCACGCGCAAGCCTTTGAAATCATGCTGACCGTGCACAAGAAGGGCGTTGCGGTTGTCGGTGTCTTCAGCCATGAGATCGCGGAAACCAAGGTGGGCCAGGTGATGGACTTCGCCCGCCGGCATCAGCACCCGCTGCAATGCACCATGGAAAAGGAATAACCGGGGCAATCCCGGACATCCCATGACTTTGGCCAGACTTGCCCATGCGCTCGAGACCGGCGCGCTCGACCTGCCCGACGCCGCGCGCATCGTGCTTCTTGAACCGAACCCCGATGCTGACCTGTCTGTCTTGCCGTCAGGGAACGTATTGGTTCAGCAGAATTTCAAACCCGATCACGATGTCTTCGATGCCTCCGGTGTGCCTGTCACAACCGCGGCCGAAGGCCCTGCCGATGTGGTGCACGTTACCCTGCCGCGCAGTCGCGAATTGGGCCGGGGCCTGATCGCGCAGGCCGAGCAGATCGCACCGGGCGGCATCGTCATCGTCGACGGGGCCAAGACCGATGGCATCGACGCGATGCTCAAATTCGTCAGAACCCGCGTCGACATCGACGGGCAGATGTCGAAGGCGCATGGCAAGATCTTCTGGTTCGCGGCGGCCAAGGCGTTTGACGACTGTCAACTTCCGGAACCCGCGCCGGTCGCCGATGGCTGGATCACGCAACCGGGCGTATTTTCCTCGGATGGCCCGGACGCGGGGTCGATGGCGCTTGTTCCTGTGCTGCCCAAATCCCTCAAGGGACGGGGGGCTGACCTGGGTGGCGGCTGGGGATACCTGTCACGCCATCTTCTGGACCTGCCGAAGGTGACCCATGTGGACGTGGTCGAGGCCGACCGGCGCGCGCTGGCCTGTGCCGAGCGCAACCTGTCAGGCGATCGGGTCACCCTGCATTGGGCGGATGCGACGACATGGGGCACGGCGGGCAGCCTTGACTGGGTCGTGATGAACCCGCCGTTCCATACCAGCCGGACCCCCGACGCCAGTCTCGGGCAGGCGTTCATCCGCTCTGCCGCGCGTTTGCTCAAGCCCAAGGGCAGCCTCATCATGGTGGCCAATCGCCATCTGCCCTACGAAACCACTCTGGCGGGCAGCTTTGTTCATGTGCAAGAACTGGACGGCGACTCGCGTTTCAAGATCCTGCAAGCAGATCAGCCCAGAACGCCGGACAAGGCAGGGCGCGCGAAACGACGCTGAAGGAGAGCCAAGCCCGATGTCATTTTCAATCGAAGGCAAGACCGCCATCGTGACCGGAGCCGCCAATGGCGTCGGCCTCGCGATTGCGCGCCATTTCGTCGATCAGGGCGCGAATGTCATGTTCGCCGACATGGACGAGGCCCGCCTATCGCATGAATGTGGCGAGATTCCCGAGGACGATGGAAACATCCGTTATTTCGCCGGTGATCTGCGCGAACGCCTGACCCTTGCGAATCTGCTCTCTGCCACCATCGACGCGTTCGACCGGGTGGATATCCTGATCAACGGCAGCCGTCAGGTCCTGCCGTCCGATCCTCTCGACCTGGACGACACGACGCTCGAGACCTTGATGATGCAGAACGTGACCAACACGTTCCGCCTGTCCCAGGTGGTGGCCAAACGCATGATCAAGCAGTCGGCCGACAAGGAAGACGGTCAGGCGGGCGCCATCGTGAACCTGTCCTCGATCGCCGCGCGCCGTACCCAGCCGGAGCTGCTGGGCTTTTCCGTGTCGATGGCGGCTCTGGACCAATTGACCCGCAGCCTTGCGGTCTCCATGGCGCAACACCGCATACGCGTGAATTCGGTCGCGCTGGGATCGGTGATGTCGGCAAGCCTCAAGCAGTCCCTCAAGGACAATGACGGCTACCGCGAGGAGATCGAGGAAAACACGCCTTTGTCCCGGATCGCCAGCCCGGCGGAACTGGCCCAGGCGGTGCAGTTTCTGTCCTGTGAAAGCGCCGGTTTCATCACCGGACAGATCATGACGATCGACGGCGGGCGCACCCTTGTCGACCCGGTGAACGCGCCGGCCCACTGAGGCTAGGATGTCGCAAAGACAAACCCTTGTCGTGCCTTGTGATTTCCGCCCCGCATTGTACTGTCCTGCAACGAAAACAGGACAGTGACATGACGGACGACTTTGACACCCAGAAACAACGCGCCTCGACATGGTTCCGCGAATTGCGTGACCAGATCGTCGACGCGTTCGAAGGCCTTGAAGACAGCCATTATGCCGGGCCCCTAAGCGATGCCGCGCCGGGCCGGTTCGATGTCACGGAGACCCGGCGCACGTCCGAGGACGGCTCGGATGCCGGTGGCGGTCTGATGAGCGTGATGCGCGGCGGTCGGGTCTTTGAAAAGATCGGCGTCAATGTCTCGACCGTGTATGGCACGCTGGGCGAACGCGCCCAGAACGCGATGGCCGCGCGCAAGGGAATTCCCGGCATGAAGGCCGACCCGCGCTTCTGGGCCTCGGGCATCAGCCTTGTTGCACATATGCAGAACCCGCATTGCCCGGCGGTGCACATGAACACCCGCATGTTCTGGACACCGCACGCGTGGTGGTTCGGCGGCGGGTCGGACCTCAACCCCTGCATCGAATATGCCGAGGACACGCAGCATTTTCACGATACCCAGAAACAGCACCTCGATCCGCACGGTACAGCGCATTATCCACGGCTCAAGGACTGGGCGGACGAGTATTTCTACATTCCCCACCGCAATCGCGCACGGGGGGTGGGCGGCATCTTCATGGATGACCACAACACGGGCGATTGGGAAACCGATTTCGCCCTGACGCAGGACATCGGTCGCGCCTTCCTGCCTGCCTTCGTCCCGCTTGTCGAAAAGCGCCGTGCGCAGGACTGGTCCGAAGCCGACAAGGAGGCGCAGCTTGTGCATCGCGGCCTTTATGCCGAATACAACCTCGTCTACGATCGGGGCACGAAATTCGGTCTTGAGACCGGCCACGACGCCAACGCCGTTCTGATGAGCCTGCCACCGCTGGCAAAGTGGATCTGATCCTGCCCTGAAGCCTGGGCGATCTTGCTTGGAGGGCTGCGGGAGCGAAGCTGCAAGCCCATGATTTAATTGAGCTTCCGGCGGGTGATCGGCCTTTGGGAATTCAGGCGTCCCGCCACGTGCCCGGCGCGATACCATCCAGCGACCACGTGCCAACCGACCACCGCACCAGCCGCAAACAGGGCAGACCGACATGCGCGGTCATGCGTCGCACCTGTCGATTGCGGCCTTCGGTGATGGTGATCCTCAGCCAGCCGTCCGGCACTGTCTTGCGGAACCGCACGGGTGGATCGCGCGGCCACAGGTCCGGCGGGTTGATCCGGGCGACCTCGGCGGGGCGGGTGACCCCGTCCTTGAGCGTGACACCTCTGCGCAACTGATCAAGCTGCGCGTCGGTCGGGAGACCTTCGACCTGCGCGAGATAGGTCTTGGGAGACCGGAACCGCGGATCGCTGATCTTGGCCTGCAACTTGCCGTTGTCGGTCAGCACCAGCAGCCCTTCGCTGTCGCGGTCCAGCCGCCCGGCGGGA
This sequence comes from Marivita sp., assembly GCF_020055635.1. Taxonomy (GTDB): domain Bacteria; phylum Pseudomonadota; class Alphaproteobacteria; order Rhodobacterales; family Rhodobacteraceae; genus Marivita. The sequence goes on along the minus strand of NZ_JAIPUT010000048.1, from coordinate 18,586 downwards.
TACACGCCCGGCACCGAGATGAATTCGGACAAGGTGCGCCGCACCGATCCTTCCGAGCCCTTGTCCGTGAACTGCGACAGCACGTCGAAGGGCTTGTTGAAAAGCAGGATCCGCGTCATGCAAGCCCCCGCCTGGCCGCGAAGAACTCGCTCAGAAGCCGCTCTGCCTCGGCTGCGCTCATTCCGTCATAGACGTCGGGGACGTGGTGGCACTGGGGATGCGCAAACACTCGCGCGCCATGCGCGACGCCGCCGGACTTGGCATCGGCTGCCGCGTAATAGAGCCGCCGGATCCGTGCGCCGGAAATCGCGCCGGCACACATCGGGCAAGGCTCCAGCGTCACGTAAAGATCATGATCGCTCAGGCGCTCGACCCCCAGAAGCGCGCAGGCTTCGCGGATCGCCAGCATCTCGGCATGTGCCGTAGGGTCATTCAGTTCGCGTGTGCGGTTGCCGGCAGCGGCGACGACCTCGCCTCCGGGTGCCACGATCACCGCGCCCACGGGGACCTCGCCGCGCGCCGCGGCGCTGCGGGCTTCCTCCATCGCCAAAGACATATTCGACCGGAACATCATGCGCCCGTCATAGACCGCGCAACCGGCTTTCCCAAGGGGCCGAATTGGACTAAGCCGCTTGGCATGAGCCAGAACACCCCTCCCGGCGACCGGATCGCCAAAGTCATCGCCCGTGCCGGCCTCGCCAGCCGCCGCGACGCCGAAAAGCTGATTGCGCAAGGGCGCGTGTCGGTGAACGGCAAAAAGATCGACAGCCCCGCGCTGAACGTCACCGCGCAGGACAAGGTGGTGGTTGATGGCAAGCCCGTCGGCGCCCCGGACGAACCCCGAGTCTGGCTGTATCACAAGCCGGTCGGTCTCGTGACGACCACGAAGGACGAACATGACCGCCCGACGATCTTCGACAAGTTGCCCGAAGACCTGCCGCGCGTGATGAGCGTGGGGCGGCTCGACCTGAATTCCGAAGGCCTGTTGCTGCTGACCAATGATGGCGGCGTGAAACGCAAGCTCGAATTGCCGTCGACCGGCTGGCTGCGCAGATACCGTGTGCGGGTCAAGGGACAACCCAAGGATGAGCATCTCGAGCCCCTGCGCAAGGGACTGGTTGTCGATGGAGACCGGTTTCTGCCGATGATCGTGACCCTGGATCGGCAGCAAGGGGCCAATGCCTGGCTGACGGTGGGTCTGCGTGAAGGAAAGAATCGCGAGATCCGGCGCGCCCTTGCGGATATCGGTTTGACGGTGAACCGGCTGATCCGGGTGTCCTATGGACCGTTCCAGCTTGGCCAGCTGAAACCGGGCGAGGTCGAAGAGCTTCGGCGCAAGGTTGTGCGCGATCAGCTGGGCCTTGAACAGAGCGAAGAATCCAAGACCGGAACCGCATTGAAAACAAAGGGAAAACAGGTGCGGCGTCCGCCACGTCCCGACAGGGCGAAGAAGTCTCCCTGATCTTTCCCCCTGAGCGCCCATTTTCCGCCCGGATTCGCGGTGATCTTGGGCCTCATGCTGATCACGTTTCTGACATCCGCTGTTCTTGTTGGCTCGGTGCTGCTGGTTCTGTCGAACCTGGGCACGGTGGCCGAGGACACGTCGAAGGCCCTTCGCGGGGCGATGGACCGCATCCGTCACGGCGGGGCGCTTGCGTCCTGGGTCGCCTTCGTCGTGCTGTGGGTGACGATTTTCGGGCTGGGGTTGCTGTGATGGAGGTTCAGGTAAATTCGCTTGTCTCGTACAACCAGAGCGCTGCTCTGGGCAATTCGGCGCCGGTCGATGATGTCCCGGTGGGGTTCATGGTTCTGGCGACCTGCCCGCTGATTCTCTGGCTGCTGGACGGGACGGTGGCGGGGCTTGCGTCGGCCTTGCTGATCATCCTGCTTTTCGCGGTTGGCTTGCTGTGCCTGTCCGTCGGGCAAAAGCAACATCTTGCCTACGACGCGTCCGAAGTGGCGGAGCGCCCGAAGATCCCGCTCAAGCTCATCGGGTCAACCATCGTGGCCATGGTGGTCGGCCTTCTGGCGACGACAAAGATTGCGGCCCCGGCCATTCCGCTGGTCATCGCGATGTCCTCCTTTATCCTGTGTCTTGTGTCCTTTGGGCTCGATCCCATGCGGGACAAGGGCATGGACAACCCCGCGATCCGCCTGCGGGTCGTCAGCCAGGACTTGTATCGCGGCTTTGACAACCGGTTCGAACGTCTTCTCGAAAGCCTTGATCTCTTGCAGGACGATGACCTTTCGGAACGGACACGCATCTCTGCCAACACGGTGATGGGATTGCTGGGGACGATCGATTTCGAAACGGAAACGCTTCCGAAAACGGCGCCTTCCATATCAAAGCTCTTGACCAAGATGGAGGCCGAGGTGGCGGCCCTGATGGACACACCGGACGGCCGGGTGACCGCATTTCAGCGCCGCAAGTTCCACATCAAGATGCAGATGCTTGTCGATGCCTTCGAGACTCGCGCTCGAAAAAGCGGAATCGGCCACGGACGAGACAATTTCGAGCTTCAGACGGACCTGCTTTTTGATCGGATGAATCGCAATCGTGCTGCATGACAGCGACACGACCGAGTTCCCCCTAGTAAGCCCGGATCACATCACCTAAGTTTCCAACGACACTTTGGAAAGAGGTTTTCATGTCCGGTGCCGGCCTGCAACGAGTCAGTTATGCGTTGCTCCTCGTCCTGCTGTTCGGCGTCGCCAGCGGCTGGCTTGGAGGATTGTGACCGTGGCACAGCGCTATGGCGGCAAATACAGCCCTGACGGACCGACCAAATCGCCTTCCGAAACGCCTCGCAAGGGGTTCAAGGGCGCGACGGTCGACCCGGTCGGTGCGCGCTCGAACATCCTTTTCATTCCGCCGATCATCCTGGCGTTCACCTCGCTCAACGAGGGTGCGATTGGCCTCGGCCTCGGGCTTGTCGGGGCAGGGGCGCTGTTGCTCGGGGCGTGGCTGTTGCGCGGCGGCCTGACCGCCGAAGCCGCCTATAATGCCCGCAAGGTCGCCCGCCGTCCGGGGTTTCCCCGCAAGATGGCGGCAGCCGGTCTTGCAGGGGTGGGGGTGGGTATTGCCGCCTTCGCAAACGAGCCCGGCTTTATCGCACCGATCATCTACGGGGCGGCGGCCACGGCCTTGCATATCGGGGCCTTTGGCATCGACCCGATGCGGGACAAGGGCATGGAAGGGATCGACACGTTCCAGCAGGATCGTGTCGCGCGCGCCGTGGACGAAGCCGAGGCCTATCTGTCTGCGATGCGGGACGCGATCCGGCGGTCTGGCGACAGGAGCATGATCGCGCGGGTCGAACGGTTCGACACCACCGCGAAAGAGCTGTTTCGCACCGTTGAAGAAGACCCGCGTGACCTGACCGGGGCGAAAAAGTACCTGACGGTTTATCTTATGGGCGCGCGCGACGCGACGATCAAGTTCGCCGACATGTATGCCCGGACGCAGGATTCAAAGGCGCGAGACGATTACGAGGCGTTGCTGGACGACCTTGAAAAAAGCTTTTCCGACCGCACACGCAAGATGCTGCTGGATGACAGAAGCGACCTGACCGTCGAGATTGACGTTCTGCGTGACCGTTTGCAGCGCGAGGGTGTTCGAATTGATCGCGACTTGAAGTAGAGTACCATTACGTTCTAGAGGGAACCTTTATGTCTGAGACCGTCCGCGCCAAAGCCCAGGATTCGCTTGCCCTGGTGGAAGAAGTCAACGCAGTGATCCTGCCGGAACCAAAGGCGGTCGATGCCGTGGTGCCCTTGTCGCAGGCTGATCCGGTGATCAGCGAGGAAATCCGGTCGCGCATGGCCGAAATCGACATCGAGGACACCCAGTCCATCGTGTCCTTCGGGTCGAACGCGCAGGCCGAATTGCAGGAAATCTCGCAGGCGATGCTGGCGGATGTCCGCAACAAGGATGTGGGCCCGGCCGGGGACAGCCTGCGCGGGATCGTCAGCACCATCCGCGGGTTCTCGGTCTCCGAACTTGATGTGCGCCGCGACCGCAGCTGGTGGGAAAAGCTGCTTGGACGGGCCGCGCCCTTCGCGAAGTTCACCGCGAAATTCGAACAGGTGCAAGGCCAGATCGACCGCATCACCGACGACCTGCTCAAGCACGAGCACACGCTGCTCAAGGACATCAAGTCGCTCGACCTTCTGTATGACAAGACGCTGCAATTCTATGACGAGCTTGCGCTATATATCGCGGCGGGTGAAGAAAAGCTGAACGTCTTGGACAATGGCGACATTCCTGCCAAGGAAGCCGAGGTTCAGGCCGCCGCCGAAGACAACCAGGTGATGAAGGCGCAGGAATTGCGCGACCTGCGCGCGGCACGCGACGATCTGGAGCGCCGGGTGCATGACCTCAAGCTGACCCGCCAGGTGACGATGCAATCGCTGCCGTCGATCCGCCTTGTGCAGGAAAACGACAAGTCGCTGGTCACGAAGATCAATTCGACCCTCGTCAACACGGTGCCGCTCTGGGAAACCCAGTTGGCGCAGGCGGTGACCATTCAGCGCTCGGCCGAGGCCGCTGCTGCTGTACGCGACGCCAATGACCTGACGAACGAGCTTCTGACCTCGAACGCCAGGAACCTGCGCGAGAGCAACAAGGTGATCCGCGAGGAAATGGAACGCGGTGTGTTCGATATCGAGGCGGTCAAGCAGGCCAATGCCGATCTGATCGGCACCATCCAGGAAAGCCTCCAGATCGCCGACGAAGGCAAGGCCAAGCGCGCGGCGGCCGAGACCGAGCTGAAGAAGATGGAAGCCGACCTGCGCGACACCCTGGCGTCAGCCAAGGCACGCAAGACCGGGCTGGGCGACACCACCGCCGCATCCATGCCGGATCAGTAACCTCCATGTCGCGGCGCTGGTCTAATATCCTGTGGTCCTGCGCCGCGTTTGCGCTCCTGTCGGCATGCGATCCGCTCTTGTCCGACAACGTTCCTGCCGACACCAAGCCCCAGGCGCGCCCGGACCGCCCCGTGGCCTTGCCCGAGCCCGAGTCCGCAGGCCCGTCCGACGCGGCCATCGCGCTGCGCAGATACTATGCGCGGGTCCAGGAAGACCTCTTGGCACAAGACCTCTTGCGGGTCGACGGAGGCGGGGCCGACACGCCCTTCACGGAAAGCATGTTGGCGCGGAATTTCGAACGGATCGCGCTTGTCGAGGAATACACCCGCGGTGCCGGTTTGCAGCCCTCGAGTGGTGCATTGGGCGAAATCAAGAAATGGACCGGGCCGGTGCGCGTCGGGGTGATTTTCGGCGACAGCATGTCGACCGAGGACAAGGCGCAGGATCGCGCCGAACTGGCGTCCTATACCCGTCGCCTGGCCAGGGTGACTGGGCACCCGATCTCGTTGGTGCCGTCCCGGGCCAATTTCCACATTCTGGTCATGGGCGAGGACGACAAGGATCAACTGCGGGCGACGCTGGACCGGATCGCGCCCGGCATGGAGGCGTCGAGCCGGGCGATTTTCCTCAATTTGCCCCGATCCATCCATTGCCTGGTCGTCGCCTTTGCAGAAAACAACGCGAGCAATGCCTATCGCGAAGCCGTGGCGCTGGTTCGGACCGAACACCCCGACCTGACCCGCCGGGCCTGTTATCACGAGGAACTCGCGCAGGGCCTGGGCCTTGCCAATGACGACCCGAATGCGCGCCCGTCGATCTTCAACGACGACGAGGAGTTCGCGCTTCTGACCCGTCATGACGAGATGCTGCTGAAAATTCTATACGATCCGCGACTCACCCCCGGCATGTCCGCCGATGAAGCCCGCCCGATCGTGAAACGCATTGCCGAAGAGCTGACAGGCAGCGGCCCAAGCTGAAGAACGGAGACCCTCCATGCCCATTTTCGATTTCCTGAGCGGCCAGTTCATCGATGTCATCCACTGGACGGACAACACGCGGGACACGATGGTCTGGCGCTTCGAGCGCGAAGGCCACGAGATCAAGTACGGTGCCAAGCTGACCGTGCGCGAGGGCCAGGCGGCGGTCTTTGTGCACGAAGGCCAGCTTGCGGACGTGTTCACGCCGGGCCTCTACATGCTCGAGACCAACAACATGCCGATCATGACCAGTCTTCAGCACTGGGATCACGGGTTCCGGTCGCCGTTCAAGTCCGAAGTCTATTTCGTCAACACGACCCGGTTCCAGGACCTCAAATGGGGAACCAAGAATCCGATCATCTGCCGCGATCCGGAATTCGGCCCGGTGCGGCTGCGCGCCTTCGGCACCTACTCGGTCCGCGTCACCGATCCGGCGAAATTCCTGGTCGAGATCGTCGGCACCGATGGCGAATTCACGATGGACGAGATTAGCTACCAGATCCGCAACATCATCGTGCAGGAGTTTTCCCGCACCATCGCGCGGGCCGGTATCCCGGTGCTCGACATGGCGGCGAACACGCGCGAACTGGGCATGCTGCTGGCCAAGGAAATCGCGTCGCCGCTGGCGGAATACGGCCTCCAATTGCCCGAGCTTTATATCGAGAACATTTCGCTGCCGCCGGCGGTCGAAGCCGTGCTGGACAAGCGGTCATCCATGGGCGTGATCGGAAACCTGAATGAATACATGCAGTTCCAGGCCGCCGAGGCGCTGGGCAAGGATGGCGGCGGAGCGGCGGCGATTCAGGCCGGTCTCGGTGCCGGTCTGGGCATGCAGATCGGTCATGCCGCGGCGCAGGCCGGCCCTTGGGGGGCTTCCCCGCAGGTGCAAGGGGCCGCGCAGACCGCCCGCCAGCTTCCGCCACCTCCGCCGGTCGAGCATGTCTGGCACGTCGCCGAAAACGGCGAGACCAGGGGGCCGTTCTCCAAGGCCGCGCTTGGGCGGATGGCGACCGAGGGCGCGCTGTCCCGCGACAGCTATGTCTGGACGCCGGGGCAGGATGGCTGGCTGCGCGCCGAGGATGTGACCGAACTGGCGCAGCTTTTCACGGTACTGCCGCCACCCCCGCCGGGGTCTTGAACCCGCGGCCCGTGGAATTGCATATTTGAAAAGAGAAGAAGCAGGGGACAGTCGCCTTGTCCGAGGACACGCTCACCGCACCCGTGCAGGAACACCGGTTCCCCTGTGATCAATGCGGTGCCGATCTCAGGTTCGATCCGGAACGCGGGCTGCTTCTGTGTGACCATTGCGGCAACACGGCCGAGATCTCGGGCGCGGGGCCCTGGGCCAGCGGCAGCATCCGCGAGATCGACCTGGACGCCGGGATCGCAAATCGCCTGTCCTCGCAGGAGATGGAAGAGACCCGCGTCTCCAAATGTCCCAATTGCGCGGCGCAGGTGGAATTCGACCCCGGCGTCCACGCGGCGGAATGCCCGTTCTGCGCGACCCCGGTGGTCACCGATACCGGCCGTCACCGCCATATCAAGCCGAAGGGCCTGTTGCCTTTCGCGCTTGATGAAAAGGACGCGCGCCAGGCCATGACGGATTGGCTGGGCAGCCTGTGGTTCGCGCCGAACGGATTGCAGGACTATGCCCGCAAGGGCCGGAAGATGACCGGCATCTACGTCCCCTACTGGACCTTTGATGCCGATACGCAATCGGCCTACCGCGGCGAGCGGGGCACGGTCTATTACGAGACCCGGCGTGTCCGGCGGAACGGCAAGACCGAAACGGTGCAGGTCGCCAAGGTGCGCTGGCGATCCGCATCGGGCCGCGTGGCGCGGTTCTTTGACGACGTGCTGGTGCTGGCCTCGCAGTCCCTGCCGAAACGGTATACCGATGCGCTCGAACCGTGGGACCTGTCGGCGCTGGAGCCTTACCAGCCGGAATTCCTCGCCGGGTTCCGCGCCGAGGCCTATAGCGTCGAATTGCAGGACGGGTTTGCCGAAGCGCGGCATTACATGGACCGGGTGATCACCCGCGACGTCAAGTTCGATATCGGCGGCGATCGCCAGCGGATTCACGATATCGACACGCGCGTGGCGGACGTGACGTTCAAGCATATCCTATTGCCGGTCTGGCTGGCCGCCTACAAGTATCGCGGCACCACCTATCGTTTCGTGGTCAACGGACGCACGGGTTCCGTTCAGGGGGAACGTCCCTGGTCGGCCTGGAAGATCGCGTTTGCGGTGGTGTTGGGGTTGATCGTCGCGGCGGGGGTCGGGTTTGTCGCCGCGATGAACCAGTAGAGGTCAGACCAGCATCCCGCCATCGCTGTCGTCACCCGCCTCTTCGAGAAGCCGACTCATGTCGGGAACCGTCACGTGGCGTTTGCCTTCGAGCGTGATCACGCCGTCCTTGCGCAACGCGGAAACCTGTCGGGACACGGTCTCGAGCGTCAGGCCAAGATAGTCGGCCATGGCCTCGCGCGTGAGCGGCAGGTCGAAGGTGACCGGGCCGACAAGCCCGCCCATGTTCAGCGTCGCATCGCGCCGGGCGATGATCGACAGCAGCGACGCGATCTTTTCACGCGCTGTCTTGCGCCCCAGCACCAGCATCCATTCCCGGGCCGCGTCAAGCTCGTCCAGGGTCATCTGCAACAGGCGCTGCGCGATATGCGGTGTGCGCTCCATCAGGTCCTCGAACGGGGCCTTGCGGAAACAGCACATGACCATGTCGGTGGTCGCCACCACGTCATAGGCTGCCACGTTTCGACCCGGGCGGCCGACGAAATCGCTGGGCAGCAGCAAGCCCACCATCTGCGTGCGCCCGTCTTCCATCGTCTGCGTCAGCGTCGCGATTCCCGACACCACCGATCCCACGAATTCCATGCGATCGCCGGACCAGATGACGGTCTGTCCCGCCTCGAACCGGCGATAGTACTTGATGTCTTCCAGACGCTCGAGCTCGTCCGACTCGCACCGTGCGCACACGGCCCGATGGCGAATAGGACAATCGTTGCAGTCCTGGGCGACGTTGAGGCTGGATTCTTTCAACATGGTATCCGTCTTGATCTGCATCAATGTTGCTGGGTCAGAGTATTTGTAATGCTAGGCGCATGGTAACGAGAACACAACTTTCCCGGTTGGGACTATTCGACGCGAAGGTACCTCGGTATACGAGCTACCCGACGTCGCCGCATTTCAAAAACGACGTGAAACCGGGAGATTTTACCAATTGGATCGAAGCGATCCCGGAAAACTCGGACATATCTCTTTATCTGCATGTGCCGTTTTGTCGCCGTTTGTGCTGGTTCTGTGCCTGTCGAACCCAGGGCACGGCAAGTGGCGAACCGGTCACGGCCTATGTGGAAACGCTCAAGGATGAGCTCTCGCTGCTCAAACGGCACCTGCCGCGCGGCGTGCGCCTGTCGCGGCTGCATTGGGGCGGCGGGACACCGACGCTTCTGTCCCCCGATCACATCCGCGACCTGTCCGAGACAGTGCGGGAAGTCGCTGATTTCGCAGAAAATTACGAGTTTTCGGTCGAGATCGATCCGAACGAGATCGACGCGGATCGCCTAGACGCGCTGTTCAAGAGCGGCATGAACCGTGCATCCATCGGGGTTCAAGATTTCGATCCGGAAATTCAGAAGACCATCGGCCGCGAACAAAGCTTCGAGATCACCAAGCGTGCCGTCGACATGATTCGCGAGCGCGGCATCCAGAGCCTCAACGCCGACATCCTGTATGGCCTGCCAGGCCAGACGCGGTCAAAGATCGTCGATTCGGTTCAGAAGCTGCTGTCGCTGTCTCCGGACCGGGTGGCGCTCTATGGCTATGCCCATGTGCCCTGGATGGCCAAGCGCCAGCAGATGATTCCTTCCGACGCGTTGCCGCGCCCCGACGAACGGCTCGACCTGTTCGAAACCGCGCGCAAGCTCTTCGTGTGGGACAATTACGACGAGATCGGCATCGACCATTTTGCGACCAAGGACGATCGCCTCTCTTTTGCGGCACGCAACGGGTCGCTGCGCCGGAACTTTCAGGGGTATACCGATGACACCTCGGAAGTCCTTGTCGGACTGGGCGCGTCGTCGATCTCGAAATTTCCGCAAGGCTACGCCCAGAACGCTCCGGCCACGTCGGCCTATACCAAGGCGATCCGCGCGCATGGGTTCGCGACGGTGCGTGGCCACGGCTTTTCCCCGCAGGACAGGCTGCGCGCGCGCATGATCGAAATGCTGATGTGCGATTTCCGGATCGAGATCGCCGAACTTGTGCGTGACTACGGGGCTTCTGAACCGGATGTGCGGGCGATGCTCAACCGGGCCAGCGCGCAGTTTGAAAATCTGCTCGAGGTGGATGCAACCGGGCTTTTCGTGCCGCCTGAAGCACGTCCGCTGACCCGCATGGTCGCGCGCAGCTTCGATGCCTATGAACTGTCCTCTGCCGGGCACAGCTCGGCGATCTGACGCGGCAGCCTAGCTGGCCAGATCGAAGGCCGCCGCCATCAATGTCTTGGTATACTCGGTCTGCGGAGTCGCGAACACCTCTTCGGCGGTGCCATATTCCACCACGTCACCCGCTTTCATCACGATCACCTTGTGTGACATCGCGCGCACGACCTTCAGGTCATGGCTGATGAACAGGTACGCCAGATCGTATTTCTGTTGCAGGTCACGCAGCAGGTTCACGATTTGAACCTGCACCGTCATGTCCAGCGCCGATGTCGGTTCGTCCAGCACCACCAGCTTGGGACGCAGCACCATCGCCCGCGCAATCGCGATGCGCTGTCTCTGACCACCGGAAAACTCGTGCGGGTAGCGGTGCATCGTTGCCGGATCTAGGCCAACCTCGGTCATCACCTCGGTCACCAGTTCGCGGCTGGACCGGCCATCGGGCGATCCGTGTACGCCCAGTCCCTCGGCGATGATCTGCTCGCAGGTCATGCGGGGGCTCAGAGAACCGAAGGGATCCTGAAACACGATCTGCATTTCGCTTCGCAACCGCCGCAACTCGCGCGTCGGCCAATTTCGCACATTCTGCCCGCGATAGGTGATGCCGCCTTCGGACTGGATCAGCCGCATGATCGCCAGCGCCAGCGTCGTCTTGCCCGACCCGGATTCGCCCACGATGCCCACGGTTTCGCCCGCCCGCACCGCGATTGTCGCGTCATTCACGGCCTTCACATAGCCCACGGTGCGTTTCAGGAACCCTTTCTGGATCGGGAACCAGATCTTGAGATTGTCGGTCCGCGCGATCTCTTCGGCGCCCTCCTTGACCGGATCGGGGGACCCGGTGGATTCCGCGCTCAGGAGCATCTGCGTATAGGGATGCTGAGGATTGCCGAAAATCTCGCGAGTCGGCCCTGACTCGACGATCTCGCCATCCTTCATCACGCAGACCCGGTCGGCGATCTTGCGCACGATGGCAAGATCATGGGTGATGAACAGCAGGCTCATGTCTTCGGCCTTTTTCAGGTCGGCCAGCAATTGCAGGATCTGCGCCTGAATGGTCACGTCGAGCGCCGTGGTCGGCTCGTCCGCAATGAGCAACTCAGGCCCGTTCGCCAAGGCCATCGCGATCATCACGCGTTGCCGCTGCCCACCTGAAAGTTGGTGCGGATAGGCGCCCAGACGGCTTTCGGGGTCTCGGATACCCACCTTGTTGAGCAATTCGATGATCCGCGTGCGCGCCGCATCGCCTGCCAATCCCTGGTGCAGCGCGATGGATTCCGCCAGTTGCTTTTCCAGAGTGTGCAGCGGATTGAGCGATGTCATCGGCTCCTGGAAGATGAAGCTGATGTCATTGCCCCGGATGCGCCGCAACTGCGCGTCATCCGCGCGAACCATCTCTTCGCCGTTGTACAGTACAGACCCCTCAACGCGCGCCGAGTCGCCCAGCAGAGACACCGTGGACAACGCCGTGACCGACTTGCCCGAACCGGATTCGCCCACCAGCGCCACGGTCTCGCCACGCTCGATCGAAAACGACACGCCGCGCACGGCGGGCACGGTCTGACCGTCCTGCCGGAAGCCTACGCTCAGGTTGCTGACCTCGAGGATCTTGCTCATGTGAAGGTCTTTCTGGGGTCAAACGCGTCGCGCACGCCTTCGAAGATGAACACCAGCAGCGACAGCATCATCGCGAAGACGAAGAAGGCCGTAAAGCCCAGCCATGGCGCTTGCAGGTTCTGCTTGGCCTGAAGCGTCAACTCGCCCAGCGACGGGGCCGAGGACGGGAGGCCGAAGCCCAGGAAATCCAGACCGGCCAGAGTCGAGATTGTCCCGGTCACGATGAAGGGCAACATGGTCAGCGTCGCGACCATCGCGTTGGGCAGCATGTGCCGGAACATGATCGTGGTGTTGCTGACCCCCAACGCCTTGGCCGCGCGCACGTATTCAAGGTTCCGCGCCCGCAGGAATTCCGCCCGGACCACGCCCACCAGCGCGGTCCAGCCGAACAGCACTGTGAGAAACACAAGGAGCCAGAAACTGCGCCCCAGTATCGCGAACAGGATGATGATGATGTAAAGCGACGGGGTCGAGGACCAGATCTCGATGATGCGCTGGAAGATCAGGTCGAGCCAGCCGCCGAAATAGCCCTGCAAGGCGCCGGCGACGATCCCCACGACACTGGCCAGCGCGGTCACGATCAGGGTGAAGACGATGGACAGGCGGAAGCCGTAGATCACCCGTGCCATCACGTCGCGCTTGGTGTCGTCGGTGCCTAGCCAGTTCTGCTCGTTGGGGGGCAGGGGGGCCGCACCGGGGCGGTCCACCGGGGTCTGGTAATCATAGGGGATCGGTGGCCAGAGCGCCCAGCCCTTGTAGAAATCGCCATCCAGAACCAGGCCGTCATCGACCTGCTGGATCAGGCCTTCAGGATCATCGAAACAGGCATCAAGCCCGCCCGTGCGGATCAGGCATTGCACTTCGGGGTCGCGATAGGCGGCCTCGGTCCGGAAATCGCCGCCGAAATCGGTTTCGGCGTAGAAGTTGAAGATCGGTGTGTAGAAATCGCCGCGATACTGCACCAGGATCGGTTTGTCATTGGCGATGAATTCGGCCAGCAGGGACAGGCCGAACAGCACGCAGAAGATGATCAGCGACCAGAACGCCCGGCGGTTGCGCTTGAAATTGTTCCAGCGGCGCTGGTTCAGCGGCGACAGCGTGAAGCGGCGGCGCTGCGGGGCCACAGGAACCGCCGGGCTGGGTTCGGTGACGATATCGCGGTCTTCGGGTTCGGGATTGGCCGCCATGTCGTCAGCCCTCCCGCTTTTCGAAGTCGATGCGCGGATCGACCAGCACATACATCAGGTCCGACAGGATACCCACCAGAAGACCGATCAGCCCGAACACGAACAGCGTTCCAAAGATCACCGGATAATCGCGCGCCACCGCCGCTTCGAAGCCAAGCCGCCCCAGACCGTCGAGCGAAAAGATCGTCTCGATGATCAGCGACCCGGAAAAGAACACGCCGATGAACACCGCCGGAAACCCTGCGATCACGATCAGCATCGCGTTGCGGAACACATGGCCGTAAAGCACCTTTCGTTCGGCCAATCCCTTGGCCCGCGCGGTGATCACGTATTGCTTCTTGATCTCGTCCAGAAAGCTGTTCTTGGTCAGAAGGGTGAGCGTCGCAAAGGCCGAAATGGTCGAGGCGAGAACCGGCAGGAAGATGTGCCAGAAATAATCGGCCACCTTGCCCAGCAGCGACAGGTCTTCGAAATTGTCCGAGGTCAGACCGCGTAGCGGGAAAATCTGGTAGTAGGATCCGCCCGCGAACAGCACCAGCAGCAGGATCGCGAACAGAAAGCCCGGTATCGCATAGGCCACGATGATCCCCGCAGATGTCCAGGTATCGAACATTGTCCCGTCCTTGACCGCCTTGCGGATCCCCAGAGGGATAGACACCAGATAGGCGATGACCGTTGACCAAAGGCCCAGAGAGATCGACACCGGCATCTTTTCAAGCACCAGCTCCATCACCCCGATGGAGCGGAAATAGCTCTCGCCGAAATCAAGCCGCAGGTAATTCCACATCATCATGCCGAAGCGCTCGACCACGCCGATCATTTCTTTCTCGCAGGCGGGGTCTTCGATGTTCGGCGTTCCGGTGAACCCCTCTTCGCAGACGATCCGGGCAAAGCCGAAATCGACTTCGAGCTGCTCGAGGAACTCCGGGGGCAAGCCCCGGCTGCCCGCGTATTCGTCGCTCTGGTCGGCGGCGGCAGCGCCTGCATCCCCGGATCCGGCGAAGCCTTCGAAAACATCGCCTTCGCCCTCGAACTGGGCGATATACTGCTCGATCGGCCCACCCGGTACAAACTGGGTGAGCGCGAAATTGACGATCATGATCCCGAGAAGCGTGGGAATGATCAGCAGCAGCCGTCTGAGGATATAGGCGCCCATATCAGTTGAGCGCGCCGCTTGCTCTCAATGCTTCGGCCTTGTCCTCGTTCACCCACCACAGGTCCAGGTAGCCCAGATCATATGGCGGAAGCTCTTCCGGGAACTCGTACATGTCATAGGCCGCCACCCAGTGATCGGCGATATAGCCGGTCGGGATCACGAAGAACTCGTGCCGCAGAGCCCGGTCCAGGGCCATCAGCGCCGTGTCGGTCTCTGCTTGCGTCTCGGTCGTGAACGACGCCTCGAGGATGGCATCCACCAGCGGGCTGGCAAGCCCGGCCGGGTTGAACAGGCTGAACTCGGCCTCTTGCGAGCCGTACATCTGCGTCAGACCACCTCCGGTAGACAGGAACGACCCGTAGCGCGTGGAATACAGCATGTCGTAATCCCGGTCGCGACGCCGGTTCGTGTATTGCGACGGATCCACCTTTTCGAGGTTCACTTCGATGCCCAGCTGTTCGAGGTTCTGGGCATAGGTCTCGTGCATCGCATCAACCGAATCCTGGATGTTGGTCGGATAGAGCATGGTGATCTCGAGCGGCTCGCCGTTCGCATTGCGGCGAAGGCCCTGGTCGCCGACCGTCCATCCCGCCTCTTCCAGCAGGCGCGACGCGGTGCGCATGTTGCCACGGTCGTTCAGGCGGCTGCCATCGGATTCGTGGAAGGTCCGCACCGGCTCGGAAAAGATCTCCGGCGGCACGACGTCGCCCAGAGATTGCAGGAATTCGAGCTCTGCGCCGCTCGGCATGTCCTGCGCTTCGATCGGGGTGCCTTCCACAAAGGAACTGCGCGGCGAATAAAGCCCGAACAGCAGCGACTCGTTTGTCCATTCGAAATTGAACGCCAGTGCGATCGCTTCGCGCACGCGGCGGTCCTCGAATTGCGGCTTGGCGAGGTTGAACACGAATCCGGTCGGGTTCGGAGGCGACCCGTCCGGCAACTCGTATTTCACGATGGCACCGCTGTCGATCTTGGGAAAGTCATAGGAACTGGCCCAAAGCTTCGGATCGCTCTCGATCCGGATGGTGTATTCGCCGGCCTTGAACGCCTCGAAGGACGCGGTCTGGTCCGAGAAATACTCGACCCGGATGGTTCCGTAATTGTGACGTCCCTTGTTGAAGGGCAGATCCTTGCCCCAGTAATCGTCGCGCAGCGTGTAGACGATCTGGCGGTTGATGTCGTAACTGTCGAGCCTGTACGGTCCCGACCCGACGGCCACTTCCAGCCGTGGCTCGTCCAGGCGGCGGCTCTCATCGGCTTCGAACCACGCCTTGGAAAAGATCGGCGTGCTGCCCACGGTCTCGATCCGGCTGCGCTTTGACAGTTCGGGGTTGAAGCTGAACTTGACCGTGTGATCGTCCAGCGCCTCGGCGTTCGTCACCATGCGCCCGACCGCCTGTGCATAAGACGGCAAGCCCTGTTCGATGAACAGGCGGTGGCTATAGACCACGTCTTCGGCAGTGACAGGCGTGCCGTCCCAGAAGGTTGCCTCGGGGCGCATGTGAAAGATCACCCAGTCGCGGCTTTCCGGGTATTCGATCGTATGCGCGACGACACCATAATACTGGCCCACCCCATCGGCCGAGGTCTCGATCAGCTGGTCATACTGGACCGTCGTCAATGCACCAGCGCGGCCCTTGCGGGAATAGGGGTTGAGGCTGTCGAACGTGCCCGATGCGCCAAGCGCGATTTCTCCGCCTTTCGGCGCGTCGGGGTTCACATAGTCAAGATGCTCGAAATCGGCAGGGTAATCGAGGTTCCCGAAAAAGGAATACCCGTGCGACTCGGTCACCTCTTCATGGGCCTCGGCGCCAACCTGACTGGCTGCAAACGCCATCGTCAACGCCATCACCCCGCCGACCGTCAGTTTGCGAAACGTCGTCTGCCGCAACGCCGTCGCGGCGATCTGTTGGTGCACCATGCGTAAAACCCCTCTGTCTCCGCCTTTGCATCATACTCTACATGTAAGCTAAAGAACGATTTCGCCCACATTCAAGTTTCTATTGCATGCAAGGTCTGCAAACAGGGGCTCAAAAACGCAATTGTGAAAAAGAAAAGCCGCCGCCCGGGTGGGGCAGCGGCTGCAAGAACGACTTGTCCGGATGGCGATCAGTCGCCGATCGTATCAAGGTAGGCGATCAGGTTGGCGCGATCCTCCGGGTTGCCCAGGCCAGCATAGCCCATCGTAGTGCCGGGGGCATAGCCGCGCGGATTCTCGATGAAGGCGAAAAGGTTCTCGGGTGTCCACACATCGGCCGCTTCGGAAAGTGCGCCGGAATAATTGAAGCCTTCCACCGCCCCTACATCGCGGCCCACCACACCATAAAGATGCGGACCAACCGCGTTTGCGCCCTGCTCGAGATTGTGGCACGCGCGGCACTTGCCCCACTGGCGCTCACCTGCGCTCGCGTCGGCCGAGGCCAGCAGCGTTTCGAAATCGACCTCTTCTTCGACTTCGGCAGTTTCCTCTTCTTCGCCGGTGTCGATCACGTAGACCGCAACCTCTTCACCGTGGGCGCCGCCAACATGGTAGAGTGTCTCTGCGGCCCATTTGCCCAGAAGAAAGACCAGAAGCGCGCCACAAAAGCTGCCGACGATCTTTGTAAAGGTCATTGTATCCAACATCGTGTGCGTATCCGTCCGCTAGAGTTTCGTGCGTGTCGCGCGGCTATCTATTGCTTCCCCTCGTCCAAGGCAAGGTGTAGAAGCCGCGACCAAACGCCCGGTGGGCCAAATGTCCGGAGTCCGCATGACCAACGCCATCGCCTTCCAGGGGGAACTGGGGGCCTATTCACACGAGGCCTGCCGCGATGCCCGCCCCGATATGGATGCCTTGCCGTGCCGCACCTTCGAGGATGTCATCGAAGCCGTCCAGACCGGCAAGGCCGATCTCGCGATGCTTCCCGTGGAAAACACGATCTACGGACGTGTCGCCGACATTCACCGCCTGCTGCCCAAAAGCGGTCTCAAGATCATCGACGAGGCGTTCGTGCGGGTGCACATCAACCTGCTCGGCGTGCCCGGCGCCCGGCTCGAGGACGTGACCGAAGCCCATTCGCACCTGGTGCTCTTGCCGCAATGTTCGGGGTTTCTGGGCCAGCATGGCATTCGCGGCCGCGTGAACGCTGACAACGCCCGCGCCGCCCGTGAAATCGCCGAGCGTGGCGAAAAGCACGCCGCCGCCCTGGCCAGCGAACTGGCGGGCGAGATCTACGGGCTGGATGTGCTGGCGCGCCATATCGAGGACACCGACAGCAACACGACCCGGTTCCTGTTGATGAGCCGCGAAGGCGATCAGACCCGCCGCGGCGATCACGGCATGATGACCACCTTCGTCTTCCAGGTCCGCAACATCCCGGCTGCGCTCTACAAGGCGATGGGTGGCTTCGCGACCAACGGCGTGAACATGACCAAGCTTGAATCCTATATGGTCGACGGGTCCTTCACCGCGACCCAGTTCTATGCGGATATCGAGGGCCACCCCGATGATCCTGCCGTAGAGCGGGCGCTCGAGGAACTGGATTACTTCACCGACATGCTGAACATCCTCGGCACCTATCCCCGCGACCCGCGAAGGGATTGAGCGCAGGCGAACGCGTCGACGCGTTCGTGATTTTCGGTTGACCGAAAATCGCTCCGTGTTTTCCGTTCGGGGTGAGTTTGCAAAGTTTAACGCTGCAGTAACCGGGTTTGCAAAGTCAGGTCCGGATCGGACCTATTGTTTCGCGCGCGAAACATTTGTCGTAGGGTGTGTGCTCGCACGCACCACGGTCTCCCCGTCAGATCAGCAACCCCGCCGCCCCCTCGTGCCGCAACAACCAGATTTTGGTCTCGACACCACCGTCCCCCGAATACCCGCCCAACCCGTTTGCACCCAGCACCCGGTGGCAGGGAATGAGGACGGGAAGCGGATTGCCCCCGCAGGCCTGCCCGATCGCTTGGGCCGGAACGCCAAGCTGGTCGGCCAGATCGCCATAGGTTCGCGTCCGGCCGAACGGGATCGCGCTCATCGCGGCGCAGACCGTTCGCTGGAAATCGGAGCAGGTGAGCCGGATCGGCACCGTGAAGTCCTGCCGTTGCCCGGCAAAATACTGCTCGAGCTGCAAGGCCGCGTGACGCAGAACCGGCGTTCCATCCTGCCGCCCATCGCGCCACTCCAAGGCCGTGATGCCGATCTGATCCTCCAGCAAGGTCAGCGGACCGAGGGGCGAGGGCACGGCCTGTTCGAAGCCGCTCATCGCGTGAGCCCAAGACGGATCGGCCCCCTGGCCTCCTCAGGATCGACGGTGTCGCCTTTCTGCGTAGCCATCAGTGGCAGTGTTG
>NZ_JAIPUT010000040.1 GCF_020055635.1 Marivita sp. | reverse complement strand
TCCATCGGGTGCAGCGGCAGGTAAACCCCTGCCATCGCGGCGACTTCGCGCGCCCAGAGGCCTGCGGCGTTGACAACATGTTCGGCATGAACCGTGCCCTTGTTAGTGACGACATTCCACGTGCCATCAGGACGTTGCACGGTGTCCTTCACCATCACATGTGTCTCGATCGTGGCCCCGCCCATCCGCGCCGCCTTGGCATAGGCATGGGTGGTTCCCGACGGATCAAGATGCCCGTCCAATGGGTCATACAGAGCACCAAGGATGCCGTCGAGATTGGTGATCGGCGCGATTTTCGCGATCTCCTCAGGCCCGACGATCTGCGTGTCCAGCCCCATGTAGCGATGCTTGGCTCGCTCGGCCAAGAGCATGTCGAACCGGTCGCGGTTGTCGGCCAGCGTGATGCCGCCCACATGGTGCAGCCCGCAGGACATGCCGGTGATCTCTTCCAGTTCCTTGTAAAGCCGGATCGTGTAGCCCTGAAGCGCCGCCATATTGGTGTCGCCGTTCAGCGTGTGAAACCCACCCGCCGCGTGCCAGGTGGAGCCGGAGGTCAGCTCCGACCGCTCCACCAGCATCACGTCCGACCAGCCCAGTTTGGTCAGGTGATACAGCACCGAAACGCCGACGACGCCGCCGCCGATGACACAGACTCGGGTCGTGGTTTGCATGGATGGCCCCTCGTTTTTCTGGTTCGACAATGTGCAGGGCGGGTTCGGTGCGTCCTGCCCGAAAACGACACCGCATGTCGGCAGAGGGCAACCTCTGTCGCGCTGTCACGCAAAGGGTAGGGACGACGCGATTGGAGTGACTCGCCATGAAAACCCACGCCCAGGCTGTCGTCATCGGCGGCGGCGTCATCGGCTGTTCGATCCTGTACCATCTGGCAAAACTGGGCTGGACCGACGTCGTTCTGCTGGAACGCGACGAGTTGACCAGCGGGTCAACATGGCACGCCGCCGCCAATATCCACGGGCTTCATGACAGCACCAATATCAGCCGCATTCAGCATTACACGATGGCGCTCTACAATCAGCTCGAGGCCGAGACCGGCCAAAGTTGTGGCGTGTTCCAGCCGGGGTCCCTGTATCTTGCCCAGACTGAAGCGCGTGAACATCAGCTGCGCCTGCAAGCGGCCAAGGCGAAACTCTATGGCATGAATTTCCACGAGGTCAGCCGCGCGCAGGCCGAGGCGCTGCACCCGCTGGTGAATTTCGACGGCATCCGCTGCATCATGTATGAACCCGACGGTGGCAATGTGGACCCGTCCGGTGTGACAGCAGCCTATGCCGCAGGCGCGCGTCTGAAAGGTGCCGAGATCCATCGCTTCACGCCCGTCATAGCGACTGATCCCCAGCCCGAGGGAACCTGGATCGTGCGCACGCCAAAGGGCGATATCCGTACAGATTGGGTGATCAACGCCGCAGGCCTCTGGGGGCGCGAAGTGGCGGCCCTTGCGGGCATCAAGCTGCCGCTCCTGCCCACCGAACACCAGTATTTCGTCACCGAAACCATCACAGAGATCGAGGCGATGGACCGGCGTCTGCCCTCGGTTGCGGATCGGGACGGCGAATATTACTTGCGGCAAGAGGGCAAGGGCCTGCTGGTCGGCGCATACGAAAAAGACGTGCGCTTCTGGGCCGAGGACGGCACGCCGCAGGGGTTCGGGCACGAGCTTTTCGCCGATGATCTGGAACGGATCGAACCCAACATGATGCGCGCCATCGACCGGGTGCCTGTCGTGGGCCGCGCCGGGATCAAGCGGGTGATCAACGGCCCGATGATCTGGTCGCCGGACAGCAATGTGCTGCTGGGGCCGGTGCCGGAAAAACAGGGTTACTTCTGCTGTAACGGCATCATCCCCGGCTTTTCGCAATCTGGCGGCATGGGCCTTATGGTGGCGCAATGGGTTATCGAAGGCGAGATGCAGTACGACATGTTCGCCTGGGATGTGGCGCGATTTGGCGATTGGGCCGATGCCAAGTTCACCAAGGCGCGGGTCGGCGATCAATACGCGCACCGGTTCAAGATTCACTTCCCCGGGGAGGAACGCGACGCGGGCCGCCCCGTGCGGACGCGCCCTGTCTATGAGACGCAGAAGGACATGGGCGCGGTGTTCGGCCTGAACTACGGCTGGGAACACCCGCTCTATTTCTCGAAAGAGGTCCCCGACAGCGCAGGCTTCACTCGCCAGCGGTGGTGGGACGTGGTGGGCCACGAAGCCCGTACCCTGCGCGACGGCGCCGGGATCATCGACATCTCGAACTTCGCCAAATACCGCGTCACGGGGCCGGGGGCCGAGGACTGGCTGAACGCGGTCTTCGCCAACCGCATTCCACGCGACGTGGGGCGGTCCTGCCTCACACCGCTGATCGGCAAACGCGGCGGGATCGCGGGGGATGCGACAGTCACGCGATTGGCCGAGGACGAGTTCTGGATCGTCAGCTCCGGCATGGCCGAGCGCTATCAGAAACGGCTCTACGACGCGGTGCCATTGCCCGAAGGCACGAGGTTCGAATCCCTGACAAACAACTGGTGCGGGTTCAACGTGGCGGGTCCCCAATCCCGAGCCCTGCTGCAACGGCTGACCAACACGTCGCTCGACACCGCCGATTGGCCGTTCATGCGTTCCGCGATGATCGACGTCGCGAGGGTGGAGGTGATGGCCCTGCGCGTGTCCTTCACCGGCGATCTGGGCTGGGAACTGCATTGCCGCGCTGCGGATCAAGCCGCGCTTTACGCCGCGCTGCTTGAGGCCGGACAAGACGTCGGCGCGATCCCCGTGGGCAGCCGCGCGCTGATGAGCCTGCGCATGGAAAAGGGCTACGGTTCATGGGGCCGCGAATACAGCCCGGAATACTGGCCGCAGGAATGCGGGCTCGACCGGCTCTGCCGAACCGACAAACCCTACCTGAACCGCGACGCGGCGCTGGCCAACATGGCCAAACCCGCCCGTGAACACATAGTGCTGCTGGCGCTGACCGCAGAAGACACCGATGCGTCGAACGCCGATGCCACCGGAGGCGAGCCGATCTTCAAGGACGGTGTCGGTATCGGTCGGGTCAGTTCCGGCGCTTATGGCTACCATGTGGGCCAGTCGCTCGCCCTTGGTTTTGTCAAAGGTGCAGAGCCGGGCGATCAGGTCGAGGTGATGGTGCTCGGCCGCCCGCACCGGGCCACCATTCTGGATCGGCCCCCTTTCGACCCGGAGGGCGCAAGACTGCGCGCCTGATCTTCTTCGGTTCTCAAATATCCCGGGGTCCGGGGCAGCGCCCCGGCGTTTCCGTCAACGGAAACGTCTCAACGCGTCGACGCGTTGTGAGCGCCGAGGGCTACTCCGCGGCCAGCGGTCGGATCTTGAGAGCGGTGATGCGGTTGTTGTCCCGCGCCACCACCTCGAACCGGAAGCCGTGGAAGCTGAAACACTGGCCGATCGTCGGGATCATCTGCGCCTCGTGGATCACCAGGCCGGCCACCGTGTTGGCCTCGTCATCCGGCAGTGTCCAGTCGAGCGCGCGGTTGAGATCGCGGATCGTCATGGACCCGTCGATCCAGTAATTGCCGTCCTCGCCGCGCTTGACCGCATGGTCTCCGTCGGGATCGAATTCGTCGGTGATTTCGCCGACGATCTCTTCAAGGATGTCCTCTAGCGTGATCAGGCCCTGCAAGGCGCCGTATTCATCCACCACCAGCGCAAAATGGGTGCGGCGGCGCAGAAACTGGCGCATCTGGTCGTCAAGCGACGTGCTTTCGGGGATGAAATACGGCTTCATCGCCACATCCGCGAACTTGAAACTGCTCATTGCTTCGGCGGGTTTCTCGCCTTGCTGCATGAAGTCGTACATCGTGCGGAAGAGATCCTTGGCATGCACGACGCCGATGATGTTTTCCGGGTCTTTGCGATAGACGGGCAGGCGGGTGTGGTTCGACTCCAGGCACTGCCGCAGGATCTCCTGCGGTTCCTTGTCGGCGTCGATCATCTCGATGCCCGAGCGGTGGAGCATGATCTCCTCGACGGTGCGGTCGCTCAGGTCCAGCGCGCCGAGGATGCGGTCGCGGTCTTCCTTTTCCACGATGCCCTCGGAATGGCCCAGGTGCAGCGCCCCGGCGATCTCTTCGCGCACGGCAAGGATGTGGCTGTCGGGATCAGCCTTGACGCCGAAAACCCGCAGCACGCCGCGCACCAGCACGCGCACCGCGCCGACGACCGGCGAGAACACCGTGATGACCAGCTGGATGATCGGAGACACCCGGCTGGCGGCGCTTTCGGCATTGGTGATGGCGTATGTCTTGGGTAAAACCTCGGCAAAGACCAGCACCAGCACCGTCATCACGAGGGTGGCCAGGGCCACGCCGGATTCGCCGAACATCCGGGTAAAGAGCGCCGTGGCCAGCGACGTGGCGAGGATGTTGACCAGGTTGTTGCCAAGCAGGACGGACCCGATCAGGCGCTCGTTGTCTTCGGTGATCAGCAGAGCCCGGTCAGCCCCCTTGGAGCCCTTGTCGGACATCGAGCGCAGCTTGCCCCGCGAGGCCGCCGTCAGCGCGGTTTCAGAGCCACTGAAGAAGGCCGAAAGCACCAAAAGCCCGATAATGGCGGCAGAGGTGATCCAGAAAGCGGCGTCAGCGCCGGTCGATGCGGGTTCCATAGGGTCCAACGTTTTGAAAATCTGAACAGGTTATGGGGTCAGCGCCCGGCGCGTTCAAGGTCTGTCGATCAGTCGCGGGCCAGCGGGTGGTGATCCAGCACCAACTCCTTCAGCCGTTCCTCCAGGACGTGGGTGTAAATCTCGGTCGTCGAGACGTCGGCATGGCCGAGGAAGGTCTGGATCGCGCGCAGGTCGGCCCCGTTGGCCAGAAGATGCGTCGCAAAGGCGTGGCGCAGCGTGTGCGGCGTGACCTTGGCGGGCGACACACCGCCTTCGACGGCCAATTCCTTGATCAGCACGTAAAACGCGTGCCGTGTCAGATGGCCGGATTTGCCGCGCGAGGGGAAAAGAAAGGTCGAGGCGGCTTTGCCGTCCGCGCGCGCCGCATCCTCCATCGCTTCGCGCGTTTCGAGCCATCGGGCCAGGGCGACCCGGGCGGGCGGCGACAGCGGCACCATGCGTTCCTTGCCGCCCTTGCCGCGGATCAGCAGCATGCGCGGGTCTCCCTTGGCCGCGGACAGGGGCAGCGTGACCAGTTCGCTGACACGCATTCCGGTGGCGTAAAGCAGGTGCATGAGGCAGGTGTTGCGTCCCCGGTCGGCGGCGGTGCGGCCATGCGCGGTGGCGGCCTCGAGCAGGCGGTCGACCTCCTGGGTGGACAGCGTCTTGGGCAGGCGCTTGTCGCGGCCTGGCCCGCTGATCTGCACCGCCGGGTTGTCGGCCCGGAAGCCTTCCTCGAAACAGAAGCGGTACAGTTGCTTGATCGCCGACAGGCGCCGCGCGCGTGTGGATTTCGCCAGTCCCTGCGCGTCGCAATGGATCAGGTAATTCTCGACATCCGCCTTCTGCGCTGCCGTGAGCGACGACGCCCGGCCCGCAAGCCAATCGGTGAAATCCGCAAGATCACGGGCATAGGCCAGTTGGGTGTTGGTGGCGGCACCGCGTTCGGCGGCCTGCGCATCCAGGAAGGCGGCGATCCAGTGCCGATCGCTCATCGCCGCGCGCCTTCCATGTCGAGGATCGCCAATTGCAGCGCGGCGCGGCGGGCGGTGTCCTCGAGCCCGAAGGCGCGCAGCGCCTGCAACGCCTCGGCCACGTCGGCATCATTGCCCTGCGCGCCGGTCTCGAAGCGGGCGATGATCTTGAGCAAGGCTTCGCCAAGACGGTCCTGCGAGGGCAGGTCGGCCATGTCCCCGGGCGCTTTCGGAGCGCTGCTCCACGCGGTCTTCAGCGCACCCGCATGCGGCACCTCGGAGGCGATGATGTCCGGGGATCGTCCCAGCGCAATCTGGGCCAGAAAGGAAAGCGCGGCGTCGTCACCCGAGGCGAGGCCGCGGGCGGCGTCCTCGTAGGAGTCCGACAGCAGGCCCGCGATACCCGCGATGCGCCTGGCGCGCGGACTGAGCGGCAGATCCGCGATCCGGGCTGCGAACAGGTTCGAGAACGGCACCAGAAGCCCGCCCGTCCGCATATGCGGCCAGACCTGTTCCAGCGCCGACGATATGGTCTCGGCATCGCCGGTTTCGAGCGCCGTTTCGAAGCGTTGCAACGCCTCGACCCTGTCCCAGATCCCGCCGGACGCGGCGCGCCTCTGGTCGGTATAGACACCCAACAATTGGTTGCCGTCGATCGCCCCCGCGCGAGCCAGGCGTTCGGCCGCTTGCAACTGCGCCCGCCAGCCGGCATCGCCGGACAGTTCGACAACGGCGAAGGGCAGGGGCAGCGGCGTCGTCGGCAGCGCCTCTCCGATTGCCTCGAACAGACGGAATTGCAGCGGCGTCGGCCGAACCGGTGGGCGCAGCGGCGTCGTGGATTCCGAATACTCGGGATCGAGAAAGCGCAAGAGCAGTTCTTCATCGACACCCGAGAGCTGTCCCAGCGCGGCCCCGGTCTGATAGATCGTCATCGCCAGCGGATACTCTCCGGCCCGCGTGGCGCACCAGATGCGCGTCGGCAGATCGGTGCTCAGGCGGGGGGTCTCGTTCAACATCTGGCACAGATGCGAATCCGACCCGGTAAGCAGCGCCAGATCGAACGCCTGTTCGAAGAGCCCCGGTGTCAGGTCGCTGACCCGTTCGACCATGGCCTCGGCCGGGGCGACCAGCCCGTGATCGAAGAGCATCTGCAAGCGGCGTTTCAGAAAGGCCTCGCCATTGCTGTCCGCCGCCAGGTCCGCCTCGGCCAGCAGCAGCGTATGCAGAAGCGAATCCAGCGCGGGCACAGCCGGCTTGCGCGAGTGCAGCGCGTCGATCGCCGTCAGCAGGTCGCTTTCACGGCTGCCTCGCCAAAGGCTGGGCGGCAGGCCGGTCACTGAACCCGGCAACAGCCCCACGCCGCCGAGATCGGGCGCATCGAGCGGCTGGACATCGACGTCGGGGACGGTGGCGCTCTGGGCCACGGGTTTTCCCGGCGGCACCGGAATGACCTGCGTGAAGGGCGGGGCAGTGCGCTGCACCTCCAGCCAGTCTATGGCCGACAACGGCTGGTCCTGCGCGGCAAGCGGCGGCGCGAACAGCGCCGTTACAAGAAGGTACGGTTTAATCTGCATCCAGCGTCACGGGTTGTCGGACTTCGGTTTGCGGCGGGGAAAAGTCCGCGCCGAAATACGGCCCGATATAGGCATAGGCAATCAGCGCCAAGGCGCCGATGATCAGAAGATAGATCAACCATTTTATCATGCGCCCCATGGACACCCTCGCCCTGCCTCGGTGATTTTTCGCAAGTTATAACTGGCCTTTTGAGCAAGATCACGTCATTCAACGGCGAATGTCAAAGAATTGGCGGCACTTGGCCGAGAAACAAGGGCAATGCAGGCAAGACTGAAGAAAACGGTGGTGATGATCGGCATGATGGGGGCCGGAAAAACCGCCGTTGGCAAGGCGTTGGCCGCAGCGTTGCACGCTCCGTTCCTCGATTCGGATGCCGAGATCGAGAAAGCCGCCAACATGACCATCCCGGAGATCTTCGCGCGTGACGGCGAGGCGTTCTTTCGCGTCAAGGAGCGCCAGGTGATCGCCCGGCTGCTTGAAAACGAACGCGGTGTGCTGTCAACCGGCGGCGGGGCCTACATGGCACCGGAAAACCGTGCACTGATCTCGCAAAAGGGGGTCGCGGTCTGGCTGAACGCCGATCTGCCGCTGCTTTGGAGCCGCGTCAAACACAAGGACACGCGGCCCTTGCTGCGGGTTCCCGATCCGCTGGGCACCTTGACCCGGCTTTATGAAGAGCGCGTGCCGATCTATGCCGAGGCGGATCTGACGGTGACGTCGGAACCGGGGCTGTCGGTCGATGACATGGCGGACCGGGTGATCGAGGCGCTCAAGACCCGGCCGGATGTCCTGGAGGTCCTGAAATGATCGAAACCGTACATGTTCCGCTTGAGGGCCGCGCCTATGACGTCCGGATCGGCCCCGACCTGCTGAGGCGTGCCGGGGCAGAGATCGCCCCGCTGCTGGCGCGGCCCCGCGTAGCCATCGTGACGGATACCCATGTGGCCGCGATTCACCTTGCGGCACTGGAATCGGCGTTGACGGAGGCGGGCGTCGCCTCGATGAGCCTGACCCTGCCGGCCGGCGAAGCGACCAAGGGCTGGCCGCAGTTCGAACGCACCGTCGAATGGCTTCTGGAGCAGAAGATCGAACGCCGCGACGTGGTGATCGCGCTTGGCGGCGGCGTGATCGGAGACCTTGTGGGGTTTGCCGCCGCCGTGCTGCGCCGGGGGGTGCGCTTCGTGCAGATCCCGACATCGCTGCTGGCGCAGGTGGACAGTTCGGTCGGTGGCAAGACCGGCATCAACGCGCCGCAAGGCAAGAACCTGATCGGGGCGTTTCATCAGCCGGCGCTGGTTCTGGCGGATATATCAGTGCTCGACTCGCTGCCCGAGCGCGATTTCCTCGCGGGTTATGGCGAGGTCGTCAAATACGGCTTGCTGGGGGATGCCGCGTTTTTTGACTGGCAGGAGGAAAATGCGGCCCGGATCACCGCGCGAGATCCGGACGCGCTGGCCTACGCGGTCAAGCGGTCGGTCGAGATGAAGGCCGAGATCGTGGTGCGTGACGAGACCGAGCAGGGCGACCGCGCGCTCCTGAACCTCGGTCACACGTTCTGCCACGCGTTCGAAGCCGCAACCGGCTATTCCGACCGCCTGCTGCATGGTGAAGGTGTCGCCATCGGCTGCGCGCTGGCCTTCGACCTGTCGTCGCGTCTTGGCCTGTGTGCGCAGGAAGACCCGAGCCGGGT
Source organism: Marivita sp. (assembly GCF_020055635.1). Lineage (GTDB taxonomy): Bacteria > Pseudomonadota > Alphaproteobacteria > Rhodobacterales > Rhodobacteraceae > Marivita. The sequence goes on along the minus strand of NZ_JAIPUT010000040.1, from coordinate 32,194 downwards.
GCGCCAGATGCTGTCGGGCATGGGCATGAAGATGAGCCTGGCGGATATCGACGGCGATCTGCCGGACGCGCAGAGACTGCTGGACCTGATGGGGCAGGACAAGAAGGTGATCGACGGGCAATTGCGCTTTATTCTTGCGCGCGGCATCGGCGAGGCGTTTGTCACGTCGGACGTGCCGTCGGATACGGTTCTGCACCTGTTGCAGGACGCGCTGTCAGAGCGATAGAAAAGGCGCCGCGATGGGCGCCTTTCCGGTTCAGAACGGGATTTCGTCGTCGATGTCGCGGGATGGTGCGCGGGCAGGGCCACCGCCGCCACCGCTTGGGCCGCCGTAATCGCGGCCGCCCCCGTAGTCATCGCCATAGTCATTACCTTCGCTGCCGCCACCACTGGGATAGCCACCGCCACCACCGCCTTCGCGGCTGTCGAGGAAGGTCAGTTCGCCGGCAAAGGGGCGCAGAACGACTTCGGTGCTGTAGCGGTCCTGGCCCGACTGGTCCTGCCATTTGCGGGTTTCCAGCTTGCCTTCGACATAGACCTTTGAGCCCTTGCGCAGATACTGCTCGGCCAGACGGGCGAGGTTCTCGTTGAAGATGGCGACGCTGTGCCATTCGGTCCGCTCTTTGCGTTCTCCGGTGTTGCGATCCTTCCAGCTTTCCGACGTGGCGATCCGCAGGTTGCAGACCTTGCCGCCGTTCTGGAATGTGCGCGTTTCCGGATCGCGGCCCAGATTGCCGACGATGATCACCTTGTTGACTGAACCGGCCATGGGTCCCCCGTTCTTGCGTTCGAATCTCTGGCGCAGCGCGCCGTTTGGACAACCCTACACCAGCGGTCCGCAGGATTGCCATCAGCTATTGGCCTGTGAGGCCCGCTCCAGCCCATCAGCTTGTGGTTAAGATTTCATGACCAACCAAGGCTGGCGTGAAACGGAAAATCCGACTATACACGGCAGAGATCTCAACGTGGGACGTGAGCAGATATGCGAACAGCAAGACAGAGATTGATGGCCGTTCTGTGTGCCGTTGCCATGGCAAGTTCCGGAGCCGCCAGTGCCGAGGTATTGTCTTCGAAAAACCGGGTGACGCTTTTTTCCAGCAAAACCAAGGTGTTGGATTCCCGGGCCGCCCAGCAGTACAAAAGCTCGGTCCGGTTGCAGCCGCCCAAGGTGGTGACGCCAACCAAGTGGGGCGAGGCGGGCGCCGATGGCCCGGTCCCGACATATCGCGGTCGCTATGCCGGGGTCTATCTGGGTCTTGCACGCGCTGCCGCGCGACGTCACGGCATCCCCGAAGACCTGTTCCTGCGGCTTGTCCAGCAGGAATCGAATTTCAATCCCAACGCCCTGTCGCACAAGGGCGCGATCGGTCTGGCGCAGTTGATGCCCGGCACCGCGAAGCTTCTCCGGGTCGATCCGAACGATCCCGAGCAGAACCTCGATGGCGGGGCGCGCTATCTCAAGGAACAGTACCGCACCTTCGGCCAGTGGCCGCTCGCGCTGGCCGCCTACAACGCCGGTCCCGGTGCCGTGCAGAAGCACAAGGGCATCCCGCCCTATCGGGAAACACGCAATTACGTGAAAAAGATCTGGGGCCGCTGACCTGCGCGGTCAGCTGGCCTCGGCTTCGGCCTTGGCCTTGAGCCGCTTGGCAAGCGTCTCGATGTCCTCGGATGCCGCGCGCGGCACGATGCGGTAGGCCGCGTTCACGAAACAAAAAAGTGCGAATCCCAACAGTCCGAGACAGATCAGCACGACGATCGTCTGGCCGAAGGGCTGCGATGCCAGCCAGTCGAAAACCTGCGAAATGCCGCCGGCGTCCGAGGGATCGAAGGTCAGCGCGGCAACGAGGAAAAATCCGCCGACGATCGTGACGATAACGCCCTGCGCGGCGACGCCCGCTTTCAGGACCCAGTTCCAGTTCACCGTGAACTGGTTGGCGCGCAGGTGTTCGCGGTAGTCTTCGCCTATGGCTTTCTTGAGATAGTAAAGACCGGCGCCGAGAATGGCGATGGCCGCCGCGCCGACAATGTACTGGCCCTGCGGCAATTCAAGTACCCGGCGCGTCATCCCCGGGATGCCGCCGCTGCCACCACCGCCCGACCCGGTGAGGATTCCGAACGCCGCAACGCCGAGACCGGCGTGGACAAGCCCGGTCACCACCATGCCGATCCGCGCAATGATGCCCTTGCCATCGCTTCCATAGGCTTCGAGATCGAACCCCGCATCCAGCAGGCGCCAGATGCAATAGGCAAACAGGCCAAAGGCGATGAGAGCCAGAATGACATAGCCGCCCGGCGTGCCCTGAAGGCGGCTCAGGGCGGAATCCGTGCCTTGCGCAGAACCACCCGACCAGATCGCCCAGAGCGAAAACCCGGCGATCACCACGTAGACCAGGCCGCGGCCCGCGTAGCCGGTCTGCATGAATGGAATGGTCCATCCGAAAGACTGCGAACTCATGTCAAAAACCCCTCACATCTGTTTGGGGGTCAATCGGTCAGGCGGGGTATTGGTTCCACAGCACCGCGCACGGCCCTTCGGTGGCCTTTGTCATGGTGCCCTGTGGCGGACTTGTTTGCCTACAGCGGATTCGCGGTCAGCCGGTCAGGCCGCAAACCCGTATTTGTAGAGCTGCGGCAGGAACGAGATGTGCATGTCCGTGCCCACCACGCCCGGACGGTGGTGGCGGTAGAGCGAGCGCCAGTAGGGCTGGATCGTCACGCCTTCCTCGACGAGGATCGCCTGCAGCTTGCCCATCACCTCGCGGCGGGCGTCGACATCGGCGATCGAATTCGCCTCGGCCAGCAGCGCGTCGAACCTGTCGTCCGAAAAGCCCGTTTCGTTCCATGGCTCGCCGGTGCGATAGGCCAGTGCCAGCGTCTGGACGCCCAGCGGCCGGTGGTTCCAGCTTGTCGAACTGAACGGGTAGTTCATCCAGTCGACCCAGTATTCCCGGCCCGGCACGATGGTTCTTTTCACCGGAATGCCGGCATCGCGAAGCTGTGCCGCCACCGAATCGGCGGTGTTGTTGCGCCATTCATCGTCGATCGAGATCAGCTCGTGCTCAAAATCGGCCATGCCCGCCTCCTGCATGAGGGCGGCAGCCCTGGACGGGTCGTGGGGCAGGCGACCGACGTCGGGATTGTACGCGGGATGGACGGGGGCGACGTGATGATTGTCTGCCGTGATGCCGCGGCCGCCATAGCCGAGTTCGAGGCAGATCCCGTTGTCGACGGCCATCGCCAGAGCCTGCCGGACACGTTTGTCCGCATAGGGGATCACGCCGTTCACTTCGGCGTTCTGGTTCGGACGGATACAGACCGTGGCGCCGGTGACGACCTCGGTCCGCTCGAAGCCGAGCGCGTCGAGAACGTCGATGAAAGCGCCGACACTTTCGTAAAGCGTGTCGATCTCTCCGGCTTCTGCCGCCGCGAGCCAGGCTGCCGGGTCGGTGCCGTAGTCGATGAATTCGATCCGGTCGAGGTAGAAGCCGCCTTCTTCGAACGCGTCATTGCCCCACCACGGGTGATCGCCCTTGACGAGCACCGCCCGCGCCCCCCGCTCAAAGCTTTCCACCACCATCGGACCCGTGCCGACAAGGGTCGAAAGATCGGCGGTCGGGTCATAGCTTTCATGCACCACCGCCGCCGGGTAATCGGCCATGCCCGCGATGATGGTGATATCCGGGCGCGGCAGGTTGAGGCGCAGGGTGTGGGCGTCGACGATCTCGATGATGCCGTCGGCGAGCTTGCCGGTGCCCTGGTCGGTCAGCGTCGCCATGCGGCCGGCCATCGAGTTGCCCTCGACCTGCTTGTCGCACCAGCGTTCAATCATCCGCGCAACATCGGCGGATGTGAACGGGTCGCCGTTGCTCCATGTGATGCCCTGCCGCACGTTCAGCGTGTATCGGGTGGCGTCGTCGCTCGCGTCCCAGCTTTCGAGCAGCATCCCGCGAAACGTCCCGTCCGAATTGTATTCGACCAGGTATTCAAGCGTGCCGGCCGTCACATAGGCCATCTGCGTCCAGTCATAGGTGCGCGGATCCTTGTGCCGGCGGACCTCCATCTGCATGCGCAGCGTGCCGCCCTGCCGGACGTTTGCCGCCGCATGGGCAGGGGCCCGCAATCCGCCGAGCGCATAGGCTGTTCCGGTCGCGACACCCAGCATGGTCGTGCGCGCAAGAAATTCGCGCCGGTCGATGTGACCGTTCCTGAACTCGTTGGCATGAAGCGTGGCTGCCGGGTGCAACTGACCTGAGCGCGCGGGGTGTTTCATCTGGTTCTCCCTGTGACACGGTCGTTCTTGTGGCGCGCCCGAACTCTGCGGTGGTCCAGGCCTGAGCATGGCGGTCTGTCGGGTCGCGAAAGCTTGCTTGGTCCAAAGCTGCGCGTCCGTCGGAACATCGAAGCCTCGGGGGGCTGATCGTGACACGGTCTTTTCTTAAAGCGTCATCCAAAGGCCAGCAAGCGTTTAGAGCCGGGACGTCGATCAAAGCGCCTGCGCGTCAACCTGTTGCCAGGCCCGCATGCGGGCACGGAACCAGGTGCGCTGCCGCTTGGCGAATTGCCGGGTCAGGATGGTCGCGCGCGTGCGGGCTTCGTCGAGTGTCATGGAACCGTCGAGGACGGCCATCAGCTCGGCTGCGCCAATGGCCTTGGCGGAGGGCAGATCCGGCGACCATCCGGGCCGGTTGGCCCGTGCCTCTTCCAGCGCGCCGGTTGCGAGCATCGTGTCGAAGCGGGTTTCGATCCGCGGCGTCAGCCATGCCTTGTCGGCATGGACCACAAGCGCCGTCGCCTCCGCGATCGGCAGGCGCGGTGGATCGGTCGCGTCCTGCCAGAGCGCAAGTCCCTTGCCGGTCGACCTGAGCACTTCCCAGGCGCGCTGCACGCGCATCGGGTTGGCCAGGTCGATGCGGCCCGCGGTTTCAGGATCCAGCTCGGCGGCAAGGCCGCCGTGACCCTCCTCGTCGATCCGTGCCATGGCCTCGCGCCGGATGAACTCGGGCGTCGGCGGGATCTGCGCCAGCCCCTCGGTCAGCGCGGTGAAGTAAAGACCGGTTCCGCCGACGATGATCGGCCGGGTGTCGGCGTCGAGATACGGGTCGAGGTCGCGCAGCCAGTCGCCCACGGAATAGGGGACATGCCCGGCGACATGACCGTAAAGCGCATGGCGCGCGCGGGCCTCGTCGTCTTGCGACGGCCGCGCGGTCAGGACGCGCCAATCCGCGAAGACCTGGATCGCATCCGCGTTCACGATCACGCCGCCCTGGGCTTCGGCCAGCCGCAGCGCCAGCTCCGACTTGCCGCTTGCCGTGGGGCCGGCGATGAGCACGGGCCGGGCCGGATCGACGCTGCGGATCAGATCGGAAATGGTACTCACCGCGCCTGCACTTCCTTGAACCCCGCCGTTGCAACGACGTTATGCACCTTCGGCACGACTTCGTCTTGTACCGCTGCCGGTTTTCCGACACTTTGCGCGCAACTTAGACTCTCGGTCAGACGGAGCGCAACATGGCAGACACCGACCGCCCCAATCCAAAATACAAACGCGTCATGCTCAAGATATCGGGGGAGGCGCTGATGGGGGACCAGGGCTATGGTCTTCACCCGCCCACAGTTCAGCGCATCGCTCAGGAAGTGAAGTCGGTGCATGATCTGGGTGTCGAAATCTGCATGGTGATCGGCGGCGGCAACGTGTTTCGGGGGCTGCAAGGCAGCGCGCAGGGGATGGAGCGCACCACGGCCGATTACATGGGCATGCTCGCCACGGTGATGAATGCGCTGGCGATGCAATCCGCGCTCGAGGAACTGAACGTCTTTACCCGGGTGATTTCGGCGATCCGCATGGACGAGGTGGCCGAGCCGTATATCCGTCGCCGCGCGGTTCGCCATCTCGAGAAGAAACGCGTCTGCGTGTTTGCGGGCGGCACCGGCAATCCGTATTTCACCACCGACACCGCCGCCGCGCTGCGCGCCAACGAGATGAACTGCGAGGCGATCCTGATGGGCAAGAACGGTGTCGACGGGATCTACAACAAGGATCCGCGCGAACATGCCGACGCCTTGCGGTATGATGCGGTCAGCTATGACGAGGTTCTGCAGAAGAACCTCAAGGTGATGGACGCGTCGGCCATCGCCCTGGCCCGCGACAACAACCTTCCGATCGTCGTGTTCCCGCTGGATGAACCCGGCGGGTTCCGCGGCATCCTGGCGGGCGAGGGGACCTACACCATCGTTCATGGCGGCGCGTCGAAAACGAGTTCGGGCGACGTGGCCTGACTTTACCGTCACAGGTTGCCCCTCGTGAACGAACGGGGGCGCATAGTGCTATACTTTGCGGCACATGTCGCTTAGAACGCGAGCTAAAGCAAAAAAAGCTGTTGAGGGCCAAATGGCAGACGACTTTCTATTGGACACCGACGATCTGACCCGCCGTATGGACGGGGCAATGGCGAACCTGCGGACCGAATTCGCCTCGCTGCGCACCGGGCGCGCCAGTGCCTCCATGCTGGAGCCGGTGATGGTGGACGCCTATGGCAGCATGACGCCGATCAACCAGGTCGGCACCGTGAACGTCCCCGAGCCGCGCATGGTGACGATCAACGTCTGGGACAAGGGACTTGTCGGCAAGGTCGAAAAGGCGATCCGCGAAAGCGGCCTGGGCATCAATCCGCAGCTCAATGGCACGATCATCATGCTGCCGATTCCCGAACTGAACGAGGAACGCCGACGCGATCTGACCAAGGTCGCCGGGCAATATGCCGAACATGCCCGCGTGTCGGTGCGCAACATCCGCCGGGATGGCATGGACCAGATCAAGAAGGCCAAGTCGGAGGGCCTGTCCGAAGACGACCAGAAATTCTGGGAACAAGAGGTTCAGGAACTGACCGACGGCTACATCAAGAAAATCGACGCCGCTTTGGAGACGAAGCAGGAAGAGATCATGCAGGTCTGAAGGCCGCGCAGGAAGGACCCCGCCATGCAGGCAAAGCCTCGGATCAAAGGCACGGAAGGTGGCCCGCGTCACGTCGCCATCATCATGGACGGCAATGGCCGCTGGGCGACGCAGCGCGGGCGACCGCGCCTGTTCGGCCATCAGGCCGGTGCGCGCCGTGTCCGCGAGATCGTCGAGGCTTGCCCGGACCTTGGTGTCGACTACCTGACGGTGTTCGCGTTCTCGACCGAGAACTGGAAGCGGACCCAATCCGAGGTCGCGGGCCTCATGAACCTGTTTCGCCGCTACATCACCCGCGAGGCCAAATCGCTCAAGGCCAACGACGTCTGCGTGCGCTTCATCGGCGACCGGGTCCGGCTCGACGACAAGCTCGTCTTCATGATGGACGAGCTCGAGGCGCTGACCGCCGAGTGCCGGACCGTGAACCTGACCATCGCGATCAACTACGGTGGCCGCGACGAGGTGGCACGCGCCACCAAGCGTTTGGCGCGGGACGTGGCCGCGGGCAAGCTCGATCCTGAGGCAGTGGATGAAGAAACGCTTCCAAGGTACTTGGATACTTGCGTTTTACCCGATCCCGACCTGGTGATCCGGACCAGTGGCGAAGCGCGGATTTCGAACTTCCTGCTGTGGCAATCGGCCTATTCCGAATATGAATTCATCGACACGCTCTGGCCCGATTTCTCGGCCGCGGAATTCCGCTCTGTCGTGGATGGCTTCGGCACCCGCGACCGCCGGTTCGGAGCCGTGGTGGCATGACGTCGGGCAAGTGGGACGACCTTGCCCCGCGGCTGTTGTCAGCCGTGGCGATGGTTGGCCTTGGGTCACTGGGTGTCTGGCTCGGCGGTCTGTGGTTCCATGCGCTGATCGCCATCGTTTCGGGACTGATGGTGTGGGAGCTCGTCTCCATGCTCGACACCGGGCGCACCCGGACACCGATCGTGCTCGGGGGCGTCTCAGCGCTGGTGGCGATGGTCGCGATCGAACTGCCCGGCGCCTTCGCCTTGCCGCTGTTGATGGCGCCTTCCATGCTTGGTCTTGGCCGGATGGAGCGGGGCGGTGTGACCTATGCGGTCTTCACCGCGCTGATCCTGCTGGCGGGCTATGGGCTTATGGCGCTGCGCGATGATTTCGGCCTGACCTGGATGGTCTGGCTGCTGCTGGTCGTGGTGGTGACGGATATCGCGGGCTATTTCGCCGGGCGGATGATCGGCGGACCCAAGCTCTGGCCGCGCGTCAGCCCCAAGAAGACATGGTCGGGAACGGTGGCCGGCTGGGTCGGAGCCGCCGCGATTGCCCTGCTCTTTGCCGGTGCGACGCAGGTGGGGGCCGGGTTGATCGGGGTCAGCATCGGGGTCAGCATGGCCAGCCAGATCGGTGACATCGCGGAAAGCGCGATCAAGCGGCGCGTCGGCGTCAAGGACAGCTCGCGGCTGATCCCCGGTCACGGCGGATTGCTCGACCGGTTCGACGGCATGCTGGGTGCGGCGCTGTTCATCGTGATCGCCGGACAGCTGATCGGGTTCCCGCCGGGGACTCCATGAGGCGGATTTCCATTTTCGGGGCCACAGGGTCCATCGGCCAGAACACGCTCGACCTGATCGGGCGCGATCGCGAAGCCTACCAGATCGTCGCCTTGACCGGGGGGCAGAACGTCGCGCAACTCGCCGCCGATGCGAAACGGTTCAATGCGGAACTGGCCGTGACCGCCGATCCGGCGCGGCTTGCCGACCTGCGCAGCGCATTGGCGGGAACAGGCATCGAGGCGGCGGCGGGTCCATCTGCCTTGCTCGACGCGGCGTCGCGCCCGGCAGATTGGGTGATGTCCTGCATCGTCGGCTCTGCCGGCCTTGCGCCCGGGCTGCGGGCGCTCGAACAGGGGGCGAGCCTTGCGCTGGCCAACAAGGAAAGCATGGTCTGCGCGGGGCCGCTGATGCTGGCGACGGCGCGGGCGCATGACGCGACGATCCTGCCGGTGGACAGTGAACATTCCGCCGTCTTCCAGGCCCTCATCGGCGAGGATATCGCGACGGTCGAACGGGTCATCATCACCGCCTCGGGCGGCGCGTTCCGCGACTGGCCGCTGGCGGATCTGGCCAAGGCGACTCCGGAACAGGCCGCACAGCATCCCAATTGGGACATGGGCCAGCGGATCACCATCGACAGTGCGTCCATGTTCAACAAGGCGCTGGAATTGATTGAAACAAAAGAGTTTTTCCAGATCGATCCGTCCCGCATCGAAGCCGTGGTCCATCCTGAATCGATGATCCATGCGTTGGTCGGGTTCACCGACGGCGCGCTGATGGCGCATGTCGGACCGCCGGACATGCGCCACGCCATCGGTTTTGCGCTGCATTACCCGGACCGCAAGTCGCTGCCGGTCGAGCGTCTGGATCTGGTGGCGCTTGGCCAATTCACCTTCCGCTCCGCCGACGAGACCCGTTGGCCCGCGCTGCGACTGGCGCGCGGGGTCATGGCGACGGGTGGTCTGTCCGGCGCGGTGTTCAATGCGGCCAAGGAACGCGCGCTGGACGGGTTCATCGACAAACGCATCGGTTTTCAACAGATTGCATCGGTTGTCGAAGAGGTTCTGTCCAGAGTTTCGGCCCAGCAGGGTCATATTGATGCCGACATCACCCTTGATAACGTGATGAATGCAGACCATCTCGCTCGGGTACGGGCAGATGAAATCATGACTGAATTAGAGGGCTGAGCATTGGATATAGCAGCGTTACTGCCGCAGTTCGGCGGCGTGATCTGGACCGTTCTGGCCTTCGTCATCGCCCTGTCGGTGATTGTCGCCATCCACGAATACGGCCATTACATCGTCGGCCGCTGGTCGGGGATCGACGCGGACGTGTTCTCGCTGGGGTTCGGGCCGGTGCTGTTCTCGCGGGTCGACAAGCGCGGCACGAAATGGCAATTCGCGCTTCTGCCCTTGGGCGGCTACGTCAAGTTCCGGGGCGACAGCAACGCATCCGGCGGCAAGGACGATGCCGCGATGGCAAGCCTGTCGGAAAGTGAACGCCGCCGCACGATGAACGGCGCACCGCTCTGGGCGCGGGCCGCCACCGTGGCGGCGGGCCCGGCATTCAACTTTGCGCTGTCGATCCTGATCTTCACCGGCATCTTCATGCTGCGGGGCGAAGTGACCGAACCCGTGCAGATCGGCGAATTGCGCGCGGTTCCGGCCCAGAACGAGCTTCGGGTCGGAGACGAACTGGTCGCGATCGAAGGCACCGACCTGCCATCCTTCAGCGAATCCGCCAGTTTCCAGTCATTCCTGGATGACCTGCCCGAGCAGGAGCATCTGGACTACACCGTCCTGCGCGATGGCGACCGGCAGGTGGTGCAGGGGCCCTATGTCTATCCGCCGGTGGCGACGCAGATCATTCCGCGCTCGGCGGCGGATGATGCGGGGTTCCGGGCTGGCGACATCATCGTGTCGATAAATGGCGACGAGATCTATGCCTTCGACCAGCTGCGCGATGCGGTGGAAGGATCGGACGGAGCGACCCTGGAGATGGAGGTCTGGCGCGACGGCGACATCCGGACGCTCGAGATGACGCCGCGCCGCACCGACGAGCCGCAGCCGGATGGCAGCTTCAAGACCGCGTTCCGGATCGGCATTGTCGGCGGCATGTTCTTTGAACCCGAAACCGCATTCACCGGGCCGATCAGCGCCTTCTGGTCGGGTGTCGAACAGACCGGCCGCATCATCGACGGGTCGCTGTCGGGCCTTTGGCACATGATCACAGGCGCGATCAGCACCTGCAACCTGTCCGGGCCGATCGGAATCGCGGAAACGTCGGGGTCGATGGCCTCGCAGGGGACCGCCAGCTTCATCTGGTTCATCGCGGTGCTCAGCACGGCGGTGGGGTTGCTGAACCTGTTCCCGATCCCGGTGCTCGACGGGGGTCATCTGGTGTTCCACGCCTACGAGGCGGTGACCGGGCGTCCCCCCAGCGACAAGGCGTTGAGGGTTCTCATGGCGATCGGGCTGACCATGCTGCTGTCGCTCATGCTGTTTGCCCTGTCGAACGACCTGTTCTGTCCGTAAGGCCTCGAAAATGCGGCGGTTTCACAGAATCGCCGCATTTCCCGCCGAATTGTCGACATAATCGGCGGCTATTTCCTGCCTTGGAACCACGGATCCGAGGTATGTGATGCAAACGATTCAAGACGGCTACAAGACTTTCAGCCTGCTCATTTCCATCAACTGGGACCGGCTGCTGTACGTGTTCGCCATCGCAGCGTCGCTCTTCCTTGGTGCGTATATCGGGTCCCTGATGATGGAAGCTATGACACACCCTGTCGGCTACTGAGGGATTACCCGCTCTGCGCTTTTGACAAGCAGGGGTAATCTCGGTACTCACTTCCTCAAAAGGATGTCTGAGTAGGTGGGCAAAATGACACAAAAAACAGGCGGGCAGGAAACGCGGCGAGCAGCGCGGAAACCTTACATTCGTCCCTTTATCGTAGCTGCTTCGATCGCCGCAACCGTCGGGTTCGTCGCTCTGCCGGACATGGTCCGGGCGCAGGATTTCCAGTTCAATGCGATCTCGGTCGAGGGCAATCAGCGCATCGAGGCCGGAACCATCGCGAGTTATCTTGGCGTGGAGCGCGGAGAGACGGTGTCGGCGGCCGAATTGAACGACGGCTATCAGCGGGTTCTTGCCTCTGGCCTGTTCGAGAGCGTCGAGATCGAACCGCGCGGCAACACGCTGCTTGTGCGGGTTGTCGAATACCCGACCGTGAACCGCATCACCTTCGAAGGCAACGCCCGGATCGACGACGACGCGCTGTCCGCCATCGTGCAGTCGGAATCGCGCCGCGTGTTCAGCCCGTCCACCGCCGAGGCGGATGCCGCCCGCATCACCGAAGCCTATTCGCAGCAGGGCCGGATCGCGGCCCGCGTACAGCCCAAGGTCATCCGCCGGTCCGACAACCGCATCGACCTGGTCTTCGAAGTCTTCGAAGGCGGCGTCTCCGAGGTCGAGCGTATCGGCTTTGCGGGCAACCGGGTGTTCAGCGACCGTCGTCTGCGCCGGGTTCTCGAGACCAAGCAGGCGGGTCTTTTCCGCGCGCTTGTCCAATCCGATACGTTCATCGAAGACCGCATCGATTTCGACCGCCAGGTCCTGCGCGATTTCTACCAGTCGCGCGGCTATGTCGATTTTCGCACCACCGGCGTCAATGCCGAGTTGAGCAACGAGCGGGACGCCTATTTCATCACCTTCAACGTCGAAGAGGGACAGCAATTCTCGTTCGGCGACGTAACGGCAACGTCGGACATGGCCGAGGTGGACCCCGAGATCTTCCAGAACGCCATCCGCCTGCGGTCCGGATCGACATATTCGCCGACCGCGGTGGAAACCGAGATCGCGCGGCTTGAACGGCTGGCGATCCGCGAGGGTCTGAACTTCGTTCGGGTCGAACCGCGTGTGACCCGCAATGACCGCGACCTGACGCTGGACGTGGAATTCCTGCTGACGCGCGGCGAACGGGTGTTTGTCGAACGCATCGACATCGAAGGCAACACGACGACGCTCGACCGGGTGGTGCGCCGTCAGTTCCGGCTGGTCGAGGGCGATCCGTTCAACCCCCGCGAAATCCGTGAAAGCGCGGAACGGGTGCGGGCGCTTGGCTATTTCGGCGATGCGCAGGTCGAAGCCCGCGAAGGCTCCACACCGCAGCAGGTCGTGATCGACGTGGATGTCGAGGAACAGCCCACCGGCTCCCTGAGCTTTGGCGGCTCCTATTCGACAAGCAGCGGCTTCGGCGCGGCAATCACCTTTCGCGAACGCAATTTCCTTGGTCGCGGGCAGCAGCTTGCCCTGGGTGTCACCACCGGGGTCGATTCCTCGAACTACAACTTCAGCTTCACCGAGCCGGCCTTTCTGGGCCGCGATCTGGCGTTCAACTTCAGCGTCAGCTACCTCGAAACGGACAATGCCTCGGCCGAGTATGACACGGCGATCGGGAATTTCTCGACAGGCTTCACCTTTCCGGTCTCCGAGAACGGTCGCCTGAACCTGCGTTACGGCGCGCGCTATTCCGAGATCACGAATCTTGCGCCCGAGGTCGGCTCGATCATCACCGCCGAAGCCGATCAGGGCGAGGTCTGGGACAGTTTCCTGGGGTATCGTTACAGCTTCGACACGCGGCGCACGGGGCTTGATCCGAATGCCGGCGTGCTGCTGGAATTCGGTCAGGATTTCGGCGGCATCGGCGGCGACAGGACCTATGTCGAAACCAACCTGCGGGCGATCGCGCAGACCAGGGTCTACAATGACGAGGTCACATTGCGCGCCACGCTTCAGGCGGGCTCGCTGGATTTCTCGGAAGGCTCGTCGCGCGTGACCGACCGGTTTGCGCTTGGATCGAGCCTGATGCGCGGCTTCGAAGGCGGCGGCATCGGCCCGCGCGAAGTGGCCCCGGGGGGCGTGAACGATCCGCTGGGCGGCAACTACTTTGCCGTGGCCCGCTTCGAGGCGGAATTCCCGTTGCCCTTGCCCGAGGAATATGGCGTGTCGGGGGGTGTCTTCTACGATATCGGCAGCCTCTGGGGGCTTGAGGAGTCAAATCCCGACGTGCTTTACGAGGACTTCACGGCCCGCCAGGTGGTGGGTGTGTCGCTGTTCTGGAACACGCCGATCGGCCCGCTGCGGTTCAACTTCAGCGAGGCGGTCAGCAAGGAAAAGTTCGACGAAGAACAGAATTTCGACCTGACCATCTCCACCCAGTTCTAGATGTCGCGTCTCGTTCGCACAGCGGCAGGGGCGCTCTTCGGAGCGCTTCTGACAATCTGGTCGCCCGCCTTTGCCCAGCAGGATGGCGGCCTGTCGAATGTCGGGGTGGTGCAAAGCCTGATCCTGACGGTCGCGCCGGATGTGCTTTATAGTCAAAGCGATTTCGGGCAGCGCATCGCGCGCGAAATCGAAGAGGAAAGCGCCGCACTGGCCGCCGAGAATCGCCGGATCGAAGCGGAACTGACCGCCGAGGAGCGCGAATTGACGGATTTGCGCGACACGCTCGCGCCCGAGGCGTTTCGCGCCCGCGCCGAGGCGTTCGACGAAAAGGTCCAGCGCCTGCGCCGCGAGCAGGACGAAAAGGCCCGCACCCTTGGACAGCGCAACGACGAAGCGCGCCGTGCGCTTCTGATCGCGGTTCAGCCGGTCCTGCTGCAACTGATGGAGGAAAGCGGCGCGGTTGCGATCCTCGATCGGCGCGCGGTTCTGCTGAGCGCGGATTCCGTCGACATCACCGACCAGGCGGTGCGGCGGGTGAATGCCGAATTCGGCACCGGCGCGGACATCCTGCCGTTGCGCCCCTGAAACCTTGCCCCGACGGGTCGGGGTTGCTAGTCACATCGCACGATATCCAAAAGGACGCCCCATGAGCGACACGCTGCTTCGCGCCGACATCCAACTGATCCAACGCATCCTGCCGCACCGCTACCCGTTCCTTCTGGTGGACCGCGTCGAAGAGATCGACGGCACGCAATCCGCGCTCGGCATCAAGAACGTCACGATGAACGAGCCGCATTTCCAGGGCCATTTCCCCGGCACACCGATCATGCCCGGCGTGACCATCATCGAGGCGATGGCGCAGACCGCGGCAGTGATGGTGGGCACCGCGCTTGATCTCGCGGACAAGGAAATGTTGATCTATTTCATGGCCATCGACAAATGCAAGTTCCGCCGCAAGGTGATCCCGGGCGACCAGCTCCAGATGCGGCTGACCACGCTGCGCGGCAAACCGGGCGGAAAGGTCTGGAAATTCGGCGGCGTGGCGACGGTTGATGGCGACATGGCGGCGGAATGCGAATTTTCGGCCATGATGGACCTGCCCACGTGACAACGCCCCGTATCCACCCCAGCGCCGTGATCGAAAACGGCGCCAAGATCGGCGACGGCTGCATCATCGGCCCGTTCTGCCATGTCGGCCCAGAGGTGACGCTGGCCGAGGATGTCGTGCTCAAAAGCCACGTCGTCGTGACCGGCCAGACCGAGATCGGCACCCGGTCCGAGGTGTTCTCTTTCGCGGTGATCGGCGAAATTCCGCAGGACCTCAAGTTCGGGGGCGAAAAGACCAGCCTGGTCATCGGTGCGCGCAACCGCATCCGCGAACACGTCACGATGAACACCGGCACCAAGGGCGGTGGCGGAGTGACCCGCGTGGGCGACGACAACCTGTTCATGGCGGGCTGCCACGTGGCGCATGACGTGCAGATCGGCAACCGGGTGATCGTGGTCAACAGCGCCGCCCTGGCGGGGCACTGTGTCGTCGAGGATGACGTGATCATCGGCGGCCTGTCCGGCGTGCACCAGTTCGTGCGCATCGGGCGCGGCGCGATCATCGGGGCGGTCACGATGGTGACGAATGACGTGATCCCCTACGGCCTTGTGCAGGCCGACCGCGGACGTCTGGACGGGCTCAACCTTGTCGGGCTCAAGCGCAAGGGTGTCAGCCGCGCCGACATCACCGCGCTGCGCGCCGCGTTCCAGATGCTGGCACAGGGCGAAGGCGCGTTTCAGGACCGCGCCCGACGCCTCAAGGACGAGACCGACAGCGACTATGTGCACCATATCGTCGATTTTATCCTGGGCGACACCGACCGGTCGTTCCTGACGCCGGGCTGAGCGGTGACGCTGGCGCTGATCTGCGGGCAGGGGCGTTTGCCGCGCATCGTGGCCGACGCACAGGAGGCGCGCCCGCTTGTCTGCGTGCTGGCCGGGTTCGAACCCGATGGCCTTGCCGCGGATCTGACCTTTCATCTTGAAACGCTTGGCACGCTGCTTGCGACGCTCAAGTCCCGCGGCGTGACCCGGGTGTGTCTGTGCGGCGCGATCCGACGCCCGCCGATCGACCCGGCGCGGCTTGACGACAAGACGGCGCCGCTTGTGCCGCGCTTGCAGACCGCGCTGACCTCGGGCGATGACGGGGCGCTGCGCATCGTGATGGATCTTTTCGAAGAGGCCGGGCTGCGGGTTGTCCCGGTTGATGATCTCGTGCCGGACCTGCTTCCGGCAGCGGGTGTCCCGACCTTCAAGTCCTACGCCCCGCAGAACAGTGTCGAGGCCGCCCTGGGCGAACGCACCGTCGCGGCCATGGGCGCGCGGGATGCCGGACAGGCGTGCGTGGTGCGCGGCGAGTTGGTTCTGGCCCGCGAAGACGCGGCGGGCACCGATGCCATGCTGACCCGGCTGGCGCGGGACAGGACCACCGGCTCGGGGGATTTCCTGACCAATCCGATCAGCACCGCAAGCGACATGTTCGGCGGCTTGCTGGGCGATGCGACCGACTGGCTCGGCGGCGGCGCGACGCAAAGCGAGGGCGGCATCCTCTTCAAGGGGCCGAAGCCCGGACAGGACCGGCGCGCCGATCTGCCGGTGATCGGCCCCGGCACGCCCGATGCGGTGGCGGCGGCAGGCCTCGGCGGCATCGTGATCGAAGCCGGCGGCGTGATGCTGATCGACCGGACCCGGACCGTCGCGCGCTGCGATGCGTTGGGCCTGTTCCTCTGGGTCCGCGAAAAGGGCGGCGGATGAAGGTCTTCGTCGTGGCAGGGGAAGCCTCGGGCGACAAGCTTGGCGCGGCCCTTATGGCGGGGCTGCGCGCCCAGGTGCCCGATGTGACATTTCACGGGGTCGGCGGCGACAGGATGATCGCCGAAGGGCTGCAGAGCCTGTTTCCGATGGACGAGATCTCGATCATGGGGATCACCGAGATCCTGTCGCAATACCGCCAGCTCAAGGCGCGCATCCGCGAAACGGCCGAGGCGGTGCTGACCGCGAAACCGGACGTGTTGATCACCATCGACCTGCCGGAATTCGGGCTGCGCGTGGCGAAAGAGGTCAAGGCCAGGAGCACCATCAGGACCGTGCATTACGTGGCCCCTACTGTGTGGGCCTGGCGTCCCGGGCGCGCCCGCAAGATGGCCGCGCATATCGACCAGGTGCTGGCGCTTCTGCCGTTCGAGCCGCCCTACATGGAAGCCGCCGGTATGCGCTGCGATTTCGTCGGCCATCCGGTGGTCACCGACCCGGTGGCGACACAAGCCGAGGCAAAGGATTTCCGTCAACGGCACGGGTTCGAGGATGTGCCGATTGCGCTGATCCTGCCCGGATCGCGGCGTAGCGAAGTCACCCGGTTGCTGCCGATCTTCCGCGAGGTGGCGACCCGGCTGCACCACCAGCGACCCGACCTTGCCTTCGTGCTGCCCGCCGCGCCCAATCTGGCGGCGCAAATCCGTGACGCGGTCAGGGACTGGCCGGTGCCGCTTGTGATCGTGAACCCGGCCGAAGACGGCGCGGCAGCAAAGCGCGCGGCCTTCGCAACGGCGGATGTCGCACTTGCGGCGTCGGGCACCGTTTCGCTGGAACTGGCGGCGGCCGGAACCCCGATGGTGATCGCCTATGACATGAACTGGCTGTCGCGACAGGTGATCGGGCGACTTTTGCGGGTCGACACGGTCACGCTGGTGAACCTTGTGTCGGAGACCCGCGTGGTGCCGGAATTCATCGGGGCGGCGTGTCAGCCCGACGCGATCACCGCGACGATGATCGAAACTCTTGATCACCCGACGGCGCAGATCGACGCGATGGCCCTGACGATGGCGCGTCTGGGAAAGGGCGGGGTGCCGCCCGGCGCGCGCGCCGCGCGCGCGGTTCTCGACGGCCTGAACGAAAACGGGGGCCGGACCTCCTGATCCGCCCCCCCGTCACATGCTGTCGGAAGTGGGTTTATTCGCCCTGCTGCTCGAGCGCCGAGATCTCTTCATAGGCGGCGGTGAAGCCAGACAGCGACATCGTCACGGTCACCCGCTGGTCGGGGGCAAGGGCAGGCACGATGGTGACATTGGCGGCGCTGCCGCGACGAAACGCGGTGACGTCTTCGTCGGTGAAGCCGACGCGGGCGTAACATCCGACCTGAGTGCAGAACGAATAGTCATAGCGCTTGGCCTGACCGGAATCGACCCGCACGTTGAGCTTTTCCGTCAGTAGGGTCTCGAGCGGCACCACGAAGGTTCCGCCGGCCACGACCTGACCGCCATTGTTCAGACGAAAGATGCTGACCTCGGCAACGTTGCCGCCGTTCTGATCCTGGAGAAGCTGGTACATCTGGCACGGCTCGGGTTCGCCTTCCTCGACGCGCAGGCACTGCACCGCCCAATCGCCATGGGTCGATTTCACATAGGTGTTGTCGTCCGAGGCCGCGTCGTTCACCGGCTCACCGGTATCCAGCACCGACAGGTCGGCACCGGCTGCCGGCGCCTCGGCGGCTGGCGCCTCTTCGGTCTGTGTGGTCTCTTGCGCGGTGGCAAAGCCCGCCAAGGCAAAGCTTGCCAGGGTGGTCAGAAGAAACAGCGATTTGGTCATGAAGTCCTCTCCGAAACGTCGGGTCATATTTGAGCATGCGTTAACATGCGTGGCGCGGAGTGTCAGTGCTAAACGCAAGGGTTTTACCGCAGGGGCGGCGGAATCTTGCAGATCATCAAGCGGCCGAGCGCGCCGGGCCAGGATGATCCATCACCTTACGCGTGGCAGCGAATGCCCTGAAAAGAAAAGGGAAGATGCGTTTCCGCATCTCCCCGATTTGCTCCCTGTCGGACCGGCCGACTATTATTGCCGTGACGCTACGAAATGAAATCCATACCGTCAACAGGCAAAATTCAATCCTTAAATCACAAAAAAGGCCGCGCCCATCAGCGCGGCCAGTTCAACAGGGAGGAATGCCCGAACCGCATACGGATCGAAAGGGTTCGGGCAAAAAATACACTGGCGGCAAAAGGTTAAGATTGTATGTTCGACACCTGAATGCAGAACCGAGAGGATGCGCATGGAAAACGGTGTCTTTGTTGGCGGCGGCGGTGACGGCTACGGCGTCAAGCAATGGTTGCGACTGGATTACGCCAACCGGCACGGGCTGATCGCCGGCGCGACGGGCACCGGCAAGACCGTGACGTTGCAGATCCTCGCCGAAGGGTTCGCGGCGCAGGGCGTTCCTGTGTTCCTGTCTGATGTCAAAGGCGACCTGTCCGGCCTCGCCAAGCCCGGCAGCGCCGATTTCAAGCTGCACCAGCCATTCACGGACCGCGCGCAGACCATCGGTTTCGACGACTACACCTACCGGGGCTTTCCCGTCACGTTCTGGGATCTCTTCGGCAAGCAGGGCCACCCGGTCCGCACCACGGTGGCCGAGATGGGGCCGCTGCTGATCTCGCGGCTGCTGGAACTGTCCGAGGCGCAGGAAGGCATCCTCAACATCGCCTTCCGGGTCGCCGACGAAGAGGGGCTGCCGCTTCTCGACCTGAAGGACCTGCAATCGATGCTGGTCTGGCTGGGCGAGAACCGGGACAGCGTTTCGCTGCGCTACGGCAATATCGCGGTCCAGTCGGTGGGCGCGATCCAGCGGCGGCTTCTGGTGCTGGAAAACCAGGGTGCGGCGGATTTCTTCGGCGAGCCGGCGCTTGATCTGCGCGACCTCATGCGCACCGATGCCGATGGGCTGGGACAGATCAACATCCTTGCGGCCGACAAGCTGATGGGCGCGCCCCGGCTTTACGCGACCTTCCTGCTGTGGCTCCTCTCGGAACTCTTCGAGGAGCTGCCCGAGGTGGGCGACCCGGACAAACCCGGGCTGGTGTTCTTCTTCGACGAGGCGCATCTGCTGTTCGACGACGCGCCCAAGGCGCTGGTGGACAAGGTGGAACAGGTGGCGCGCCTGATCCGCTCCAAGGGGGTCGGGGTGTATTTCATCACCCAGAACCCCGATGACATTCCCGAGGACATCCTCGGCCAGCTGGGCAACCGGGTGCAGCATGCGCTGCGCGCCTTTACCGCCCGCGACCGCAAGGCGTTGCGGATGGCTGCCGAAACCTACCGCGAGAACCCCGTCTTCGACACCGAACAGGCGATCCGCGAGGTCGGCGTTGGCGAGGCGGTCACCTCCATGCTGGAGCGCAAGGGCATCCCCGGCAGGGTCGAACGCACGCTGATCCGGCCGCCCTCGTCGCAGCTGGGTCCGATCACGCCGGCAGAACGCGGCGGCATCATGGGGGCAAGCGATCTGAGCGAAAAGTACACAAGGACGCTCGACCGCAACTCCGCCTTCGAAATCCTGGCCGAGCGGGCCAGGCAGGCTGCCGAAGAGGCCCAGAAGGCGGAACAGCAGGAAACCGACCTCGATGCGGCGATGCGCGAATACACTGCTGGGCGCCGCTACACTGGCACACGCGTCGGGCGTTCGACCTCGCAACCCGCCCGCCGGAGCCGCACTACCGACAGCATCGGCGGCGCGATCGCACAGGTCGTGGTGAAGGAGCTCAAGGGCACGACCGGCCGCCGGATCGTACGCGGCATCCTCGGAGGCCTGTTCCGGGGACGCTGAGCACTGGTTCTTTTGCCATGCGCGGGCTAAGTGAGTGGCTCGAGACAGAACGAAAGCCGATCAATCCATGCCAGCCGATACCAGAACCGACGCAGATATCGCAGCGGACGAGCGCCGCTCGGGTCTGAGGACCATCCGCAAGGTCGGCCCGTATCTGTGGCCTGACAACATGCCCTGGGTCAAACGCCGCGTGGTGATTGCGATTGTCTGTCTGATCGCGGCAAAGCTGGTCAACGTGATGGCGCCGCTGCTCTTCGGTCGCGCGGTGGACGCGCTGAGCGGCGAACTGCCCGACCTGTTGCTGGGCGGGGTAGGCCTGACGCTGGCCTATGGCGTGGCACGGCTGATGAACGTGGGGTTCCAGCAATTGCGCGACGGCGTCTTTGCCAAGGTCGGGCAGAGGGCGCTGCGGATGCTGGCGCTCGAGACCTTCTCGCACATCCACCAGCTGTCGCTGCGCTATCACATCACCCGCAAGACCGGCGGTCTCAGCCGCATCATCGAGCGCGGTGTGAAGGGCGTCGACTTCCTCTTGCGGTTCATGCTGTTCAGCGTCGGGCCGCTGATCCTCGAACTGCTGCTGGTGATGGGATTTTTGTGGTTCCTGCTGGATGCCTGGTACATGATCATCGTGATGATCACGATCGTCATCTACGTCTGGTTCACTTTCAAGGTCACCGAATGGCGCGTCCGCCTGCGCCGCGAGATGAACGAACAGGACACCGATGCCAACCAGAAGGCCATCGACAGCCTGCTGAACTTCGAAACCGTCAAGTATTTCGGCGCGGAATCCCGCGAGGCTGCGCGCTATGACAGTTCCATGCGCGCCTATGAAGGCGCCGCGATCAAGACCGCGACCTCGCTGGCGATGCTGAACTTCGGCCAGAGCCTGATCATCACCGCGGGTCTGATCACCGTCATGGTGATGGCGGCGCTCGGCGTCCAGAACGGCACGCTCACCACGGGCGATTTCGTCATGGTCAACGCCTACATGATCCAGATCACCATGCCGCTCAACTTTCTTGGCACGGTCTACCGCGAGATCCGCCAGAGCCTTGTCGACATGGGGGAAATGTTCGACCTGCTCGAACAGCCGCAGGAAGTGTCCGACAAGCCCGGCGCTCCCGATCTCCAGGTCGCGCGCGGCGTTGTCCGGTTCGAGGATGTCAGGTTCGGCTACGATCCGGCGCGGCCGATCCTCAAGGGTGTCACGCTCGAGGTGGGGGCGGGGCAGAACGTGGCGCTTGTCGGTCCGTCGGGGTCGGGCAAATCCACCATCGGGCGGCTGCTGTTCCGGTTCTACGACGTCAGCGGCGGGTCCGTCCGCATCGACGGTCAGGACGTGCGGGACGTGACCCAGGACAGCCTGCATGACGCCATCGGCGTGGTGCCGCAGGACACGGTGCTGTTCAACGATTCCATCCGCTACAACATCGCCTATGGCCGCGCCGACGCCACCCAGGACGAGGTCATCGCCGCCGCGCGCGCCGCCCAGATCCACGATTTCATCAGCACTCTGCCCGAAGGCTATGACACGATGGTCGGTGAACGCGGGCTCAAGCTGTCGGGCGGTGAAAAGCAGCGGGTGGGCATTGCCCGCACGCTGCTCAAGAACCCGCCGATCCTCATTCTGGACGAAGCGACGTCGGCGCTTGATTCCGAGACCGAGTCCTCGATCCAGGGGGCGCTCAAGCTGGCAAGCGAAGGCCGCACCGTCATCACCATCGCGCACCGCCTGTCGACCATCGCCGATGCCGACCGGATCGTGGTGCTGGAAAACGGGCGGGTGATGGAAGAGGGCACCCATGACGACCTGCTTGCCCGCCAGGGGCGCTACGCCGCGCTGTGGAACCGGCAGATGCAGGACGAGGAAGCGGCCTGAGGGGAGGGCGAATGCCTTTCGAAAGGCATTGGCGACGCCGTTTCGAAACGGCGTGAAAAGCGCGTTCGAACGCGCTTGACCCAAGCTGCTTCGAAGCAGCTTACTCCGCGGCCTGCACCGGCGGTTCGCTGTCATCCGACCGTCTGCGGCGCAATACGGTCTTGAGATCCTCCAACCGGGGCGCGCCCGATGCGCCGTCCTCGTACTCGGTTCCGGACAGGCCGTCATCCTCCCACAGGATTGTCGGAGACGTCACCTTCCGCGCCGCGCGCTGGAGCGCCCAGTCCCGGCCTGCGCGGCTGGCCCGACCACCGCCGAGGCGGGCCAGCAGGCGGAAAACCCACAGCGCGTAGGTCGTGAACCACACCCGCAGGGCAAGCATGGATGGCGTGAAGACCAGCGTCAGAACCGTGGCGATGCCCAGCCCGAACACCACGGCGGTGGCCAGTTGCTTCCACCACAGCGCGGTCGGGCTGTTGACCGAATAGCCGCCGCCGAAGAAATCCAGGCTGAGGCCGAACATCATCGGCGCAAGCCCCGCCATCGTGGTGATCGTGGTCAGCAGAACCGGTCGAATGCGGTCCTCGGCGGTGCGTACGATGGCCTCGATCCGCGGCATGTAGCGCGCGTATTCCTGGTAGGTGTCGATCAGGACAATGTTGTTGTTCACCACGATCCCCGCCAGGGCCACGATGCCGGTGCCGGTCATGATGATGCTGAAGGTCTGATCCATCACCAGCATGCCGATCAACACCCCCGTCGTCGACAGAACCACAGCCAGAAGCACCAGCACGGCGTTGTAGACGCTGTTGAACTGCGCCAGCAGGATGATGAACATCAGTCCCAGCGCGGCGCCAAAGGCCTTGCCCAGGAACGCCTGGCTTTCGGCCTGCTCTTCCTGGTCGCCGGTCCATTCCCAATCGACGCCGGGCAGCGGGTTGGTCTGAAGCCATGTGGTCAGTTCGGCAATCCGTTCATTGGCGTTCACCGGCACGATACGGGCCCCGTCCTCGAGCGCCGCCGTCACCTCTGCGGCGGTTGCGGCGCCCGAGGCAAACAGCGCATGGCGGGTGCCGTTCGGTGCGGTGATCTCGCCATCCGCGCGCTCCCGCAGCGTCACCAGGGTCGTGGGCCCGCCCGGGCCGTCGACCATCACCTTGGACAGCCCCGGCAGCACATCGGCCTTGACGTCGAAATGCCTCTTCTGGTCGACGCGGTTGATCTCGGCCAGCTTGGCCACCGGCTTGCGGGTGATGAAGTTCGACAGCGGCACCAGCCCGTCGGCGGTCCGCACCCGCAGCGTGTCGAGCGTCGACAGGAACCGGTCCTCCTCGGGCAGGCGGACGCGGATCTCGATCTCTTCGTCCGAGCTGTCCACGCGCATCGTGTCGAGCAGGATGCCGCGGGTGACCAGCTGCACCATCGCGCCCACAACCGCCACGTTGGCACCGTAACGCCCGGCCTTCTCGACGTCGACGTCGATCTGCCAGTCGATGCCGGGCAGGGGCAGGGTGTCCTCGATCAGGGTCAGGCCCGGCGTCGCCTCGAATGTCTCGCGCGCGGTTGCGGTCGCGGCCAGCAGCGTGTCCCAGTCGTCGGACTTGAGCCGCAGATGCACCGGCTTGCCGCTGGCCGGCCCGCGGTTCTGCGACAGGATCTCGATCTCGACGCCGGGGATGGTCTGCAACTGCTCGGTCAGTTCGGCGAGAACCAGATCGCCGTCCAGATCGGGACGGTCGGCGCGGTCTTCCCAAGGGATCGTTTCAAGCTGCACCTGACCGATCGTGTCCTTGGGCACTGCCGCGCCGCTGGCATCGGTGTTGAGCCCGCCATCTCCGGCAAAGGAAAACGCGTTCTTGACGCCGGGATGGGCCAGCACGATCCTTTCGGCCCGCGTGACCAGCGCGTCTTTCTCCTCGAGGCTGAGGTTGCCGCGCGCCCTGACATAGACAATCGCCTGCTCGGGTTCGGATTCGACAAAGAACTCGACGCCGTTGTTGTTCTCGCCGAAATAGGTGAACACGCTGAACACGAAGGCCAGCACACCCGCCGCCGCGACAATCGGCATGATCGGGTTGCCGGCGATCAGCTTGATGAACATGCCGAACAGGGTGCGGCGGCGATGGCCCTCGACGCGGGTACGCTTCCAGCTGATCGACGCCGCGTCCAGCACGATGGACGCGAGGATCGACCCGATCAGGAACAGCACGATCCCCGGCACATGCGCCGCGGCCCCGTCCGCGATCGGCGGGAACAGGAACCCCGGATCAAGCAGCAGCAGCGCGCCGATCAGCAGCAGGCCCAACACGAGCGGCACAAGGGCGGCGCGTACCAGCCAGGAGGTCCGCGCCCGCAATCCCTGCGAGGCCCGGTCGAGCATCCGGGAAAACCGCCCCGTGACACCGCCCATCACCGGCAGATAGACCAGCGCGACCACAAGCGAGGCCGACAACACGAAGATCAGCGTCACGGGGAGCATCCCCATGAATTCACCCGGAACCCCCGGCCAGAACAGCATCGGCAGGAAGGCGCAGAGCGTTGTCGCTGTCGAACTCACCACTGGCCAGAACATCCGCTTGGCCGCCTCGACATAGGCGTGCATCGGGCCGGTGCCCTCCTTGATGCGCTTGTCGGCATATTCGACCACCACGATGGCGCCGTCGACCAGCATCCCCACGGCAAGGATCAGACCGAACATCACGATGTTGGAGATGCTGACCCCCATGATCGACAGGAACACGAAGCACAGCAGGAACGAGGTCGGGATGGCAAACCCAACCAGCAGAGCCGCGCGCAGGCCGAGCGCCGCCAGAACCACGATCATCACAAGCGCGATGGCTGTCAGGACCGATCCTTCCAGCTGCCGGACCATGCTGTCCACGATGCGGGACTGGTCGTTCGACGTGCCCACCGTGACAGCCGCCTGCAACTCGGGCGGCCAGAGCGCCTCGGCCGCGGCCACCTCGGCCTTGACCGCATCGGCGGTGTCGATCAGGTTGAAGCCCTTGCGCTTGACCACCTGCAAGGCCAGCGTCTTTTCCCCGTTGAACCGTGCGGTGCCCTGGCGGTCCTCGAAGGTCAGGTTGATCGTCGCCAGATCGCCCAAAGTGACCACGCGGTCGCCATTCACCTTGACCGGCAGGTCGTAGACATCGCGCTGATCGTCAAAGCTGGACGGGATCTTGACCGCGAAACTGCCCTGATCGCTACGCAGCTCACCGGCCGCGATCAGCTGGTTGTTGTTCTGCACGACGCTGATCAATTCGCTGGCCGTCACGTTGTAGCTTTCCAGCTTCAACGGGTCGATCACCACCTCGAGCATCTCGTCCCGGTTGCCGGCGATCCCGGCTTCCAGCACGGAATCCAGCGTTTCCAGACGGTCCTGCAAATCCTTGGCGACGCGGGCCATGGTGCGTTCGGGCACCGGGCCGGTGAGGTTCACGATGACGATGGGAAATTCGGAAAAGTTGATCTCGTTGATCGAGTATTGCTCGGCGCCGGTCGGAAACTTCGACTGCGCCTTGTTCATCGCGTCGCGCACATCGGCCATGACCTGCGACTTGTCCCAGCCGAACTCGAACTCGAGCGCCACACCGGCATAGCCTTCGGCGGCGGTGCCGGACATGGTCTTCAGCCCGTCCAGATCGGCCAGCTCGGTCTCCATCGGCTTGACCAGAAGCGTTTCGCTGTCGGCAGCCGAAATGCCCGGAAACACGGTCGACACGAAAAGGGCAGGGATCTCGATATCCGGCTCACCCTCTTTCGGCAGACCGGTATAGGCAAAGGTGCCGATGGCCAGCGACAAGGCGATGAAGGCCAGCACCATGCGGGCGCGCTCGGCGGCCCAGTCGACGATCCCGGTCATTGGATGACCTCTTCAAAGCTGGGCGCGACGGTCACGCCATCGGTGACGAATTCCTGTCCAACGGTAATGACGTCCACCTGGTCGGGCAGGCCGGTCACCAAGACGCCCTCCGCGGTGTCGCGCAGGACCGAGACCGGCATGAAGACGGCCTGCGACTGATCGTCGATGGTCCGCACACCCAGCGTGCCTTCGTCGTTCAGCGTCAGGGAAGACGCCGCCAGAAGATGCGCCATCACGCCTTGCGACTGTATGAGGATTTCGGCGGTCTGGCCGTCGCGGATGGCAAAATCGGGGTTCGGCACCGTCAGTTCGACCCGAAAGGTCCGTGTCGTCGGATCGGCCGATCTTGACAGGAAGGTCACACGCGCCTGCACATCCGGGCCCTCGTTGAGCCGTGCCCCGGCCATCGCGCCGACCTCGACGCGGTTGACATCGTTTTCCGGAACAAAGCCGACCACCTTGATCGGATCAAGCTGGATCACCGTCGCGCACAGCCCGCCGGGTTGCAGCAGGCTGCCCAGCTCGGCCGTGTCGGTTTCCAGAACGCCGGAAAACGGCGCGCTGATCTCGAGCCGGTCAATTTCGGTCTGCGCGCGGTTCACCGCGGCTTCGGCGCTTTCTATGTTGGCCTGAAGACTGTCCATCCCGGCTTCGGCGGCCTTCACGCCGGCTTCGGCTGTGGTGATTGCGGCCTGGGCGCTTTGTACGGCGGCTTCGGTATTGGCGACGCGGGTCTGGCTGGCGAAGCCGCCCTCGCTCAGCCGTTCGGCGGCGGTTGCATTGATGCGCGCTTCTTCCAGCCGCGCCTTGGCCTCGGCCAGCCGGGCCTGTGCCTCGGGAATGCGGGATTCGACCTCGGGTCTGCGGGCCCGCGCCTCGGCCAGTCGGGCCTGCGCTTCGGCAAGGTTGGACTGACGGGTGCCGGGATCGACCGAACACAGCAACTGGCCCTCCTGCACGAAGGCCCCCTTGCGCAGGGGCGGCGACGCGATCTTGCCGCTGACTTCCGCCACCACCGACACCTGGCGCGCCGCCTCGGTTTCGCCGCGCAGCCGCACCTGGGTACCGACCTCTTCGGCAACCGACCGCTTAGCCAGGACCCGGACCACCCCGTCCTCGACCGTCTGGGGAAGTTCTTCGGCGGCGGGTGCCTCCGCGTCGACGGTCTCGACCACCTCTTCAGCAGGCTCACGCGGGCTCAGCTCGTCGATCAGCGCGAAAAGACGATCCCGCTCGATCACCAGTCCGAAAAGAATTGCCGCCACCAATACTGCGGTAATCAGGGGAACTATACGCATCAGACGCACCTTGTGCCTGTAATTTCTACCTTGGGATGACAGTGTCGATCCGGATAAGGCGTCCGTAATCCATCTTGTCAATCAACAAAAGAACTACGGTGAACTAATCGGTTCAGAATAAAGATGTCGCCGCATTTTTTCAAGCTGAACCGATCGGTTCAGTGTCGATGAAGGGGCTTTTGCGACCCGCGGTGCACAAGAATTGTACCTGACAGACACTCTTGAGGCACACTGGCAGGGCCGAAGACCGTGAAAAGCCCCGCTTGGCACCCGCGCGTCGGCGCGTTATGAGGGGCGAAATTCACGCGCGGTCCACTGGACAGGCACGCGACATGAGGGAGCCCCACGGGTGAGCGAGACAGACAGCTTTATCGACGAAGTCACCGAAGAGGTACGTCGCGACCGGCTTTTCCGGCTGATGCGCCGCTATGGCTGGATCGCCGTTGTGCTTGTCCTGCTGCTGGTGGGCGGGACCGCCTACCGCGAATACACGCGCTCTGTCGAAGCCGCCCGCGCGCAGGCCTTCGGGGACGCGATCATCGCAGCGCTTGAAAATGACGACGCCTCTGACCGTGTCGCGGCGCTTGACGACATCGCGGCACCCACGGACGAAGCCAACGCGGTTCTCGACATGCTGATCGCGGCCGAACAGGGCGTGGCGGGCGAGGGCGAAGCGGCCTCGGAACGGCTCAGCCAGACTGCGACGAACGGCGACCTGCCCGAGATCTACCGACAGATCGCCAGCTTCAAGGCATTGACCCGTCCCGAAACGCCGCTGAGCGTCGAGGAACGCCGCGTCGCCTTCGAGGCGATGGCGACCCCCGGCGCGCCTCTGCGGCTTCTGGCCGAGGAACAACTGGCGCTGCTCGACATCGAGACCGGCGACACCGATGCGGCACTGTCGCGCCTGAATGCCATTTTGGGCGATGCGGAACTGACTGCAGGCTTGCGCCGACGCGCGTCTCAGTTGATTGTGGCGCTGGGAGGCGAGATAGAGGCGTCCTGATCGAAAGGGCCATCGCGCTCCGACACGACAAAAAGACGAGGGCAGGGCAGTGCAAGCAAAATTTCTGGTGGCAAGCATCGTGGCAACAGGCGTCCTGGCCGGCTGTGCAGAGCGCGAAGTGATCCTGCCGGGCGACCGTCTTGGCGTCCGCGAGGTGCTTGAGCAAACCCAACCCGGTGAAGCCGAAGCCCTGGGCAATATTTCGGCGCCTGCCGATCTGCCCGCAAGCTCTGCCAATGCTGCCTGGCCGCAAAGCCATGTGAGCCCGTCGGCGCGGACGTCCAATGCCGCCCTGTCAGCCAACCTGACGCCGATCTGGTCGACGTCGATCGGGCAGGGCGACAAGCGTCGCGCGCGGATCATCACCGACCCGGTGGTGGCGGATGGCCGTGTCTTTACCATCGACAGCGCCGGCCGCGTCAGCGCCACGTCCACAAGCGGCGAGGCGCTCTGGTCCTACAGCCTGGTGCCGCTGCGCGATGACGCGTCCCAGGCGCTGGCCGGGGGATTGGCTCATGACGACGGCCGCCTGTACGTGACCTCCGGTTTCGGCACGCTGTCGGCGGTCGATGCCGCCACGGGGCAGGAAATCTGGACCCAGCGCCTGCAAGACACGGCGACCGGCGCGCCGACCGTGTTCGGCGATCTGGTCTATGTCGTGGCGGGGGACAGCACCGCCTGGGCGATCGAGGCCGAGGATGGCCGCGTGCGCTGGCAATCCGACGGCCTGGGCGATACCGCCAATGTCGCCGGGGCTGCACCGCCAGCGGTCAACGACACCCATGTCGTGTTCTCGTTCGGCAGCGGGGCGGTGCAGGGCGCGTTCCGCCAGGGCGGTTTGCGGGTGTGGAGCGCCGATATCGTCGGCACCCGTCGCGGCTTTGCCATTGCGCTGGTGGACGATATCACCGGCTATCCGGTCATCGACGGCAACACCGTCTACGCGGGCAACCATTCGGGCCGTGTCGTGGCGCTCAACATCAATTCCGGCGAACGGCTCTGGACCGCGCAACACGGCGCGCTCGATCCGGTCTGGCCCGCGGGCAACTCGGTCTACCTGGTGTCTGACCTGAACGAACTGATCCGCCTGAACGCCGAGGACGGCACGCGGATCTGGGCCGTCGACCTGCCGGGCTATGAGCCGGTGCGCCGGCCGCAGCGGCGCCGCGACTCGGCCTATGTCAACCATGGCCCCATCCTGGCGGGCGGGCGTCTGATCGTGGCCTCTTCGGACGGGTTCCTGCGGTCCTTCGACCCGACCACGGGCGACCTGATCGGCCAGACCGAGATTCGCGGCGGGGCGACAACCCGGCCCGTGGTGGCGAATGGCACGCTTTACGTCGTGTCCACCAACGGTGTGCTGCACGCCTATCGCTGACCCCTTTCGCAGGCGCGGGAAATAGGCTAGGCGAGCGGCTTGAATTCAACCGAAGCCCAATTCGGAGCCTTGCGCGCCCATGTCTTTCACCCTCGCCATCGTCGGCCGTCCAAATGTCGGCAAATCGACCCTGTTCAACCGACTGGTCGGCAAACGGCTGGCCCTGGTCGATGACCAACCCGGCGTCACCCGTGACCTGCGCGAAGGCGCGGCCCGGTTGGGCGATCTGCGCTTCACGGTGATCGACACCGCCGGTCTGGAAGAGGCGACCGACGAAAGCCTGCCGGGCCGGATGCGCAAACTGACAGAACGCGCTGTGGACATGGCCGATATCTGCCTGTTCCTGATCGACGCGCGTGTGGGTGTGACCCCCGCCGACGAAGTGCTGGCCGAGATTTTGCGCAAACGCGCCGCCCATGTCATCCTTGGCGCCAACAAGGCCGAAGGCAACGCCGCCGAAGCGGGCGTGCTGGAAGCCTATGCGCTGGGGCTTGGCGAACCGCTGCGCATCTCTGCCGAACATGGCGAAGGCATGCCGGACCTCTACGCGATGCTGCAACCGCTGGCCGACGGGTTCGAGGAACGCGCAGAGGCCGATGCCCCCGAAGTCGAGGTGGATGTTGGCGAAGACGATCCCGACGCGCCCCGCGCCATCACCAAGTCGAAACCGCTTCAGATCGCCGTGGTGGGCCGCCCGAACGCGGGCAAGTCCACGCTGATCAACAAGATCCTCGGCGAAGACCGACTTCTGACCGGACCCGAGGCGGGAATCACCCGCGACGCCATTTCCGTCCAGACCGAATGGGACGGCACCCATATGCGCATCTTCGACACGGCGGGCATGCGCAAGAAGGCCAAGGTGCAGGAAAAGCTGGAAAAGCTGTCGGTCTCCGATGGTCTGCGCGCGGTGAAATTCGCCGAAGTGGTGGTGGTCCTGCTGGACGCCGCGATCCCGTTCGAAAGCCAGGATCTGCGCATCGCCGATCTGGCCGAACGCGAGGGACGCGCGGTGGTCATCGCCGTCAACAAATGGGACGCGGAGAACGAAAAGCAGGAAAAGCTTCGCGAGCTGAAAGACGAGTTTGAACGCCTCCTGCCGCAGCTGCGCGGTGCGCCGCTTGTAACCGTATCCGCCAAGACCGGACGCGGGCTGGACCGCTTGCAGGCCGCCATCGTCAAGGCGCATGATGTCTGGAACCGCCGTGTCACCACGGCCCAACTCAATCGCTGGCTCGGGGGCATGGTCGAACAGCACCCGCCCCCCGCGCCGCAGGGCAAGCGGATCAAGCTGCGCTACATGACCCAGGCGAAAACCCGTCCGCCGGGCTTTGTCGTCATGTGCTCGCATCCCGACAAGATGCCCGAAAGCTACAAGCGCTACCTGGTCAACGGGTTGCGCGAAGATTTTGACATGCCGGGCACTCCGATCCGATTGACGCTGCGCGGGCAGGGGGACAAGAACCCGTACAAGGGTCGCCGTGAACGGAACGCCGGCGCGTTGAAAAAGCACCTGGGAAAGAACCGGGGCTAGTTGTCTGTATCGTCGGCTTTGTGGTCTTGGGCGAAACCGCCTTCACGGTAGTGGTGTGACGGAGTCCAGCCGGATTTGGCAGGATCGCCACCTTTGTTTTCGCCTCTGCAGTCATGTCACCGGAACGGACCAAGGCCGGCGGCGTTGGGTGCGTGACTGCAACGAAAGGAAACTCCGATGAGCGAAGACGAAAACAAGGGCAAGGCCAAGGACATCAAGGGATCGGTCAAGGAGACCCTGGGCAAGATCACCGGCGACAAGGACACCGAGCGCAGCGGCCAGGCCGACCAGGCCGAGGGCAAGGCGCAAAAGGGCGTGGGCAAGGCAAGGGACGCTCTGAAAAGGAACGAATGAGATGCTCAAGTTTCTCGGCAGCGCCGTCGGCATCATCTTCCTGATCGGCCTTTTGGTGGTCATCGGATTGTTGGCGCTGATTTTCTGAGGATCGCGGTGGCTGCCGAAGTTTTTTTCGGCAGCCTTCAGGCCAAGCCTGTGCGAGAGGCGTGCGAGCCGCCGCGCAGGAGCACGAGGCCAGCCGCGACGAACCAGGCGATGGCGCCGAGGCCGAAGACCGCTCCCGCGATCTCTCCCAGCGGTGGCAGGATGGTCGCGAGCCCGGCGAATCCGCTAAATGCGCCGATCCCGGTCGTGACGCGACCGAGAATACCGCTCGCGCGCGCGGCGAGGCTGACGGCCAAGAGCCATGCGCCGCCTGCAATCTCGTTGCCGCCGCCAAGGCCCAGTTCTACCGCGTGCAGCGTCTGCCAGAGGGACGCCGCAGCCAGCGGATCGGCGGCAAGCGCATGGGTCCGTTCCACGGCGACATTGGCAATCATGCCCGCGCCGAGGACAAGCGTGGCCCAGATCAGGCCGATCGCGCCGGT
>NZ_JAIPUT010000039.1 GCF_020055635.1 Marivita sp. | reverse complement strand
CTCGCCCCCGATGTCGAATGCGGCACGCTTCTGCATCAGCCCCTGCCTTTGGTCTTGGTTGAATGCGGTTTGGCGTTCTTTTCAAGAAACTCGATCATCTTGCCCGCGATATCCAAGCCCGTTGCCTTTTCCACGCCCTCCAGACCCGGCGATGAGTTTACCTCCATCACCACCGGCCCGTGATTTGCGCGCAGCATATCGACGCCGCATGCGTTCAGCCCCATCGCCTTTGCCGCACGCACGGCGGTCGAGCGTTCTTCGGGGGAGAGTTTGACCACTGCCGCAGATCCGCCGCGATGCAGGTTGGACCGGAACTCGCCTTCGGCGCCGCTCCGTTTCATCGCAGCGATCACCCGGCCTCCGACCACAATGGCACGGATATCCGTCCCCCCGGCTTCTTTTATGAACTCCTGCACAAGGATGTTGGTGTTGGTTGACCGGAACGCTTCGATCACCGACTTCGCCGACCGGTTCGTGTCGGCCAGAACCACGCCCAAGCCTTGCGTGCCTTCCAGGAGCTTGATGACCACTGGAGTGCCTCCTGCCAGCTCGACAACCTCGTCCGCGACTTTCGGATCATGGGCGAAGGTTGTCACCGGCAAGCCAATTCCGTCGCGCGCCAGAAGTTGCATGGAACGCAACTTGTCCCGTGATCGCCCGATTCCGACGCTTTCGTTCAGGGGATACACGCCCATCATCTCAAATTGGCGCAGAACGGCCGTCCCGTAGAACGTAACCGAAGCGCCGATCCGCGGGATGACCGCATCATATCCTTCGAGCTTTTCGCCGTTGTAGAAAATCTCGGGGCGGCGCGAGGCGATATTCATGTAACAACGAAGGGTATTGATGATGTCGATTTCATGCCCCCGTTTTTCCGCCGCCTCAACTAGGCGCTTATGCGAATAGAGGTCGGCGTTTCTTGCGAGCATGGCAATTTTCATGATGTTTTCCTAAGTTTTTGGAGGAGGTCTGCCGGAATTGGCGTCGTAAGATTCCTCTTCTAGGGATTTACAAGGATCGAATGCTTGAGCAGGGCCGTGCGGCCAGTGATCATGCGAAACTTCATCTCCGTGCGCTTTGTGAGCGAAAGGGCAATTGTCCAAAGGCGCATCGAAATCCGAAGTTTGGTTCGAATGACGATGCGCGTCTCGGGACGCCGTTGGTGTTCTTTTCGTCCCGCCGGTCTTGGATCAGGCATTCGACATCGGTGTAGCGCGCGTCATCATCGAACCGGGTTTGAAACCGGACCCACGGCACGCCACGGCGGACAAAGGTGTCAATATGCGTCGAATGCAGGCCAGAAGTCCGCGCCACAGTATCGATTTTCGCTTTGAGGTTGGTTAGTCCCAGAAGCTGCGGGTGGACCCGCTCCTGCCAGCCGACAACGAGCATATGTGTCGTCTCCAGTTTCCGCGTGAAACTCCAACATGACAGCTTTGAACGTTAGTGCCAACTCGCTCACCTCGATCCCGAAAGCCGTCTTTGGCGGAAAGGCAGCACCGTTCGCATGGCTGACCTCGGCACGTCGCCGACGCGACGCTCCAACTGGGGAGGCGCTCATGCGACACTGGAAGCGTTGCTAGCGATCCCAAATCACAGTCTCGACACAGTAGAAAACAAAAAAAGGGGCGGATTGCTCCGCCCCAAGTTTACATGAGGATCTTCGCTAGATCAGTTGAACGAGTAGACCAGCGAAACGCCGTAGGTGTTGTCATAGTGATCGACGCCACGTGCCACTTCCGAGTGGTACTCGGTCAGGATGCTTGTGCGCAGCGCCACGCTGTTGGTCATCGATACGTTCAGTGCGAGATCGTTGAACACCACGGTGTCGGATTCCGACCAGATCACATCGGTGTCATTGGTCAGAAACACTGTGTCCGTTAGCTTGTGCGCATAGTCCGAGCTGATACCGAAGGCACCTTCGTCGATGTCGCCGCGAGTCACGTCGGAAATCTCGGCAAAGCGGTAGCCGGGGCCACCCTGAACCGACCACTGGCGGGTGTCTTCGTTGAAGATGCGGTAGCCCGCGCCGAGGCTCAGGAAGGTGTCGGTTTCGTACTCAGAGAACTCGTCGACCGATCCCTGCACCTTGGCAAAGCCGAACACTACCGGGGTGAAATCACGTGTGTATTCGAGGTCGTAAAACAGGCTTTCCTCGGTCTTGTCGCCGTCATCTTCGCCGTAGACGTAGTTCAATTGAAGCTCGATTCCGTTCGGGCCCCAGACATAGTTCAGGTCCGAGCCGATGCCGATGTCGAGGCTGTCGGTGTTGCCGGTGGAGGCGATGCCGCGCACCGCGATGGAGCCATCAAAGCCCTGCGGACGGCCTTCGTTGCCGAACCGGTCCAGATCGCGCTCTGCATCGTCTTCGATGGCCTCGAGCAGGTCTTCATTGCGGTCGGCGGCGACGGAGTCGCGTCCGACGAGGGTTTGCGCGGATACGGAGGTCGCGGATAGGGCGGCGACCAATGCCAGGGTCCCGACACCAGATTTCACGAGAGTGTTCATGGGTCTATTCCTTTCCCAAAAAAAGCTGACCCGCCCCCCGGAACGGTTGCCGGTTGATCGGGAGCATCTCTGCTGTCCGGGGATATAAAGACCAGATTAAGGCGAGAGAAATTCGAATTAATCGGGTGTGAGGCGAGAATTACTCACTTGTAGTTTTAGAGTGCAACACAGTTTCGGCCACATCGATGGGGGTGATCCGTTCGACGACGGATTCCTGATCTTTTTCAGCGTTTTGCACCACGTCGGCTAGGGTGCGGCGCGCAAGCCTGGCAAGGTCGGGGGGCAGATCCTCGCGCCAGATCACCCAAGACGGATATGCAAACCGTGGCGCGTCGGCCACAATATGCAGATGACCGGCATCGAGATGACGCTTGACCGACCGGGCGGGCAGGAACGCGGCGGCCCGGCGGTTGACGATATAGTCCGTGGTCAGCGCCCCAAGCGCCATGGAGCGCCCGGAATCGGTCAGGTGCGGCAGCGCGATGGCAAGCGCATGGGTGAATTCAGGGCCCCAGTCGACCGAAACGAAGGCTTGACCCAGATCGAGCGTCGCCCCCGGCCAAGAGGCCACGAGGATCAACTCGTCATCCAACGCCGGTTCGACGATCAGCCCTGGGCGCAATTGCGGCGTATAAAGCAGTGCGGCCTGAATCACGCCTTCGACCAGAAACCGCATGATGCGGTCACTCATGCCCAGTTCGCAATGCACGCTCAGCTCCGGCATCTCGGCCTGCATCGCGTCGAGCCAGCGGAACCCCAGCCGGGGCCAGAGCGAATATTGTGCCCCGATGGAAATGGCGCGGCTGTAGCCCTCGGGAATGGCGATCTGCTGCCGCGCCTCTTCCCAGAGTTTCAGCAAGCTGAGCGCGTAGGGTTCGAATTGCTTGCCTTCCGGTGTCAGCGAAGCGCCCGCTTTCGAGCGAATAAAAAGGGCGTGTCCGAGACTGCCTTCCAGGCGCTGGATCCGCAGGCTGACGGCCGATTGGGTGACGAACAATCGGTTACACGCAGCAACGAATGATCCGGTGTTGGCCACTTCGAGGAAGGTCTTGATGAGAGTAATGTCCAAGTCGGTCTTCCATGAGCATTTTTTATCACAAGCACCATTAATATTCGCTTTTCACAAAAACGCACGGCCTGTAGCAACAATCCTGCGGAGTTGAGGGCGGTGTACAGGAGGTTACTCCAAACGCCGGTTTTCACTACCTCGGCCTCAACTTCGCAGAATAGCGCCCCAAGGACTTTTTGCTTTTCACGAAGAAGCGCAAGTTACTCAACAGAAAATGCATTATAGTTCATAGTTGCTGACCTAAATCGGATCGCTCCTTCGCGGCCGCGCAATATCAGTGCTGGGTTCCGGGTAGGATTCCGGTCGACTGCGAGACCAGGCGGCATCGCAGCACTCCCTTTTCCAATAAATGCAGATTATTCCTGGCGGTCACGTTTCGGGTCCATGTACATGATCAGCACAAGTGAAGCGGCCAACGCCAGCACTGCAGCCGCCAAGGCAAAGAGCAAGGCAGGATCCGCGGCTTCCAACTCGATCAGGATCAGCTTTCGCACTACCGCCAAAAGGCCGATGACGAGGATGATCCGTACTTGCATCAAGCCTCGGTGTCCCTCGACCAACAACAGAACCGATCTTGCCAGTTCCAGTGCGATGACCGCAGCAAGCAAACGGTCGAATAGCGTCTGAAAAGTCACGTAGCCTATATCGACGAGAGGATCGGATGACACGATATATGTCAGTCGCAAAAATGACCAGGCAGCAAGGCCGATCACAACAACCATGCCAATGAGCAGAAGCGCGGAGATCAGCCGCTCGAAGAACTCGAATAACAAATGGACTGTATTGTTCATTCTCCCCGCTCTGCCGACTTTCGTCGAGCAAATCAAGACCGCTTCTCCTTGACATACGAGTTGGTCAAACTCCGGTTTAGCGGCGAACCGGAAGTCTTTCTCTGGGTCCACAACCTGACGCTTGGTTTTGCATCGGCTTGGGAAACCTGCGAGATTACGGAAAAGGGGTTCTGGGATCGTGATGCCTGCAACCAATGCCAGTCCGCACTCCGCAATTCCTACTCGGTGCCAGCCACCGCCGCTCCGCCCTCGCGGTCCGTTACCATCGGCTCGAAGCACTCGAGGCGTGGAACTGCGCGGCAAATGCCGCTTGATCACGAACTGGCACGACAACTTGCAGACCGGGGAAGTTCACGTGATATCTCCCAAGCAGCGCATGCGGGTCGGCCGGGCCGCCGCCGGTCCTGCCGAAGGCGGCGATCCGGCTCCTCCAGATTGTCCTGCAGGCAACCGGAGCGGTTGAAGCCCGGTTGCCTTGGTCCGGGTTTGCACGCGGCCGGACAGAGCCCGCGCGCCTCGGGGTTTCTTTGTTCAAGCTGACCCATCCCGACCCGCGGCCCGCTTCAAGCAAGCCGAGAAAACGGGATCGGAGCCTATGTCGCCGTGGCACGGTCGGCGTCGGTCAGCTCGTCGGGAATGTCATCGAAGCTGGCATAGTTCAGGTCGTAGAGCTTCGAGTAGAGGCCCCGCTGCGCCATCAGCGCGTCGTGGGTTCCCTCCTCGATCTTGACCCCCTGCTGGAGTACCACGATCCGGTCCGCGTTGCGGATCGTCGCGAGCCGATGCGCGATTACCAGGCCCGTCCGCCCCTCCAGCAGGCGCTGCAAGGCGCGCTGGATCTGCATTTCGGTGTAGCTGTCGATGTTGGCCGTCGCCTCGTCCAGCACCAGGATCTTCGCATCCGCCGCCAGCGCCCGGGCAAAGCTCAGAAGCTGGCGCTGACCGAGACTGAGGTTGGAGCCGCGTTCGTCCAGCATTGCGTCGTAGGCCCCTGGCATCGCCGCGATGAAGTCATGCGCGCCGACGGCCCGGGCCGCCGCGATCACGTCCTCGTCCGAGGCCCAGTATGACGAATAGCGGATGTTCTCCATCACCGTGCCGGTGAATAGATAGGGTTCCTGCAGGACCATGGCGATGTGCCGACCGAGGCTTTCCTGGGTGACGCCTCGCACGTCACGTCCGCCGACCAGAACGGCACCCTCCTGCACGTCATAGAACCGGTGGATCAGAGAGATGGAGCTGGACTTGCCCGATCCGGTGGGACCGACTAGCGCCACGCGCTCGCCCGAGGCTACGGCAAAGCTGACATCCTTGAGCACCGGGATCGCAGGGTCGTAGCCGAAGGTGACATTCCTGAACTCGACGGATCCGTCGTCCACGGGGCCGAGCGGCACGGCATCCGGTGCGTCGGTGACATCCACCTCCACGTCCAGCACCTCTGTCAGCCGGTGCCCCGAGGCCATGGCCCGCTGCATCACCGAATACTGCATGGTCAGAGAGCGGATCGGGTCGAAGAATCGCTGCACGTAGAACAGGAAGGCGACCATGACGCCCACCTCGATCCGGCCCGAGGCGACCATCATGCCTCCCGCGACCACCACCACAGCCATGGCGATGCCGGTCAGGCTGTCGACGATCGGGATCATGATCTGCGCGAGACGGGAGGCCCGGAGTTGCGCCTGGTAGGTCCGGTTCGCCAGTTCGCCGTAAAGCTCGGCGTTCAGGCGGGCACGGTTCATCGCCTGCACGGCGCGAACCCCGTGGATCGCCTCGGCCAGGGCGTTGTTGGTGACCGAATTCGCCTCATGCGCCGCCATGAAGGCCGCGCGAGCCTTCGCCAACCACAGCACGCGCACGCCGAAAAGCACCGGCAGCACCATCAGCACGAGCCCCGCGAGTTGCCAATCGAGCCAGAGCATCACCCCGACGATGCCGACCAGCAGCGCGATGTCGCCCACCGACTGCACCGAGGTCTCGAGGAATTCCTGCATCGAGTTCACGTCGCCCTGAAGCCGTGACATCAGCCGCCCGACCTCGGTCTTGTCCATGAACGACAGCGAGACGTGCTGCAGGTGGCCGAACATCTTGCGGCGGATGTCAAAGAGCACATTCTCGGCCATCTGCCCGGTTACCCGCTCCTGCACGAGCGAGGCTGCATAGTTGATCGCGATGGCGACCCCGAACAGCGCGACGATCCCCGCCAGCAGCCCGCCGGGCGCCCCCGGGGCCATGCCGTGGTCGATGGCGTAGCGGATCAGCAGCGGGATGGTCAGCTGCGACAGGGTAAAGACCAGCACCGCGGCGACCGCGATCCAGACCCGGCGCCTGTAGGGTTCGACGAATTTCCAGATGCGGCTGACCACCTTGCCGTCGAAGACCCGGCCGAAGATGTCCTCCTCGATCCGGTTGGAACCCACCACCGCCCGCATCCGGGGCCGGCCGTCGTCGTGGGGATCGCGGGGCTCGCCCCTGCGGCTGGGGCTCATTGCGGCGCCTCCTTCTCCAGCACGTCCGCTTCGGGGTGCATCTGCAGATCGTGCAGCGCCTTGTAGCGGCCGCCGAGGGCGAGCAGCTCCTCATGCGTGCCGCGTTCGACGATTTGCCCGTCCTCCATGAACAGGATCCGGTCGGCGTGCTTCAGACTGGCCAGACGGTGCGCCACGATCACGGTGACGCGGTCAGTGGCATAGCCGCGCAGGGCAGTGCGGATACGGCTTTCGGTGCCGGCGTCGATGGCGGCGGTGCTGTCGTCGAAGATCAGCACTGCGGGCTCCGTCATCAGGGTGCGCGCGATCGACAGACGTTGGCGCTGCCCGCCCGAAAGGGACACGCCGCGCTCGCCCACCACGGTTCCGTACTGCTGCGGCAGGCCGAGAACGTAGTCGTGCAGCTGCGCGCTGTCTGCGACACCGCGGATGCGGCGTTCCTCGGTGAAGGGGGCGGCATAGGCGATGTTGTTCTCGATCGTGGTGGTGAACAGGAAGCTGTCCTGCTGGACAATGGCTACAGCCTCGCGGACCGAGCCGAGCGTGACATTGCGGAGGTCCTGGCCGTCGATGGTGATCGCCCCTTCGGTGGGGTCGTAGAACCGTGGGATGAGATGCATCAGCGTCGTCTTGCCGGCCCCGGGCGCGCCGAGGATGCCGATGGTCTCGCCGCGCTTCGCCTCGAAGGAGATGCCCGAGACGGCGCGCTGGCCTGAGGCACCCTGATAGCCAAAACCGACATTTTCGAGCCTGAGGGTTCCCTCGGTGACCTCGAGGTTTTTCGCATCCGGGGCGTCGTCGATCTCCACCGGCATGTCCAGCAGCTGGAACAGCCGAGTGCCGCAGGTCGATGCGCGGGCATAAGCATTGACCATCAGCCCCAATTGCCGGACCGGCATCTGCAGGATGGTCATGAAAGTCAGGAAGGTGGCGAGGGTGCCGACGGTGATCTCTCCGGCCGCGACCTGCCGGCCGCCGTAGAGCAAGACCAGCCCCATGGCCGCGAAGAAGGCCAGGGTCATGGCCGAGGTATTGCGCACCCGAACGTCGATCCGCTGATGGCTGTAGTCGAGCGCGTCCTTCGAGGAGGCGTCGAACTTGGCCATCTCGTGATCCTGCGCGGCAAAGGCCCGCACGACGCGGATACCGGCGAGGTTCTCTTCCATCACCTGGCTGAGCACGCCCAGCTTCTCCTGAAGGATCAGCCAGGTCCGCCGCAGAGTGAGCCGCATCACGGTACTGCGCCAGGCTGCGAAGGGCACGAAAGACAGGGCCAGCAGGCCCATCACCACATCCGTCGACAGCAGCAGCCAGGCACCGATCCCGATCAGCAAAGTCAGCAGCAGCGTCCGCACCAGCGCGGTGGAGAAATACATCCGCACCCCTTCGAGGTCGAGCATTCCCACGGTGATCAGATCACCCGAATGGGTGCGGTCGTGAAACGAGAAGGGCAGTCGCTGCACCTTGTCGTAGATCGCATTCCGCAGATCCTGGGCCAAGGCATGGCCGACCGATTCCGCCGAGTAGTTCTGTACCAGGGTGAAAAGCCCGCGCAGAACGCTCACGGCGAGAAGGGTCAGGGCGATCAGGACCAGCGCCCGAACGTCCGGGTTGTCGCGGTCCGCAGCCAACGTCTGGTCGATCGCGCGGCCCAGAATGAACGGAATTGCGAGCTGCATCAGAACCGCCGGCACCGTGGCCGCAAACGCCAGCCCTGCCCGCCATGGGTAGCGGAAACACATCGCAGTGATGCGGGCGACTGCGCCCACGCCTTTCTGCGGATCGATGCTTGCGGTTCTGCGGAACACCCGGTCGGGTGTAGCAGCGGCCTGGTTTGGCGGTGTCATTCCTGTCAAGCCGCGGTCGGTCGCCGCAGCCTCCTTTTTCGCGACACCCCCATTCCGGAGCGTCGTCTCATCGGGCCATAATTCCGAATAAGGAAATGGCTACCCGACCCGCTCGGAAGGTGAAAGGGCGGATTCGCGTTCCGCAACCAGAATCTCGTCGCCGGGCCACGCCTTGCATGTTGTCGCGTTGCCCTTAAATCAGTTCTACCTGAAATCTATTTGCGACCTCGGCGTTCGTGAGATTTTTGTATTGCTCTCGCCGGAGAAGAGCGCACGTGCGGCGCCAGGCCGATCACCGTGACGTTGCAGCTGCGGCCATCATCGGTTCCGATGCATGGGAACAGGACGTTTCAATCTCTGCTGTCTGACGTTTCAGCGGGCCCGTAGGGCGGATCGGTTTCTTCATCGACGATATAGACCAACCAGGCTGCGAGGCCGAGGGCAACCAGCAGGATGGCGAGTGCGAGAAGATATTTGAAGGCCATGAATTAGCTCCGTTTCGGGGTCTCGCAAAGGCAACCCGAACCCCGGCTGCCATGTTCCGGGGAGAAACTTGATGCTCGTATAGGTGCTGCCAACACCTTCCCTGAGGGATACTATGCCGACAACGCAGCTGCCGGCCTCATCAACCATGACAAGCCAGTTGTAGCTGTTTGCACCGGCTTACTCGACATGCTTGCGCTCAACCTGACAGACATAGGAAATTGCGGCTTCCGTCGCGAATGAGTCGCATCCCCCTATCATCAGGGGATTTCCGTCTTCCCCATCAATGGATGCCGTGAGATCTTGGAACTGACGGACAAACCAAAAGTTCTCCCAATACAACACCTTGGTTTGCAACCGCACTTCTGGAAGAGATTGCGCATCCATTGAGCAAGACGCTTTCAGCCGTGGCAGGCAAAAGAGCATAGACATGGCACCCTTAATTGACAGATCCAACCAGCGCGAAGCAATGGTGACCCGTCAGATTGCAGGTCGTGGCATCCGCGATCCGCATGTTCTGAACGCGATGCGCCACCTGCCGCGGGAGACCTTCGTCGCGGATGGTTTCGAGGAATTCGCCTGCGAGGACAGGCCGTTGCCGATCGGCCACGACCAGAGGATCTCGCAGCCTTATATCGTTGCGCTGATGGTTGAGGCTGCCGAAATCCGGCCCGGTGACAGTGTGCTGGAGATCGGTGCGGGGTCGGGCTATGCCGCTGCGGTGCTGGGCCATATCGTGGACAGCGTGCACACGGTCGAACGCCATGAACAGCTTGCCGAAACGGCGCGCGAAAATCTGGCGAAGGCGGGCGCCGACAATGTAGAAATTCATGTCGGGGACGGTACGCTGGGCTGGCCCGATGCCGCGCCCTACGATGCGATCCTTGTCGCCGCGGGTGGGCCGTCTGTTCCGGCCTCGCTCAAGCGCCAGTTGAAACCCGGTGGGCGTCTGGTCATTCCGGTGGGCGAAGGCGAAGAGGACAGTCCGCAGCGGCTGCGCAAGCTGGTGCGCACGGGAGCCGACGCATGGGATGACGCCGATATCGGCGGTGTCCGGTTCGTGCCCCTGATCGGCGCACAGGGCTGGACCGAGGATGGACGGCGCTCCGCATCCAACCACGTGCCGGGGCAAAACAGCGGCAAGTCGCTTCCGCAGATGATTGCGGATGCAGCGGACCCGCTGCCTGATATCGACGATCCCGAGTTCGGCGCGGACTTTGATCGCTATGCCGACAAGCGCGTTGTGCTCCTTGGCGAAGCCAGCCATGGCACGTCCGAGTTCTACCGCGCCCGCGCCGCCATCACCCGCCACCTGATCGAAAACCACGGCTTCACCATCGTCGCCGCCGCGACGGAGTGGGGTGGCGACATGGAGGTCAAAGAGGTGCGCCCCTCGCGGGGCGACAGCTTTGAACGGGTCTGCCACGATGCGGACGTGCCGCAGTTCCTGCTCGACCTCAAGCGCGACGACGCGGTGCGCCGGCGCTTGACCGAGCAGAAGCTCGAACGGTTCATCGGCGTGATCTACCGCCCGGAAACGGAACTCCAGAGTCACTACGCCGCGGCGTCACTGGCGCAGCAGTTCGATGCGTGGGTCTGGTTCGACGAAACCCGCGCGATCACCCCGCTGGATACCGACAAGACGCGTGACGGTGTGCCGGACACCTATCCGTTCGGTCTTTGACCGG
Source organism: Marivita sp. (assembly GCF_020055635.1). Classification (GTDB taxonomy): domain Bacteria; phylum Pseudomonadota; class Alphaproteobacteria; order Rhodobacterales; family Rhodobacteraceae; genus Marivita. The sequence goes on along the minus strand of NZ_JAIPUT010000039.1, from coordinate 31,476 downwards.
GCGTCATCCCTGCCGTGCCGCGTCTGGTTTGACGGGACGGCGATCCAGGACCACCACGAAAGGAGACAGGATCATGCAACGCAGTTCCCTCATCACCGGATATCAGCTTCGCGCCAAGGACGGCACGATCGGCAGCATTGACGATCTGCTGTTCGATGAAAGTCATTTCGGCGTGCGATGGGTCGTCGTGGACACCGGAACATGGCTTCCCGGCCTCAAGGTCCTGCTGCCTCCAAGTGCCTTAAGTGACCCGGATACCGATGTGCGCGAGTATCCGGTCGATCTCGTCAAGGACCAGATCAAGGAAGCGCCGGGTCTCGCCAGTGACCAGCCGGTGTCTCGCCAGATGGAGACCGACATTTACGGCTACTATGGCTGGACGCCCTACTGGTACGGTGGGTTCGGCTACCCGGCACCTGGCGGGATGGTTCCGGCCGGTGCGATGCCGGTCACACCGCCTGTGTCGTCGGAAGACCCGAGGGATGTGCAGGCAGGTGATCTGGGTGATCCCCAACTGCGTAGCGCCAACGAGGTGACCGGCTATAACGTCGAAGCCACCGACGGAAGCATCGGTCATATCGAGGATGTCATGGTCGACGAGACCGATTGGGCGATCCGTTACCTTATGGTCGATACCAAGAACTGGTGGCCGGGCAAGAAGGTGCTCATTTCGCCGGACTGGCGGCGGGAGATCGTCTGGAGCGAGCAGAAAATCTATGTCGATGTCACCCGCGACAAGGTCAAGAACGCACCGGAATTCGACCCGAGCATGACCATCGACCGCGGGTACGAAGACAGCATTTTCGCGCATTACGGGTTCCGCCCCTACTGGTAAGTCGTACCGTCGAACAGACGCGGTCGCGCTCTGTCGCCGTGCCGTTTGCCGTGGTCGGGTCCGGGTGATCGGCGAGTCACCGCTTGCTCCGAGGCCAGCCAACGAGGAGACAGACCGATCGAGATGATACCCCTGACACAGGATCAGATGATCCTGATTGCCATCCTCGTGTCCGCGCTCATCGGCTTCGGCCTGACGAAGCTGCGCCACGACGTCGTTGCGCTATGCGCCCTGATCGCCAGTGTCGTGACGGGGTTGACCCCCTCAGACGAGGCCTTCGACGGCTTTGGCCATCCTGCGGTGATCACCGTGATCGGTGTGCTCCTCATCAGCACGGCATTGAAGAATTCCGGGGTTGTTGATCTGATCACGGCGCAGGTCGACGAGTTCTCGAAAAAGAAACTGACGCATCTGACCCACCTCGTGGGCAGCGTGACCTTCGCCTCCAGCTTCATGAACAATGTGGGCGCGCTGGCGCTGATGATGCCGGTCGCCATCCAGAGCGCGCGGTCGCGGGATCGGCCGCCCTCGATGTTCCTGATGCCATTGGCCTTCGGGTCAATGCTGGGGGGCATGATCACCCTGATCGGCACACCGCCGAACATCATCGTGGCAAACCTGCGCACCGACAAGGCAGCCGGGGCCGAACCTTTCGGGATGTTCGACTTCACTCCTGTCGGGCTTGTCGTGGCTGTCACCGGCTTCGTCTATCTCATCTTCGTGGGCTGGCGGCTGGTCCCACAGCGCCGCAGCCAGGACAGCGACAACGACACCGTTTTCTCCCGGCAGGATTTTATCGTGGAACTGTCGCTGACCGAGGAGTCCGATTACAATGGGCTGTCCGCCGGTGAAATCCAGAGCCGCCTGCCGGAAAACGCCAAGATGCTCGGAATCTTGGCGGATGACCGGATCATGCCGATCCGAAGGGTGCAGGTTGTGGGGCCGGACGATGTGATCCTCGCCCGGATCGACCATGACACGCTGGACCGGCTGATCAGTGATGACCTCTTTTGCATTCACCGCGAAGGGGCGGAAAAAGCGCTTGGCGATTACGACTGGTCCGATCAGGAACTTTCGGAATTCCTCGTGCCTGCTGACGCCCAGGCCATCGGGCTGACCTTGGGAAAACTCGACAGGATGATCGGCCGCGAGTCCGAAATCATCGCGTTGGCGCAACAGGGCCGACGGGTAAAGCAGCGGATCGCGACCCAGAAACTTGCAGCGGGGGATGTGTTCCTCGCTCAAGGCAGCGTCGAGACGCTGCGCGAATTGCCCGGCAGGTTCGGGGTGATCCCGCTGGGCCAGAAACAACGCAATCTTGGAGCGCCACGGCGCCTGATCGCCAGCCTCGTGATCTTCGGTGCAGCGGTCGCGCTGACCTCGACCGGGGCAATGAGTTCGTCCATGGCGTTCCTGACGGCGGTTCTAGGCATGGTTGCCATCGGTTCGCTCAGCCCGCTGGGACTGTATCAGCATATCGATTGGCCGCTGATCGTGCTGCTTGGGGCTTTGTTTCCCGTCGGCGATGCCATGGTGTCCACAGAGCTTGCGAATGTGCTGGCCGGAGCCATCGTTGCGAATGGGCAGGATATTCCGGTCTGGGCGCTGATCGCCATTCTCATGGCCATCACCATGCTCTTGTCGGACGTGATCAACAATGCGGCGACGGCGCTGGTGATGTCACCGATTGCCATACGGCTCGCGGACAACCTGTCCTTCTCGGCGGACCCGTTCCTGATGGCAGTCGCTGTTGGCGCTTCCTCGGCGTTTCTGACCCCGATCGGGCACCAATCCAACACGCTGGTTTTTACACGCGGTGGCTACCGGTTCGGCGATTATTGGCGACCCGGGCTGCCACTGGAAGTGTTGATCATCTTGGTCGCGACGCCGATGCTTCTTTACGTCTGGCCACTCAATCCGTGAATTGTGTCTCGCACATAGCTTTGGATAATCGACCGGACCGCGCAAAAAAACTCGCGCGGCCGCCTGAGTTGGTGGAATGGACGCCCCTAACCCCCATGCCGATGCGAGGCACAGCGGCAGTCGCAGGACGAGTTGCGGGAGGAATGCGCGACGGACCGAAGGGCCTTTCACTCCTGCGACATGGCCGCCGAGCAGGGCGGCCGGAGGACTTGGGCTTCGGACGCACAAACCCTTCAATCAACATTGCGAAACAAAGCTCGCAATGGTAGTCTACTGGAGCACCAAGGGAGATCCCATGAGCGTTCAAAAGCAATCCGTCAGTTTCACCGACACGGCCTACACCTTTGCCAAGGAACTGGTCGAAGCTGGAGAATACCCAAATGTGAGCGCGGCAGTCTCCGGTGAGTTGGCCAAAGCCAAAGCAGTGCGTGACCGTGAACGTACTTTGTTTGAGGCAGAAATAGAGCGCCGCCTATCTCTGCCATTCGATCAATGGGAACCTGTCGGCGAAGCCTCAGACGTTACTGCAGGCGCACGGGCGCATCTTGCCACAATCGCCCAAAAGATCTGATGCGTTTTGGCAGGCATCCGTTCTTCGAACGGGACCTTATCGGTATTGTTGATCATATTATCGAGGTGACCGACGGTGACGTTGCCGCAGCCGCCCGACGCCTGGATGAAGTCGATGCCCTTCTCCAGGCAATTGCTGTAAACCCGCTATCAGGCGTTCGGCTCGGCGGCAAACTGGACGGATGGATCGTACGCTATGGCGGCGCAGGCCACCGACTGACCATCGTACTCAAACCGGATGTAGACGCCGCGGAAATATTTCTCGCACTCGTCGCCTTCGGCGGTCGGGATTGGATGAAGCTCGCGTCGGCGCGGAGTTTGTTTGCCGATTAGCCCTACGGGCATGGTAATGCGCCACTGTGATGTTTCATGCGATCAGCTTTCCCTTTGGTCCAGATGCCCAGACATCAGCACAATGCGCCCAAAAGGATTGATCGTTGCGCAGTCGGCGTCACCATGAGCTAGACGGCATTTTATTTGAGGAATGTCGGTGGAGTGGGTATTTTGGAGCATGCGCCCACCGATTCCGACAACATGAGCCCACTTGTTCCGGGGCATCCGCCGACCAGTGCCGCGTTGCCGTGAGGCAGCGTGTTCCGGGTATCCGGTTTGAGGCATTTCGTTATTCATTTTGGCGATGGTTTTGCGCATGGATGCCCCCTCGAGTTCGAGGTGGTCGGCATTGTGGACTTTGGAGTCCAACATTGCAGCAAAGCGGAAACCAAAGATCGGCCTCGCTGTCTTGAAGCCAACGGGTCTTATTTGTGGGGGGCTCTCACCCGGTTTCCGACGACACCTAACGACTGCGGGAGGCCAAGACGTCCTCTCGGTTATCCGTTTAAGTATGGCCACGACTTTCGCCGGCGTGTCTTCTTCGTCGTCATCGCGTGGCTCAGGCGAGGAAAGTCGGGCAGTTTCGGCAAAGGTGGGAACCTTCATCATTCCACCCATTCTATCGCACCCCGTTCAGAGCGCGAGATTGTTCAGACTTTCATTGGGCTGCACATGCAGCTCTGCGCTTCGACATGGTAGCCGCGTTCCGCCATCCACGACAGTTTCAGGCCCAGATGGAGTCGTGCGAGCGTCGAAACAAACCGGTTTCTCGAGATCATTCCCGGAGGCATTGTTCGTAATCCGGTTTGATGGCGCTGCCGGTTTTTGCGGATTGCGAACAGGCAAGCGCGATGGCGAGCGCGGCGCGACCATCTTGTGCGGACGCGGATGGGTTCCGCTCGGTTGTCACTGCCGCATGGAACTCGTCGAGTGCATTGTAAAAGGATTGATCATAGCGTTCGAGAAAGAAGTGTTTGAGCGGCTCGCGAGCGACGGTGCGGGTCTTGTCCCAGCGTACGAGATTGTCGTCACGGTGGTTGAGCGTCTGCACCATCCCCTTGTCGCCAAAGACTTCCATCCGCTGGTCGAATCCGTAGGCACAGCTGCGGCTGTTGTTGATGTGAACGAGGGCTCCAGACGGCATCCTGAGCGTCGTCATGGTCATGTCGAAATCGCCCTCGGCGCCGATCCGGGCGTCGAACATGCAGGAGCCGGCCGCCATGACCTCGACCGGACGTTCGCCGGCAATCCAGCATATCAGGTCGATATCGTGGATCGTGGCATCGACGAAATATCCGCCTGAGGCCCGGACATAGTCGATCGGCGGTGGGCTGGGTTCGCGCGACCAACTCATCAGCATGGTGAGCCGCCCCACCTCGCCCCGCTTCACCGCCGCGCGCAGGGCCGCATTGTCCGGATCGAAGCGCCGGTTGAAACCCAGCATGAAGGGCACGGGGTGAGCGTCAAGCGCCGCCATGGCTCGGTCCACACGCTCAAGCGACTGATCAAGCGGCTTTTCGCAATAGATCGGCTTGCCCGCGCGGGCGGCGGCTTCGATATAGTCGACATGGGTGTCGGTCGGTGTGGCGATCACAACCGCGTCGACCTTTGGGTTGGCAAGCACCGCATCCAGATCGTCCATCGCGCACCCGCCATACTGCCCGGCGGCTTTTTCAGCCGATGTCATGCGGGGGTTATAGATGACCTCGAGCCGCAGACCGGGATGAGCGTTGATCTTCGGACCATAGACATGGGCCATGCGTCCGGTGCCCATGAGGGCCAGTCCAAGCGTCTGCATCAGGCAAGCTCCTTGACGTCTTCGAGGATCAAAGCGGCAGCTTTTTCGCCGATCATGATCGCGGCAGCATTGGTATTTCCGGTGACGATGCGTGGCATGATCGAGGCATCGGCGACGCGCAACCCGTCGATACCCTGGACCCGCAGGCGGGGGTCGACCACGGAATCGTCGTCCACTCCCATCTTGCAGGTGCCGACCGGGTGTAGAAGCGACAAGCCATTGGCGCGACAATAATCCAGCAATTCGGCCTCGGACTGCACATCTTTTCCTGGTGAAATCTCGTAATCCACGCAGTCGGCCATCGGCCGCGTCTGTGCGATCTTGCGTCCGAATTGCAGACCGGCAATCGCGGCGCGCCGGTCGGCTTCTTCCGAGAAGAAATTGAACTGGATCTCCGGCTGATCGGTGGGAGTCGGGCCGGAGATCCTGACATGCCCGCGGGAGGTGGGGCGCATGTGTTCGGCCAATATGGTGAAGCCCGAGAACGGGTGCGGCTTGAGCTGTTCGTTCGTGCACCAGGCCATGAAAGTGACCATCATGTCCGGGCGGTCGATCTCTGGTCCCGAGCAGATGAAGGTATTGGAGTAATTGCCGTTGTCGGCAAAGGGACCGCTGCGGAAGATCAAGTGACGCAGAAGTTGCAGCCCGCCCTTGAGCTTGTTGTTGTAAAGATCGTTGACGGTGGAATGGACCGTGGATCGGTATTCCGCGCCTATGCCGAAATGGTCTTGCAGGTTTCCGCCAACGCCCGGCAATTCGTGCTGCACCTCGATGCCGTGGCGCCTGAGCAGCGCGCCCGGACCGATCCCGGAGATTTGGAGGATCTGCGGCGAATTGAAGGTTCCGCCGCTCAGGATGATCTCGCGCCGTGCCCGTGCCTCATGTGTGCCTTGCCTGTCGGTCCAGCGGACACCCGTGGCGCGACGGCCCTCCAGAAGGATGCGTTCGACCATGGCGTAAAGCGTCAGGTCGATATTCCGTTTCGCAGCACCGCGCAGATAGCCTGCCGCCGTGCTCCAGCGCATGCCTTTTCTGGTTGTGGTTTGGACGTAACCGGTGCCTTCCTGCTGGGCACCGTTGAAATCATCGTTGCGCGGTACGCCAAGAGCTTCGGACGCGGCGTGAAAAGCTTCGCCAAGCGCATGTTCGGTGCGGATGTCCGACACCGCGACCGGGCCGCCGGTCCCGTGGAACGCATCCGCACCGCGTTCCTGGTCTTCACAGGATTTGAAATAAGGCAACACGCCCTCCCATCCCCAGCCCGTGCACCCAGCCGCTTCCCAACCGTCGAAATCCTGAGGTTGGCCACGCATGTAGATCATGCCGTTGATCGAACCGGTCCCACCCAGAACCTTGCCGCGCGGCTGGAACAGGCGGCGATTGTTCAGATGCGGCTCCGGCGCGCTTTCGTAGCACCAGTTCACGGAACGGTTGGCATAGAGCATCGAATAGCCAAGCGGGATGTGGATAAACGGGTTGCGATCCTTGCCGCCCGCCTCCAGCAGCAGCACCGAGTGCCCGGCTTCGCCCAGCCGACCGGCCACTGCACAGCCCGCGGAACCTGCGCCGATCACGATGTAGTCGTATTGCGTTTGCGCCATCGTCTTTTACCCTGACTGGTCTTGCCCGAGGACCGTCGCACGGGGCGAGCTTGTGGCAGAACACGCGAAATGTCAGATTTGGACGAACGGTAGCTGGCAAGCCGGAACCGCTTTGGGATCATGGTCCGGTGTATCCCGCCGGACCACAGGAGATGGCCTCATGACACGCGAGGAACTGTTGCGGATTCTGACTTTCGTGGAATCGAACCGCGAATTATCCGAAAAGCGCACAAGCCTTGCCAAGGTGGACCCGCGTTGGAATATCGTGGCCTACGCCATGCGTCGTCATCTGGAAGGCAAGTTGCTGACCGTGACCTCGGCGGCGATGGCGGCGGACGTGCCTTATGGCACAGCGATGCGGCGGATCACCGAGTTGATCGAGGAAGGACTGCTGCACAAACGGCCCAAATCGCGATCCGGAAAATCCTTTTCACTGCATCCCACGCGAAAACTCATCGCGGAATTCGAAAGCTTTGCCATGCAGCTCAAGGCGATGGTGGGCAACACCTTCGGGTTTACGACCGGCGACGGAGAAATGGGCGATTTCTATTTCGGCGGCTACTACATGGCCTCGCGGACGCTGCCATATCCCAGTGCCATGCGGATCGGAGTCGGGGTAGACCGAACGTTCCGGATTCTCAGCCCGATCGATCCGACCTTCAAGACGCTCAGCGAGTTTTCGTCGAATCTGGATGAGTTGTGCGGGACCAATATAGAGATCGTAAATCTCCCTCTGGACGAGCTGCATGGGGAGATCATGCGAAATGCCGGGCGGCAAGTCTCCAAATTCGACCTGATGGCTGTGGACCTTCCATGGATCGGGCAGTTGGCCACCGAAGGTGTGATCGAGCCGCTGGACGAAATCATGCGGGCAGAACGGTATAACCCATCCGATTTCCACAACGCAGCCTACAAAGGATCATCTTGGAACAACAACCAGTACGGCCTGCCGATCCAGCCGACTGCGGAACTGCTGTTCTGCCGCTCGGACCTCTTTGCCGAGGCCGGGCTGACCTGCCCGAGAACGACCGAAGAGCTTTTACTGGCGGCCCGGGTCTTGCATCGCTCAAGGTTCAATATGGCCGGGATCGTGATGAATTTCGGCCGCGGCACACCGATGGCCCACACCTTCATCCAGACACTCGCGGATTTCGGCCAGCCGATCATCAATCTCGATCCGCTGGGGGATGAATTCAATGTCGCCGAGATCGAAGGGGAGAACTATCGCCCGCAACTGAACACCGAAGCGGCGCGGGCCTCGGCGGAATTTTTACTGGAACTGGCGGAGTTTTCCCACAAAGATAGCCTGACCTGCAACTGGGATCGGCGGATCAACATTTTTTCGCGCGGCGAGGCGGTGATGACCTATGGCTGGAGTATCCGTGCCGCCGCCTTCGAGCTGAACGAGGACTCTCCCGCGCATGGAAATGTCAAGTTTATGCCGCATCCGCACGGACCGGGCGCGCCGACCGTGTCGCCAATCGGAGGGTTTTCGCTGGCGGTTCCTGCCGGACTCGACGATCAGCGCAAAAAGGCGTCCTGGAAGGTGATGGAGTATCTGACGCGACCAGAAATGCTGAAATGGTACGTCCTGAACGGCAACCTCACCAGCCCGCGCTTCTCGACCAGCGCCGACCCGGAGGTGCAGACCAGTTCTTCGCTGATCAGCGAAGTGGACGCCATGGAGCGGCGGGGGGAATTGCAGACCTGGCCGCGCCCTCCGATCCCTGAATTCAGCGACCTGTTGAGTGTATTGGGCGATGAGATCCACATGATGTTGCAAGGGGTTTTGACGGTCGAGCAGGCCCTGTCCCAATCACAGAACCGGATCGACGCGATCATGCGCGCGCGGGGGCATTATTGATCAGTCATACGGGCCGCGTCCCAAGACGCGGCCCGAAATGACACGAGACCGGGTTCACCAGGACGGGCGCTCGAAATCGTCCACGTTCTGCGGCAGCACCTTCGGCGTCTCGATGCCTTGCAGGTCCGGCACGTCGATGCCGTTAGCGACCTTTATCGCGGTCTGGATGGCCAGGATTGCGTCATCGACCGGGGATTGCTTGTTGGATCCCGAATGCCAACCGGCCTTCATCGCGTCCCAGCCTTCGCCGAACTGATTGCAGGTCACGACCTTGACCTCTCCCGGTTCCTTGCCGGCGCCCTGCAGTGCGCTGATCACGCCCAAGCCCATACCATCGTCAAAGGCATAGACCCCGTCGATCTCGTCGCCGAACTGGGTAAGGAACGTCTCCATCACGGTCTGCGCCTTCTCCCGGTTCCATTCTGCGGTCTGGCTGGCGAGAACGTTGATTCCGGGATAATCGTCCGCCATCTTGTCGAGGAAGCAGTTCTTGCGCAGGATTGAAACGGAGTATCCGGGCGTACCTTCGACCACCACGATATCGCCTTCGCCCCCGAGTGAATCTGCCAACATCTCGGCGGCTTGCTCGGCCTGAGCGCAATCGTCGGGGCCGGTATGGCCGACGACGTAGCGGCGTCCCGCTTCGCCGATCGGCGAGTTCGAAGTAATTACCGGGATCCCTGCGCGCGATGCGTTGCGGATCGCCGGAATAAGCGCATTCTGAGATGTGGGCCAGACCACCAGCGCGTCCATGTTTTGTGACGCCATATCCTGGATCTGGTCAAATTGCGTGGCCGGGTCGCCTTGCGGGTCCATCACGGTCGCCTGGATGCCAAGCTCCCGGCTATAGGCTTCGGCGGTTTCGGCATATTTTGCCTGATAGGCGTTGGAGCCGGGATAAAGCACGGTGATGCCGATCCGTGTCTCGGAAAGCGGCTTCTTGAGCTCTCCGTCAAGCCAGTCCGGCACATCCTGTGCTGTTACGGCACCTGCTGAGCAGACAACAGCGGTGGCGAGGGCCAGTGCTTTTGTGAATTTCGTCATGTTTTCCTCCTCTGGACACTGCCATTCCTCCTCTGTGCACGCCCCGTTGGCAGCGTTTCGGGGTGCTTGCCTCTGACTGTTCGGCAGAAGGGGGGCGCGCTCAATTGCTTAAATGTCCAAATCTGATTTTCGGTAATTTGCAACGAAGACCGACGTCAGAGCGCTGCTCGGAAGTCCTCCGGGCAAAGATTCATTTTGGACATAACGGTAGTTTTTCGGACCCCGGACGCTTTCTATCGTCAATGCAGGGAGGACATTCAATGGGACAGACGATCAATGGCTTGTTGCGCCGGCACGGGCTGGCACTGGCCTTCCTGGTGTTTCTGGGAGTAGTCGCGCTCAATGCCGATGCCTTTCTGTCGCCGGGCAACATTCTCGATGTGCTCCGGCAGGTGTCGATCACGGGCATGATGGCGCTGGGGGTCACCTTTGTCGTGCTGACCGGGCGCCTTGACCTCTCGATCGGTTCGCTGTTGACGCTGCTGACCGTCATCGTCGTCGATCAGCACAATATCGCAGGGCCTTTCCCAGCGATCGTCATGACGCTGCTGGCGGGGTTGGCGGTGGGCGCTTTCAACGGAGTGCTCGTGGGTTTTGTCGGGCTGAACGCTTTGATCGTGACTCTGGCGATGTTGTCTTTTTTACAAGGTCTTGTCCTGCTGTATTCGGGCGGGTCGAACGTCAATGTCGCAAACGCGCAGGAGACCTGGTTTGCAGTTTTCGGACGGGGTGATTTTCTGGGTCTGCCGGTGCCGGTTATCCTGTTTTTGGTCGGTGCCGTAATCGCAGGCGTTGTTCTGCAATTCACGACCTTCGGGCGGCGCGTCTATGGTGTGGGCGGCAATGAGACCGCCAGCGTCTTTTCCGGGATCGACGCGCGCTGGACGGTATTCTGGACCTATGTCGTCTCGGGTTTCACAACCGGTGTTGCGGCCGTCATCATGGGCAGCCGCGTGATGGGCGCGCAGAACACGATCGGACAAGGTTATGAGCTGACGGTGCTTGCCGGTGTAATCCTTGGCGGCACCTCGCTCCTGGGCGGCTCGGGCAGTATCTGGCGCACGGTCATCGGGATCTCGATGCTCGGTTTCATCCAGAACGGACTACTGTTGCTGGGCTTTCCCTACTACGTGCAATGGCTCGTCACCTGGGCTGTCATCATCATCGCAGTCTGGATTGATCTGGGCGCCAAGCGCGGAAGGATTTTCGCATGAGCCACGCAACCGATATCCGTGCCGGATCGCCGCTGCAAAGCGTGCTCGGGTGGCTGCTCAGAAACCATATTTGGGTGTTCCTGGCGCTGACAATCATCGTCTTTTCCTGGGCAAGCCCGTATTTTCTTACCGTCAACAATATTGGCAACATCCTGACCCAGGGCGCGTTCATCGGCATTCTCGCCATCGGCATGACGATGGTAATGATCAACGGCGAGATTGATTTGTCCGTGGGCGCCGTCCTTGCACTGGCCTCCGCATTGGCAATTGGGTTGCAGGATCACATGGGCGTCTGGCCCGCGGTGTTCCTTGGCCTGATGTCGGGCGCGGCGCTGGGGTTCCTCAACGGGACGCTCGTGGCGCTGTCCGGGATGCATTCCTTTATCGTGACGCTGGGTGGGCTGATCGGCATTCGGGGCCTGGTTTTTGTCTACTCGGGTGAAAACGCGCTGATGGTGCCGGATTTCAGTTATACCGAGATTCCCGAGGTGTATCTTGGCCCGATTTCCCTTACGGCAATGATTTTTTTCGCGCTTGCGCTGTTTTTCCAATGGGTGCTGTCGAGCACTCGGCATGGCCGCGAAACCTATGCAGTCGGTGACAATATCGAGGCCGCGCACGATGCGGGCATCAACGTCAAGCGCCACAAGATCATAAATTTTACAATCTGCAGCACGCTGGCGGCGGTTTGCGGCATACTGCTATCGATGCGGCTTGGCACGGCCGAACCCAATGCAGGCAGGATCTGGGAATTGTGGACGATCATCGCCGTGGTGCTTGGCGGCACGCGCCTGCAAGGCGGGTTCGGCAGCATGTGGATGACGATCGGGGGTGTGCTGACATTGGCGGTCTTGCGGAATGGCCTGCGGCTGCTGAACACGCCCAATTATGTGGAACTGATGGTGATGGGCGCCGTGCTCGTGTTGGCCCTCGTTCTGGACAAAGTTTTGAACCACAAGGGGTACACCTGATGGGCGACGTCATTCTGAAGGTCGAAGGCATTACCAAGACGTTCCCGGGTGTCACAGCGCTTGACGATGTAAGCTTTGACATCCGCTCCGGCGAGGTTCACGCGTTGGTGGGCGAAAACGGGGCCGGAAAATCCACCTTGATGAAAGTGCTGGCCGGGCTGCACAAGCCCGATGCCGGTGAAATCATCTACCAGGGAGCGCCGACCCAGGTCGCCGGCCCCTTGGATGCGCGGCGAAAGGGGATATTGCTGATCCACCAGGAATTGTCGCTCTCGCCGGAACTATCGGTGGCCGAGAATATCTACCTGGGAGCTTGGCCCACAAACCGGTTCGGGGTGCTGAAGAAGCGCGAATTGCGTCGTCACGCGGCAAGCGCGTTGGACGCACTGGGATGTGGCTTCGGCCCGGATACGCGCGTTGGCACCCTGTCGGTAGCGATGCAGCAGATGGTCGAGATCGCCCGCGCCGAAGCGTTCAACGCGAACGTCGTGATCTTCGACGAGCCCACGGCATCATTGACGGACACCGAGAAGGATCAATTGTTCCAGACCATTCGCGGCCTGAAGGCGCGGGGTGTCGGCATCGTCTATATCTCGCACAAGATGAACGAGATTTTTGATATAACCGACCGCATCACGGTGCTGCGCGACGGTCAGGTGCAGGGCACGGTCGATACGGCCGAAACCGACTTGAACCAGGTCACCCGCATGATGATCGGGCGTACGTTGGATACCTATTTTATCAGGGCCAAAGCCGAGTTCGGGGCAGAAGTGCTGCGCGTCGAAGGGCTGAGCAAAGCGGGTGTTTTCCGCGATGTCGGTTTCTCGGTACGCGAAGGCGAGGTTTTGGGATTGTACGGGCTTGTCGGGGCCGGGCGGTCGGAGGTTGTCGAAACCGTCTTTGGCGTCCGCAAGGCCGACAGCGGAAAGCTGTATTGGAAAGGCGGCGAGATCGCCCTGCCCTCGCCTCGGCAATCCATTGACATGGGCATGGCACTGGTGCCCGAAAGCCGAAAGGAACAGGGGCTTGTGCTGATGATGGGTGGGCGGGAAAACACGTCTCTGCCGCATCTTGGACTGTTTTCGTCAGTGTCGATCATGAACCGACCAAAGGAACTGGCGGTGTTCGAGAAATACCGCTCGGCCCTGTCGATCAAGACCACCGGTCCGGATCAGGCGGTGTCTCAGCTTTCGGGTGGCAACCAACAGAAATTTGTTCTGGCCAAGTGGCTTTGTGCGGATCCCAAACTGATCATTCTCGATGAACCGACTCGTGGGATCGACGTGGGGTCGAAATCGGCCATTCACGAATTGATTGCGGACTTGGCGCAAAAAGGGCTGGCAGTGATCGTGATCTCTTCGGAAATGCCCGAGGTTCTCGGCGTCAGCCACCGGGTTCTGGCCATGTCCGAGGGCGCGATTGTTGCAGAATTCGAAGGGGACGCGATGACCGAGGAAAACCTGATCGACGCTGTGTCCCATCATCGTGACGATGCGGCGGCATGACCGACAGGAGGATCAGACAATGAGCAAACCGGAGATCGGCATCGGACTGGTAGGATCGGGATTCATGGGGCGCTGCCATGCAAATGCGTTCCGCAGCGTTGCGGGGCTGTTCGACGTGCCGGCCGAGCCGCGACTGCGCGTGCTTGCGGATGCAAGCGACGAACAGGCTGCACAGGCTGCGCTGTCTCTTGGCTTTGCGCGCGGAACAGGCGACTGGCAGGATCTGGTCGCGGATGAGTCCGTTGACATCGTGGCCATCACCGCACCCAACGTGCTGCATGCGCCGATTGCCCATGCGGCAATTGCGGCGGGCAAGACCGTCTATTGCGAAAAGCCTCTCTCGACCACGGCAGCGCTGGCGCTTGAGATGACCGAAGCGGCAGAGGCGTCGGGCATCGTCACGCTCGTGGGATTCAATTTCTTGCGCAACCCGATGATCAAGCTGGCGCGCGACATCATCTCGAGCGGCGAGATTGGCGAGGTCACCGGCTTTCGTGGCCGCCATGCCGAGAATTACATGGCCGACCCCGACGTGCCACATTCCTTCCGCACCGACCCGCAGGGCGGTGGGGCAGTGGCCGATATCGGCAGCCACATCATTTCGATGGCGCGCTATCTTGTTGGCCCGATCGCCAGGGTGCAGGCGGATTGCAGGACGATCCACAGGACCCGGCCGAAAGCACCCGGCGCGTCCGAGCGAGCGCCCGTCGAAGTGGACGACATGACCCACGCGCTGCTGCGCTTTAATAGCGGGGTGAGCGGTAGTCTCGAGGCCAATTGGGCCGCCACCGCCCGCACCATGGACCTGTCTTGGGAAATCAGCGGAACCAAGGGTGCTATGGCTTTTACCCAGGAACGGATGAACGAATTGCAGCTCTGGTCCGGCACGCAGGGGCGAAGCGGCTATACGAGGATCGAATCCGGCCCGGCCCATCCGCCTTATGGCCAATTCTGTCCGGCACCGGGACATCACTTGGGCTTCAATGATCTGAAGGTGATCGAGGTGGCCGAATTGCTGGCGGCGCATTCGGGCGGGCCGGCCTGTGGTCCCGATTTCCGCGAGGCCTACGAAGTACAGCGCACGGTTGAAGCTATGCAGGCATCCCATGCCGAACGGGAATGGGTCTGCGTCTAACCTTATAGACCCATTGCCCGTTCACAGCGGGCCTGGGCATCACGCAGGGCGGCGGCGGGTTTCTTGTTCCGCAGCAGCATGGTGTGGATTTCCTCCCCCAGGATGCGAACAAGCGCGTTGAATTGCGGCACAGCCGGACGCGCCCAAGTCTGAAGTTGACCCGCGCGGGCCATCTTGTCGACGGTGGCGATGACCGGGCGACCGTGAGCCACGACCGGGTCGTTGCAAACGCTGAAGCGTGAACTCACAAGGCTGCCATTTTCAATGTAGAGTTTCGTGGCGGCAGCCGAGGTCAGAGTACGCGCAGCCAGGCTTACGTCTCCGATCCGCGCGGATTTGAGGTTGGAGGGCACGCAGATGTTCCAACCACCCAGCGGCGCATTGCGCGGGATGCCAGGTGCCGTAGGGTGCGGGAGATACCCCGTGTGCCCAAAGCTTGGCAGTTCCGGATGGTTCTCGACCAACGGCAGGATCTGGGTGTAGCTATAGGCCATTGCAGCTTTCCCGTCCGCATAACAACGGGCGCGCTCGTACCACGACATCTGCAGCACGTTGGGCGGCGACCATGAGAGCACTTCAACGAGAAACTCCGCCGCTTCGAGCGCCTCCGGGCTATCAAGCATCGGAACAAGCTCTTTGCCGGCAAGCTGCTGATCGCGGAACCCGTTCCCCATGCGCGACAGGTTCAGTATGGGTTGCCCAAAATCCGCCATCAGCATCATGAAACTCGTGCCCACCGGCGTTCCGCGCGCGCCATTCCAGCAGATACCGCTCATCCCGCGAGCCGGATCGTGCAGCCGGCGGGCGCATTCCAGCAAGTCGCCGAGGCGCTCTGGTGGCTCCAATCCCTGTTGTTCGAAAATGTCGGTGCGGTACAGAAACAGCTCCGGCGTGGTCTGGACAGGAATGCCATAGAGGATATCGTCGCGCTGAACGGTCGAAAGCGCCTCAGGGTGGAAATCCATCAAATCGCGCGCCTCACCTCCATCCAGGATTTGCACGGGCCGGATCGCCTCGGCCTGGATCATCTCTTCCATCCAGCAGACATCACATGTGACCAGGTCATAGCGTGACTGACCTCGCCCGGCGTTGTCGAGAATTTCCCGGTGCAGCCGGTCAATGCTGAGCGCCCGAACCTCGATTTCAGTGCCGAAATGCATCTCGAACTGCCGTTTGAGTTTCTGCATCGCCATGAAACCCGCATCCGCGTGAAGAAGCAGGCGCAAACCGCCGGGCAGATTCAGCTTGCTGGGCATGACAGGCAGTGGGGCCACAGCGGCAGTGGCCAGATACGAGGCGCCAAAAAAATAATCCGTGTCTTCCGACAGTCCGAACGCTGTGCCCAGCAGCGATTTCACCCGACGCACATAGTTCATCCATGCATCGATCATCCGCCGCGTCGGATGCAGCGAGAAGGTCTTGCCGCTACGAGTGCGGGGACGTTTGGCGATCAGGCCTTTCTCCACCATTTCCTCGATCAGACGGTGGGCCGTGCCCCGCGCCAGTCCTGAACCGTCGATCAGCGACGATGGTGTCTCCAGCCGCCCGCGAAGATGCGATCGCATGAGCTGGACCATGATCGGCACTTCGCGCGCGGGCATCCCCAGCAACAGGGTGTCCTGGGTTTCGGTCATGAACCGGCTGACAAAATCGAGAAACCGTTCCAGCTCGTGCGCCGACATTTCGTTGAAAAAATTCCCGGGCACGGCGGGCTGTGGTTTCTTGGAGTCCAGTTTCGTCATTTTTGTCTGGGCCACCGAGCGTTTTATCCTCTCGCCGGGAAGAATACCGCAAGTGCGGACATGTGGCACGACGGAAAAATTCCAATGTGGACAAACCCGAAGTTGAGAGTGGGCGCTCTGCAAGCAAAGCTGGGAAAAACAGCAGTCGCAAAGGAAATCATATGCTGCGTTTCGGAATCATTGGAGCCGGTCGCATCGGAGACATGCATGCCCGACTGGTCGCGTTGCAGCAGGATGCCTCCGTGACCTGGTGCTATGACGTTTACGCCGACAACGCCAAGGCCACCGCCGATGCCGTCAGCGCCCGGGCAACCACGGATCTCGATGCGCTGCTGGGCGCCGAGGATGTCGATGCAGTGCTGATCGCCTCGCCGACCAACACCCACGTGGAGATGATCCTGCGCTCGGCCGAAGCCGGCAAGCCCATCCTGTGCGAAAAGCCGATCGATGTGGACATCGACAAGGTCGAGGAATGCAAGGAAAAGCTCAAGGCGTTCGATGTTCCGGTGCAGTTGGGCTTCAATCGACGCTTTGATCCCAGCCATGCCGGGGTGCAGCAAGCCGTGGCGCGCGGAGATGTGGGCGCGCTTGAGCTTTTGGTGATCACCAGCCGCGACCCCGGTCCGCCACCGCCGCGCCCAATCCTCGAGGCCTGCGGAGGTTTGTTCCGCGATACCACGATCCACGACATGGACATGGCCCGGTTCGTCATGGGAGAAGATCCGGTCGAGGTTTTCACCATGGCCGCCAACAGGGTGGACCCGATCTTTGCGGAATTGAACGACGTGGATACTGCCATGATCGTGATGCGCGGCGCATCGGGCGCGCTGTGCCATATCAACAATTCGCGGCGCACCAATTACGGCTATGACCAGCGGGTCGAAGCCTTCGGCCCCCAAGGCATGGTGCGCTCGAACAATCACCGCCCCTCCGAAGTGTCACGCTATGGTGCGGGCGGCACGGCGACGCGCGACGAACTGCTTTATTTCTTCATTGAGCGCTACCGCGCGGCCTACGAGGCAGAGATCCGTGACTTCATTGACCAGATTACGGCGGGCAAGCCTCCCAATGTGACATTTGAAGACGGTCGGCGGGCGCTCTTGCTGTCGGAGGCTGCGCTGAAATCACATCAAACGAACAAGCCAGTGCAGGTGGATTACTCATGACAGATTATGAAAGCCCCTACGGCAATGCCGCCTATCGTGCGGCCTCTGACAAAGATGTGCCGCTGGACCGGCAATTCGAGGGCAAGGTGGCGGTGGTCACAGGTTCGACTCAAGGGCTCGGGCTTACGGCAGTGAAGTTGATGCTTCGGCGCGGGCTTAAGGGTGTGCTGATCATGGGTCGCAAGGCGGCCGAGGGCAAAGCAGCCGCAGAAGCCTTGAGCACCGAGACGCAGCGTGTCGTCTATCATCAGGCGGACCTGACCGATCTCGATGATTGCCGTTCGGTACATGAGCGCGCAATCAAAGAATTCGGCACCTACGACGTCCTCATAAATTCCGCCGGCAAGACCGACCGGGGCGGCATTCTGGACGGAGACGCGGAGCTTTGGGAGCAGACCTTTGCGATCAATGCAAGGGCGCCCTTCTTTCTGATGCAGAACGCAGCAAATCATTGGCGCGATGCAGGCAAACCCGGGACCGTGGTCAACGTGGCAACGGTCACTGCCCATGGCGGAGTGCCGTTTCTGACGGTCTATGCCGCGTCCAAGGCAGCGTTGGTGGCGACGACAAAGAACGCGGCCTTCTCGCTGATGCGCGACGGAATCCGCGTCAACGCGCTGGCCATCGGCTGGATGGACACCCCGGCAGAGGATGTCATCCAGAAGACGTACCACGACATGCCCGAGGGGTGGCAAAAAGAGGCCGGGGCGAAATTGCCCGCCGGACGGCTGCTCGACATGAACGAGGTGGCGCGCTGGATCGCCCATCTGGCCAGCGACGAGTCGGGTATAATGACCGGGTCGATTCTTGATTTTGATCAGGGGGTTATCGGTTGCTACGAGTCCACGCCGTTGCCGGAGCAACTCCGCTGAGACCGGACGCCACAAAACTAGACCGGCAGGCAGCCGGCGGACGGACAAATTCAATTCGGAGGAAGCTATAAGTATCACGAAAATGCTGCGATCAACCATTTTGGCAACCGCGCCATCTGTTGGCGCTCACGCAGCGATGGCCGAGAACTTACGCGCCGAACCCGGCCTTGGCGCGCGCACCTGAGCCGGCACTGGCGATTCCAGATTGGACAGAATGCAAGGCGACGGGCGGCAGACCACGGGATAGCATCTTGTTGAGCGATACCAGAGTGGAACCGTTGCGCGGATCGTCGTGAAAGTGACGGCAGGAAATCTGGTCTGGAGCACGGACGATCGGCCAGATCAAAGGGAGGTCTCAAAATGACCATCGTCAACAGACTGACAGGAACCAGCGCGTTGGTAAACGCCGCGCTGACCGGGTTTGACGCGCCGCTCTGCAAAGGAAAGTAACTCAATTCTGCCCGGCGACCGGGTCATTTGAACCAAGGGAGGACACAATGAACAGATCCATCAGACACCTCATGAGTGGTAGCCTGCTTGCAGCGCTCGCCATCAGCGGGTTTGCCGCGGCCCCGGCGGCTGCTCAAGAGGCAAGCGTCTTCTTCATGCTGCCCAACTCGACCACCATCCGCTTCGAGCGACGCGACGCGCCGCTGTATGTGGCCGCCATGAAGGAGCGGATGCCGGGCGCCACGGTGACCGTTCAGAACGGCGAAGGGGATCCGGAGCGTCAGCAGCGGCTGGTCGAGGATGCGCTGGCACAGGGCGCGGACCTGATCGTCTATACCTCGTCCGACGCCAACCTGGCGGCCGGGGCGCTCAAGGCGGCGGAAGAGGCAGGGGTGCCCGTCTTGCTGTACGAGCATGACGCGATTGGCGGCAAGGCAGAGGCCCATGTGCTTTTCAACGCCCGCGCCGTGGGGCAGGCCCAGGGCAAGCGCGCCGCCGAGCTGATCGAGGCGATGCCCGAAGGCACGGTTCGTATCGCCCGCGTCAAGGGCAATCAGGGTGAGTACGGCACCACGCAATACGAACTGGGCCAGAATGAATATCTCCAGCCGCTGATGGCTTCGGGCCGAGTCGAAGTGGTCTGCGAAGATTTCACCCCGAACTGGGATCCGGTCGAGGCGCAGGCGTTCGCCGAGAACTGCCTGACCCGCACCGGCGGACAAGTGGACATGTTCTTGGGGATGAATGACGGCACCACCGGCGGCTCTGTCGCGGCGCTGATCAGCCAAGGCTACCAGAAAGGCGATGTGGTCGTGACCGGCGGTCAGGACGCAACCATCGAGGCGGTTCAGTTTATCGTTCAGGGCTGGCAGGACAACACCATCTTCAAGGACCTGCGGGTAATGGCCGAAGCCGCGGCGGATCTGTCGGTCGACATTCTGAATGCCGGGGATCTGTCCGCTGACTGGATCAATGACAGTGTCAGCAACGACTTCATGGATGTCCCAGCCGCTTTTCTGCCGGTGGAAAACGTGACAATCGACAATGTCTCCACCGTCGTCGACGCGGGTCTCTACACTTGGGAAAAGATCTGTGATGGAGCCGCAGCCACCGCAATCTGCCAGGAAAACATGTAGCAGGTAACTCCGCTCAAGTAGAGCCGTCGGCGGCGTTGGCTGCCGACGTACCCCGCGTATCAGAGGTGACTTCAGATGACAGAACCCATTCTCCGCCTGCGCGGGATCACAAAGCATTTCGGCCCTGTCAAAGCGCTGACAGATGTCTCGCTCGATCTTGAACCGGGCAAGGTCGTGGCCCTTGTCGGTGACAACGGTGCCGGGAAATCGACTCTGGTCAAGGTGATGGCCGGCGCGCATCGCCCCGACAGCGGGGAGTACCTGTTCGAAGGACATAAGGTCGAGGGGGCGACCCCGGCAAGCGTGTCGGACATGGGGGTACAGACGGTCTATCAGGACCTCGCCTTGTGCAACAATCTCGATGCGGTGCAGAATCTCTTTCTCGGGCGCGAGATGACAGGCCCTTGGTGGACAGGATTCCGTGTGACCCGCGCCCACGCCGAAAAGAAGGCCAAGGACGTGCTCAGACGAATGCGGCTCGACTCGATCTCGCTCAGCCGAAATGTCGGGGCCATGTCCGGCGGTCAGCGTCAGAACATCGCCATCGCCCGGTCCATCCTGTGGGAACCTAAGGTGGTCCTGCTCGACGAACCTACCGCGGCCCTCAGCCATTCGGCGTCAGAACAGGTGGGCAACCTCGTGCGCGAATTGGCATCGCACGGGCTGGCCGTTCTGGTGATCAGCCACGACATTCATCACTTCGTTCTGGACAATACCGACCGGATCGAAGTGCTGCGGCTGGGGCGCAATGCGGGCAGTTTCAATTCCAGAGACGTGACCGGCGAACAGGTAGTCAACGTAATGGTTGGTGGCAACGAAGCCGTCAACATGGCAGGATAAGACAGGCGTTCCAATGGCAAACACAGCAACCGCACCCGAGATAACCTTGCCTGCAAGACGGGGCCTGACCGAGCGGCTGGGCAATGAATTGCGCTTTGTTCCAGTGGCGCTGGGATTGGTTGCGCTCTTGATCTTCTTTTCCTTCCAGTCGGATGTTTTCCTGACCAGCCGAAACCTCAACAACTTGCTGATCCAGTCCACAGTGACCGGGATCATCGCTCTGGGGCTGGTCTTTGTCTTGCTCACCGGCGAAATCGATCTGTCTGTGGCCGCTACCTCCGGCGTCGCAGCGGTGTTCATGGCCAAGATGGTGGTGGATACCGGGCTCCCGATCCCCCTCGCCATCCTCCTGGGCGTGGGGATCGGCATGCTCATCGGGGCTTCATCGGCGCGATGGATTACTCTGATCGGCGTGCCGTCTTTCGTGGTCACGCTGGGAGTCGGACTGTTGCTCAATGGTGTGCAATTGCTGCTCCTGCCCAACACCGGGCGCTACAATCTGCTAAATACCGGTGTCGAGAAACTGGCTGCGACCTATGTTTCGGGTCCCGCCGCCTGGGCGTTGGTGCTGGTCGCGTCCACCCTGTTTGCGCTGATCCGATTGACCACTTTCCGCTCGCGTCGGAGCGCGGGTCTGCCTGCCTCGCTGGGCGGCGGCGTGATCTTGCCCGTGGCGATTGTCGGCGTGGTACTGATCGCCTTACTCATGTTTCTTGAAAACCAGCGTGGTCTGCCGATGCCGGTGATCCTGTTCATCGGCTTGCTGGGCGTCATGTGCTATATTGCCCACGAAACTCGCTTTGGTACCTATCTCTACGCCATTGGTGACAATGCCGAGGCCGCCCGGCGCGCCGGAATCAAGGTGGACCGTATCAAGATCACTGCCTTTGCCATCGCGGGCGGCATGGCGGCCTTTGGCGGAATCCTGTCGGCGTCGCGGATTCTTGGCGTCTCGGTCTCGTCTGGCGGCGGTGTCGGAGGCGGCGCTTTGCTTCTTGAGAGCATCGCTGCTGCTGTCATTGGTGGGGTCAGTCTCTTTGGTGGACGCGGCATGGTGATCGGTGCCCTTTTTGGGGCGCTGATTATCGGCACTGTGTCCAACGGTCTCAATCTGATGGGCGTGGCCAATGAAGCGCGGTTGATCGTGACTGGCTTGTTGCTTGTGCTGGCCGTGTCAATTGATCGCGGCATCGAGAAACTCGCCGGTCCAGCCGGATAAATGATCGGTGGTCAGGCCCGCTGGAATGCCTCATCCTCAATCGTTTCCCGGGCGATGAGCGACCGAAGGCATCGGGGCTGTAAATGACATGCTGCTGGGCGCCAATTCTGGTTCGAAAGAAAGAAGTTATTGTGAGAAGACTGTATTATTGCCGAATACTAATGCCGGACAGGGACGACGGGCGCGCATTAATCTTGCAGGACGTATGTGCCGGGCGCGGCGGAGAGCGGAGGCAACCCGCGGCCTGGAGCGCCCATGTCCGGTGGCTCCGCAAGGCCACCGCCCCGTGTCGTCAGCCAGTCCGACCATTCGGGCCACCAAGACCCGGCTTTCGGCACGGACCGGGCCAGCCACGCGTCGGGGCCAAGGTAAAGCGCGCCCGCCGGGCGGTGCGAAAGGCGGTATTGTCGCCCCGCATGTCCCGGTTCGCTGAGGATGCCGGTATTGTGCCCACCCTTGGTCAGCACGAACGTGAGGTCGCAATCGGTAAAGAGCTGGGTCTTGTAGACCGACCGCCAGGGCGCGATGTGGTCGGTCTCGGTCGCCACGACAAAAAGCGGCACCGACAGGTCCTTGAGCGCGATCACCCGAGCCTCGACCGCGAAGCGCCCCGCCGTCAGCCGGTTCTCCAGGAACAGGCTGCGCAGGTATTGCGAATGCATCAGCGCCGGCATCCGCGTCGTGTCCGACAGCCAGACGCCGATGTCGGTCGGAACGTCTTCGCGCCCCAGGAAATACCGCTGGACGGCGCGGGTCCAGATCAGGTCCTCGGCCCGGATGGTGGCAAAGGCGCGAGCCATCTGCGGGCGGTCAAGATAGCCCTGTTCCCACATCAGATCTTCGAGAAAGGCGATCTGGCTTTCGTCGAGGAACAGCAGCAACTCGCCCGCCTCGGCAAAATCCACCTGCGCCGCCATCAGCGTGACCGAGGCCAGTCTGTCGTCGCCGTCGCGCGCCATCGTGGCCGCCGCGATTGCCAGGATGGTGCCACCAAGGCAATAGCCGACGGTGTGGACAGGCGCGTCCGGGATGGTGGCGCTGACCGCGTCCAGCGCCGCCATCACGCCGCGCTTGCGGTAGTCCTCGAGCGACAGGTCGCGCTGAGCTGCGGTCGGATTCGTCCAGGAGATCATGAAGACGGTAAAGCCCTCGTCGACCAAGTAGCGCACCATCGAGTTAGCGGGCGACAGATCGAGAATATAGTATTTCATGATCCAGGCCGGCACGATCAGGATCGGCCGGGCCTGCACCTGTGGCGTCTGCGGCGCGTACTGGATCAGCTCCATCAGGTCATTGCGGAAAATCACCTGTCCGGGTGTGCAGGCCAGTTCCTCGCCGATCCGGTAGCCCTCGGGCGCGGGATCGCGTTGGCCGGTCAGCGTCTTCACCGCGTCATGGGCGAAATGTGCCGCACCCTCGGCCAGGTTGTGGCCCGCCGTCCGCACGGTCTCCTCGATGATTTCCGGATTGAGCAGCGGAGAGTTCGACGGGGACAGGACGTCGAGCGTCTGCCGAGCGAGGAACCGCGTGCGATGGGCATCCTCCGGGCGCAGGCCCCGCGTCGGTTCGGTGGCATGGTCCCACCAGTCCTGCACGGACAGGAACCCCTGTTGCCAGAGGCGGAACGGGAAGGCCTGCCAGCCCGGATGGGTGAAGCGCTTATCATAGAATTTCGGCGCGAAAGGAGGCGGGCTGTCCAGATCGGCCGCAAGCGCCATCACCTTCAGCAGGTTGCGCTGCGCATGCTCGGCCAGTTCCATCTGCCGGCCGGGCGAGCGCGCCAGATGCTGGGCCCAATCGCTCCAGGCCTCCAGGAACGCATGCGGCGAGACCCCGCCGCTGAGCCGCGCCAAGGCGCCCCGCGCTGCGCGGTCGAAGGCGTGGTGCGGATGGTCCTGCGACGGATCGCGCAAAGGTGGCACGACGGCAGGAAGCTGGACAACCGCCGGAGCGGGTGCTGCGCGAGGCTTCTGTTTCTGAGATCGTGTCATGAGTAAACTCCCAGTCGGATCCGTTTCTCGATTTCAGTCAGCGCAGAGAAGGCAACGCCGATTGGCACGATCGGAGGGCCATTCATCAGCGGAACCGCTTTTGCCCAAGATGGCGCTGAGCGGTGGCAAATAGGTGACAACAATTTGCAGCGCGGTGATGACAACAACCACGGCCCAGCCCACCCTTGTCGCGCGCCGCGAACCCGGAGGACCGACTCGCCCATAGGCGGGTTAGCGCGAGGCCGTATCGCCCGCCATTCGGGGCGACCGGTGTCGATATGAGTTTTAGGTTGGATAATTCGGTTGCGGGTTTGTCCTCCGCTTAATCGCGCTGAAACTCCCTGGTTGTTCAATAGCGAAACCTCCTTGATGAAAAAGCCATTGGTATCTCTCATCTTGGATAGGTCTTAGCGTCCTCTCGCGATCGCGCATTGGACAGCTGCTTCGGCGATTGGGTGCAGGTCTGCGGAAGATGCACCCGACCGCGCACGCAGCATGATGCCCCGGGCTATTGCGGCAAGCATACCCGCCAACGCGGTTTGGTCCTTCGGTTCGACGCCAATGCCGTCATGTTCAAGGCGTTGCGCGATACGATCTTCAAGAGCGGCGAAACGAGTTTTCAATTCCTGCCGAAAAGTTCCGTTTGCACCCGCGACTTCGGCCAGAACGCACGAAATCAAACAGCCGGGGGTGCGGCTGTCGAGCGTGGCCAATGTCACGACTGCCTCAAAAAATGCAGTCAGGTCCTCTTCGAGTGTCCCCACCGGGCCGAGTGACTGCGCCACCGGACCCAGCCGTGTTTCGACGTAATGGGCGATGGCGGCCAGAAACAGACCCTCCTTGCCGCCATATTCTTGGTAAAGACTGGCACGGGGCATTTCCGTTTCACGGCAAAGCCTGTCGATCGAAGCTCCGTTGTAGCCCTCTTGCCAGAAGACGTGCACCGCTGCATCCAGCGCTTGGTCGATTTTGAAGCCCCGTGGGCGACCGCGCGGTCGTGGTGCGTTTGTGAGGGGTTGCATGGTCTCACCCTTTTTTGAACGGATCGTTTCAAAAATAACTGTCATTCCCGATTTCCGCAATATACAGAATGATCATTCTTAAAAAATGGAGTCTCTCATGAGCCGCGAACCCTTGATCGACATGTCGCCAACCACTCTCGAAAACGCGGAAGGCGAGGCCAAAGAGCTTCTGGCCGGAGCAAAGGCTGGCCTCGGCTTTGTGCCAAACATGTATACCTACATGGCCAATCTGCCGGGTGTTCTGGACGGGTATCTGAGCACCTACAAATCCTTCCGCGAGACATCCGGCTTCACTCCGGCCGAACAGGAAACGGTGTTTCTGACCATCAGTCGGATTAACGGTTGCACCTACTGTACCGCTGCTCACTCGATGATCGCCGACAAGAAATCGGGCGTGCCCGCCGACAGCCTGAAGGCACTGCGCGACGGAGGCGACCTGCCTGAAGCAAAGCTGGATGCCGTGGCAAAGTTCACCGAGGCTATGGTTGTGTCGCGCGGTACCCCGGGAAAAGCCGCAGTAGATAGATTTATTTCCGCGGGTTACAGCGAAAAACAGGTGCTGGGTGTTGTGTTGGCCATCGCGTGCAAAACGTTCTCGAACTACACCAATCATCTGGCCGGAACGCCGGTGGATGATGTGTTCGCGCCTTACAAGGTTGATTGATCCGAAAGCGCCGTGCTTTGACCGCCCAAGCGCGGCGCACTATGCCCGAATTCGTGTGTGGAGCCCCTCACAAGGGTAGTCGTTTCACCGTATGCCAGAAGCTGAACATTCAGGTGCCGGACTTGTCGAATCTGATCGCCGGCGTTTGTGCCAGAAGATCGCGAGAGTAGGCGGCTTTCGGGCCGGCGAAGAACGCCTCGGACGGACCCGTTTCGACCAGCTTTCCGTCCTTCAGGACCGCGATGTCATTCGACATCTGCCGGACCACGGCGAGATCGTGGCTGATGAAAATAGTGGTAAGGCCGAACCGGGTCTGAAGGTCCTTTAACAGGTTGAGCACTTGCGCCTGTATGGACACGTCAAGTGCACTGGTGGGTTCGTCGCAGATCAGCAGACCGGGCCGCGACAGAAGCGCCCGCGCCACCGCGATCCGTTGCCGCTGGCCACCCGAAAACTGGTGCGGATAACGATCCAGGGACTGAGCGGGAAGGCCGACGAGGGCCAGCATGGCTTCTGCCAGCCTTTCGCGGCGGCGCTGGTCCTTTTCCAGACCGAAGAGCCAGAGAGGTTCGGTCAGCACGTCGATCACCCGATGTCGGGAATTCAGGCTGGAATAGGGGTCCTGAAAAATCATCTGGATCAGCCGCCGCGACGCATCACCTCTGCGCCTCGAGCGCATCGGTGCCAATGGAACGTCGTCCAGTCGCATCTCACCCTCTGCGGGCTGGACCAGCGCCGCGATGACCTTGGCCAGGGTGGATTTCCCCGAACCGCTTTCGCCGACCAGACCCATGACGGAGCCGGGTCTGACCCCCAGCGATACCGCGTCCAGCGCCACGAACTCCTCGCGCGCGGCAAAAAAGCCCTTCCGTTCTCCACCAAAGCGCACGGTGATGTTCTGCACGTCCAGCGCCGGCCCGCCCCCGCCGATCCCCGACAAAAGCCAGTCCTCGGCTTCTCTGGCCTGGGCTGCATCCGCTGCATCGGCTGTTTCGCCCGCGACCTTGGGAAGGTGGAAATTTTCGAGCTTGCGGTCAAGCGGCGGCACGGCGGCCATCAGCGCTTGGGTATAGGGATGTTCCGGCTGGCCCAGAATACGCCGCGTTGCTCCCTGTTCCATCACCCGACCACCCCGCAGAACCGTCACCCGGTCCGAGACCTGCGCAATCACGCCGATATCGTGCGTGATAAGAATGAAACCGACCTGCCGCGTTCGCGCGAGCTTCTGGATCAGGTCCAGAACCTGCGCCTGCACCGCGACGTCGAGCGCTGTCGTGGGCTCGTCCGCGATGATCAGTTCGGGGTTCGTGCACAATGCCAGCGCAATCACGACGCGCTGGCGCATGCCACCGGAAAATTGGTGCGGGTAGGCCTTGATGCGCGTTGCGGCATTGGCAATACCGATTTCTTCCAGCAGCCCAACGGCCCGTCTCCGCGCGTCATCGAGCGACAGGTGTTCATGCGCGAGGATCGTTTCGATCAACTGATCCTCGATCGTCATCAGCGGGTTAAGGCTGGTCTGCGGATCCTGAAAGATCATCGATATCCGTTTGCCGCGCATACGGTGCGCCGCAACAGGAGACAGCGTCCGCAGGTCGGTTTTGCCAAGGGTCATGCGCCCCGCGGTGATCTCGCCCGCGGCGGGAAGAAGTCCCATGATCGCGGCTCCAATGGTGGATTTCCCGGCCCCCGATTCACCGACGAGTCCGTGGATCTCTGCCGGGCGCACATCAAGCGACACGTCCTCGACAGCCATCGTGGCGCCAAATCGGTCTCGGAACCGGACTGACAGGTGTTCGATCGTCAGCATCAGCGCAGACTCGGATTGAAGAGATCACGGAGAAAGTCACCTAACAGATTGATCGCCACGACCAAAACGACCAGAAAGACGGTGGGAATCCACAGGATCCACCATTCACCCGAGAGCAGATATTGCATGCCGATCCGGATCAATGTCCCGAGAGACGGTGAATCTGCGGGAAGGCCGACCCCCAGGAAGGATAGCGTCGCTTCAAGCAGAATGGCTGATGCCAGATCGACTGTCGCAATGACAAGCAGCGGTCCGACGATATTCGGCAGGATGTGCCGCAGCATGATCCGAACCGGGTGCTGGCCCATCATGATTGCGGCCGAAACGTAATCCTTGTTGCGCTCGACAAAGACCGAGGCCCGCGCCGTGCGTGCAAAATTGACCCAGAGCGATAGTGCGATCGCCAGCGTGATGACGGCCAGTCGCAGGTCGTCGTGCAGGGCGGCGGGCAGGATCCCCCGCGAAATGCCATCGATAAGCAATGCGGTCAGGATCGCCGGAAGTGCCAACTGTACATCCGCGATCCGCATCACGACAGCATCGAAGCGTCCGCCGAGATATCCCGCGGCCAGCCCGAGGCTGACGCCCAGCACCAGTGCGACTGCCATCGCGACGGCGGCAATTCCCAGCGATAGCCGGGCGCCATAAAGGATCGACGACAGCAGGTCGCGTCCTTGGTCGTCCGTGCCAAGCAGAAAGCGCGGATCGGCGCCTTCCTCCCACGCTGGGGGCAACAGGCCGTCGATCAGCGAAAACGACGACAGGTCATAAGGGTCGGTCGGGGCGATCCAGGGAGCGAACAGCGCGCCGGTCACGATCACGATCGTGACGACAGCGGCAAGCATCGCGGCAGGGCTGCGCGTAAACAGCCAGATGCCTTCGGACTGGACAAGACGGGTCAGCATCAGGCGCTTTCGCGCACGCGCAGTCGCGGGTCAATGGCGAAGTAAAGAAGATCCACCAGCAGATTGATCAACACGAAGAAGAAGGCGATCACGACGAGATAGACGCTCATGACCGGGATATCGACGAAGCGGATCGATTCCAGAAAGAGAAGACCCATGCCCGGCCACTGGAACACGCTTTCCGTCACGATCGAAAAGGCGATCACGCCACCGAACTGCAAGCCGATGATCGTGATGACCGGGATCATGGTGTTGGCCAGCGCGTGGCGATAGCGGATACTGCGCCAAGGCACGCCCCGCGCTATGGCAAAGCGGATGTGATCCGTCCGCATGACCTCCATCATCTGAGCCCGCACCAACCGCATCGTCAATGTCAGCTGGAACAGCCCCAACGTCAGGGCAGGGAGTACCAGCGATCTCCAGCCTTCGACCGTAAGGAACGAGGACCGCCACCAGCCAATTTCCACCGTACCACCGCGACCGTAGGTCGGAAGCCAGCCAAGCTGGACCCCGAATAGAAAGATCAAAAGGATACCGATGACGAAGGTCGGGATCGAGACACCGATCAGGGTGCCGATCAGGATCGACTGGCTGAAGATGCCCCTTGGCCTGAGCGCGGTATAGACACCGGCCGGTATTCCCGCGACCAGGGAGATCATCAGCGCCACAGTGCCCAGCTCCAGCGTCGCGGGCAGCCGGGTCAGCAGCATCTCATCGATCGGTTCGCGCGTGCGAAAGGAGTAGCCGAAGTCGCCCCGCAGAATGTCTCCGGTGAACCGGATGAACTGCACCACGAAGGGATCGTTCAGCCCCAGCTCTTCACGCAGCCTTTCCTGGTCTTCAACAGATGTCTCGACACCGGTCATCTGGCTGATCGGGTCCCCGACGAAGCGGAACAGGGAGAAAGCGAGAAACGCCACGGCCAGCATAACAAAGATGGACTGGACCAGCCGCTTCAGTATGAATCTCGCCATCTCGCCATCTCGCCAGTACTGCCCGATCAGTTCACTTCGACCCAGCGCAACATGAAGAAGTTGTCAGGGCGCTGTACGACGTCGATATTTTCCTTCATCGCCCAGATCAACGGCTCGGTATACAGGGGAACGTAGGCCACATCGTCCTGAAGGATACCGGCGACCTCTTCCAGCATGTCCTGACGGGCCTCCGCGTCGATTTCCTGCTGGATCGGCGCCAGCATGTCGTCGATCTGTGGATTGGAGTATCCGCCAAAGTTCCAGGTTCCCAAACGCTCTGTCGGGGTATGTGCTAAAAAGCGGATCGGATGCTCGGCATCGAACGTGCCGGGCGACCAGCCCAGCATGTACATATCGAAATTGTCAGCCCGAAGCTCGTCCCAGTATCCGCGCACCGGCATGGCGTTGACGTTCGCGTCCAGGCCGATGCGAGCAAGCATGGAGGCCACGGCGCGGCACACCGCTTCGTCGTTGATGTAGCGGTCATTGGGGCACATGAGGCCGAACGAGAATCCGTCAGGATAGCCGGCCGCGGCCAACAGTTCCTTCGCAGCTTCGGGATCGAATTCGGGGCGATCTGCATGGTCCTCGGAATAGCCCGACAGGCCCGCGGGCAAAAGCTGGCTGGCAGGTTCGGCGGCACCGCGCATGATCACGCGGTCGATGGTGTCCACGTCGATTGCCTTGGCGACGGCTTCACGCACCTGAACGTCAAGAAACGGATTCTCTTCGGTGATATCCTCGGAATAGCGCAGAGCATCGTGATCGTGGCCAAAGCCCAGCATGATGACTCGCGTTTCAAGCCCTGTCAGAACCTTGAAGCCGTCGCGGCTTTCAACCTGCTCTACGTCCTGAAGCGGAATCGGGGAAATGAAATCGATCTCCCCTGACAAGAGGGCAGCCAGACCCGTGGCGGGGTTGCCGATAGGCGTGAAAACGGCCTCAGTCAGGTTGTGCTCTGCGGTGTCCCACCAGGCTTCATTCGGGGTCAGCTCGGTGCGGATGCCCGGGTCGCGGGCGGTCAGCACAAACGGTCCGGTGCCATTCGTGTTGCGCGTGGCGTGGTTCTCCGCGTCGCGCGCCGGAACCTCGGCGTCATTTTCGGCGGCCCAGTCAGCGTCGAGGATCATGAAGTTCGCAATTGAGCCCGGAAATAGGGGATCGGGAGCTGTTGTCATGAAATCGACAGTGGTGTCGTCGACCTTGACGACCTCGGTGATGTTGGCGAACCAGGATTTCACGTCGGACGGTTCCGAAATGGCACGCTCATAAGAGAAGATGACGTCGTCGGCATTGAACGGGGCACCATCGTGAAAGGTCACGCCCTCGCGCAGTGAGAACCGCCACCCTGCGCCATCGGGAAGAGCCTCCCATGACGTGGAGAGCGACGGCTGAATCGCCATGTCCGGTCCGCGACGGACAAGGCCTTCATAGACGTTGTTCAGGAAGGACAGCACCGGCGTGGCGTTCACGGCGTGAGGGTCCATCGTCTGTGGGTCCGTCGTTCCGGCCCAACGGAAGCTTTCGGCTCCGGCGGGCAAGGCGCAAAGCACTGTGGTGCCTAAGGCAAGTGCGGTTGCAGGAAGCGTGGCTTTGAACATGTCGACCTCTCTGTTGTTTGTATCTGCCGCGTAACGCGGCGACTCTTGCCGCGATTAAGACATATCCAGAACAATCATTCCAGATCTTGAGAAGAAAGTTTCCGATCACGCCCCTGAGGCACAAGCTGGAGAAAGGGTGTTGTCACGTTAACTCGCCGAGTTTGCAAGTTGCATTCCGGTCGTTGATCAAGCGGCATGTGCCGCGGATTTCCACGCTTCGAATGCTTCGAGCCGATGGTAGCGGATGGTGAGAGCGGAACGGCGGCGAGCTGGGACAGAGAAAAGATTGCG
>NZ_JAIPUT010000001.1 GCF_020055635.1 Marivita sp. | reverse complement strand
CGCCAGATGATCACCCGCAAGATGGTCAAGCTCAAGCGCGAGATGGCCCGCGCATGAGCGTCCTGCCCATTGTCAAATGGCCCGATCCCCGGCTGAGCCAGGTCTGCGCTCCGGTCGAGACCCCCGCAAACCTGGCCGATCTCGTGCAGGACATGTTCGACACCATGTACGACGCGCCGGGTCGTGGGCTGGCGGCACCTCAGGTCGGCGTGATGCAGCGGCTGTTCGTCATGGACCCGACCTGGAAAGACGGCGACCGAACACCCTATGTCTGTATCAATCCGGAAATCGTGGCCTCTGGCGATACCGTGGCCGAGAACACAGAGGCGTGTCTGTCGATACCCGGCGTTTCCGCCGGTGTCATCCGTCCAACCGAAATCACGCTGGCCTATACCGATCTGGATGGCACGCGGCATGAAACCCACCTGACGGGATTTGCCGCGACCTGCGCGCAGCACGAACTGGACCATCTGAACGGGTTGGTGATCTTTGACCGCCTGTCCGATGCCGATCGCGCACAGCTTGAAACCTCTTACGCGGCCCTCGCATGACGGCCCGTCGCTGCCTGCCCTGGCCGAACAGATGCCTGCGTGCGCCTGCCGACCCGGTCGAGGAGATCACCGACGAAATCCGCGCGATCTGGCAGGACATGATCGACACGATGGAGGCGATGCCCGGGGTCGGTCTGGCCGCGAACCAGATCGGCGTTCTGAAACGGCTGGCCGTTGTCGATGCGTCCGAGGAACGGGGCAAGGCCGTGCGCATGGCAAACCCCGAAATCCTGCACGCCTCGGTCCAGCTGCGCCCGCATGAAGAGGCAAGCCCCAACCTGCCGGGTGTCTCTGCGTCCATCGAACGACCGCGTGCGGTGACCGTACGGTTCATGGGGGCCGACGGTACGGTTCAAGAAGATGACTTCGTCGGCCTCTGGGCCACGTCGGTGCAGCACCAGATCGACCATCTGAACGGAAAGATGTATTTCGATCACCTGAGCCGCCCCAAACGCGACATCCTGTTGCGGCGCGCGAAAAAGCTGAAGGGCTAGGACATGCGGATCATCTTCATGGGCACACCCGACTTCTCGGTCCCGGTGCTCGACGCGCTGGTCGAGGCGGGCCACGAGATCGCCGCCGTCTATTGCCAGCCGCCCCGCCCCGCAGGGCGCGGCAAGAAGGATCGCCCGACGCCGGTCCATGCCCGCGCCGAGGCGTTGGGCCTGACGGTGCGGCACCCCAAGAGCCTTCGCACGGACGACGCACAGCAGGAATTCGCCGCCCTGAATGCCGATATCGCCGTCGTCGTGGCTTATGGTCTGATCCTGCCGCAAGCGGTGCTGGACGCGCCGAACCGCGGCTGCCTCAACATCCACGCCTCGCTTTTGCCGCGCTGGCGCGGGGCCGCGCCGATCCATCGCGCGATCATGGCAGGGGACGCAGAGACCGGCATCTGCATCATGCAGATGGAGGCAGGCCTGGACACCGGGCCGGTGCTCTTGCGCGAAAGCACCCCCATCGGCGCCACCGAAATTACAGGCGATCTGCATGACCGGCTGAGCCTGATGGGCGCTGACCTGATCCTGCGGGCTCTGGACAGGCTGGATGATCTCGCGCCGGAAACGCAACCGGATGCAGGCGTGACCTATGCCGAGAAGATCGACAAGGCCGAGGCGCGGATCGACTGGACCCGCCCGGCCGTCGAGATCGACCGGCAGATCCGGGGCCTGTCGCCCTTCCCCGGTGCGTGGACCCTGATCGGCGAGGACCGCGTGAAACTGCTGGGCAGCGCTTTGGCGCAAAAGAGCGGGCCCGCCGGAACCGTTCTTGACGATGCCTTCACGGTTGCTTGTGGGGACGGAGCGGTTACCATCACGCGGGCGCAGCGTGCCGGCAAGGGCGCCCAGGACACCGAGACCTTCTTGCGCGGTATGGCGGTTCCCTCGGGAACCCGATTGGGAGACCAGGCATGTTCATGATCCTGATGGGCACCGTGGTGATCGCGGGGATCGTCGGCTACATCTCCGAAAAGTCGGGCTTTACCAACAACGGCATAATCCAGAGCATCATCATCTGCGTCGGCGGCGCGTTCCTCGCCTATTTCGTTCGGATCATGTTCGGCATCGGTTTCGGCTCCCCCGGCATGAACGCCATCGTGTCGTCGCTGGGCGCATTGATCATCGTGCCGACCCATTGGCGGGGCTCGGTGCGCGACCGGCGGCGGAGATAGGCCATGCAGATCCTGTTCCTCCTGGTGGTCGGCGCGGCGGCGGGCTTTCTGGCGACGCGGGTGATGCGCGTCGAGATGAGCACCCTTGCCACGGTCATGGTCGGCGTGGCAGGCGCGCTGATCGGAGGGCTGGTGATCCGACTGCTTCTGGCGGCAACCGGCGCCGTCGCCGGGTTCGTCGGGGCCGTTCTGGGGGCGATGATCGTGATCTGGGCCGTTCAGAAACTGCGCTCCTGAGACCTGTTCGCTTGGAATTCCCCACTTGAAATGAGACCAGTCGCAAACGCGACGCAACACGGGGCGCAGATTGGAATACTGGATTGTCGGCGGGCTGGCGGCCTTTCTGATGGGGTTGTCGAAAGGCGGAGTGCCGATGATCGCGCTTCTGTCGGTGCCCCTCATGTCCCTGTTCATGGATCCCGCACGCGCGGCCGGGCTTCTTCTGCCGATCTATATCGTCGCCGACATGTATGCGGTGTACCTGTTCCGGCGCGCCTTTTCGCTGCGAAACCTGAAGATCCTTCTGCCGGGCGCGGTGGCCGGTATCCTGATCGGCTTTGCGGCGGTATCTTATGTCCCGAGCGATGCAACCAAGCTGCTGGTCGCCGCGATCGGTCTGTTCTACCTTGCAACCGCCCTGCGCCGACGGTTTTCGAAAACCCCGATCCCGGCGCGACCGGCGGATGTGCCGCGCGGTCTGATCTGGGGAACGGTGGCTGGCGTCACCAGCTATATTTCCCACGCCGGCGGACCTCCCTTTCAGGCCTACGTGCTGCCACAGAAGCTCGACAAGATGGTGTATCTCGGTACCACGACGATCTTTTTCTCCGTGGTCAACCTGTTGAAAGTGCCGCCCTTCATCCTCGCGGGGCAGATCACCTGGGACAGCACGGCGCAGGCAGTCTGGCTCGCCCCGATGGCGCTGGCAGGCGCATGGAGCGGCGCCGCGATTTCGCGCGCCCTGCCGGAAAAGGCATTTTTCCTGCTGATCGAGATCGCACTGGCCCTGGTGTCGGGCAAGCTGCTTTACGAGGTCCTGATCGGCTGACGCCAGATCGGCGGACGGCAAGCGGTGTCTGATTGACCTTCCCGCGCCGCAGGGGCAGAATTGGGCAACTCGAACCCCGGAGAAGATATGTCCCCGCTGCGTGGCATGGCGCTGAAGCTCAGCGCTGTCTTTCTTTTTGTGATCATGGCATCGCTCATAAAGGCCAGTGCGGACAACGTTCCTCCCGGTGAAGCCGTGTTCTTCCGATCCGTCTTTGCCCTGCCGGTGATCCTCGGCTGGCTGGCGCTGCGGCGCGAATTGAGCACCGGGCTCCGCACGCGTAACCCCATGGGACACCTGTGGCGCGGCATGTTCGGCGTGAGCGCGATGGCTTGCGGCTTTGCCGCCCTCGGCCTGCTGCCCCTGCCCGAGGTCACGGTCCTGGGCTATGCCGCGCCGATCCTGACGGTGCTCTTTGCAGCCATGCTGCTGGGTGAAAAGGTCCGTCTGGTGCGCATGTCCGCCGTCTTCATCGGGCTTGTCGGCGTGGTGATTGTCATGCTGCCGCAACTTGGCAACGAAGAAATGGGCACCGCCGCCCGGTGGGGCGTGGCGCTTGTCCTCGCCTCGGCCGCGCTGCGTGCATTGGCGCATGTCCATATCCGCAAGCTGGTACAGCACGAGACGACCTCTGCCGTGGTCTTCTATTTCGCGCTGTCCGCCTCCTGTCTCTCGCTGCTTTCGGCGCCCTTCGGCTGGGTGATGCCGGATTTTCAGACCGCAAGCCAGCTGATCGGCGCGGGCCTGATTGGCGGTGTCGCGCAGATCCTGCTGACCTCGTCCTACCGCCACGCCGAGGCCGCGTTCCTGGCCCCCTTCGACTATGCCTCGATCCTGTTCGCCTTGGTCATAGGCTATACGATTTTCGACGAAATACCGACGATCCACACGATCATCGGCTCTGTCGTCATCATCGGCGCCGGGGTTCTGATCATCTGGCGGGAACGCCAACTGGGTGTCAAACGCGGCCCCGCGCGATCCAACCTCACGCCGCACGGCTGATTGCATTTCCCCGGCGTCGGGCTTAGATCACCACCAGCCGAAAACGGTGACGGGAGCCGCACTGCATGAACTGGATCACCAATTACGTCCGACCCAGGATCAACTCGATCTTCTCGCGTCGCGAGATCCCCGAAAACCTCTGGGTCAAGTGCGACGATTGCGGCACCATGCTGTTTCACCGCGAGATGTCGGACAACCTCAATGTCTGCTCCAATTGCGGTCACCACATGAACATTACGCCGCGTGACCGGTTCATCGGCATGTTCGATGGCGGCATCTTCACCGAGGTCGAGGTGCCCGAACCCGTCACCGATCCGCTGCAATTCCGTGACCAGAAAAAGTACCCCGACCGGATGCGAGCTGCGCAGAAGATCACCGGCGAAAAGGAAGCGATGCTGGTCGCCACAGGCGAAATCGGTCGCACGCCGATCGTGGCCGCAGCCCAGGATTTCAGCTTCATGGCCGGATCGATGGGCATGTATGTCGGCAACGCGATCATCGCCGCGGCGGAAAAGGCCGTGGAACTGCGCCGTCCGCTGGTGCTCTTTTCCGCAGCCGGTGGCGCGCGCATGCAGGAAGGTATCCTGAGCCTGATGCAGATGCCGCGCACCACCGTGGCGGTGCAGATGCTCAAGGAAGCGAACCTGCCCTACATCGTCGTCCTGACCCACCCCACGACCGGCGGCGTGACCGCGTCCTATGCGATGCTGGGCGACGTCCAGATCGCCGAACCCGGCGCGCTGATCTGTTTTGCCGGTCCCCGCGTGATCGAACAGACGATCCGCGAAAAGCTGCCCGAAGGGTTCCAGCGCGCGGAATATCTTCTGGAACACGGCATGCTCGACCGGGTCACCGACCGGCGCAAGCTGCGCGACGAACTGGTGCAGATCATCCGCATGCTGATGCACATGCCGCCGCCGGTGGCAGGTGACCTGCCCGCGCCCGGCCCAGTCGATACCAGCGCCGCGGCGCCGACCACACCAGACAACGCCCCATGAGCACGCCCGAAGGGTCGGACGTCATCCTGGAAAGGATGATGGCGCTTCATCCCAAGATCATCGACCTGACGCTGGACCGTGTCTGGGCGCTTCTGGCGGCGCTGGATCATCCTGAACAAAAGCTGCCGCCGGTGATCCACATCGCCGGGACCAACGGCAAGGGGTCGACGCAGGCGATGATCCGCGCCGGTCTCGAGGCTGCGGGACATAAGGTGCACGCCTACACCTCGCCTCACCTGGCGCGGTTTCACGAGCGCATCCGATTGGCGGGCGACCTGATCAGCGAGGCACATCTGACCGAGGTGCTGGACGACTGCTACGCCGCAAATGACGGCGCGAGCATCACCTATTTCGAGATCACAACCTGTGCCGCGCTGCTTGCCTTTGCCCGCACCCCTGCCGATTACACCCTGCTCGAGGTCGGGCTTGGCGGTCGGCTCGATGCGACCAACGTGATCGACCAGCCCGCCCTGACGATCATCACACCGGTGTCGATGGATCACGAGGGATATCTCGGTGACACGCTCGCCAGGATCGCAGGGGAAAAGGCGGGAATCCTCAAGCGCGGGGTGCCCTGCATCGTTGGTCCGCAGCACGACGCGGCAATGGAGGTGATCGAAGCGCGGGCCGCCCGTCTGGGCGCGCCCCTGTTCGCCCATGGTCAGCATTGGCACGTGGGCGAAGAACACGGCAGGCTGGTCTATCAGGACGAAAGCGGGCTTCTGGACCTGCCCCTCCCGAACCTGCCGGGTCAGCACCAGATCGAAAACGCGGGAATCGCCCTTGCCGCACTGCGTCACCTGAAACCGGCCGAAGCCGCGTTCGATGGCGCGGTCACGAACGCCTTCTGGCCCGCGCGGATGCAGCATCTCAAAGGCACCGTGCTGAACGACCTTGTTCCGCAGGCGGACCTGTGGCTTGACGGCGGCCACAACCCCGCAGCCGGCGAGGCGCTGGCCGCCCACCTGCAAACCCTTCCCGAACGCCCGACCTATCTTGTCTGCGGCATGCTCAACACGAAGGACGTGCGCGGTTACCTTCGCCCCCTGGCGCAGGTCGCGGATCACCTGAGCGCGATCTCCATTCCCGGAGAGATGAACACGCTGAGCGCCGGGGACACTGCCAAGGCCGCGCGGGATGTCGGAATGACGGCCGACGAGGCCGAGAGCGTCGATGCGGCCTTGAGGCGGATCGCGGAAACCAGGCCGCAGGCTCGGGTTCTGATTTGCGGATCGCTCTACCTTGCAGGGCATGTGTTGCGACAGATCGGTTAGGCCAAATCTGGGCCCAACGGCTTTATATTGACGAAATTGCCCCAAATCCCCTATATATCGTGAAAAATCAGAGCGGTGCCCGCCGGCGCGGGCGTGATAGGTGATCCATGGTATCAGTTCGTCCTGCCGCACATGCGGCGCTTGTGGCTGCCATTTCCGCAGCAAGCCCGCTCTTTGCGCAGTCCGCGTCGATCACCGAGACCGCCAGCGCCTTCGGCTTCACCCTGAACGGAAGCGAAATCACCGTCACCCGTTCCGGGCCCTCCTGTCCGGCATCCTGCGTTCAACCGATCCGGGTCGCCGAAGGCGTCGACACGCTTGGCGAACTGGAAGTCATCGGGTTCCTGCAAACGGCGGTCAGCAACGGATCCGGGCTGCTGGTCGATGTGCGCCCGCCCGCGCGGTTTTCGTCCGGGTCCGTTCCCGGCGCGGTCAACGTGCCTCTGGCCACCTTTCTTCCCGAGAACCCGTATCGCGGCGACCTCTTGTCGGCGCTTGGCGTGACCAATGCGGACTCCACTCCGGGCTTCGCGCAGGCATTCACTCTGGTCCTGTTCGGCAACGGCCCGGATGATGCTGACGCACCCGACGCGATCCGGCATCTGCTCGATGCGGGCTACCCGGACGGCAAGATCAAGTATTACCGCGGAGGCGCATCCACCTGGAGCGCACTTGGCCTGAGCAATTCGGTGGTCCAATGACACAGACATCCAAGACAACCGGGCTGATCCGGATGGCGCTGATGGGCGCCGCCTTCATTGTCCTGACCGTCGTCTTGATCGTGTTTCAGCCGGGATCGCCCCGCACGGCGCAGGTGCTTCCCGACCTCGAAACCAGCGTGACGCGCAGCGCCGCACCGCTGAACGCGATCGAACCTGTAAGCGAACCGGCGGCCCGGAACACGACCGCGTCGAGACCCTCAACCACGGTCGTCAACAACTCTGCCGACCAGCCCACGAACATCCGCGACTTGACCTTCAGTGCGATTTCCAGCCTGAAATCCGTCACCACCGGCGAGGCCCCTTTCCCTGGGCAACCGGGCAGCCTCTTGCACAGCGTCGTCCAGCGCAGCATGGCAGCCGGACCGCCGCCACAGCTGCGTGACATCGAAACGGTGCGCGCAGACGTGCCGCGCGCTCCCTCTGCGGGGTCCTATTTCGTGCGGCCCGGCGACACGCTCAGGAGCATCGCGCAGGAGCTTTACGGAAACGCCGCCCTGTCCACGGAGATTTTCGAGGCCAATATCGGGCTGCTGTCCCGGCCCGACGATATCCAACCGGGAATGGTGCTCAAACTCCCGACGAGGTAGCCCCAACATCTGGTGGCCGGCGCCACAGGTAGAAATATCGCGGCGAACCCAACCTAAATGTTGACCGATGCGAATCACTGTGTCACAAAGTCTCAAGGTTTTGTGAATTGCTGGAAAAGCGGACACGGAACGGGGGATTAGACGGTGTTGACGAGTACCCAGGAACAACCGGAAAGGCCGCGGAAGGCTTTTGGGGACCTCACCTTGCGATACCGCTCGATGACACACTCCAAGACGACCCAAGCTGGCGTTTCCTCGCGCCATCACTCACGTAAGGCATAGCAAGGACCTGACTACAGGCAAAAAACATCGAGCAGTCTTGAGGTCCCTCGGGACCTCTTTTTTTGTCCCGCAGGTCTTGTTCAGCGCTCGCCCCAGCCCTCCGCCTGCATTTCGCGCAACCGGCTGGCGGTCCGTTCGAACTCAAAGGTACCGGCGCCTTCGACATACAGCATTTCCGGTTCCGCCGCCGCCGACATGATCAGCCGGACCCTGGCTTCGTAAAGCGCGTCGATCAGCGTGACGAAGCGCTTGGCTTCGTTGAAGTTCTGACGACTCAGGCGCGGCACGTCCTCGATGATCAGCACCCGCACCGCTTCGGCCAGCGCAAGATAATCCGCCGGGCCCAGCATCCGGCCGCACAGGTCGTAGAACTTGGTGCGCGCGACGCCGTTGTGAAAGCGCGGCAATTCGATCTCGCGGCCTTGCACATGCAAGGTCAGGCTTTCCTGTCGACCATGTGTCAGCTCTTCCCAGATGCGATTGATCTCGGCCTTGGCCGCGGCATCGTTCGGGGTGAAATAGACCTGCGCCCCGGCAAGCCGATCCTGCCGGTAGTCGGTGTCTGACGTCAGCTCATGCACCACCATCCGCGACTTGAGCATGTCGATGAAGGGCAGGAAAATCTGCCGGTTCAGACCATCCTTGTAAAGATCATCCGGAACCCGGTTCGACGTCGTGACGACCACGACGCCCGCAGCGAACAGCTTCTCGAACAACCGGCCCACGATCATCGCATCGGTGATGTCGGTGATCTGCATCTCGTCGAACGCCAGCAGCCGCACCGACTCCGACACGGATTTTGCCACCGGCTTGATCGCGTCCTCGACACCGTCTTTGCGGGCCTTGTGAATGGCGGCGTGGATTTCCTGCATGAAGGCATGGAAATGCACCCGGCGCGCAGGCACGTCGAGGCTGTCGACAAAAAGATCCATCAGCATCGACTTGCCACGCCCGACACCGCCCCAGAGATACAGTCCCTTCGGCGGTTCGGGTGCCTTGCGGAACAGCCCCTTCCTGACCGGCGCGGCAAGGGCGGCGCGGATGCGTTCGAACTCGGGCAAGGCAGCTTCCTGCGCCGGATCCCCGGTCAGGCTGCCATCGGCCACGCGCGCGGCATAGATTTCGGGCAAGGTCGTCATTCGAGCCGATTACCGCGTCTGCGACGGATTGTGGAGAGGGGTTATTCGACGGCGCGGATCAATTTGCGCTCCAGCACGCGCAGCACGGTCTTCAGATCGTGCCCGCGCTTGAGGACCTGCCCGTCGATGCCGATCACCGCGTATTGTCCCTGCCGGTTGCGCAGCTTGGGGCGCTTTTCGATGCGGTAGAGCGGGTTTTCGGCGGTGCGCCGGAAGACCGAGAACACGGCGACATCGCGCAGCGTGGAAATGCCGTAATCCCGCCATTCGCCGGCAGAAACCATACGGCCATAGAGCGACAGGATCACGCTGAGCTCGGTCCGGTGGAAAGCCACCTGTTCGGGCGCTGCGGTAGAGCGTGGGAACGGCGTGAGACTGTTCATGAGTAATGATGTGTGCAGCTTCGGGACGAAATCAAGCATTTTGACCGGCCCGACAGGCCAGAGTTGCAAATTCGCCCCCCCGCAGGACCGCGCGCGATCATTGGCCGAGGGTCAACGTTGATTTGATCCAGAGCGCCGGAGCGTGTATGTTCGACCAGCATCGCGAGGGGTGGTTTTGCCACCCACGGGGCCGCGATGCCTGCACGATGCCTGACAGCAAGCTGGTCACGGGCACTCGATATGCCAGCTTTCGTCATGTCAGGCGCGTGATCGCTTGGAAAGGCAAAGGAGGACCCCATGGACGTCATGAAAGCCAGTGAAATCGCACATGCCCTGTACCGCGCGCGCGGCGACAAGGCGGAATTCGAGGCCGCGCAACGCGAACATCAATACCGCGATGCCGGAGACGAGAAGGAAGCCGCGTATTGGCGCACGATCCGCGGCAGCATCCGCCAGATGCGCGGTGCGAACCAAAGCTGACGATCCTGATCCGGACGCCGGCCGACAAAGGAATGGGTCCGATCTGGTCCTATTGTTTCGCGCGCGAAACATTCGGGCCGGTTCGGACCTTTTAACCTACTGTTAACACTCCTGTTTCGCGAGATCTTGCGTGCAGGCCGGTCCTGCTTCACGGCCTGAGATAGGAATACCCTTGCTGTTGCAACTCCATCAAGCGGACTGCGCCAGAGGGCACCACGACAGCTTCGCTGAGAAGCGGGACATCCTTTTGTGATTTCTGCTTCATGGCTTCGACCGTGTTGAGACAGGCCGAAAACGAAATGTTGTCCATCTCCAGGGCCATGACCGAAATCCGCTGAGCCACGGGCGACGTGTCCGAGCGCAGCATGTGCAGGCCCGGTCCGTAGGTGA
Source organism: Marivita sp. (assembly GCF_020055635.1). Classification (GTDB taxonomy): domain Bacteria; phylum Pseudomonadota; class Alphaproteobacteria; order Rhodobacterales; family Rhodobacteraceae; genus Marivita. Next base: position 236,746 of record NZ_JAIPUT010000001.1, on the reverse strand, counting down.
CGATTTCGATGATCACCTCTTCGCCTTGCGCTTCGTAATGGGCCGCGATGTTCTGGGCGTTGTTCAGCGCCATGTTCATGGTCTGGATGCTTTCCTCATCGACATGAATGGCCACCTTGTTGGGCGTTTCGGCATAGGCCAGATGCGCTCCAAGCATCAGTGCGGCGGCGGCCATGAAAAGCCGCGCGATGGCCCGCATCGGATTAAGTGTCATCTCGTTTTTCCTCCCTGAGACAATCTTCTTGTCCAGCCTGCCAAACGGACATCGCCGTAGCAACAAAATATTCATATCTGAGAATATTTTTACATGTCAGGCAAACGCGCCCTGGCAGAACCAGCCCGAGGATTTCGCCGCCCCATGCGCGTAGAACAGCCAGAGGCGGTGGCCTTCGTCGGTGATCACTTCCCAGTAATCGCGCTGGCCGCTGCGCCAGGCCGGATCGTCGAGCCACCATTCGGGCGCGATGCGTTCGGGGCCGCGGGTGCTATGGACACGGTGATCGCGCCCCCGCCAGCGGAAGGTCTCGGGCAGGCGCGGCACATCCGCGACCATCACGGGTTCCGGGGCCCACATCCGCAGCGGGCGGGATTTGGTCCTTTCGGGCCAGTGCTTTACCGGTTCCGACCACGCCGCCGCCACCGTGACCCATGTCTTTTCCGGAATATGGCTGTCGGCGGGCTCCACGCGGGTGATCGACTCCATCCCCAGACGGGTGCCCAGCCGCCCGATCAGCCTGTCCAGCGATCCGGGTTTCGGCCCCGCCATGCGGGCCCGCCCTGCCTCGGCCGCTTCGAGATGTCCGGACGCCGTGCGCAGGTGGATGGGTTCGTGCAGCACCGCCTCGAGCCGCAGCATGTCGATGCCGTAACCCGCATCCAGATCCTCGACCTTGAGCCGCAAGAGCGGGCGGATATGATCGGGGTCGTCCGAGGGCTTGGCCATCGTGACGTTCATCCACTGCATCGTCCCGTCGGCGCGATACGCCTCTAACCGCAGGGTGCGTGCGCCGCGCCCCTTCTTGTTCAGCGCGGCACAGAGGCGGGGCAGCATCCGGTCGATGGCCGCCATCACGTCGTCCTCGAGGCCGATGGGGTCGGGCAGGCTCATGCGGGTGGCAAAGCGGTCGGGCGGCGGGGCCGGGCTGACCGGTTCGGGCAACGCGCCCAGCGCCTGATCCAGCCGCGCCACCAGCCCGCGCCCAAAGCGCCGCACCAATCCCGCGCGCGGTTGGTCTACAAGGTCTTTCACCCGGCGCAGGCCCAGCCGGGACAGCTGTTTCATCGCATGATCGTCCAGCCGGAGCGCGGCAATCGGCAGGGGAGCAAGCGCGGCGTAGGTTTCGCCCGGCGCGGCGATGCGGGCGCGGCCCTGCACAGCGGACAGCGTCACCGACGGGGCAGCCCCGCCGCGTTCCCAGTGCCGCCGTTTGCCTGCACGGGACCGGGTCGCGCGGGCCTCTTGGTCGATCGCATCGCCGCTTCGGTGGTGCTCGCCGCCCTGCCCGCCGCCGAACCGCGCCAGCGCCCATGCGCCCCCCAGAGTGTCGGCGATGCCAAGCTGCACCGTGAGTCCCAGGTCGACGCAATCCTGTTCGACCTGGAGCGCCAGTTGTTCCTCGCCGCCGAAGAGATGCGCACAGCCGGTCAGGTCGATCACCAGCGCATCGGGTTCCTCGCGCGCGACCCAGGGCGAAAACTTGCCCGCCCAGCGATGCAGCACACCCAGGAACGCCGCCTCGGCATGGCGGTTCGACAGCCGGGTGAGCAGGTCGGCGCACATGGCATGGGCATCGCGCAGCGGCTGGCCCTCGTACAATCCCGCAGCCTGCGCGAGCGGCGACAGCGACGCCAGCACCTGCGCCTGCCCGACATCGCGCACCACGACAAAGGGCACCTCGCCCAGGTTGGGGTCGCGCCGGATATGGCGTTCGGCGGCCAGCCGGGGAAACCAGATGGACAGGATACGACGGTTGATCATGAGACTCGCGGCAGCGTTTGTTCTTCTTTTGTTCCATACACCCTTGCACCCCGACGAGTCGAGATCCCAGCGCGCCTGCGGATCGCGCCTGCCGCTACGGGATCAGCCGCAATAGATGCGCTCCACCGTGCCGCTGTCATCCAGCTCGAAATTCACCCGATCGCCGCGGAAATCCATCGTGGCCGCGTCGTCGGGGCCAAGGATGCGATGCGGTTGCGTGAAGGCGATGCTTTCCAGTTGAGCGCGTTGCAGCCCCATCAGGTGGGACATGTCATCGGCCCCACAGGAGGCGGCGGGCTGTTCCGCCACGATGGTTTCCTGACAGCCCGCCAGACCCAGACAAAGACCCAAGATACAAAAAATCCGCATTGAGAAACCTTTCCAATATCCAAGCCAATGCTTGCAAACCCGGAGCTTTCCCGCAAGGTTTCGAAAAACAAATCGAGGGAGAGTCATCATGCGCACACGCGCCGCAGTTGCCGTTCAAGCCGGCAAGCCACTGGAAATCATGGACGTGAACCTTGATGGTCCCCGCGCCGGTGAGGTGCTGGTCGAAATCAAGGCCACGGGCATTTGCCATACAGACGAATTCACCCGTTCCGGGGCCGACCCCGAAGGTATCTTCCCGGCGATTCTCGGTCATGAGGGCGCGGGCGTGGTTCTCGAGGTGGGCGCGGGTGTGACCAGCCTGAAACCGGGCGATCACGTGATCCCGCTTTACACGCCGGAATGCCGGGAATGCGATTACTGCCTGCATCCCAAGACCAATCTCTGCCAGTCGATCCGCGAAACCCAGGGCAAGGGTGTGATGCCGGATGGAACGTCGCGGTTCAGCACGCTGGATGGCGATCCGATCCTGCATTACATGGGCTGTTCGACCTTTTCGAACCACACGGTCCTGCCGGAAATCGCGCTGGCGAAAATCCGCGAGGACGCGCCGTTCGACAAGGTGTGCTATATCGGTTGCGGCGTGACCACGGGTGTCGGTGCCGTCATCAACACCGCCAAGGTCGAGATCGGCAGCCGCGCCATCGTGTTCGGTCTGGGCGGCATTGGCCTCAACGTCATTCAGGGCCTGCGCCTTGCCGGTGCGGATCAGATCGTCGGTGTCGACATCAACCCCGACAAGGTCGAGATGGCGACACGCTTTGGCATGACGGATTTCGTCAATCCCAAGGAGGTCGAGGGCGACCTGGTGCCGTATCTCGTGAACCTGACCAAGGGCGGCGCGGATTACACGTTCGATGCCACCGGCAACGTACAGGTCATGCGCGACGCGCTGGAATGCGCGCACAAGGGATGGGGCGAGAGCATCATCATCGGCGTGGCCCCTGCAGGCGCCGAGATCGCCACGCGGCCGTTTCAGCTTGTCACCGGGCGGACGTGGAAAGGCACGGCCTTTGGCGGCGCGCGCGGGCGCACCGATGTGCCCAAGATCGTCGACTGGTACATGGAGGGCAAGATCGAGATCGATCCGATGATCACCCACACCATGTCGCTCGACGACATCAACAAGGGCTTTGACCTGATGCATGCCGGCGAAAGCATCCGGTCGGTGGTGCTTTACTGATACCGGAACCGAAGGGGCCGCGCGCCCCTTTGATCTCATGGGCGCGTGGCCGGCTTTAATGGGCGCAAGGCGCTTTCCCTTCAGGAAAAGGATCAGAACCATGATGTTTCACTCCAGAACCCCTCTTGCAGTCTCTGCCGCTCTTGTTTTGGGCAGCCTCGCTCCGGCCGCTGCGCAACAGACCGCAGACGCCGTCGCACCGGAAGCCGCGACCGATACCACGACCGCATTTGGTGGCCTGTCGCAAGCGGCGACAGATGCGCTTGTCCTCAAGGGCGCCGGCACCCCCGTCGAGGCCGAGGACTGGATGGTTGTCGCGGCCAATCCGCTGGCGGTCGAGGCCGGGGCGCGGGTTCTGCGCGAGGGCGGAACGGCCGCCGATGCGATGGTCGCCGTGCAGGCGGTGCTGGGTCTGGTCGAGCCGCAGAGTTCCGGCCTTGGAGGCGGTGCGTTTCTTGTCTGGTACGACGCCGACAGTGGCGAGGTGACCACGCTGGACGGGCGCGAGACCGCGCCGCTTGAAGCGACGCCGACATTGTTCCAGACCGACGACGGCGAAACCATGGGGTTTTTCGATGCGGTTGTCGGTGGACGGTCGGTCGGCACGCCGGGGACACCGGCGCTGATGCAGGCGGCACATGACAAGTGGGGGCAGTCCGATTGGGCGGGCCTCTTTGCCGAGGCGATCGACCTGGCCGAGGGCGGGTTCACCGTGTCGCCGCGCCTTGCCGACCTTGTGGCCGGAGATGTGGACCGGCTGGGCCGGTTCCGCGCAACGCAGGAGTATTTCTTTCCCGGCGGAGACCCGATTGCGGAAGGCGACACGCTGACCAATCCCGACTACGCCGACACGCTGCGCCAGATCGCCGCCGAGGGTGCGGATGTCTTCTACACCGGCCCGATTGCGTCGGACATCGTGGCGACGGTGCGCACGGCGGCGGGCAATCCCGGTCTTCTGTCCCGCGCCGATCTGGCGCTTTACGAGGTGAAGGAGCGCGCGCCGGTCTGCGTACCCTACCGCGCGCATGACGTCTGCGGCATGGGCCCGCCGTCCTCGGGCGCGCTGACGGTCGGGCAGATCCTTGGCATGCTCGACGGCTATGACCTTGCCGCGCTTGGTCCGGACAGCGCCGAGGCGTGGCGGCTGATCGGTGATGCGTCGCGGCTCGCCTTTGCTGATCGCGGGCTTTACATGGCCGATACCGATTACGTGCCGATGCCGACCAAGGGCCTTGTCGCGCCGGAGTATCTTGAACAACGCGGTCAGCTTCTGAGCGGCGATGACGCGCTGCCCGAGGTGTCTCCCGGCAACCCGGAATGGGATCACGCGATTGATCTTGCGCCGGACGCGAGCCTCGAGCTGCCCTCGACCTCGCATATCTCGATCGTGGACAGCCATGGCAACGCTCTTTCGATGACGACGACGATCGAGAACGGGTTCGGGTCGCGCCTGTTCGTGCGGGGCTTCCTGCTCAACAATGAACTGACCGACTTTTCGTTCAGCACCCACAGCGACGGTCGGCCCATTGCCAACCGGCTGGAACCGGGCAAGCGGCCCCGGTCGTCGATGGCTCCGACCATCGTGATGACCGACGGCGCACCGTCGCTGGTGATCGGCTCCCCGGGCGGCAGCCGCATCATCGGCTATGTTGCACAGGGGATCATCGCGCACGTGGACTGGGGCATGAACGTGCAGGAGGCGGTGTCGATGCCGCATCTGGTCAACCGGTTCGGAACCTATGACATCGAGGCCGGCACCACGGCGGCCGATCTGGAAACCGCCCTGACCGATCTTGGCTTCGAGGTGAACGTGCGCGACCTCAATTCCGGCCTGCACGCCATTGCGGTGGGCGAAACGCTGTCCGGTGGCGCAGATCCACGCCGCGAGGGCATTGCACTGGGTCAGTGATCCGTGACAGGGCGGTGGCAGACCGCCGCCGCCCCCGACATGCCATCCGGCGATGTCGAATCCGGCGCCAAAACTGAAAAGGGGCCAGACCATGGCTGAGAATCCCGCCCTGCTTGCTGTCCTGATCGACGCGGACAACACCTCTCCGAAATATGCCCGGGCGCTTTTCGAGGAGATCGCATCCCTGGGCGAGGCGAGTGTGCGCCGGTGCTATGGCGACTTTTCCAGCCAGCAGATGTCCGGATGGTCCAAGGTTCAGGCTGAATTCGGGCTTGTTCCGCACCATCAGCCCGCCAACACGGTCGGCAAGAACGCCAGCGATATCGCGCTGGTGATCGACGCGATGGACCTGATGCATACCGGACGGTTCGACGGGTTCGTTCTGGTCAGTTCCGACAGCGATTTCACCCGCCTGGCGCAGCGGCTTCGGGAACAGGGTCTTGGCGTCTACGGAATGGGAATGCAGAAAACCCCCGAAGCGTTCCGGCGCGCCTGCAAGCGGTTCATTTTCCTGGAAAACCTTGCGGACGGGCCCGAGACGGACAGCACCGAAACCAAACCCGCGAAGAAGGGCAATCTGAACGAGGCGCGCAACCTCATCCTCAAGGCGATGGACGCGATCGACCAGGACGAGGAATGGTACCGCCTGGGCCAGTTGGGTCAGCACATCGTGTCGGCCAATCCGGACTTCGACACCCGCACCTATGGCAAGCGCAAGCTCAGCGATCTGGTGGCTGACATGAAGGTGCTGGAGGTCAAGCGCGGATCGAACAACCAGCTGATGGTCCGTCGGCGGGATTGATCCGTCCTGGAGACCGGTCTTGCAGCGCATGCAGAACGGTCATTGCAGGATTATCCCTGCCATGCCATGCTCGGTTTCGGGGACGAGGGGTTTCTGCGCTTGGCGCGTTGGGGACCATACTATGTTGACAATTGATATACCTATCGTGGTGCGTGCCATCGACGACGACGCCCATGGCCAGGAACGGCGACTTTCCGATGCTTCCCTGCTTGTGATGGCGCAGGAAGTGATAAACCGGCTGTCCTGTATCTCGCGCCAGGCGCCGCCGGATATCAGCGACATCAATCTCGATGCGTTCTGCATCGCCCTCGTGGATCCCACCGCTGAAGAAGCGAAACGCATCCTCAGCCGCGCGCATGAGCGCGGCGCCGACCACAAGACATTGTGCCTGAACTACATCGCCGCTGCCGCGCTGCGATTGGGCGAATGGTGGGAACAGGACATCATCCATTTCAGCGACATGGCGATTGCCGCCGGGCGCATGCTGCACATGCTGCGGGACATCGGCAGGCTGACTCCGCCGGTCCCGGTGCGTGGCCATCGCGAAGCCCTGTTCGCTGCGGTGCCCGGCGAACAGCACGTGCTGGGCGTGACCATGGCGGCGGACATCCTGCGCGAAAAGGGCTGGGGCATCGACCTGCGGATCGGACGCAGCGAATCCGAGCTTTGCCAGATCGCGCATGATGGCGGATATCCGATCATCGGATTGTCGGCCTCGGGGGCGGATCACGTCAGATCGCTGGCGCGCACCATCGTCGAACTGCGAATCGCCGCGCCGCGGTCGCTGATCTTCATCAGCGGAAACATCGTGCAGATCGAAAAGGACATTGCCCTGAGAACCGGCGCCGATGCCGCAGCCACGTCGCTGGATCAATGTCTGGACACCCTAGAGGCGTTGTATCAGTCCGTCCTGAAATCGGCGTCCCCGGCCCCGTAACGGGCCAGAAACGTCCTGACGGCCCCGTCGATGACGCGGGCCTTTTCGTCCTTCGGAACGGTCTGGATGATCCCGAACACCAGTTTCGGCCAAAGGTCGGCCTTGCACAGTTCGGCGAACTGGTCGGCCGCAAGGTCGAAATCCTCGATCCGGAGCTCGCCGCGCTCGGCGGCCTGGCGCAGGTAATCGACCAGCGCTGCGCGCATGATCATCGGTCCGGAGTGGTAGAATTCCTGCCCGAGTTGCGGAAAGCGGTCGGCCTCGGCGACGCAGATCCGAAAGATCCTCTGACCCATGTCCGAATAGATGAAGCCGAGGAACTGGTCCGCGACCCGTGACAAGACCTCCTGAGGGGGGCGCGAGCTGTCGATGCTTTCGATCGAGGTCCGGGCCTGCTCCTTGCATTGCCGGGTGGCGACCTCCATGAACAGCAGGCGTTTGTCCGGGAAATAGCTGTAAAGCGTGGCCTTGGACACACCCGCCACACGCGCGATGTCATCGACGCTGGCGCCTTCGAAACCGTCGCGCAGAAACACCTCGCGCGCGCCTTCGACAACCTGGTCGAACTTGCGGCCCTTCCGGATTTTCGCCTCCGCCGTTGCCATTCCCACCCCTTATGTCGCGTTCAAAATCTAAACAGATCGGTTTAGTCTCGCAAGTGGGATGTGTTGTGCCTGCTCCGGCAAAACAAGCCGGGTGTCGCGAGGGCAGCAACACGTCTCTACCAAAGGAAGGGTTTTCATCATGCGTTTTTCGTTGAACCGGCGCCGCTTTTCCGACCTGTCCGAACAGGAAATCGTCGCCCTGGCCATATCGTCGGAAGAGGACGACGCCCGGATTTATCGATCCTATGCGGAACGTTTGAGGTCGGAATTCCCCGGTACGGCCTCGATCTTTGACGGTATGGCCGCCGAAGAGGACACGCATCGCAAGCGGCTGGTCGACCTGCACCGCGCTCGGTTCGGCGATGTCATCCCCCTGATCCGGCGCGAGCACGTAGCGGGGTATTATGCCCGCAAGCCCGTCTGGCTGGTCGAGAACCTCGGGATCGAGCGTATCCGCGCCGAAGCCGAGGCGATGGAGCGCGATGCCGAAAAGTTCTACCTGGCGGCGGCGAAACGCACCACCGATGCCGCGACACGCAAGCTGCTGGGCGATCTGGCCGCCGCCGAGGCGGGTCACCAAGAAACCGCAGAGGCGCTTGAGCAGGAACACCTGAGCGACGACACGCGCAGCAGCGAAGAGGAACATGCCCGCCGAAAATTCCTGCTCACCTGGGTCCAGCCGGGTCTGGCCGGGCTGATGGATGGGTCGGTGTCGACCCTGGCGCCGATCTTTGCCACCGCCTTTGCCACGCAGGACACCTGGACGACCTTCCTTGTTGGCCTGGCGGCATCGGTGGGCGCAGGCATCTCGATGGGCTTTACCGAGGCGGCGTCGGATGACGGGCAATTGTCGGGGCGTGGATCACCGATCAAACGCGGGTTCGCGTCCGGCATCATGACGACGGTTGGCGGGTTGGGCCATGCCCTGCCCTACCTGATCCCGGATTTCTGGACCGCAACGATCACTGCCTTCGTCGTCGTCTTCATCGAGCTTTGGGCGATTGCGTGGATTCAGAACAGGTACATGGACACGCCGTTCTTTCGTGCAGCGTTCCAGGTGGTTCTGGGCGGCGCGCTTGTCTTTGCCGCCGGTGTTCTGATCGGCAGCGGCTGACCCGTCGGCCGCACGAAAAAACCCGGGCGCGAACGCATCATCGCCGATCACGGCGCAAGAAAAAAACCCGGGCGCGAACGCCCGGGCAGTTGGTCACGAAAGACTGATTGGAAGGAGGAGATCAGCCTTTGGAGAATTCGGGATAGGCTTCCATGCCCAGTTCCGCCATGTCGAGACCGTTGATCTCTTCTTCCTCGCTGACGCGGATACCGATGGTCAGCTTGAGGATGTACCACAGGATCAGGCTGGCCACGAAGGTGAACACGCCGTAGGCGACGATGCCTGTCAGCTGGGTCATCAGGTTTGCCTCACCGTAGAAGATCACGGCGATGGTGCCCCAGATACCGGCGAAAAGGTGGACCGGGATGGCGCCAACAACGTCGTCGATCTTGAGCTTGTCGAGGAACGGCACGGCGAAGACCACGATCACACCACCGACCGCACCGATCCACAGAGCACCGAACAGCGTCGGAGCAAGCGGTTCAGCCGTGATAGACACGAGACCGGCCAGAGCACCGTTGAGAACCATGGTCAAATCGACCTTCTTGTAGAGGATCTGGGTCAGGATCAGAGCCGTTACCGCACCGGCAGCCGCCGCCATGTTGGTGTTGGCAAAGATGCGCGATACGTCCGAGACATCACCCACGGTGCCCATCGCAAGCTGCGAGCCACCGTTGAAGCCGAACCAACCGAGCCACAGGATGAACGTGCCGAGGGTTGCGAGCGCCAGGTTGGACCCCGGGATCGGGTTTACACGTCCGTCCTTGTACTTGCCCAGACGCGGACCAAGCACGATCACACCTGCCAGAGCAGCCCAGCCACCTACGGAGTGCACGACGGTCGAACCGGCGAAGTCGGAGAAGCCCATCTCGGACAGCCAGCCGCCGCCCCACTGCCAGGAACCCGAGATCGGGTACATGAGGCCGGTCAGAACAACCACGAAGGCAAGGAAGGGCCACAACTTGATGCGTTCGGCCACGGCACCGGACACGATGGACGCGGTTGCGGCGACGAAGACCAGCTGGAAGAAGAAGTCAGACCCGACCGACGCATAGTCAAGCGCGGCGTCGGCCGCCGAAACGCCCACCGCGTCGAGCACGGTCTGCCCGCCGATGGCGAAATAGCCGTTGAAGTCGCCGGGATACATCGTGTTGAAGCCGACCAGCCAGTACATGATCGCCGCGATCGAGAAGAGCGAGATGTTCTTGGTCAGCTGCATCGCCACGTTCTTGGACCGCACGAGGCCCGCTTCGAGCATGGCAAAACCGGCAGCCATGAAGAACACGAGGAATCCTGCCATCAGGAACAGCAGCGTGGTGAAGATATACGGGCCAACCTCGTCCATGGTCGGCGCGGCGGCCTCGGCCTCTTGAGCCATGCCCATGACTGGCAGCGCGATCAGCGCGGCAGCGGGCAGGAGTGTCTTGAGTAGTTTCATCTGTTTGTGTCCCCTATCTCTGTCACAGCGCCGGTTCAGAGCGCATCCCCATTGGTTTCGCCTGTGCGCACGCGAATGGCCTGCTGCGCATCGAGCACGAAGATCTTGCCGTCACCGATCTTGCCGGTGCGGGCTGTCTTGGTGATGGTTTCGATCACCTGATCGGCCATGTCGGCGGAGACCACGATTTCGAGTTTGATTTTCGGCACGAAGTTCACCGCGTATTCCGCGCCACGGTAAATCTCGGTGTGGCCCGACTGAGAGCCGAACCCCTTGATCTCGGTTACCATCATGCCGCGGACGCCAATGTCTGTGAGCGCCTCTCGGACTTCTTCAAGCTTGAACGGCTTGATTGTCGCTATGATGAACTTCACCTTGGTCCCTTTCCCTTGCAGGTCGATCTTTGTTTGCAAGCGCAGAAAAGAGGCACGGGCTGTCGGAAGGAAAGGTGAGACGGGGGGCAGGCCAGCCGCCAGAACGACAAGTTGCACAAATTTTGCACAATCTGACGCTGATGCACATAAATTAGTCAGTTAAAAAACCATGTTGTCACTTTGTCTGCGGTCCACATCGACGGAGAAACCGATTAAATTGGTTTGAACGAGCAGTATCACAGGCGGTCGGAAGCATGACTGATTCACGACGCGGGAAAAGCCGTCTGGTCGCAGACCGGCGCTATCCCAAGACAGCATCCAGGGCCGCGAAGCCGCGCAAAGCTGCGCCCAAAAAGCGCAAGCCAGCCAGAGCGAAAGCCCGGCGCGGCGGGATCATCGGGTTCTTCACCGGGATCATCCGAGGGATCATGCGCTTTTTCCTGCGCCTGTTCCTGCGGGTGGGGATCATCGTCGCCCTGATCGTCGCCGGGCTTGTCGCGGTCGAGTACAGCCGGCTGCCCGAGGTGTCGGCAGCGCTCGACGGACGTGCACGGGGGTCGGTTCAGCTTCTGGACCGCAACGACGTTGCCTTCGCCTGGCGCGGCGACCAGTTCGGCGGCGTCGTGACGGCGGACACGGTGTCGCCGCATCTCAAGAACGCGGTGGTCGCGACCGAAGACCGGCGGTTCTACAATCATTTCGGCCTGTCCCCGCGCGGGATCGCCTCGGCAGTGCGCATCAACCTGTCCGAAGGCCGCGGGCCGCTTTCGGGCCACGGCGGATCGACGATCACGCAGCAGACCGCGAAGCTTCTTTGCCTGGGCGTGACCTATGACCCCGACGAGTGGAAGACCGAGGCGGAATACATCTCGGATTGTCGGCGCGGGTCCCTGGCGCGCAAGGCCAAGGAAGCGATCTACGCGCTGGCGATGGAGATCAAGTATACCAAGGACGAGATTCTTTCGATCTACCTGAACCGCGCCTATATGGGTGGTGGCGCGTATGGCGCGGCAGCCGCGGCAGAGCGGTATTTCTCGAAACCGGCATCGGCCCTGACACCGCAGGAAGGCGCGATGATCGCGGGGTTGCTCACCGCCCCGTCGACGCTGGCTCCGACCTCCAACATCGAACGGTCGCAGGCGCGGGCGGCCACCGTGCTGCGCCTGATGAACGAACAGGGCTACCTGACGGACGAACAGACCCGCGCGGCGCAGGCCAATCCGGCGAACCTGTCGGACAAGGCCAAGACCCAGACGGGCGGGTATTTCGCCGACTGGGTGATGCAGTCCGGACCCGATTTCTTCACCCGCGACACGACCGAGGACGTGATCATCTCGACCACGCTGGACCAACGGATTCAGAAGGCGGCCGAGGACGCGATCAAGACGGTCTTCGCCACCAAGGTCCGGGAGGGCTCCAAGGCACAGGCGGCGATCGTGGTGATGTCCGCCGATGGCGCGGTGCGCGGCATGGTGGGCGGTCGCCAGACAAATGTGTCCGGCGTGTTCAACCGCGCCACACAGGCCAGCCGACAGACCGGATCGGCCTTCAAGCCCTTTGTCTACGCCACCGCGCTGGAACTGGGTTACAGCCCCTATGACACGGTTCAGGACGAACCCTTCTGCATGAACATTCCCGGTTCGGGCCGGTGGTGTCCGTCAAACTATTCAAACCAGCATTACGGCCAGGTGACCCTGGTCGATGCGTTGGCCAAAAGCCTGAACATCCCGGCGGTCAAGATCTCGGAATCCGTCGGGCGCGACCTGGTGCGCAAGGTGTCCGAGGATTTCGGCATCGAAAGCACTTTGACCGATACCCCGGCGCTGGCACTCGGTGCCTCCGAGGCGTCGCTGCTCGAGATGACCGGGGCCTATGCGGGCATCCTCAACGGCGGCTCCTCGGTCACACCCTACGGGCTTCGGGAACTGCGCCTGGTCGGCGAACCCGAGCCGACGATGGGCACAAGCGGCGGGATCGGTGAGCGGGTGATCAACGAAGAGGCCGCGCGGCAGCTGATCTGGATGATGGAAAAAGTGGTGACCCAGGGCACCGGTGGCCGAGCCAAGCTGCCTGACCGGCCCGCGGCCGGCAAGACCGGCACCTCGCAAGAGGCGCGGGACGCCTGGTTCATCGGTTTCACGGCCGATTACGTGGCCGGCGTCTGGATGGGATATGACGACAACACGCCGCTGGCCGGCGTCACGGGCAGCGGCCTGCCAGCCGAGATCTGGCACGAGGCGATGCTTCGCGTGCACGAAGGCCTGCCGGCCAGACCGCTTCCGATGAACGAACCCACGGCGCCCCGCCGGGTGGCCGAGCCCCAACCGCAACAGCAGCAACAGGCGCCGCAGCGCAACCAAGGCGGCGGCAACGCGCTGGAAAACGCGCTGAACCAGCTTCTGAGGGATATTCTGGGCGGCAACTGATCCCGCGCATCCCGGCAAGAAACCCCCTTTCCATTTCCCGACACGAGCAATAGCGTCGCCGCCAAACACGAGGGAGACACCATGACAAACGCCATCGACGCACGGCTTGAAGAACTTGGACTGACACTGCCGGACGCTCCGGCCCCGGCGGCCAATTATGTGCCCTTCGTGCAGACCGGCAACCAGGTCTACGTGTCTGGCCAGCTTCCGAACGGCCCGGATGGCCTGATCAAGGGCAAGCTCGGCGACGATCTGGATGCCGAAGCCGGCGCCGAGGCCGCCAAGCATTGTGCCCTGGCGCTGCTGTCGCAGGCGCGCAAGGCGGCCGGAGGTGACCTGAGCCGGGTGCGCGTGGTCAAGCTTGTCGGCTTCGTGAACTCCACCGCCGATTTCGGCGACCAGCCCAAGGTGGTCAACGGTGCCTCGGACCTGATGGTCGCGGTGCTGGGCGACAAGGGGCGCCACGCGCGTTCTGCGGTGTCGGCGGCATCTTTGCCTTTCGGCGTCGCGGTGGAAATCGAAGGCATCTTCGAACTGTCATGACCGCGCTGCCACAGGTTTTTCTGGACCGGCCAATCGCGCATCGCGGCTATCACGACAAGGCCGATGGACGGATCGAAAACAGCCCGTCCGCCTTTGCCGCCGCACTCGCGGCCGGATACGGGATCGAGATGGACCTTCAACTGTCCCGAGATGGCGTGGCGATGGTCTTTCACGATGCACGGCTTGACCGGCTGACTTCCGAAACCGGGGCCGTGCGCGACCGTGACGCGGCAGAGTTGCAGGACATGACGCTGACCGGCGGTCGAGATACGATCCCGACGCTGGGTCAGGTTCTGGAACAGGTGAACGGCGCGGTCCCGCTTCTGATCGAGCTGAAAGACCAGCATGGCGAGATGGGCGAGACCGATGGCGCGCTTGAGGCAGCTACACTCGGGGCCCTGTCGTCCTATTCCGGACCGGTCGCGTTGATGTCGTTCAATCCGCATATGGTGGCCCGGCTTGCCGAACTGGCGCCCGAGCGGCCACGTGGCTTGATCACCTCGGCCTGGCGCACTGTCGACGAGCCGCAGGTGCCGGTCGATACGCGCGCCCGGCTGGCGGGCATCCCGGATTTCGACCGCGTCGGCGCTGCTTTCATCAGCCATGACGTCACCAACCTTGATGCCCCACGCGTGGAACAGATCAAGGCGCGCGGCGTGCCGATCCTATGCTGGACTGTGCGCAGCGCCAGCCAGGAAAGCCAGGCCCGCAAGATTGCGGACAATATCACCTTTGAGGGCTACGCCGCTTGAACGCCACGCGATGCGGACCAAGTACCTAGGCATATCCAAGGACAGGTCATGTCGGACACAGCCGAAGCGCCCACGATCGCCATCACCATGCATTCCTCCATCGCGCAGATCGCGGCGGAGGACTGGGACGCCTGTGCCTGCCCCGAAATCGCTGATGGCGGGCGCGCCTTCGACCCGTTCACCACGCATCGTTTCCTCAAGGCGTTCGAGGACAGCCGGTCCGTCGGCACCGGCACCGGCTGGGACCCGCGCTACCTGACCGCCGAAATGGACGGGCAGATCATCGCCTGTGCGCCGCTTTACGCAAAAAGCCACAGCCAGGGCGAATACATCTTCGATCACAACTGGGCGCATGCCTGGGAGCGCGCGGGTGGGCGCTATTACCCCAAGCTTCAGATCGCGGTACCGTTCACCCCCGCCACCGGCCGCCGCTTTCTGACCCGACCGGGATTCGAGGCCGAAGGCATCAGCGCACTGGTGCAAGGCGCGATCCAAGTGGCCGCGGATAACGAGCTGTCGTCGCTCCACATCACCTTCTGTACCGAGGCCGAGGCGATTGCCGGTGAACAGATCGGCCTCTTGCGCCGCCGCACGCAGCAATACCATTGGGTCAACCGCGAATACGACGATTTCGATGGTTTCCTGGCGGACCTGAGTTCGCGAAAGCGCAAATCCATCCGCAAGGAACGCGGCCGCGCGCAGGATTTCGGCGGCACGATCCATCAACTGACCGGGGACCAGATCCAACCCGAACATCTCGAGGCATTCTGGGATTTCTATCAGGATACCGGCGCGCGCAAATGGGGCACTCCCTATCTTACGCGGAAATTCTTCGACATCGCCCAGGAGCGGCTGCGCGACGACATCCTGCTCGTCTTGGCGGAACGCGACGGTCAGTGGGTGGCGGGGGCGCTCAACGTGATCGGGCGCGACACGCTATACGGACGGTACTGGGGCTGTGTCGAGGACCACCCCTGCCTGCATTTCGAACTGTGTTACTACCAAGCGATGGATTACGCGATTGCGCATCGACAGGCCCGCGTCGAGGCGGGCGCGCAGGGTGAACACAAGCTTTCGCGGGGCTATTTGCCGGTATATACCCATTCGTTGCACTGGATGGGGGACCCGGGGTTTTCCGACGCCGTCGCGCGCTACCTCGAAGCCGAGGCGCAGGCGGTGGGTGAAGATATCGAGATCCTGACCGGCTATGGACCGTTCCGCAAAAACCAGATGGAGGACCACGAATGACCGAGAAACTTTCCGACACCGAGCGCAAGGCCGAGCTGGACCCGCTTCTTGAGGCCGGGTGGACCCTTCTTGACGACCGAGACGCCATTTCAAAGACATTCAAGTTCAAGGACTTCACGGAGGCCTTCGGCTGGATGACCCGGGCCGCGCTCTGGGCCGAAAAATGGAACCACCATCCTGAGTGGCAAAACACCTACAACCGGGTCGAGGTGACCCTCACGACCCATGACGTCGATGGGCTGTCGCCGCTGGATGCCAAGCTTGCCCGAAAGATGGACAGCCTGTAACCGCACCGGCCCATCCAACGGGCGGCGCTGTGGGTCACGCGGTTTGTCCTTGGGCAACAGTCCCACGGCAGAACCGGTTTTTCTGCGTTCCCTTGGCCCGATGCTTGGCCTAACCTGCGCGCAATGCTGGGCTATATCGTCAAACGACTGGTCTCTCTTGCCATCAGCCTGATCGTGGCCTCGGTGGTCATTTTTGTCGTTATCGAAGTGGCCCCCGGCGATCCGGCAAGCTTCATGCTGGGCCTCAACGCGCAGCCCGATACGGTCGCAGCCCTGCGTGCTGAGCTGGGGCTCGATCAGTCCAAAGTCGAACGCTATCTCAGCTGGGTCGGCGGCATGCTGACCGGCGATTTCGGAATGTCCTACACGTACCGGACACCGGTGGCGCAGATGATCGCGGACCGAATGTGGGTGTCACTGCCGTTGGCGCTTTATGCGCTGACGCTGTCGACGTTCATCGCTTTTCCGGCAGGCATCTTCGCCGCCGCACGACGCGGAGGTCCGGGTGATCTGACGGTCACGGGGGCGACACAGCTTGGCGTCGCGGTTCCGAACTTCTGGTTCGCCATGATGCTGGTGCTGATCTTTGCCATCAACCTGCGCTGGTTCAGCGCCGGTGGCTTTCCGGGCTGGGACGACAGCTTTTGGGGAGGAATAAAGGCGCTGACCCTGCCCGCCATCGCGCTGGCCCTGCCGCAAGCCGCGATCCTGACCCGTGTGATGCGGTCCTCCCTGCTCGACATTCTGGGCGAGGATTTCATGCGCACCGCCCGCGCCAAGGGGCTTACGGCGCGGCAGGCGCTCTGGCGACACGGGCTGCGCAATGCGCTGATCCCGGTGCTGACGATCATCGGGCTGCAATTCGCCTTCCTGCTGGCGGGGGCCATCATCATCGAACAGGTGTTCTTTCTGCCCGGTCTCGGGCGGTTGATCTTTCAGGCCATCACCCAGCGCGACCTGATCGTGGTGGAATCCGTTGTGATGCTCTTGGTCTTCGCGGTGATCATGGTGAATTTCCTTGTCGATCTGGCCTATGCCGCCGTTGATCCCCGGCTCAGGACGCGCACATGAGCCGCAACCTTGTCCTTGGCGGGCTGCTCACCAGCGTCTTTGTCATTGCGGCGCTTCTGTCCTTTGTCTGGACGCCCGACAGCGTGGAGGCGATGAACATCGCAAACCGCCTGAAACCGCCCGGCGCGGGCAATCTGCTGGGCACCGACCATTTCGGACGCGACATCCTGTCGATGCTCATGGTCGGCGCGCGGACATCCATCGCCGTGGCGCTGGTCGCGGTGGGCATCGGCATGGGCCTCGGCGTGCCTTTGGGCCTTGCCGCTGCCGCGCGACGCGGAGGGATGCTGGACGAGGTGATCATGCGCATGAACGACCTGATCTTTGCCTTCCCGTCACTGGTCATCGCGATCCTGATCACCGCCGTGTTCGGTCCCTCGGCCACCAACGCGATCATCGCCATCGGCATCTTCAACATCCCGGTCTTTGCTCGCATCACGCGCGGTGCCGCGCTCAGCCTCTGGAAACGCGAATTCATCATGGCGGCGCAGGTGGCGGGCAAGACCCGCACACGTATCAGCGCAGAACATATCCTGCCCAATGTCGCCAACCTGCTGATCGTGCAGGGCACCATCCAGTTCAGCCTTGGCATCCTCGCCGAAGCGGGGCTCAGCTATGTCGGCCTAGGGGCACAACCCCCGATCCCAAGCTGGGGGCGCATGCTGGCGGAGGCGCAAACGATGGTTTCGCTGGCCCCGCATGTGGCGCTGATCCCCGGCCTGACCATCGTGGCGATGGTGCTGGGGCTCAACCTGCTGGGCGACGGGCTGCGCGACGCGCTTGATCCCCGCCTCAAGGTGGCGCGCGCATGAGCCTTCTGAGCATCGAGAACCTGTCCCTTTCCATTCACGACAGTCCGATCCTGCACGGGATCTCGTTAAGGATCGGTGAAGGCGAGATCACGGCCCTGACCGGCGAAAGCGGGTCGGGCAAATCCATGACCGCCTTCGCGACGATGGGCCTGTTGCCCAAGGGTGCGACGACCAGCGGCGCAATCCGGTTCGACGGCACCAACCTGCTTACCCTGCCGGAACCACAATTGTGCGACCTGCGCGGCCGCGAAATCGGCATGGTGTTTCAGGAACCCATGACCGCGCTGAACCCGGTTCAGACCATCGGCGCGCAGGTGATGGAAACCATCCTTGTCCATAAGGCGATGAAGCCCGAACGCGCCGAAGAGCGCACCCGCGAAGTTCTCGACCGCGTCGGCCTGCCTCCTGACCGCTTTGCGCTGTCGCGCTATCCCCACGAACTCAGCGGCGGCCAACGCCAACGCGTGGTGATCGCCATGGCCATCGCCCTGCGGCCCCGCCTGCTGATCGCGGATGAACCGACAACCGCGCTCGATGTGACAACACAGGCGCAGATCATCGAGCTTCTCAAGGGACTTGTCCGCGAACAGAACATGGCGCTGATGATGATCACCCATGATCTTGCCGTGGTCAGCGACATGGCCGACACGCTCAACGTCATGCGCCACGGAGAGATCGTGGAGTCCGGCCCGACCGCAGACGTGCTGCGCGAAATGCGCCACCCCTACACAAGGCAACTCTTCGAAGCGTCCCGCCATCAGGCCGATCTGGGCGACGCCAAGGCCGATGCGCCGCTTCTGTCGGTCCAGAACGTCAGCCGCGACTACCCCCTGCCGCGCAAAACGCTTTTTGGCCCCCGCCCGACGTTTCGCGCCGTCAACCATGTGAGCTTCGACATCCGGCGCGGGGAACGCGTCGGGCTGGTGGGCGAAAGCGGCTGTGGCAAATCCACCCTCACCCGCGCGATCCTCGGGCTGGAGCCAACCCAGCTAGGCCAGATCACCCTTGACGGTGATCCGGTGTGGCAGGGCGGCCACCCGAACCTCACCGTGCGGCGCAAGATGCAGGTGGTGTTTCAGGATCCCTATGGCAGTTTCAACCCCCGCCACCGCGTTGCGCGCCTGATCACCGAACCCTTCCACCTGTTGCAAGACCCGCCCAAAGGCAGCGCCCGTGGCAATGCCATCGCAGAGGCTCTCACCGCCGTCGGACTGAAACCCGAGGATGCCGACCGTCACATCCACGCCTTTTCCGGCGGCCAGCGCCAGCGCATCGCCATCGCCCGCGCACTCATCATCAAGCCCGAGCTGATCGTGTTCGACGAAGCGGTCTCGGCGCTCGACGTGCGGGTGCGCGCGCAGATCCTCGACCTGATGGCTGACCTCAGCCGCGCCTACGGCCTGACCTATCTCTTCATCAGCCACGACCTGAGCGTCGTGCGCTCCATCACCGACCGCGTGATGGTCATGCGCGCCGGCGAGATCGTCGAAGACCGTCCCACAGAAGCAATCTTCGACGCCCCCCGACATCCCTATACGCGGGCCCTGATGGAAGCCGCGCCGAAATTACCTGAACTCCCGGAGGCCCAAGATGCTCCCCACCCTGCCCTTTGACCCCGGCCACGTCCTGATCGGCGGCACATGGCGCGCCACGTCCGACACTCTGCCACTCATCAACCCCTCCGATGGCGACACGCTGTGCCACATCGCCCGCAGCACCGAAACGGATGTGGACGACGCCGTCACTGCCGCCCAGACCGCGCTGGACGGCCCTTGGGGCAAGATGACCGCGCTGGAACGGGGCCATTGCCTCACCCGTCTGGGGCAGCTTGTTCTGGACCAGGCCGACCTGCTGACAACGCTGGAAACCATCGACGTCGGCAAACCTGTGACCCAAGCCCGCGCAGATGCAATCGCCCTTGCGCGCTACTGCGAATTCTACGGCGGCGCGGCGGACAAGGTACATGGGCAGACCATCCCCTATCTCGACGGCTACACCGTCTACACGCTGCGCGAACCACATGGGGTGACTGGCCATATCGTGCCGTGGAATTATCCGATGCAGATCATCGGCCGGTCTGTCGGGGCAGCCCTTGCCATGGGCAATGCCTGCGTTCTGAAACCCGCCGAGGATGCGTGCCTGACCGCGCTGATGTTTGCGTATCTGGCCAGGGAGGCTGGCTTTCCCGATGGTGCGCTGAACGTGGTCCCCGGCCTGGGGTCCGAAGCGGGTGCCGCGCTGGCCCGCCATCCCGGCGTTCAACACCTGAGCTTTACCGGCTCGGTCGAGACCGGCAAGACGATCCAGACGCTCGCCGCAGAAAACGTCGTGCCCGTCACGCTGGAGCTTGGCGGCAAATCTCCCCAGATCGTGTTCGACGATGCCGATCTGGACGACGCGCTGCCCTTCCTCGTCAATGCAGGCCTCCAGAACGCGGGCCAGACCTGTTCCGCCGCCTCGCGCATCCTGATCCAGCGCGGCGTCTACGAAACGGTCGCCCGCCGCATGGCCGACGCCTACCGCGCCAAGACCATCGGTCCGGCCAGCAGCGACCCAGATATCGGTCCGCTGATCTCTGTCACACAGAAGGCCCGCTTCGAAAGCCTGCTCCAAGCGGCCCACGAACTGCCCTGCATTGCCGAAACCCCGATGCCGGAAGACCTGCCCCCAAGCGGTGCCTATGTCCAACCACGCCTCTACGGCCCTGTGCCCCCGGATCACCCGATGGCGCAGGACGAGCTTTTCGGCCCGGTGCAGGTGCTCATCCCCTTCGATACCGAAGACGAGGCGATCCGCATCGCCAACGGCACGATCTATGGCCTTGTCGCCGGTGTCTGGACCGCCAATGGCGCACGCCAGATGCGGCTGGCCAAGGCGCTGAAAACCGGGCAGGTTTTCCTCAACAATTACGGTGCGGGCGGCGGGGTCGAACTGCCCTTCGGCGGCGTTGGCAAATCCGGCCATGGCCGCGAAAAGGGGTTCGAGGCGCTGTACGGCTTCTCGACCCTGAAAACCGTCGCCGCGAAACACGGATAAATCGGGAGGAAACACATGAGGCTCAACGGCAAAACCGCAATCGTGACCGGGGGCGCCTCCGGCTTTGGCGCAGGCATCGCGCGCAAATTCGCCGCCGAAGGCGCGACCGTGATGGTCGTTGATCTGAACACCGACGCAGCCACGGGCATCGCAGATGAAATCGGCGGCATCGCCCACAGGACGGATGTGTCCAACGGCGATCAGGTGGCCGCCATGATCGAAACGGCGATCCGCCAGATGGGCCATGTCGACATCCTGGTGAACAACGCGGGCATCACCCACCTGCCCGCACAGATGGAAGACGTGACGGAACACGATTTCGACCGCGTCTTCGCCGTGAACTGCAAATCCGTCTACCTGAGCGCCCGCAGCCTTGTTCCGCATTTCAAGCACCGCAGGTCAGGAAACATCCTCAACATCGCCTCCACCGCAGGTGTTTCGCCGCGCCCGCGCCTGAACTGGTACAACGCCTCCAAGGGCTGGATGATCACCGCGACCCGCACCATGGCGGTCGAACTCGCCCCCGACGGCATCCGGGTGAACGCACTCAACCCGGTGGCAGGCGAAACGCCGCTGCTCAAAAGCTTCATGGGCGAGGACACGCCCGAGATCCGCGCGAAATTTCTCTCCACCATCCCGCTGGGCCGCTTCTCGCACCCCGAAGACCTGGGCAACGCCGCAGCCTTCCTCTGCTCGGACGAGGCCAGCATGATCACGGGCGTCTGCATGGAAGTGGATGGAGGCCGCTGCATATGACCCGATCTTCTCTGGTTCGAAAATATCCCGGGGAGTGTGAGGGGCTGGCCCCTCACTCCGCCACCAGCCAAAGCGAGATGTCCCTGTGACACCCGGTCCCCGCAACCTGATCACGGATGTTCCGGGCCTCGCCGTCGGCAATGCCCAAGACGCAAACCTGAAATCCGGCACAACCGTCCTCTTGTCCGAAAACGGTCCCATGACCAGCAGCTACGCCGTGATGGGCGGCGCGCCGGGCACCCGGGACACCGATCTGCTGGAGCCGGACAAGACCGTGCCCGGCGTCGATGCCCTCGTGCTCTCGGGCGGATCGGCCTTCGGTCTGGCCGCAGCACAAGGCGTGATGGAGGCGCTTGCCGAACAGGGGCGCGGGTTCCGGATCCATTCCGCCCGCGTTCCCATCGTGCCGGCCGCGATCATTTTCGATCTGCTCAACAATGGCGACAAGGGATGGTCACAAAACCCGTATCCGGGGCTTGGCCGTCAGGCGCTTGCGCAAACACGCCACGACTTCGCCCTCGGCACCACAGGCGCGGGCACCGGCGCAACGGACGCGCAGCACAAGGGTGGGCTTGGTTCGGCCTCCCTCCTCCTGCCCGACGGCACCACGATCGGCGCCCTGGTAGTGGTGAACGCTCTGGGCAGCGCGACCACGCCGTCAGGAAAACATTTCTGGGCCGCCCCCTTCGAGATCGGCGCGGAATTCGGGGGGCTTGGTCCGGACCCGACGGCGGGCCTTCAACCCTTGCCTCCCAGCCGCAAAGCCGCGGCGATGGCGCGGCATGGCAACACCACGATCGGCGTGGTGGCGACCGATGCAACGCTCGACAAGGCGGCGTGCAAACGTCTGGCCACCGCCGCGCATGACGGGTTCGCCCGCGCGCTGGTACCGTCGCACACGCCTTATGACGGCGACCTGATCTTCGCCTCCAGCACGGCGCGGCGCGGCCCGCCGTCAGACGAGGTGATGCCGATGCTTGGTCACTTCGCGTCCGTCTGCATGGCCCGCGCGATTGCCCGCGCGATCTGGGAGGCAACGCCCAGCGACGGTGACGCCTTGCCGACCTTTCGTCGGGCGCGGTTGCAAAACTGACTTTGCAGTTTTGCAAAATCCGTCATCGGATTTTTCTCACCGCAGGATCGGCGGTTTTTCCGGATCGCTTCCCGGAGCCATCCGTTCGACACGCGCAGGCGCCTCCGACTCCGGCAGATCGAAGCGCAACCCGACACGAGCGAGCTGGGCCGTCACCGGATCACTGTCGCGCAGGAACACCACATCGAGCGCCGCGGCCTCCAGCCCCGAGAACACCAGCGCCTCTTGTATCGCCCGCGCCAGGGCGCCCTCGGCCCCCGGCACAGCCCCAGTAAAGCCGATCAGATGACCACGCACGCCGCTGTCATAGAGCACCTCGGCGAGATAGCCGCGCCGGGCCAACCCGGTCGCGGTGCGCAGCTTGGCGTCGATCGCCTCCAACAGCCCGTCCGGCAAAGCCCGCGGGGCCCGAAACTCCTCGGGCCGCGCTTCGGCTTCCGATGGTCCCTGCGCCACGGTTTCCGCCAACCAGTCCACCGCTTCGGAGGGCAAGAGGATCGAGGAAGGTGCAACTTCGGGGTTCAAGGCGATGCCGATCCCTTGCCCGGCCAGCATCCCCACGACCGACCGACCCGACAAGGCCGCGTAGGGCACCGCCCGCCCGGCGAACTGGCTCAACCGGTCCTCGGTGTCGAAGACCAGAACAAACCGGGCATCGCCCAGATCGAACAGTTCGGGTTCCGCCTGATCCCCCTCGGCCTCGCGCGCCAGCATCAGGAACAACTCGGCCTCGGCCAGCCGGTCATAGAACCGCAGGCGCGGAGCATCAGCCTCGGGGGCCGCCTCCATCGCCGCATGCGCGTGGTCCAGCGGGGTTTGCAAACTCATGCCATCACCTCTTTCACCCGCGCGCGCAGAACCGGAAGCACCTCGGCCTCGAACCACGGGTTTTTCTTCAGCCAAGCGGTATTGCGCCAGCTGGGATGGGGCAAGGGCAGACATCCCGGCCAATGGTCGCGCCAGTTGCGCACGATCTCTGTCACACCGGCCTTGGTGCCGAGGTGGTATTTCTGCGCATACCCGCCGATCACAAGCTTCAACGGCACGTCCCCGACATGATCCAGCACTTCGGGATGCCACGTCTGCCGGCAGATCGCTGGCGGCGGCAGGTCCGATCCCGCCGCGTCATAGCCGGGAAAGCAGAAGCCCATCGGCACGATCGCGACGCGGCTCTGGTCGTAGAATGCCGCGCGGTCCAGGCCAAGCCAGTCGCGCAGACGGTCGCCCGACGGATCATCGAAGGGAATACGGCTGGTATGCGCGCGCAATCCCGGCGCCTGAGACGAGATCAGAAGCCGCGCGCCGGGCCGGAACCAGACGACGGGTTTGGGACGGTGGCGCGTGGCGGTTGCGGCAAAGCGGTCGGCGCACAACGTGCAGGCCATGAGGCGGTCATGAACAGTCATGCGCCGACATGTAATGCGTCCTGTCTCAAACCAAAGAGGCGGGAACGATCAATCTTGTCTCGTAGCGGATCAGCCCGGCGATCCGGCGCAGATGGTCAGGTCGAAACGCCACGCAGCCCTCGGTCGGAAAGCCCGGCCTGCGCCAGCGATGAAGAAAGATCGCCGACCCCTTGCCGCGCTGAGCATCGGGCCAGTTCCAGTCGGTCAGCAGCACCAGGTCATACAAGGGATCCCCCCGGCGCAGCGCCTCGTGACTGTGCGGATAGGGCACGCGGACCATCAGGTTGTAATCCTCGTGCGCCGGATCGTCGGACCACAGGTCACCGGGCCGGATCGGCACCGCCCAGTCGGTGGGCCGCGCCATGCGGTCGGGCCGGTACAGCAGGCCGACGATGCGGTGCACCCCGACCGGCGTCGCGCCATCGCCTTCGCGCTTGTCAGCGCGCACGCCGCCGCGCCCGATGGTGCAGGGCCACATCCGCCCCATGAAGCGCATTCCCTGCCGGGTGAGAACCATGCTCGACGCGGCGCTCACAGGATATGCCCGGACTTGCGCATCTTCGT
Source organism: Marivita sp. (assembly GCF_020055635.1). Taxonomy (GTDB): domain Bacteria; phylum Pseudomonadota; class Alphaproteobacteria; order Rhodobacterales; family Rhodobacteraceae; genus Marivita. Next base: position 212,025 of record NZ_JAIPUT010000001.1, on the reverse strand, counting down.
CGCCAGGTAGGCGGCGTTGTGCGGGTTCTCGCCCACGCGCAGCGGCACACGCTCTGCCACTTCGATGCCGTTGCGTGTCATCATGTCGATCTTGGCCGGGTTGTTCGTCATCAGCCGCACAGCCGAAAATCCGAGCCTGCGCAGCAATTCCGACCCGATGCGGAAATCCCGCTCGTCATCCTCGAAGCCCAGGCGGTGATTGGCCTCGACCGTGTCGAAGCCCTGATCCTGCAACGCGTAGGCGCGCATCTTGTTGGCCAGACCGATCCCGCGCCCTTCCTGGTTCAGGTATAACAGGATGCCTTCGCCCGCCGCGCCCATTGCGGTCAGAGCGCCGTTCAACTGCGGCCCGCAATCGCATTTCAGGCTACCCAGGAGATCGCCGGTGAAACAGGCCGAATGCAACCGCGCCAACACAGGCGCAGCCCGGTCCGGGCGGCCGATCTCGATGGCGTAATGCTCTTCCGACCCGTCCTCGGGCCGGAACACGTGCAGGCGCGCATCCTCGGCCGCGCGCAGCGGCACCCGGGCCGAGATCACCTCGTCAAAGACGATCGACGCGCCGATCCGCGGCCCCGCCGCGTCCGCGTCCAGACAGGTCAGGCCATGCCGGTCGGCAAAGACCGAGGCCTCCTTGACCGGAAGGGCGACCACGGCGGGCAGCAGCCGCGCAGACTTTGCCAACGCCACGGCAAGCCGGTGCAGCGTGGCATCCCCGCTGCGCCGGGTTTCCAAGGGGCCTTTCATCGGATGGGTCAGGTCATCCGCCGGATCCGCCAGCGCCTGCACCCAACGCACCGTGGCATCCCGGGGCAGGACCACCCGCGCGACATCGCCATCATAGGCGCGCGCCTTCAATGTCTGCGCCCGGCGCCCGGTCAACACGAGATCGGACACGCCCTCCAGGGCGATCACCTCGGCCAGCCGCGCCGCCTTGAGGGTCTCGGCCGCCAGGATCAGAAGCCCTTGCCCGCGCCCCAGAACAACCGGCACACCCATGCGCAAATCGGCACGGGCGCGGGCAAGAAGGTCAGTGATGTCCGGCGACAGGCTCATGTTGTCCGGGAACTCCGATAGGGGCGTTCTGCAACAATAGGCCCCGATTCATGAAACATTCGGCCCCTGCATACACGAGGCCGTGAGACACTTGCAGCAATTCTTGTCGCCGTGCAACGCCCCGACCATGTGTCGTTAAACCAATGGAGAGACAAGCTTATGGCACAGTTGAAGAATATTCTTCTGGTCGATGACGATGACGACCTCCGCGAGGCTCTGGCCGAGCAGCTCGTGATGACGGAAGATTTCGAAGTTTTCGAAGCCGATAGCGGCACCGCCGCCATGGGCCGCGTCAAGGAACAGCTTTTCGACCTGATCATCCTCGACGTGGGGCTGCCCGACACCGACGGGCGCGAGCTTTGCCGCCTGATGCGCAAACAGGGCGTGAAGGCCCCGGTGCTGATGCTGACGGGACACGATTCTGACGCCGACACCATCCTGGGTCTGGATGCCGGAGCAAATGACTACGTCACGAAACCGTTCAAATTCCCGGTGCTTCTGGCCCGCATCCGCGCGCAGCTGCGCCAGCATGAACAGTCCGAGGATGCCGTCTTCACGCTTGGGCCGTATACGTTCAAGCCGTCGATGAAATTGCTTGTCACCGAAGACGACAAGAAAATCCGCCTGACCGAGAAAGAGACAAACATCCTCAAGTTCCTCTACCGCTCGACCGAGGGCGTGGTGCCGCGCGATACGCTGCTGCACGAGGTCTGGGGCTACAATGCGGGGGTGACGACGCACACGCTCGAAACGCATATTTATCGTTTGCGTCAAAAAATTGAACCAGATCCCTCGAACGCGCGTTTGCTTGTTACAGAGTCCGGGGGCTATCGGCTGGTCTCATAGGACCTTAGTCTATTTTGATTCAGATCAAAGAAACATGCCGAGCGCATCTTTTATCTGGGTCACAACAGTTCCCGTCGCATATGCGGGTTATCATATGCACCTCCCTGTTGGACCTGGCCCGGGCTTTTGCCCGGGTCTTTTTTTCTCAGTAGAGACTGATCCGCGCCACCGTCACATCCGCCTGAAAATCATCGCCATAGGCGACGATCCCGATGCTGCGCACCTCGGACGGATCGAAGCGGGTTGGCATGGCGTCATGCGACGCCTCGAAGGCGGCAAAGGCAAGCCGTACATCGGTCCAGTCCGGCGATGCGACAAAGGACGCGCGATAGGAATACCACACGCGTGACAGGTCTGGCGTCTTCAGGAACACGTAATATCTGGCGCCATTGCCACGGACCCGCAGATCCAGCCCCTGCACGCCCTCGGGCCATGGGTCCGAAAACCTCCGCCGCGCTTGCAGGAAGCCGCCATTGTTGGCGGTACTCACCGTGCCGGTCAGTCGCAGCACCGAGTCCGGGCCCGTCCCGATCACCTCGGCGCGGCCGGACGACACGCCGCCCATCACGCGGTCGGCCACGTAATCCCAGCGCGCCTCGGCATCTCCGGAAAAGTCATCGAATGTCGTCTCCGCCATCGCCTGCCCCGCCAGTGTCACAGCAAATATGAGTGCGATTACCCGCATGGATCAAACCTAGCCCATCGCCCCAACGAAAAAAGGCGCCCCATTCAGGACGCCTTTTTTCGTGTTTTCAGAACCGACCGATCACTCGGCGTCTTCGGTCTTCTTCTCGGGTGCCAGCTCTTCGCCGGTTTCCTGATCGACCATCTTCATCGCAAGGCGCACCTTGCCACGGTCGTCGAACCCAAGAAGCTTCACATAGACTTCCTGGCCTTCCTTGAGCACATCCGACGGATGGTTCAGGCGGCGGTTCTCGATCTGGCTGACATGCACCAGGCCATCGCGCTTGCCGAAGAAGTTCACGAAGGCGCCGAAATCGACGATCTTCACGACCTTGCCCTTGTAGACCTGGCCTTCTTCCGGTTCTGCCACGATCGAATAGATCATGTCATACGCCTTCTGGATGGCCTCGCCGTTCGGGCTGGCGATCTTGATGACGCCTTCGTCGTTGATGTCGACCTTGGCACCGGACACTTCCACGATCTCGCGGATGACCTTGCCGCCCGACCCGATCACTTCGCGGATCTTGTCGGTCGGGATCTGCATCGTCTCGATCCGCGGTGCGTGGACGCTGAATTCCGCAGCACCGGTCAGCGCCTTGTTCATCTCGCCAAGAATGTGCAGACGGCCTTCCTTGGCTTGCGCCAGGGCCTTCTTCATGATCTCGGGCGTGATGCCAGCGACCTTGATGTCCATCTGAAGCGACGTGATGCCGTTCTCGGTACCCGCGACCTTGAAGTCCATGTCGCCCAGGTGGTCTTCGTCACCCAGGATGTCGGTCAGAATCGCGTAGGATCCGTCCTCTTCGAGGATCAGGCCCATCGCCACACCGGCCACTGCCGATTTGAGCGGCACGCCCGCGTCCATCATCGACAGGGAGCCACCGCAGACCGACGCCATCGAGCTTGAGCCGTTGGATTCGGTGATCTCGGAGACCACGCGAACAGTGTACGGGAAATCCGTGGCCGCCGGCAGAACCGCCTGAAGCGCGCGCCACGCGAGCTTGCCGTGGCCGATTTCACGCCGTCCCGGAGGGCCCACGCGACCGGCTTCACCAACCGAATAGGGCGGGAAGTTGTAATGCAGCAGGAAGTTGGAGCGGTAATTGCCATGCAGCGCGTCGATGATCTGTTCATCATCGCCGGTGCCCAGCGTGGTCACGACAAGGCCCTGGGTCTCACCACGGGTGAAAAGCGCCGAGCCGTGTGTCCGCGGCAAGAAGCCGGTTTCGCACACGATGTCACGCACCTTGTCCAGCGCACGCCCGTCAATCCGCTTGCCTGTCTTGACGACATCGCCGCGCAGAACGGACGCTTCCAGCTTTTTCAGGGCAGAGCCGAGGTTCGGATCTTCCAGTTGCTCTTCGCTCAGAGCTTCCTGGATCGCAGCCTTCGCCTCGGACACGGCGGTGGTGCGCTCCTGCTTGTCGGTGATCGCATAGGCAGCACGGATCTTGTCTTCGCCGGCGGCTTTCACGGCCTCGTAGAGGGCGGAATAATCCGGCGGCTGGAAGTCGAACGGCTCTTTCGCCGCAGATTCCGCCAGATCGATGATGAGGTCGATCACCGGCTGGATCTGCTCATGCGCAAAGGTCACGGCGCCCAGCATCTCGTCCTCGGTCAGCTCGTAAGCTTCCGATTCCACCATCATCACGGCGTCCTTGGTGCCTGCGACAACCAGATCGAGCCGCTGCTCGGGGTTGTTGCGCAGCCGGTCCATATCCTCGACATCCGGGTTGAGGATGTAGTCGCCATTTGCATAGCCGACGCGGCAGCCCGCGATCGGACCCATGAACGGCGCGCCGGAAATTGTCAGCGCCGCCGAAGCCGCGATCATAGCGACGATATCCGGATCGTTGACCAGATCGTGCGACAGCACGGTGCACATCACCAGAACTTCATTCTTGAAGCCGGGCACGAATAGCGGACGGATCGGACGGTCGATCAGGCGCGCAGTCAGCGTTTCCTTTTCGGTCGGACGTGCCTCGCGCTTGAAAAAGCCACCCGGCACCTTGCCGGCAGCATAGTATTTTTCCTGGTAGTGGACGGTCAGCGGAAAGAAATCCTGACCGGGTTTCGGCTGCTTGGCAAACGTCACGTTGGCCATGACCGAGGTTTCGCCGAGGGTGGCAATCACGCTGCCATCGGCCTGACGGGCAACCTTGCCCGTTTCCAGTGTGAGCGTCTCTTCGCCCCACTGCATGCTTTTCTTCGAAATGTTGAACATCTTCGTATCCTGTAAGGGAGCACTCCCGGCCCTCCGGGTCTCCCGTTTTCATGGCGGCCCCATTGCCGCCGACCCCTTTCATCGTTCCATGCGCCGGGGTCAAAGCGTCACGTCTCAGATCCTTGCGCCTTACAGGAATTTTCCAGCAAAGAAAACCGTTCGTTTTGTCGCCTTTCCGGCCCGTGAACCAGATGCGCATGCAGAGCCCAAAATCAGGCTCCCGTCCGGGATTCCGGCACAGCACGCGGCCCCGGAACGAAAAAGGGCCCGCATAGCGAGCCCTTTGAAACCGGATAGCGGCGTGCCTTAGCGGCGAATGCCCAGACGCTTGATCAGATCCTGATAGCGCGCTTCATCCTTGGCCTTGGTGTAATCCAGCAGTTTACGACGCTGCGCCACAAGCTTGAGCAGACCACGACGCGAGTGGTTGTCTTTCTTGTGGGTCTTGAAGTGCTCGGTCAGGGTGCCGATGCGGCTGGTCAGGATGGCAACCTGGACTTCGGGCGAACCGGTGTCGCCTTCCTTGGTCGCGAATTCCTTGATCAGACGGTTCTTTTCTTCGACGGTGATCGACATCGGGGTCTCCTTTCGAAGGTTTGTGTGAATGGCGCAAGCCGGGATGTCGTCCAGCAGGGCCCATGGAGAATCTCCGCACGTCATGCGGATGCGGGCGTATAGGCGATAAAACCGGCCTTGGAAAGCCCCTCCGAGCGCAGCGGCCGACCCTGCGCAAGTTCAGGCAGCGCGCGACCCACCAGACCCGTGCGCGATCATCGCAGAGGTCGGGACCTGAGCCAGGACCGCCCCGTCCAGAAGCACATCTGTCCACCCCCCATCATCGGGTGACAGGCGCAACGCGATTTCGGGCCGGTCTGCGGAACGCGATCGCACCTGCGCCAGCAGGATATCCTGCGCCGCAGCAAAGCTTGTCACCCGGACAGGAGGCCGGGCGATCAGCACCGGCGTATTGATCTGCCCCGCCCGGTCGAACAGGCGCAGGGCGGCGACCGGAATGTCCGGCCAATCCGCAGGCGGGCTTGCGTATACGGCCCGACCGGAGTCGCGCGTCTGTCGCCCCTGCGGAAAGGGTACAAGAAACGTCAGAAGCGAAACGCCGGTCAGGCCGAAGAGAGCAAGAAGGAGAAACATGGGATCAAGCCGTCAGTGCAGTGCCGTGATCCTGCCGCCCAACCGTAAAGAACTGATTGGCGCGGTCTCTGCACAATCGGGAAAAACCATGAAATTTTTACCGATCACCGCATCGGATAGCGGTTCTGCGGAGGCCATTCCGTGGGGTCGGTTCCGAATGGCACGTAGAGCGGATGACGCGGATGGCCGTCCCTGGTCAGGCCGAGGTGGTGCAGGGCTCCGGCGCATCGCTGCGCCACCAGCCTGCCCCGGCCCTGAAAATTGCCATGCACGCCCCAGGCCGCGACGGTCATTCCGGCTTGGGCGATCCAGATATCCAGAAGCGCATCGTTCTGGTCCCCGACGGGCGCGTCAGCCTTCTTGAGATCCGCAGGCCGGGTCGCGCGGAAAGCAAAGATGTTGGCAATCATCACGCCGCCGAACCCCATCGTCCGCGCCCGCGTCTCGCATCGCGCCACCGTCGGATCGTTGCGATGCTCATCTGCCGTGGACGGGTTCAGCATCAGGAACAGAACCGCAGGCCGCTCCTTGTTCCAGACGCGCGACAGCCCGTACCGATACCGGTCGCACTCGGAATACCACACGCGCGACAGGCAGCCGTCCGATTCGTGAGCGCGGAAAACCATCGCGTCGTGAAGCTTTGCCGGCAGGTCCGTCACGGGGTGACGAAGACCCGCGACGGATGCACTTCGCCTGACTTGTAGCGGCCCACCGCAATCGGCACGCCGTCATGAGAAACCCAGCATTCGTCCCCGTAGTCGACCCCCGAGGCGATCACCATCGCGGGGTTCCCGTTTCGCAGCTTCACGGCCGATTCCGGGCCGCAGGGCAACTCTGGCAGGTCGGTCAGCCCCTCTTCCAGCGGCCTGAGAAAGCTGTCGAGCTCCGGTGTCCGCGCCATCGCGTCGATCCGCTCGAGGCTCAACCCGTCCTCTGCATCGAACGGGCCGGACCAGACCCTGCGCAACCGCAGGACATGGCCCAGACATCCCAGCGCCTCGCCCAGATCACGGGCGATCGACCGCACATAGCCGCCCTTGCCACAGACCAGCATCAGTTCGGCATGATCCGGGTCCGGGCGGTCCAGCAGGGTCAGTTCGTCGACAAAAAGCGGTCGCGCGGCGATCTCCATCTCTTCGCCGTCCCGCGCGCGCTTGTAGGCGCGTTCTCCATCAATCTTGACGGCCGAGAATTGCGGCGGCACCTGCATGATGTCGCCGACGAAGGCGTGCAGCGCCTCCTTGATCTCATCGTCGCCGGGCCGCAGGTCCGACGACGCGATCACGTCGCCCTCGGCGTCATCCGTACGGGTCGCCTGTCCGAACCGGACGGTGAACGCGTACGCTTTGAGCGCGTCCGTGATATAGGGCACTGTCTTCGTGGCCTCGCCCAAAGCAACGGCAAGAACGCCTGTCGCGTCAGGGTCAAGCGTTCCGGCATGGCCGGCCTTGTTGGCATCAAAGGCCCACCGCACCTTGTTCACCACCGCGGTCGAGGTGATGCCCGCCGGCTTGTCCACCACCAGCCAGCCGGAAATGTCGCGGCCTTTGCGTTTGCGTCCCATGTCACCCTCGCATGTCTAGAAGACCGGCGAGGTATCGCAGGGGTCACGGCCTGTCAATTCCGCGAAGGATCAGTCGATCTCGCGCGCCTCGTCGATCAGCATGACGGGGATCCCGTTTCGGATCGGATAGGCCAGATGCGCTGTATGGCTGATCAGCTCCTGCCGCGCGAAGTCGTATTCCAGGCGTCCCTGGGTCTGGGGACAGACAAGTGCTTCGAGCATCTTGCGATCAAAGCCCGGTCCGGTCGGTTCGGTCACGTCCGTCATTGAAGGATGTTCTCGGATTGGCCGCCGCGCAGGGCATATTCGAGCAGCGTGATCAAGGTTTCCCGCCGCGTCGACAGCGATGGCGCCTCCAGAAGCGCCTGCTTTTCCTCGGGTTCGAAATCCAGAAGCATCGACAGCGAGTTGATCAGCAATTCATCATCCGCATCCTTGAGCGTCGGCCAGTCCGCCGAAAGGTCGCGTGCCGCGAAATAGCGGTCGAGCAGGTCGAGAAAGCCGTCACGATCGAAGCCGCGATCGTGCTCCGGGCCGCCTTGGTCCCGGTCGAACCCGTCCCAGTTCACGTCGAACTTGCGATACGGCGTGAAGCCCTCGACCTCGTCGCCGACACGGAAGCGCGATATCCCGGTCAGGGTGATCATGTAGCGCCCGTCTTCCGTTTCGGAAAACTGGGTCACGCGCCCGGCACACCCGATCCGGTGCAGGGCATCCTTGTCGCCGTTCGGACGAACATTCGGTTGCACCATCCCGATCAGGCGGGAGGGCGTTTTCATGGCGTCTTCAAGCATTTGCAGGTAGCGCGGCTCGAACAGATGCAGCGGAAGCCGTGCCCGAGGCAGAAGCAGCGCCCCAGGCAACGGGAACACGGGGATTGATCCCGGCAATTCGGAGACTCTTGTCATGTCGGTTGAATTAGCCTGACCGGACGATCAGGCAAATATCATTGAACTCAGCCGACGACGACCGTTCAGCGCCACCGGATCGTTCGGCTTGAGCGCGTCGAAAATCGTCATCAATTGCGCCTTTGCCGCACCCTCGTTCCATTCGCGATCACGGCGAAACAGCTCGAGCAGATGATCCACCGCAGCCTGTGCTTCACCCTGGGCATAAAGCGCCTGGGCAAGGTCGAAGCGCGCCTGATGGTCGTTCTCGTCCGCGTCGACCGCTGCCTGAAGGTCGGCCACGGGCCCGGAATTGCTGGCCTGTCTGGCCAGTGCGATCTGCGCCCGCGCCGCCTCGATCTCGGCAGTCTGGGTGATTTCGGCGGGCGCTCCGTTCAGAATGGCCTCGGCCTGTTCAAGATCGCCAAGCGCAAGCGTTGCGCTGACAAGGCCGGCATAGGCCCGCGGATGGTTGGGGTCTTCCTCGAGCACCGCCGCGAAGGTCTGCAACGCGTCTGCCGCCGCCCCGGTGTCGAGCATCTCTTCGGCGGCTGCCACCGCGTCGTCGAGACCGCCGCTCGCATCGCCGCCCGCCGCCTTGACGACGCGTTCGACAAAGGCCTTGACCTCGGACGCCGGTTGCGCGCCCTGGAACATGTCCACCGGGCGGCCCTTGACGAAGGCCACGACCGTCGGGATCGACTGGATAGGCAGGCCTTGCTGGGCCAGTGCCTGGACCAGCCCCTCGGCCGCATCGACATTGACCTTGGCCATCTTGACGGCACCGCGCGCCGCCATGACCTCGGCCTCGAGCTGCGGACCCAGTGTCTTGCAGGGGCCGCACCACGGCGCCCAGAAATCGACGATGACCGGGGTCTCCATGCTCGCCTCGACCACGTCGGCCATGAAGGCCTCCTGGGGCACGTCCTTGATCAGGTCGGTTTGTGCCGGGCCTTGTCCAAGCTCGATCATGTCGTTCTCCTGTCGCCGCTACGCTGGTGTCCCCGCGTAGATGGCGCACACATTCGCGTGTTGCAAGGGGTCAGTGGCCTGCCGCGTCGAGCAAGGCACGGATATGATGTGCCACCGGGCCGGGATGGGTGATCGGCACCATGTGCCCCGCACCGTCGACGACGACAGCCCTTGCGGCGGGGATGCGCCGCTCCAGCGTGTCGTGGATGGCGGCGATCACGGGCTCGCTGTCCCGCCCCCGCACGAGAAGCACAGGGCTGGAGATCGCCTCCAGGCTACCCTCGCGCAGCAGCCCCTTGGCGTCCTGCAGCAAGGCCGGCTCGGTTTCCTTGATGAAGGGCATCAGCGATGCGAACATCGTCTGTTCCCGTTCGCTCAGGGTGTCCCACGGTCGCCCGTCACCCCACATGCCGATGAAATCCCGAGCCGCGGCGACCCAGTCCTCCCGGTCCATCGCCGCACCGAACTCCTCGGAGGCCTCGACATAGTCACGGAGCACCTGCGGCGCGCTCTGACCGGCGGCTGCGAACAGGACGGGTTCGATCAGTGTCACGGTCTTCACCCGCTCTGGTGCCTGAATGGCAATCCGCAGAGCCACGGTCGCACCGAAACTGTGGCCGATCAGATGTCCTTCGTCGCCAAGACATTCCAGAGCGATCGCGGCCACCTGATCGTGCATGTCGCCTCCGGGTTCAGGCGCGGCACTGCGCCCATGTCCCGGCATGTCCGGCGCGACCATGCAGAGCCGGTCCGACAGCGCCTCGGCCAGCCGCGTCCAGACCTTGGAATGCGCCAGCGCACAGTGCAGCAAGACCGCACGGTCGGGCCCCGTGCCGAAGCGGCGCGTAAAGACGCGGTCATCCACCAGAGCGTCCTCGACCATCAGAGCTTGCCGGCGAGATGCAGATCCAGATCCTCGATCCGATCCTGTCCCCAGAACCTTTCGTCCGTGTCGGTGATGTAGAACGGCGCCCCGAACACACCGCGCGACGCTGCCTCTTCAAGGTTGGCGGCATAGGTTTCAGCGCCCGTCAAAAGGCCGCTATCGGCCAGCGAGGCGTCAAATCCGGCGGCTTCGAGGGTCTCGCGCACCACTTCGTCCTGGGCGATATCCTTGTCCTCGGCCCAGACCCCCCGCAGGAACCCGTGCACCAGCTTGCCAAGATCGCCCCCGCCAGCATTCTGCGCCGATATGATCGCATAGGCGGAGGGCGCGGCATTGGTCGGCCAGAAGGCGGGTTTCAGGTTCAGGGGTTTTCCCAGCTTTTTCGATTGCCGGGTGAGTTCTTGCGCGCGCAATTCCTGCCGGCTGGGATGCCGTTCTTTCGGGGGCACCCCCCCGGTGCGGCCGAACAGTGTGACCAGGTCCAGCGGTTTGTAAGTCACGGTCGCGCCATGTTTGGCCGCGACCTCTTCCATCCGGGTGCCCGCAAGATAGGCATAGGGCGACAGTGTTGAGAAAAAGTAGTCAATGTGAGCCATTTGGTCCCTCCGGGCGCGTGTCACTTTGCGCGACGGTAGGCCCATGCTAAGGCGAGCGCAACGTCACGAATCTGTCATACCTGACCGCCACGGAGCCCCCCTGTATGCCCAGCATTGTTGAACCCAAACTGATCTCCGGCAATGCGAACATGCCATTGGCCAAGGGCATCGCCCGACGCATGACGATGTATCGCGGCATGAATGTCGGCCTTGTCGATGCCCGCGTCGAACGCTTCAACGACCAGGAAATCTTTGTCGAGGTCTACGAGAACGTCCGTGGCGAGGACATGTTCATCATCCAGCCGACCTCGAACCCGGCAAACGACAACCTGATGGAACTTCTCATCATGTCCGATGCGTTGCGCCGGTCGTCGGCGGCGCGCATCACCGCCGTGATCCCCTATTTCGGCTATGCGCGTCAGGATCGCCGCTCCAAGGCGCGCACGCCGATCAGCGCCAAGCTGGTGGCCAACATGATCGTCGAGGCGGGCATCGAACGCGTTCTGACGATGGACCTGCACGCGGCGCAGATCCAGGGCTTTTTCGATATTCCGGTCGACAACCTCTATGCCTCGCCGATCTTCGCGCTGGATATCCTCGAGCAATTCAATCGCGACACGACCGACGTCATGGTCGTGTCGCCGGATGTCGGTGGCGTGGCCCGCGCCCGTGAGCTGGCCAAGCGGATTACAGCGCCGCTGGCCATCGTGGACAAGCGCCGCGAAAAGCCGGGCGAGATTGCAGAGATGACAGTGATCGGCGACGTGTCGGGGAAGAAGTGCATCATCGTCGACGACATCTGCGACACCGCCGGCACTTTGTGCAAGGCCGCCGAGGTTCTGATGGAGCATGGTGCGACCGAAGTTCATTCCTATATCACGCATGGGGTGCTGTCGGGGCCGGCGGTCGAACGGATCACCAAATCCGTGATGAAATCTTTGGTCATCACCGATTCCATTCAGCCCACGGCATCCGTCGCGGACGCGCCGAACATCCGCATCGTGCCGACGGCCCCGATGTTCGCGCAGGCGATCCTGAACATCTGGAATGGCACCTCGGTCTCGTCGCTGTTCGAAACCGACACGCTTGGACCGATCTACGAGGGGATCCTCTGACCCGGCGACATGCATGTCTGCCGAACCCAAGGCGCGAAATTCGTGCCGGCGCGTGACCTGATCGTTTTGTGCCACATGTCGTTCCCCAGGGAACAACACTGACGGACGGTTCCGGACCGTCCAGAGGCACCTAACGGAAAGGCCACCATGCGGTTCTGGACAACGATCAACCTAATCCTTGTTCTGTCCATTGTCGGGCTGACCTACGAGATCGCGGCTGGTCGCGTGCTGGCGCCGTTCTTCGGCACGTCCTTGCTGACCTGGACAGCCGTCATCGCAACGGTCCTTGCCGGGTTTTCGCTTGGCAGCGCCCTGGGCGGGCTGGTTGCGGAGCGCCCGCGCGCCAAGGCCGTGCGCCAGGTTCGGGCTGCGTTGATTGCAACAGCCGTGCTCATGGCCCTGTCGCCGACGATCCTGGGTGCGATCTATGCCCTTGGCGCGCGGGGGCTTGGGGGGATGCTGCTCACCGTTTTCGTGGCGTTTTTCCCGGCTTCGGTGCTGGTCACACTCCCGACGCCCTTCCTTGCCAAATGCGCCGTCGAGGCGCGACCGGGGCGGGAAGGATCATCGCTTGGCCTCGTGCTTGCGGCTGGCTCGTTAGGGGCCATCGCGGGCGCCATCCTTGCCGGGTTCGTCGCCCTCCCCCTGATCGGATCGGCGGCAACCTTTGCCGGATGCGGGGCGGTGGCGCTTTTGTGCATGCCCTTCCTCAAAGGCGACCCACCCGAAGATCGGGATGCCACCGAAGAATCCCAGGACGATAACGGGTCCAACGGGTCGATCGGTCCGGCCGCCGCCGTCGTGGCGTTGAGCCTGCTTGGCGGACCGGTCTGCCAATACGAATCCGGTCTGTCCTGCATCGACGTCGTGCGACAGGGCAGCACGGTCCACCTGTATTCCGACCGCACCCCGCAGGCCGCGGAACGGATCGGCGGCACCGATGACGAAGGCGCCGATCTTCCCGGACTGGTCATGCCATATGCCGAATGGATCTGGGCGCGCATGGATCGCGATCTTGGACCTTCACCGTCGATTCTGTTCATCGGTGGCGGAGGCTATACCCTGCCCACTCGGTTGCTTGCCTCGCGCCCGTCCGCGCAGGCCGTGGCGGTCGAGATCGATCCGCTTGTCACCGCAGTTGTCCGGGACAACCTGCCGCGCGCGGCTTCGATGATCGAACAGACGGGCTTTGACGCAGCGCAGGATGGATCGACCGGCGCACGGGAGGGCCGACTGGGCATCGTGCACGCTGACGGGAGGGTCTATCTCAACGAAACCGATCGGCGGTTCGACGCCGCCGTCATGGATGCGTTCTCGTCGGCGTCGGTGCCTGCCCACTTGGCGACGTCGGAGACATACAAACGCCTCAGGTCCATCGTCGACGGGCCGGTCTATGTAAACCTGATCGACGCTCCGGACGGGTCACTGGCGCGCGGGCTGCACGCGATCCTGACTGAACTTTACCCCCATGTGCGCGCCGTGCAAGGACCGGTCAGCGGGCGCGGGCGCGCCAACATCCTGCTTGCGGCCTCTGACACGCCGCTGCCTGCGCTGGAGGATTTGCCCCGCGGGTACGACATCGTGTCTCTCCCACAGGGCCGCGCGTTCACCGATGACCGCGGCTGGGTCGGGCATCGCTAACCCATTCCAAAGCCGGGATGACGGCCCCAGTCGATAGGCGCCGATATGAATCGGCTGCGGTGTCGACTTTCAGTCGACGTCCCAGGCATCTTCGTCAGACATCGCTCCCATCGCGATCCAGGAAATCCGAACCCGGGCGACCCGCGTATCCAGCCATGTCCGGAACACCGCCTCGAACCCGTCTGTGCCGACCTTGTCCGCCACCAGATCCGCGCGCACGTTATGGGCGCTGTCCATGTCCCAGAGCGACAGCGCAACATGGACGACCGGCGGCACCGCGAAGGGCTGTTCGAACGCGATCCACTGGCTTCGGGCGCGTGTGCCCTCGCCGGTCCACATCTCTCCGCCTTCCTCGTAATCCGAGAAAAGATCGACAGAGCCCTGCGCGATTCCAAGTCGTGAACTTTTGATGATCTGCATTTCGCCGTCTCATGTAGTCCGGCCCTTCTACCCCAGCACAGGGCCCGGCCAAACGAAAAAAGCCCCGCAAGCCTGCGGGGCCTTGAAGGAAGCGACGGGATCGCCCGGTCAGAGGTTCGGCTGCTTCGGAGACAGGCCGATACGACCGCCCACCGCGACCATGTCCGCAAGAAGCTTGGCCGCATCGTCGACGGGGCCCGGCTCGTTCTGGAAGGTTTCCTTGGTCTGCTGGTAGGCCGCATGTGCCTCGTCGACCATCGTCTCGTACGTCGTCTGGTCGACGTCCTTGGTGGGAACCGCGCGCTCGGCCAGAACCGACAGTCCTTCGCCCATTTCCGCGAATCCGCCGGTCACGACGAATTCCTCGGTTCCCTTGTCGGTTTCGACCGTCAGGATACCGGGACGCAGCGTGGTGATCAGCGGCGCATGGTTCGGCATCGCCGTCATGTCGCCGTCGGCACCCGGGATCTGCACAGATTTGACCTGCGCCGACATCAGGCTGCGCTCGGGGCTGACCAGATCGAATTGCATGGTCTCTGCCATGTGTGATCTCCTTTTGGGTGGCGCGCTCGTCGGCCCTTACGGGCACCCTCGCGAGGAAGCCCGCGAGAGTTGATGAGCGCCCGGATTATGCAGCGTCGGCAGCCATCTTTTCGGCCTTGGCCTTCACTTCCTCGATGCCGCCAACCATGTAGAAGGCGCCTTCGGGAAGGTGGTCGTATTCGCCGGCAACAACCGCCTTGAAGGACGAGATCGTGTCTTCCAGCGGAACCTGGACACCGTCAGACCCGGTAAAGACCTTCGCCACGTCGAACGGCTGCGACAGGAAACGCTGGATCTTGCGGGCACGGGCCACGGTCATCTTGTCCTCTTCGGACAGTTCGTCCATGCCGAGGATCGCGATGATGTCCTGAAGCGACTTGTAGCGTTGCAGGATACCCTGCACGTCGCGCGCGACCTGGTAATGCTCTTCGCCGACGATCTGCGGATCCATCAGGCGCGAGTTGGAATCGAGCGGGTCCACGGCCGGGTAGATGCCCAGCTCGGAAATCGCCCGGTTGAGAACCGTTGTCGCGTCGAGGTGCGCAAAGGTCGTCGCAGGTGCGGGGTCGGTCAGGTCGTCCGCAGGCACGTATACGGCCTGGATCGAGGTGATCGAACCGGCCTTGGTCGAGGTGATGCGTTCCTGCATCTGGCCCATGTCGGTGGCCAGCGTCGGCTGGTAGCCCACGGCGGAGGGGATACGACCCAGCAGGGCGGACACTTCGGAGCCAGCCTGCGTGAAGCGGAAGATGTTGTCCACGAAGAACAGAACGTCGGTCCCGGACTGGTCGCGGAACTGTTCGGCCAATGTCAGACCGGTCAGGGCCACACGGGCACGCGCGCCCGGAGGCTCGTTCATCTGGCCGTAAACCAGGGCCACCTGGCTGTCCTTGAGGTTGTCCGGCTTGATCACGTTGGATTCGATCATCTCGTGATACAGGTCGTTGCCTTCACGGGTCCGTTCGCCAACACCCGCGAACACCGAATACCCGGAGTGCACCTTGGCGATGTTGTTGATCAGTTCCATGATGAGAACGGTCTTGCCGACACCGGCACCGCCGAAGAGGCCGATCTTGCCGCCCTTGGAGTAGGGCGCGAGCAGGTCGATCACCTTGATGCCGGTCACGAGAATCTCGGACTCGGTCGACTGTTCGTCGAATTCCGGCGCAGGAGCGTGGATCGGGCGATATTCGTCTGCTTCGACCGGGCCACCTTCATCGACGGGCTCGCCCACGACGTTGAGGATGCGTCCCAGCGTTGCGTTGCCGACCGGCACGGAAATCGGTCCGTCGGTGTCGACAACTTCCTGACCGCGCACGAGGCCCTCGGTCGCGTCCATCGCGATGGTGCGCACGGTGTTTTCGCCAAGGTGCTGCGCCACTTCGAGCACAAGCTTCTTGCCGTTGTTGTCCGTGTTCAGCGCGTTCAAGATAGCCGGCAGGTGGTCGTCGAACTGAACGTCCACGACGGCACCGATCACCTGGGTGATTTTGCCTTTTGCGTTTGCCATGTTTCGTCTCCGGTCCTTAGAGCGCCTCGGCGCCCGAGATAATTTCGATCAGTTCGTTGGTAATCACGGCCTGACGCGAACGGTTGTATTCGATGGTGAGCTTGTCGATCATTTCGCCCGCGTTGCGCGTCGCGTTGTCCATCGCGCTCATCCGGGCGCCCTGTTCGGACGCACCGTTCTCCAGCAGGGCGGCGAAAATCTGTGTCGCCACGCCACGCGGCAGAAGATCGGCGAGGATGGATTCCTCGTCCGGCTCGTAATCGTAGAGCGTGCTGGCACTGTCGGACGCATCCTCATCGGCCTCGTAGGCTGCGGGAATGATCTGCTGCGCCGTCGGGATCTGGCTCACGACATTGACGAATTCCGCGAAGAAGATCGTCGCAACGTCGAATTCACCCGCATCGAAACGACCGAGGACGTCCTTGGCGATGCCCTGCGCATCGGCGTACCCGATCCGCTTGACGTCGCTCAGGTCGATGTGACCGACGAACAGATCGCCATAGTCACGCTTCATCGCGTCACGGCCTTTCTTGCCGACGGTGAGGATCTTCACCGTCTTGCCCTGACCCTTGAGCTCTCGGGCTTTCTGCTTGGCGAGCTTCGCGATATTCGCGTTGAAGCCGCCGCACAGGCCGCGTTCCGCCGTCAGGACGACAAGCAGATGCACGTCTTCCTTGCCGGTGCCGCTGAGCAGTTTCGGCGCGCTGTCGCTGTCCCCGACGCTTGACGCCAGGGCCGCCATCACGGCGTTGAACCGCTCGGTATAGGGGCGCGCCATTTCGGCAGCATCCTGTGCCCGCCGCAGTTTCGCGGCGGCCACCATCTGCATGGCCTTGGTGATCTTGCGGGTCGATTTGACCGACGCGATCCGTGTTTTCAAATCCTTGAGATTTGGCATGGCCTCGTCTCCTTACGAGAAGTCGGCGGCGTATTCGTCGATTGCAGCCTTGAGCTTATCGGCGGCATCGCCCTTGATCTTCGGATCTTCGTTGGTGATCCAGTCGAGGATATCCTTCCGCTTTCCGCGCATGTGGTTCAGAAGCCCATGCTCGAAATCCTTGACGCGGTCGACCGGGAACTTGTCGAGATACCCGTTGGTGCCGGCAAAGATGACGCAGACGATTTCCGCGTTGGTCAGCGGCGAATATTGCGGCTGCTTCATCAGCTCGGTCAGACGCGCACCCCGGTTCAGCAGCTGCTGGGTCGAGGCGTCGAGGTCGGAGCCGAACTGCGCGAAGGCCGCCATTTCGCGGTACTGGGCGAGGGACAGCTTCACCGGGCCCGCCACCGAGGACATCGCCTTGGTCTGCGCGGACGACCCCACACGAGACACCGACAGACCGGTGTTCACGGCGGGACGGATGCCCTGATAGAAGAGTTCGGTTTCAAGGAAGATCTGGCCGTCGGTGATCGAGATCACGTTGGTCGGAATGAACGCCGAAACGTCGCCACCCTGGGTTTCGATGATCGGCAGTGCCGTCAGCGACCCGGAGCCGTTGTCCTCGTTCAGCTTGGCCGACCGCTCGAGCAGGCGCGAGTGGAGATAGAACACGTCACCCGGATAGGCTTCGCGGCCCGGCGGGCGGCGCAGCAGCAGGGACATCTGGCGATAGGCCACGGCCTGCTTGGACAGGTCATCATAGATGATCAGCGCGTGACGGCCGTTGTCGCGGAAATGCTCGGCCATCGAGGTCGCCGCGTAGGGCGCGAGGAACTGCATCGGAGCGGGGTCGGACGCGGTGGCCGCGACCACGATCGTGTATTCGATCGCGCCGCTTTCCTCGAGCTTCTTCACCAGCTGCGCAACGGTGGAGCGCTTCTGGCCCACCGCGACGTAGATGCAGTAAAGCTTCTTGCTCTCGTCGTCGCCGGCGGCGTCGTTGTAGGATTTCTGGTTCAGGATCGCGTCCAGGGCCACGGCGGTCTTGCCGGTCTGACGGTCACCGATGATGAGTTCGCGCTGGCCACGGCCGATCGGGATCATCGAGTCCACGGCCTTGAGGCCGGTCGCCATCGGCTCGTGAACCGATTTGCGCGGGATGATGCCCGGTGCCTTCACGTCCGCGATCGAGCGGTTGGAGGTCTTGATCGGACCCTTGCCGTCGATCGGGTTGCCCAGACCGTCGACAACGCGGCCCAGCAGTTCGTCGCCCACGGGCACGTCCACGATGGCCTTGGTGCGCTTGACCGTGTCGCCTTCCTTGATGTCGCGGTCGGAACCGAAGATCACGATACCGACGTTGTCGGCTTCGAGGTTCAGCGCCATGCCGCGAATTCCACCCGGGAATTCGACCATCTCGCCGGCCTGGATGTTGTCGAGGCCGTAAACGCGCGCGATACCGTCACCAACGGAAAGGACGCGGCCCACCTCGGTGACTTCGGCGTCCTGCCCGAAGTTCTTGATCTGCTCCTTCAGGATCGCAGAAATCTCGGCTGCTTGGATACCCATTTATCCGACCTCTTTCATAGCATTTTTCAGGGAGTTGAGCTTGGAGCGGACCGACGTGTCGATCATCTTCGAACCCACTTTAACGATTAGACCGCCGATGAGGCTTTCATCAACGGTGGCATTGATCTTGACGTCCTTGCCGACTTTTTCCTTGAGCGTCTTGGCAAGGTCTTTCGACTGGGCGGCTGTCAGCTTGACAGCGGATACCACATCCGCGGTCACTTCGCCCTTTTCTTCGGCAATCAGGTCCCGCAGGCGATTGATCATCTGCGGCAGGACAAACAGGCGACGCTTGGACGCCATCAGCGCCAGAACGTTCTGCATTGTCTGGGTCAGGCCCATCTTGGCGGCTACTGCGGTGATCGCGTTGGATTGCGCGTCGCGGCTGTAGACCGGAGAGTGGATCAGGTCGGTCAGTTCCGGGCTGCTCGAGAGCGCGGCCGACAGATCGTCGAGGTTGGCTTCGAGCTTGTCGAGCTCTTTACCCTCTTTGGCGAGATCAAAGACCGCCGTGGCATAGCGATCCGCGATGCCAGAGGAAATGGATGCTGTTTCAGACACGTCCACCCTTCCGCTATTCTGCCTCCGATCCCCCGCAGTCCGGTGGTCAGAGGCGTTTTCAGTTTGGCAAATGCCGCAAGGCATAGAAATCAGCGCGGATGTAGCAGAGGCTTCCTCAGCCCGCAACACGGTATGGTGATTTTGAAAACCGCGCCATCCCCCTTGTTTACAAGGCGTTAACGCCAAGTGCGACCTAATGCGCGCAAGAAAATTGCTGCATTTATCTATGCATAGGTCACCTTTGCCGATTCCTGTTAGCGCCAACCCGCGTCTTTGGTCGGACAATTCCTTTTCTACGGCCTGTCAGCAAAGCCCCGAAACCTGCCTGAATTGTCCGCGTTCGCGACAGCGCGCCGCCGATCTCTCCGCGCTGATGCCGTAGTCAGGCCGGCCGACTGCCTTCGACGCGCGCCCGCGCGGGCTTGGCGGGTTTGGGCACGAGGATGCCCAGCGGATTGAGAACGCGGCTTTCGGCGCGCGTGCCACGCGGGGTCGGGCTCGTCTTGGTGACCTCCACCATCAGCACGCCTCCCGCCACCAGCGCAGAAACGCTGCGCCCCATCTGTTCCCAGAACGGCCCGGTTTTCATCCAGAAGCGGCGCGTCGATGGCGGCTGATACAAGACCGCAGTGTGACGCTGAGGTTCGAAATTATGCGCTTTCAACTGCGCTTCAAGCTGTCCCATCGAATAAGGGCGCCCATAACCGAACGGCGTCGCGTCGGATCGCGCCCAAAGGCCCGAGCGGTTCGGTACGATGAACAGGGCCTTGCCCCCCGGCCCCAGCACCCGCCAGCATTCCTCGAGCAGCGCCGAGGGCCGCTCGGACGTTTCCAGCCCGTGCATCAGGACCAGCTTGTCGAAGCGTCCGTTTTCGATCGGCCACAACGTCTCTTCGCACAGGACCGACACGTTGGGCATGCCGGCCGGCCATTGCATCACCCCCTGCTGCGCCGGCATCAAGCCGATGACCCGCCGCGCATCGTGCAGGTATGGCCGCAACAGGGGCACCGCGAAGCCGAAGCCGCCGACGGACTGTTGCTTGGCTTCAGGCCAGAATGTCCTGACCTTGTCCCGCACCACGCGCTGCGCCACACGTCCGATGGCACTGCGGTAATAAAAACTGTGCAGCCGCTGCACATCGAGATGCATTTTGGCCTCCGGTTGTTTTGGCCTAAGTTGATTTGAATGTAACGACCACGGAAAGAAACGCCATGCCCCTTGAACTTGTCACGATCCCGGCCCTGTCCGATAATTACACCTTTCTCCTGCATGACAGCGACAGCGGCGACACGGCCTGTATCGACGTGCCCGAGGCCGCACCGATCCTGAGCGAATTGTCCAGCCGGGGATGGTCCTTGACCGACATCTGGCTGACGCATCATCACCACGACCATATCGGCGGCGTCGACGATCTCTTGCACAAGCACGACGCCAAGGTCACGGGAGCCCGCGCAGACCGGCACCGGCTGCCATCGCTCAACCGCGAGGTCGGCGATGGCGACGCGTTCGAATTCGGCGGTGAACGGGTCGAGGTGCTTGACGTGTCGGGCCACACGGTTGGACACATCGCCTTCGTCGTGCCGGATTCCGGCTATGCCTTCACCGCCGACAGCCTGATGGCACTGGGTTGCGGCCGCCTGTTTGAAGGCAGTGCGGAACAGATGTGGGAGAGCTTGCAGAAACTTGCCGCGCTCGATCCCGAGACGCTGATCTGCTCGGGCCATGAGTACACCCAGGCCAACGCGAAATTCGCGATCACCGTCGATCCTGACAATGACGCCTTGAAAGCCCGCATCAAACGCATAAATTCTGCTCGTGACAGCAATGAACCGACGGTTCCCAGCAAACTCTCCGAAGAAGTGGCGACCAACCCCTTCCTGCGCGCCACTGACCCCGCCATACAGGCCCATCTCGACATGATCGGCGCACAGCCGGTTGATGTCTTTGCCGAAATTCGCGCCCGCAAGGATCGCTTCTGAGGCAAATTCACAAGAACTTGCGACCAATCGGACGGATGTGACCTGTCAAGAGCAAGAAAAAACTTGAAGCTTCGTCGTTAACGACCAAACTTTAATACTAAGATGACAGTTGTTCCGTACCCTGCGGCGCAACGCAAAAAGAAGGAGCACTCAACCGTGCCTTCATTCTCGAATACCCTTGAGCAGGCCATCCACTCGGCATTGGCGGTGGCCAATTCCCGATCACACGAATTCGCAACGCTGGAGCATCTTCTTCTGGCGTTGATCGATGAACCGGACGCCGTGCGCGTGATGAAGGCATGTTCTGTCGATACCGAAGAACTGCGCACCACGCTGGTCGACTATATCGACGACGACCTGTCCAACCTCGTCACGGACATCGAAGGCTCCGAAGCGGTGCCGACAGCCGCGTTCCAGCGGGTGATCCAGCGCGCCGCGATTCATGTCCAAAGCTCGGGCCGCAGCGAAGTGACCGGGGCCAACGTTCTGGTCGCGATCTTTGCCGAACGCGAAAGCAACGCGGCCTATTTCCTTCAGGACCAGGACATGACTCGCTACGACGCGGTCAACTTCATTGCACACGGGGTCGCGAAGAATCCCGCCTATGGCGAAAGCCGCCCGGTCAGCGGGTCCACCGACCACGAGGAAGAATCGCAGGCGCAGGAACCGCAAGGCGAACAGAAGGAATCGGCGCTGGCCAAGTACTGTGTCGACCTGAACGCCAAATCGCGCGAAGGCGATATCGACCCGCTCATCGGCCGCGATTCCGAGGTCGAGCGCTGCATCCAGGTGCTGTGCCGCCGCCGCAAGAACAACCCGCTCCTCGTGGGGGATCCCGGCGTGGGCAAGACCGCAATTGCCGAGGGCCTGGCGCGCAAGATCGTGTCCGGTGAAACGCCGGATGTGCTCAAGAACACGACGATCTTCTCGCTCGATATGGGCGCGCTTCTGGCCGGAACCCGCTATCGCGGTGATTTCGAAGAGCGGCTGAAGGCGGTGGTGAACGAACTCGAGGAACACCCCGACGCCGTGTTGTTCATCGACGAGATTCACACCGTGATCGGTGCCGGTGCCACCTCGGGCGGCGCAATGGATGCATCCAACCTGCTGAAGCCCGCGCTTCAGGGGGGCAAGCTTCGCACGATGGGATCGACCACCTACAAGGAATTCCGCCAGCACTTCGAGAAGGATCGCGCGCTGTCGCGCCGGTTCCAGAAGATCGACGTGAACGAGCCGTCGGTGGAAGACACGATCAAGATCCTCAAGGGTCTGAAGCCCTACTTCGAACAGCATCACAGCGTGAAATACACGGCTGATGCGATCAAGACGGCGGTGGAACTGTCGGCGCGGTACATCAATGACCGCAAGCTGCCCGACAAGGCCATCGACGTGATCGACGAAGCCGGTGCGGCACAGCATCTGGTCGCTGAATCCAAGCGCCGCAAATCGCTTGGCGCGAAAGAGATCGAAGCCGTGGTCGCCAAGATTGCTCGCATCCCGCCGAAGAACGTCTCCAAGGACGATGCGGAGGTGCTCAAGGATCTCGAAGGCAGCCTGAAGCGCGTGGTCTTCGGTCAGGACGCGGCGATCGACGCCTTGTCCTCGGCGATCAAGCTGTCGCGGGCCGGCCTGCGGGAACCCGAAAAGCCGATCGGCAACTACCTGTTCGCGGGTCCGACCGGCGTCGGCAAGACCGAGGTGGCGAAACAGCTGGCGGATACGCTGGGTGTGGAACTGCTCCGCTTCGACATGTCCGAATACATGGAGAAACACGCGGTCAGCCGTCTGATCGGTGCACCTCCGGGTTATGTCGGGTTCGACCAGGGCGGTCAGCTGACCGATGGCGTGGATCAGCACCCGCATTGCGTGCTCTTGCTCGACGAGATCGAAAAGGCGCACCCGGATGTCTACAATATCCTGTTGCAGGTGATGGATCACGGCGCGCTCACCGATCACAACGGACGCACCGTCAGCTTCCGCAACGTGGTGCTGATCATGACCTCGAATGCCGGGGCGACCGAACAGGCGAAAGCGGCCATCGGCTTTGGTCGTGACCGTCGCGAGGGCGAGGATACGGCGGCCATCGAACGCACGTTCACGCCGGAATTCCGCAACCGTCTGGACGCGGTTATTTCCTTCGCGCCGCTGCCGAAGTCGGTGATCCTGCAAGTGGTCGAAAAGTTCGTGCTTCAGCTTGAGGCTCAGCTGATGGATCGCAACGTGACCATCGAACTGACCCAGCCTGCCGCCGAATGGCTGGCCGAAAAGGGCTATGACGACAAGATGGGCGCGCGGCCGCTGGGCCGGGTCATCCAGGAAGAGATCAAGAAACCGCTCGCGGAAGAACTCTTGTTCGGCAAGCTTGCCAAGGGTGGCGTCGTCCGGGTCTCGATGCAGGATGGCAAACTCCTGCTCGAAACCGCGGGGCCGGATAATCCGCGCCTGTCGAGCAAGAAACCCCCTCTTCTGACGGCGGAGTGATTCGCCGCGCCCTTGCACTGATCCTCGCGTCCGCCACACCTGTTGTGGCGGACGTTTCTTTTCTGGGCATGCCGCTTGATTGCGTACTGGGCGAAACCTGCGTGATCGAAGACTACCCGGATGTCGATCCGACCGACGCGTTTTCGGATTACCACTGCGGCCTGAAAACGCGCGACGGCCATAGTGGCACGGACTTTGCCCTTATCGACTTTGACCAGATGGACCAGGGCGTGCGCGTGATCGCCGCCGCCGCCGGACGGGTTCAAGCCATCCGCAACTCCCGCCCCGATCAGCCCTATGTGCCCGGCACGGATCTGCACGGTCAGGAATGCGGCAACGCGGTGCGGATCGACCACGGCAACGGCTACCAGTCGGTCTACTGCCACATGAAGCTTGGCTCGGTCCGCGTGACACCGGGGCAACGCGTGCTCAAGGGGCAACTCCTCGGGGAGGTCGGGCTGAGCGGTCTGACCAATTACCCGCATCTTCACCTGACCATCACGCAGGGCGACGCACTTGTGGACCCCTTCGCACCGGGACAGGACAATGCCTGCAGCACACCGCTGCAAACCCTCTGGGTCGATACGCCGAAATACACCGATGCCGGTCTCTTCACCGTCGGTGTGTCGGATGGCGTGCCGGAACTGGACGCGGTTCAATCCGGCGCGGCGCGTCGAACGACCCTGTCACCGGCGGATGCGCTGGTTCTCTACGCCCACGCCTTTCATGGCAACAGATACGACCGGATCGACTTCGAGATGTTCGGCCCCGATGGGATGATTTTCGAACACACCGCGCGTCTTGATGTCGATCAGGCCCAGTTGATGCGTGCCTACGGGCGTCGTGCGCCCGGCGAGGGTTGGCCCAAGGGCGCCTATCGCGGCTATGCGCGGATGATCCGGGGTGACGTGATCGTCGCGGTGCGCCATGCGGATGTCACCGTCGAATAGCGCTTACTGCTCGGTCAGCTTCAACTCGATCCGCCGGTTCTGTGCCCGGGCTTCGGCTGTGTCAGCGGTGTTCACCGGCTGGTATTCTCCGAACCCGTTGGCCGAGAGCCGCTGCGGCGGGATCTCCAGCTCTTCGATCATGTAGCGCACCACCGAAAGCGCCCGCGCCTGCGACAGTTCCCAGTTGTCGGCATAGACCCCCTGGCCCGAAAGCGGCAGGTTGTCGGTATGCCCGTCGACGCGGATGATCCAGTTGATCCCGGCGGGAATGTCCTCGGCCACATCGCGCAGGATTTCCGCAACGTTGGCGATCTGCGCGCGGCCTCCCGGCGACAGCCCGGCCTCGGCAGGCGGGAAGAGCACCTCGGACGAAAACACGAACCGGTCCCCTTCGATGCGCACGCCTTCCCGGTTGCCCAGGACTTCCCGCAGGCGGCCAAAGAACTCGGACCGATAACGTTCGAGATCCTGGTTTTGACCGGCCAGCCGTTGCCTTTCCTCCTCCAGGCGCTGCCGCTCTTCCTCGAGCCGTTGGCGTTCGGCCTCCTCAAGCTGCCGCCGCCGCCGTTCCTCTGACGCAACCCGCGCCAGCGCGGAGTTCAACTCGCTGCCCAGGCTCTCCAACTGGATCTGCGCTTCCACATCCTTTGCTGCGGCTTCGTCCAGAAGCCCCTGCAAGGATGACAATTGTCTGCGCAGCGCGCCAACCTGCTGGTTCAGCAGTTCCGTCTGCTGCTGCGCCTCGCTGGCACGTTGTGTCTCCTCTTCCAACCTCTCCCGCGCCTGCTCAAGCAGAACACGCCGTTGCTCCGCATCGGACAGGCGGTCCTGGAGGGCGGTCTCTGCCGCCACCTGCGCTGCCAATGCGGCCGCAAGCTGGTCGCGCGTCTCGTCCAGCGTCGCTTCGGTCGAGTTTTGCTGCGCCAGGGCTGCGGCCAGTCGTTGCTCCAGGGTCTGCTCGGTCTCGGTCCGCGCCGCCGCGTCTGCCTGAGCCTCGGCCAAAGCCTGACGCAGCGCCTCTAACGACGCCTGCATCTCGGCGGTGGTCTGTTCGGATTCGGTCAGGTCGGCGGAAAGGTTGGCGTTCTCGGCGCGCAAGTCTTCTAGCCGCGCTTCCAGCGCATCGGCCTCGGAAACGCGGCTCAAGGCGGCGGACAATTGCGCCTCCAGCGACGACAATGTGGATTGATCGACCGCTGCCCCATCGAGTTCGGACTGCAGCCCTTCGATCCGGTCGGCCTGTGCATCCAGCCGCGCCTGCAAGGCCGACGCTGTTTCTTCGCCTTCAAGCAAAGCCGCCGCCAGCCGTGCGTTCAGATCGTCCTCGGCGTCACGCGCCGCAGCCAGCAAGGTCAGCGTTTCCTCCGCCCGCGCACGCTGCTCTTCGAGCGCCATGGTCATCGCGGTCAGCTCGGCATCCGCGTTTTCCAAACGTTCGCGCAAGGCCTCGGCCGCCGCGGCTTCGGCGAGCTTGGCGGCTTCCTCTTCGCTCAGTTCCGTTTCGAGCGTATCGACCTGTGCGGTCAGCGAACTGACCTGCTCCGTCGCCTCGGCGTTATCGGCGCGCAGATCGGCAACCAGTGCCTCGAGCGCCTCGCGCCGTGCCGCTGCCAAGCGCGCCGCTTCGGCCTGTTCGTCGACTTCGCTGCGGGCCGTTGCAAGCGCCAGGTTCAGCGCATCCTGCTCCGACATCAACCGCTCTTGAGCCGCCTCCAGATCCGCGACCTGGACCCGCGCGGTATCGCGTTCCGAAAGCAGTGTGTCCGCCCGATCCCGCGCGGTATCGCGTTCGGCCAAGAGGCCCGCCACCTGTTCCTCGAAAGACGCGATCCGCGCATCCGCCGCGTCGAGCGCAGCCGCCTGCCGGTCGCGCGTGGCCGACAGCGACTCGATGATCGCCTCCTGTTCGGTCAGCCGCGCCTGGGTGTCTTCCAGCGTCGCATTCAGCGCGCCGAGCTGGTTGGTCAGCGATGTGGAGCGCTGCTGCTCGAGCCCCAGCGCACGGGCCAGTTCGGCGATCTCGGAGGACAGCGAGTTGAGTTCGTTTTCCTGCCCGGTGATGGTATCGCGCAGCACCGCCTGCACCACCATGAAGATGGTCAGAACGAACATCAGCACCAGCAGAAGTCCGGTCATTGCATCCACGAACCCGGGCCAGATCGAGGCCTGGAACCGGGATCCGGTGCGCCGCGACAGAGCCATGGCCTAGCCCTCGCCCTTCTTGTCGCTGGGGCGGCCAGCGCTGCGGGCCATGCGCTCCAGCGCGCGTCCGATCGTGGACAGATCGGTTCGCAACTCGGCCATGGTTTCCTGACGCCCCGCCGCCACCTCTTCGAGGATGCGCAGCATCTGAACGTCGATCGACCTCAGCCGCATGCGGCTTTCCGCATCCAGGCCCTCATTCTCGGACTTCTGCGTCAGCACGTCGATCAGGCGATCCTGGCTGTCGGCAATGCGCGCAAAGGCGGTGGCACTCGGGGCTGTGGCCTCCATGCGTTCGGTCATCCGCTCGAGCGAGTCGCTCAGCTGACCAAGCCGGTATTCCACCTCGGACCGGCCCTCTTCGGATCGCGCGAACAGAAGCTGCATCGCCTCCATCTGCTCGACAAGCTGATCCAGCACGACACCGGTCATCCCCATGTCGCCGCCGCCATCGGCCTCGCCACTGGCAAAACCCAGCTTGGTGATCGAGCTCAGCCATTCCTCAAGCTCGCGGTAGAACCGGTTCTGCCCGTGCCCGGCGAACAGTTCGAGCAATCCAACCACCAGCGACCCGGCCAGCCCCAGCAGGGAAGACGCAAAGGCGACCCCCATGCCAGACAGCTGGTTGTCCATCCCGTCCATGAGCCGGGCGAACACCTCGACGCCGCTTTCGCCGTCTTCGGGCGCCAAGCCGCGGATCGTATCGACAAGCGCCGGGACCGTGGTGGCCAGACCGTAGAACGTGCCCAGAAGGCCGAGAAAAATCAGCAAATTGACGATATACCGCGTGATCTCGCGCGCTTCGTCGATCCGCGTCGCAACGGAATCAAGGATCGACCGGGTCGAGGCCGTGTTGATCTGCATGCGACGGCCACGCGATTTCAAGAGCGTGGCCAACGGGGCCAGCAGAAGCGGGGCCTTGCTCTGGACGCCGCGCTCGCGCTCCTGGGCGAATTGCTCGATCCAGCGGACGGACTGGATCAGCTGCCAGACCTGCCAGAAACAGGCCAGCACCCCGATCACGAACACAAAGCCAATGAACCCATTGAGATAGGGGTTCGCCTCGAACACGGGCAAGACCCGCGGCAACGCCAGAAATCCCCCGAACCCCGTAAGGCCCAGGACAAGCAGCATCATCAGCACCTGTCGAACAGGCTGGGAGAAATGTGGCTCGGCCTCGATGTCCGGCTGATCCATTCGGACAGTTCCTGACGCGTTTCTTTTTCTTCGCAGGCACACTAGGCGGTTCGCCGCCAATCGCCAAGCCGTTAAGCGATCAAGCTGCGCACACGGGCACAGAGCCAGTCGAGTTCCGCATCCGGAATGCCCAGTTCCGACAGATGTGCCGCGGTATTGAACAGGTATTCGCTGTTCGGTCCGCGCCCGCCGATGGCCGTTGCGATGATCTGCGCCTGTTCCTCAAGTTCCAGCGAACCGCAATATTGCACATGTTCCGGGTCGATCACATAGGTCACCGCCGTGACGTCGCGCCCATCGGCAAGTCTCAGCGGCAGCGTCTTTTCCAGATAGGCCGACGACACCAGTTCCCGTTCGCGCAGATACGCCATGGTGGCGTCCAGTTCGGCTTCTTGCATCAGCATCGCCAAGCCGTCGCAGGTGCTTCCGAGCTGCGCATCAAGGGCCAGCACGAGGCCGGGCTTGTCATCGGTGCCCCGGTGATGGATCGACCGCATGCAGAAACTGCGCGCATAGCCTTCCAGCCGCGCATGCGCGGTCTCGACCGGGGTAAAGCCCGGGTTCCACAAAAGCGATCCGTATCCGAACACCCAAAGTGTCATGCTGCTGGTCCTGTTGTCATGGGCGCGGTAAACACCAAAGGCGCGGCAGAAAAAAGGGGGGCGCGGTGAAACGTTTGCTGGTTGTGATCATCGTGGCGGCGCTGGCCTATGGCGGATGGTGGTTCTATGCCGCGCACGCCATGCGCACCGAGACCGCGGCCTGGTTTGCTGACCAGCGCGCCAAGGGCTGGCAGGCCGATTATGCCGACCTGACCGTGCGCGGATTTCCGAACCGGACCGATCTGACGATCACCGAGCCGGTCCTGATTTCGCCCGACGGATCGCTCGGGTGGCGCGCGCCATTTTTCCAGGTGCTTGGCCTGAGCTACCGGCAGGGTCATGTGATCGTGGCATGGCCGGATACCCAGACGATCACAACCCCTGCTGGCGAGACCACGGTGACGTCGGACGGCCTGCGCGCCAGCGTCATCCATGACGACGATGCGCTGGTGCGCAGCAATGTCGAAGCGGCGGTTCTCAACATCACCGGCCCCGACCAAGCGGTCGCAATGGCCGAGGTCAACGCAGCCCTGCAAAGAATCGACCTGTCGCAGTCCAGCTACCGTCTGGCGGTATCGGTCGGCAGCATCGCCGCAACGACACCGCGGGTGTCCGCCGATATCGGCCCCGACTCGCTCGGCTCCCTGCGCGCTCAGATGAACGTCACGTTCGAGGACCCGCTGACACTCGACGGCCTGGCCGACCCGACGCCCCGCCTTCGCTCGGTGGACCTGACCCGGTCCGAGATCAGCTACGGGCCCGTGACGTTCCAGGTGACGGGCGCTGCAACATTCGATGACCAGGGGCGCGCCACCGGCGAAATCGATATCGCGGCGGACAACTGGCGCGAGGGTCTTGAGGCTGCCCGGCAAAACGGCGACCTGCCTGCCGAAATGGTCGATCTCCTGGCCGAAATGCTCTCCATGCTCGCCATGTTCAACGGAACGCGGGACAGTCTCGATGTGACCCTGGGTCTTGAGCGGGGCACAGTGCTGCTGGGCCCGGTCCCGGTCGGAAAACTGCCGCCGCTATCGTGGCGCTGAGCCTTGCAAACCCTGCCGCACGCCGCGACACTGGGCCGAAAACACGAGGTGACTCATGGGCGACGGGCTCTTCCAACGGATTGATGACGCGCGCGATGATCTGATCGGACTGACGCAGGAACTGATCCGCATCCCGACGCTGAATCCGCCGGGCGAAAACTATGCCGCGATCTGCGACCTGCTGGATGCGCGGCTGACCCGATCGGGTTTCGAGACCACCTGGGTCCGGGCCGAAGGCGCCCCCGGCGACAGCGACCGCTATCCCCGTTGGAACCTGGTGGCCCGCCACGACGGCGCCCGCCCCGGTCCCTGCGTTCATTTCAACGCGCATACCGATGTGGTCGAGGTCGGCCATGGGTGGACCCGCGATCCGTTCAAGGCCGCGGTGGAAGGTGACAGGATCTACGGGCGCGGCGCCTGTGACATGAAAGGCGGCCTCGCCGCCTCGATCATCGCCGCCGAAGCGTTCATCGCCCAGCATCCGGACTATGCCGGCGCCATCGAGATCAGCGGCACCGCAGACGAAGAATCCGGCGGTTATGGCGGTGTCGCCCATCTGGCCGAACAGGGCTGGTTCGCGCCTGACCGCGTGCAGCACGTGATCATCCCGGAACCGCTGAACAAGGACCGCATCTGCCTGGGTCATCGCGGTGGCTGGTGGGCCGAGATCGAAACCAAAGGCGAGATCGCCCATGGCTCCATGCCCTTTCTCGGCGATTGCGCGGTCCGCCACATGGGTGCCGTGCTGCAAGCCTTCGAGGATTCGCTGTTTCCCGCCATGGCGTCGCGTTGGACCGAGATGCCCGTGGTCCCCGAAGGCGCGCGCCAATCGACCATGAACATCAACTCGGTGCATGGCGGCCAGCACGAGCAGGCCACCGACTATACCGGCCTGCCCGCCCATTGCGTGCCCGACAGCTGCCGCATCGTCATCGACCGCCGCTTCCTGATGGAAGAACCCATCGACGCGGTCCGGCAAGAGGTGATCGACCTGCTCGAAGACCTCAAGGCGCGGCGTGAAAACTTCGACTACGAAATCCGCGAGATCAACCGCGTGATCCCGTCGATGACCGACAAGACCGCGGCCATCGTCACCACCGTGCATGACGCCATCCGCGATGTGCTGGGCCATGACCCGACCTATGTGGCGTCACCCGGCAGCTACGACCAGAAACATATCGACCGGATCGGCAAGCTGAAAAACTGCATCGCCTACGGACCCGGTGTGCTGGAACTTGCGCATAAACCGGATGAATGGATCGGCATCACCGACATGCTCGACAGCGCCAAGGTCATGGGCCGCGCGCTCGAAACCTTGCTGCTGCCCTAGGCTTCTCTGGTTCATAAATATCCCGGACCGCGCGAGGGATTGGACGATGTTCGTCATGTGCTCACGCACCTTGGGCAATGCTCCTCGCTCCGACCCGAGTCAAACGCGCATCCCGCGACCGAAAAGCAGAGACTTGATCACGGCGGGTTTTGCCCTGACACTCCTTCCGACAACTGGAGGGATACCATGACCGCTCATTTTCTTCGCGGGGCCGCCTTGGCCGCGCTGCTGACGACGCCTGCACTGGCGCAGCAAACCGACCTCACCATCGCGCTGCAACTTGAACCGCCACATCTCGATCCGACCAGTGCCGCCGCGGGCGCAATCGACTCGGTGCTCTATGCCAACGTGTTCGAAGGCCTGACGCGCTTCATGTCGGATGGCTCGGTTGTGGCCGGCCTCGCCGAAAGCTGGGACATCAGCGAAGACGGCACCACCTACACCTTCACCCTGCGCGATGGCGTGACCTTTCATGACGGCACCACGATGGACGCCGAAGACGTCAAGTTCAGCCTCGACCGCGCCCGCGCCGAAGACAGCGCGAACGCGCAGAAGGCGCTTTTCGAAGGCATCGAAGAGGTGACGGTCCTCGACCCGACCACGGTCGAGGTGCAACTTTCCGCGCCCGATGGCAATTTCCTCTTCAACATGGCCTGGGGCGACGCGGTGATCGTGGCACCCGAAAGCATCGAGGGCATCAAGCAGACGCCGATTGGCACCGGCCCTTTCACCTTCGAGGAATGGGTGCAGGGCGACCGGATCGAGCTTGCCCGCAATCCCGATTATTGGGGTGACGCGCCCGCGCTCGAAGGCGCCACTTTCAAGTTCATCTCCGATCCCACCGCCGCCTTCGCCGCCATGATGGCACAGGATATCGACGCCTTCGCGGGTTTCCCGGCGCCGGAAAACCTGCCCCAGTTCGAAGCCGATCCGCGCTTCCAGGTGCTTGTCGGATCGACCGAGGGCGAAACGATCCTTGCGATGAACAACAAGCAACCGCCCTTCGACAATTTGCTGGTGCGTCAGGCCGTGTCCCATGCCATCGACCGCCAGACGATCATCGACGGCGCGATGTTCGGTCTTGGCACCCCGATCGGCACACATTTCGCACCGCACAATCCCGATTACGTCGATCTGACCGGGCAATCCGCCCATGATGTCGAAACCGCCAGAGCGCTGCTGGCCGAGGCCGGTTTTGCCGACGGCTTCACCACGACGCTCAAGCTGCCCCCGCCCTCCTATGCCCGGCGCGGCGGCGAGATCATCGCGGCGCAGCTGCGCGCCGTGGGTATCGAGACCGAGATCACCAATC
The DNA here is from genome assembly GCF_020055635.1 of Marivita sp. Taxonomy (GTDB): domain Bacteria; phylum Pseudomonadota; class Alphaproteobacteria; order Rhodobacterales; family Rhodobacteraceae; genus Marivita. The sequence continues at coordinate 179,825 of NZ_JAIPUT010000001.1, read as the reverse complement.
TCGAATGGGCCCAGTGGCTCGAGGAAGTGTTCCGCGGCAAGGATTTCGGCCTGACCATCGTCAGCCATACCGAACCCTTCGACATCGGAATCTATGCGCGTCCGGATTATTATTTCCAGTATGACAATCCGGAGTTCCAGGACCTGATGTCCACGCTGGGAGAGACCAGCGATCCGGCGGCGCGATCCGATCTCATCGCACAGGCCCAGAAGATGATCGCAGATGATTACGTCAACGGCTACCTGTTCCAGCTGGCGTTCCCCACCGTGGCGGATGCGCGGATCGAGGGGCTTTGGCAGAACGCTCCGACCCAGGCGACGGACCTGACTGGCGTGCGCTGGTCCGAGTAGGGGCGCAAGCGGTTTCGAAACCGCTTTCTAAACGCGATTTCGAAATCGCGTTCCAAAGGTCTTTCGAAAGACCTTCAACCAAGCCGCTTCGAAGCGGCTTGGCGCAGGTAAGACCAGATTGCCAAGCGCATAAGTCCAGCCTAGGCTCACCCGATGGCAATTCCGGTCGAAACCTTCTTTCTCAAGCCCGACACCAAGGGCACGTTGCAATCGCGAATCCAGCAGATGGTGGCCGAGGGCATCCTGTCGGGACGGTTCCGGCGCGGTGAAAAGCTGCCCTCGACCCGAAGCCTGGCGCAGCATCTCGGGGTCAGCCGGATCACCGTGACGCTGGCCTATACCGAACTGCTTGCAAACGACTTTCTCAGCTCGAAAGGCCGTTCCGGGTATTTTGTGTCCCCCGACGCGCCAGAGCCCCCCCGCTTCGAAAAATCCGCCCAGCGCGAAGACGCGGTCGATTGGACACGGGCGCTGGGGCAAAGATTTACCGGTGGCGCGACATTGGTCAAACCGACGGATTGGGCGCAGTATCGCTATCCGTTTCTCTATGGCCAGACCGATCCGCAGCTTTTCGACCATGCCAATTGGCGGCAATGCGCGTTGCAGGCCCTGGGCGCGCGGGATTTCGCCGCGCTGACGCGCGATTACTACGACCAGGATGATCCTCAGCTGGTGGAATTCCTTCTGCGGCATACCCTGCCCCGGCGGGGCATCACGGCCAACCCCGAGGAAGTCCTGATCACCATGGGCGCGCAGAATGCGCTCTGGATGACATCGCAGGTTCTGCTGACCCAACGGCGCAAGGCCGTGATCGAAAACCCCTGCTACCCGGCGCTGCGTGATGTCCTTACGCGGTCTCGCTGCCATCTGAGCGCCGTCGACGTCGACGAAGACGGCTTGCCCCCCGGCGATATTCCCGAAACCACCGACGTGATCTTCACGACACCCAGCCATCAATGCCCCACCTCTCACACCATGCCCTTGGCACGGCGGCAGGCGTTGCTGGATCGCGCGCGGGACTTGAACGCGCTCATTGTCGAAGACGATTACGAATTCGAGCTGGCCTACCTGAAGCCACCGATGCCGGCCCTCAAGAGTCTCGATGCAGATGGACGGGTGATCTACGTAGGCAGCTTTTCCAAATCGCTCTTCCCTGGTCTGCGCCTTGGCTACCTCGTGGGGTCCGCGCCCTTCATCCGTGAGGCGCGCGCGCTCAGGGCATCCGTCCTGCGCCACCCTCCGGGTCTGACCCAGCGCACCACAGCCTATTTCCTCAGTCTCGGGCATTACGACAGCCTGATCCGCAGAATCGGCAAAGCCCTGCATGACCGGCGCGTGATCATGGAACACGCGATCGGCAAGCACGGTCTCAGCCTCGCCGGCAAAGGCACCCATGGCGGATCGAGCTTCTGGATGCGCGCGCCCGAACATGTCGATTGCGAGGATCTCGCCCAAAGGCTGCGCGCCTCGAGCGTGCTTATCGAACCGGGCACCGCGTTCTTTGCCGACCGGACCCCGCCGCGCAATTTCTACCGGCTTGCCTACAGTTCGATCCAGCAGGCACGCATCGACCCGGGTGTCGCCGAAATCGCCAGGTCGATCGACGCTACATAGACGCCTCGACGCGAAAGCCCTCGGGGATGCCGTCGTTCCCGTCCAGCACGAGATCCGCCATGACCTCGGCCACCTTGGGCGCCATGCCAAAGCCGATCTTGAACCCGCCATTGGCGATGAAATGTCCGTCGCGGCCCGGCCACGCGCCCAGCATCGGCGCACGGGACCGGGCACGGGGGCGCACCCCGGCCCAGCGGTCCACCACCGACGCCTCCGCCAGAACCGGCATCGCGGCAACAGCCCGGGCGATCAGGTCATCGCACTGCCCGTCCAGCCCGTCAGGCGTGTCGAATTCCCGTTCGCTGGTCGATCCGATGGCAACCGTGCCATTGGCATGGGGGATGATGTGCAACCCGTCGACAAACACCTGCGGCACCGGCCCTGCGTCATGGGCCAGCGCCGCCGATTGTCCCTTGATCCCGGCCCCGATGGATTTGCCGACCTGCTCGGACACCTCCAGCAACCCGCGCCAGCCCGTGGCCCAGATCACTGAGCCGCGATCCGGGGCTTCTGGAACAACCTCGACACCCTTTGCCTGCAAAGCGGCGACCAAAGCCGCGCATGCCTGGCGCGGATGCATGCGCGCCGTCAGCGTATCGCGGATCAGGTAACCGCTTGGCGAGTACGGAGCGAAATCCCCGGCCTCCTTGGCGCGGATCACCTCCCACACCGCGTGCCCCTGCCACAGGTCTCTTGCGCCCTTGGTCCGTGCCAGTGCCAAGGCCAAGCCGTGATCATCGGCAATCGGCTGCAACCGCCCGGTCCGCGCATAACCCGGATCACCGCCCCCCGCCGCCTGCACATCCGTCCAGAAGGCTTCGGCCATCAGCAGGCTGTCGAGCTGAAACGCTTTCTTGTCATTCCAGTTTTCCGGCACATGCGGCGCCAGAGCGCCCACGAGCCCTCCGCTGGACCCGGACCCCGCGCCATGGGGATCGACCACCTGAACCCGCGCGCCACGTCGGGTCAGGACCCACGCGATGCTGAGGCCGAAAATTCCGGCTCCGCGCACGGTGATGTCGGGTGCGATTTCGGGCATTGCCATTCCGGTTACTCCTCGCCAAGGTCGCCGCCGTCGCTAAGGTATGTCATCATGGAACTCCAGACGGAACCGCTCGACTGGCGCGACGGGGACGTTCCCGTCTCCCGCCGGTTCGACGATCCCTATTTTTCGCTCGACAACGGGCTGGCCGAAACGCGCCACGTGTTTCTGGCGGGCAACGACCTGCCCGCACGGTTCAGGGACGGGTTCCACATCGCAGAGCTGGGCTTCGGCACCGGGCTGAACCTCTTGGCGGCGCTCGACCTCTGGCGGTCCAGCGGGCAGACGGGCACGCTGCATTTCACAAGTTTCGAAGCGTTCCCCATGAATGCCAACGACATGATCCGCGCGCAACAGGCCTTCCCGGAGCTCAAACCCATCGCCGACGAGCTTGCTCCGTTCTGGGCCGACGGCGCCCGCCGGATCGCCCTGCCCGACCTGCGCTTCACCCTTGTCGAGGGCGATGCGCGCAAGACGCTGCACGGGCTGTCGCAACCGGTGGATGCGTGGTTCCTCGACGGCTTTTCGCCCGCCAAGAACCCCGAGCTGTGGGAGCCGGACCTCCTGGCCCTCGTTGGGCAGAAGACAGCCCCGAACGGCACCGCCGCCACCTATAGCGCTGCAGGCCACGTGCGCCGCGCGCTGGATGCGGCGGGCCTCATCACCACCCGCGTTCCCGGCTTTGGCCGTAAACGCCACATGACCCTCGCCCGGAAAGACGTCTGACATGACCGAGACCAACAACCGCCTGGGCATCTGGCTCATGGTGGCGACCACGTTCGTTTTCGCCCTTCAGGACGGGCTGTCACAACACCTGGCCAGCGCATACAACGTGTTGATGGTCGTGATGATCCGCTACTGGTTCTTTGCCGCCTTCGTCATGTTCGTCGCCAGCCGCCGCGCCGGGGGCCTGCGCGCCGCAGCCGCCACCACGCAACCGTGGCTGCAAGGCTTTCGCGGGCTTCTTCTGGCGGCCGAGATCTGCGTCATGGTGCTTGGTTTCACCTATCTGGGCCTTGTCGAAAGCCACGCGATCTTCGCCTGCTACCCGTTGCTCATCGCGGCTTTGTCGGGTCCGATCCTGGGCGAACAGGTGGGCTGGCGCCGCTGGACCGCGATCGGCGTGGGCTTCATCGGCATTCTGGTCATCCTGCAACCCGGCTTCGGCGTGTTCTCTCCGCTCGCCATCATCCCGACCATCGCCGCCTTCATGTTCGCGCTTTATGGCCTACTCACTCGCTACGCCGCTCGCAAGGACAGCGCCGCGACCAGTTTTTTCTGGACCGGCACGGTTGGCGCGGCCTTCATGACGGCGATCGGCATCTGGTTCTGGGAACCGATGATACCGCTCGACTGGGCCATGATGGCCATGCTTTGCGTCACGGGGGCCACCGGACACTACCTGCTGATCAAATGCTACGATGTGGCCGAAGCCAGCGCGGTGCAGCCCTTTGCCTATCTGCAACTGCCATTTGCTGCGAGCCTTGGCATCGTGATCTTCGGAGAAAGCATCCGGTCCAACGTGGTGATCGGTGCAGGCCTGATCGTCGGCGCGGGCCTATTCACCCTCTGGCGGCAGCGGCAGAAGGGTTGAGCCGACAAGCTCTTGCGAAAACGGCACCGGGTGCGGATTGCGCCCCAAACGCGCGCGGTAGATCGGCAGGCTTTCGGCGACACGCATCACGTAATTCCGGGTTTCGGTGAAGGGGATGTGCTCGATCCAGTCGATGACATCCATCTCGCCTTGCCGGGGATCGCCGCGTTCCTCCATCCAGCGTGCCGGCCTGCTGGGTCCGGCGTTGTAACCCGCCGCGATCATCACCGGGTTGCCGTTGAACTGTGCCGCCAGCCGTTCCAGATAGGCCGCTCCCAGCACGGCGTTATAGACCGGATCGCCAAGCAGCCGGGTTTCGGAATACTCCACGTTCAGCCATCCGGCGACCTCTTGCGCGGTCCGAGGCATCACCTGCATCAGGCCACGTGCACCGACGGGCGACACGACCCGGGGGTCGAACTCGGATTCCCGCCGCGCGATGGCGAGCACAAGCTCGGTCGGGACAGGATGCGCTACCTCGGCCAGCGGGTGCAGCGCGTAGTAGGGCGCATGAACTTCGTGGCCATATTGGGCCGCGCGCTTGCCCAGCATCACCTGCACATGCGGCAGCCTCAGATGATCGAGCATCTGGCCCATCTGCCCGATCTGCGTCCGGTCCAGCGATTCCGCCAAGTGTGTCAGGAACCGTTCGGCCAGCACCGGCTCTTCGGCATCCAGCAACAGGATCGCCGCGGTAAAGACCGACGACCGCGTGAACGGCGCATCGCGCCAATCCGGAAACGACTCGTCCCCCGCAAGACGCGGATCGGGCGGAATGTCCCCGGCCTCGGCGGCCAGCAATCCATAGAACGTCGTCTGGTACTGGCCGCCGAACGCATAGGCCTGCGCCGCGGCGTCGGAATTGCCCGCAGCCTCTTGCGCGCGGCCCAGCCAATACCCGGCGCGGCCCAGCGAAATCGGTGTTTCCACGCCGCCGCGCAAGGCCCGGAAATGACCTGCGGCGCGCTCTGGTTCCTCCAGGAACCGCAGCGACAGGTATCCCGACAACCATTCCAGATCGGCAAAGGCGGACCCTTCGTCAAGGTGATGCGACGAGGCGATGTCGTAGGCCACATGGTGTTGCCCCGCCCGCATCAGTTGCCGCACTAGGTCGTCGCGTTGCCGCGCCCAGATATCGGGCCGACCCAGAGACCCGGGCGAAGTCGACCGCGCCAGAAGCAGTTCGATCGCGTCGTCAGTCCGGTTGCGGCGGGCGCGCCAGGCAAACCGCTCGTAGGCAAGCCCGGCATCGGCCCCGAGGTTTCCCGGAACCGCCTCGATCAGCACGTCGACACCGGGTGCGTCGGATCGCAGCGCCATGCGCGCCTGGGCCAGGGCCTGCCAGCCTTCATCCACGAGGGGCAGCATGGCGCGGGCGTTCTGTGCATATCCACGCCAAAGCATCGCGTCCAACCGCGCAGAATGGTGCGGCCGCAACACCTCGCCATAGGTCTCGAGGAAAGCCGCCTGTTCTTCGGCCGTCAGGCTCAGGGTCTGCCACGCTTGCAGGACCACCGCATTCGCCGCTTCGCGATCATCCGCCGTCAGGAACGCACGCGCCAGCGACAGCGCCCCCGCCCCGGTTTCTGGAACGTGATCGGCATAGAAGGCGCGGATGTCTTCCGCCGAGGCCGAGGTCATCGCGGCTTCGCTCTTTTCACGAAGGTAAGGAAGGCCCGGCCAATCCGGATTGCGCGTCAGAAAATCCTGAACCTCGCGCGGTGATCCCTGGCCGGCCCGCAGGTAATGCCACAGGATCACGTCCAGCGCCGCCTGCCCGTCTCCCCGCGCCTCGATCTGGGCAGCGGCCCAGTTGCCTTGCCGCATGAGGTCCATCGCACGTTCGAGCGGCCGGTCCCCGCCTTGCGCCAGCACAGCCATAGGCAGGCCAAGCAGAACCATCGTCAGGATCGCGATACGCCGAAACATGACTTGCATTTTCCCCACTGAAACAGGATAGACCGCACGTCAAAAGGATAACTCGTGCCGTGTGGTGTTCAACTCACATTCGCGACACGGGCGCAACGGCAAGTCTGCCGACAACCAAAGGAGCGTGACGATGTTCAAAGGGTCGATGCCTGCACTGGTCACACCGTTCAAGAACGGTGCAGTGGATTTTGACACGCTCAAACAGTTGGTCGACTGGCATGTGGATCAGGGAAGCCACGGGCTGGTCCCGGTTGGCACCACGGGCGAAAGTCCGACCCTGACCCATACCGAACACGAGGAGGTTGTCTCCTTCGTGGTCGAAGCCGCCGCTGGCCGCATCCCGGTGATCGCCGGGGCCGGATCGAACAATACCGACGAAGCCATCCGCTTTCTCCAGCACGCCGAGAAGGCCGGTGCGCAGGCGGGTCTTGTGGTGACGCCCTATTACAACAAGCCGACGCAGGACGGGCTGATCCGGCACTTCACCATGCTGCACGATGCCTGCGACCTGCCGATCATAATCTACAACATTCCCGGTCGGTCGGTTGTCGACATGCTGCCGCTCACGATGGGTGAACTGGCCAAGCTGCCGCGCATCATCGGCGTCAAGGACGCCACCGGCGACCTCGCCCGCGTCTGTGCGCAGCGCCGGACCTGCGGCAAGGAATTCGTGCAGCTTTCGGGCGAAGACGCCACCGCACACGGCTTCAACGCGCAAGGCGGTGTGGGCATGATCTCGGTCACCGCAAATGTCGCCCCGGCATTGTGCGCGCAGATGCAGGAGGCCACCTTGGCCGGAGATTACATGACCGCGCTGGAATTGCAGGATCGCCTGATGCCGCTCCATCACAGCATCTTTGTCGAACCCGGCCTCTGCGGCGCGAAATACGCGATGAGCCGCCTTGGCCTGTGCAACGAGGACATGCGCCCGCCGCTGTTCCCGGTGTCGCAGCCGACCCGCGACCTGATCGACAACGGCCTGCGTCATGCGGGCCTGTTGAACTAGACGGACCTTGGCTTCGAAAAGAGTGTCGGTGACATACTCTCAGACAGTCACCGAACCGACAAAGGCCGTGCTGGATCGTCAGCACGGCCTTGCTTTTTCCGACAGTGGAAACTTTAGGACTCCAACCCTTCCGGCTGACCCACCACGACAAAGCGCAGCGCCTCGGGTTTGAGAATTCGGGCCGCGACGCGCTTGATGTCTTCCAGCGTGATCGCCTCGATCTTGTCGTTGCGCGTGTTCACGTAGTCCACCGGCAAATCATCCATCTGCATGCCGACGAGGATGTTCGCGATTGGCCCGTTCCCATCAAAGCGCAACGGATACGCCCCGGTCAGGTAGGTCTTGGCGCTGTCCAGTTCTTCCTGGGTCACGCCATTTTCGGCCATCTTCGCCCACTCGTCGCGGATCACGTCGATCGCCTCTGCGATCCGGTCATTGGCGCTCGATACGCGGCCCAGGTAAAGCTCCGCGTGATCCTTGGGCACAAGATAGCTGTAGACGCCATAGGTCAGGCCGCGCTTTTCACGCACCTCTTCCATCAGCCGCGCCTCAAACCCGCCACCGCCCAGGATTTCGTTCAGCACATAGGCGGCAAAGAAATCCGGATCGTCGCGCGCGATGCCTTCGTGTCCGAAGATCGCCACCGATTGCGGCACGTCGAAAGGCACGACGGTCACGCCCGCTTCGGTCTCGACATCCACATCCGCAGGCTGCGGCGCACCGGTCTCGGGCAGATCGGCCAGCAGCTTGTCCAACACCTCGGCCAGTTCTTCCGCCGAAATGTCGCCCGCGGCACCGACATGCACCCGGTCGCGGGCCAACGCCCCCTGATGGGCCGCAAGAAGGTCCTCGCGGGTCAACGCGGCCAGGCTTTCCTCGGTGCCTTCGATCGAAGATCCGTAGGGATGGTCGCCGAACACCATCTGGTCGAATTGCTCGCCAACGATGCTGTCGGGGTCCTGTGCGTCGGACCGGATCGAGGACACGATCTGCGCCTTCACCCGGTCGATGGCGGTCTGATCGAAGCGCGGTTGGGTGATCGCGTCGCGCAGCAGCGCCAGCGCCTCGTCCTGGTTTTCGGTCAGGAACCGGGCCGAGATCGACACCGCGTCATCGCCCACATCGAACTCAAAACTTGCCGCCAGCGCCTCGGCGCGTTCGGCGAATTCGCGCGACTCCAGGTCGCCTGCGCCTTCTTCGAGAAGCCCGACCATCAGGTTCGTCGCGCCGCGCTTGCCCGGCGCGTCAAGCGACGCCCCGCCCTTGAAGCGCAACTCCAGTGCGACGAAAGGGATCGACTCTTCTTCGACCAGCCAGGCGTCGATGCCACCGGGGCTGGTGACTTCGGTGATGTCGATTTCCGCCCGCAGCGGAACCGCTGCCAGCATCATGAAAGCGGCCAGGGCACCAAGAAACTTCATTGTGTCACCTCTTCCGCCGTACGCAGGAACCCTGTCACGGCATTGTCCCGGTCAAACACCTCTTCCGCAGCGGCGATGATCTCTTCCGGTGTGATGGATTGCAGGATCTCCGGCCACGCATGCACATCCTCGACCGTCAGCCCCGATGTCAGGGCCGCGCCATAGCGACGGGCCAGCGAATTGGAGCTGTCCAGCTCGTAGACCTGCGACGCACGCAACTGGAACTTGATCCGGTCGAGCTGTTCGGGATCGACGCCGTTTTCAAGAAATTCAGCGACGATGCGGTCCATGTCCGCCTCGGCCTCTTCCAGGCTGACGCCCTCGGCCGGCACGTTCACGATCCCGAAGGTCGTGTCATCAAGCGACAGGCCGCTGTAGAACGCCCCCGCATACACGGCGCGCTTTTCTTCGAACTGAAGCTTCTGCGGCAGAACGGATGTCTGCGATCCGCCCAGAACTTCGGCCAGCAGGGTCAGCGCAGCCGCGGCCCGCTGGTCTCCGGAATCGCGCTCCGGTGCCAGGTAGGTCCGCATCACGTAGGGCTGGGCCACGCGCGGATCCTCGAACGACAGCCGACGTTCGGCCATCTGCGGCGGTTCGGACGGGCGTTCGCGCTCCGGCAAGGCCTCGTTGCGGGGAATCGGTCCGTAATGCTGCTGTGCAAGCGCCAGAACCTCGTCCGGCATGACGTCACCCGCGACTACGAGCACCGCGTTGTTGGGCGAGTAGAACTGTTCGTAATACGCCATCGCGTCGTCGAGATCGAGGTCCACCATCTCGTGCCGCCACCCGATGATCGGTGTGCCGTAGGGATGGTTGAGGTACTGCGCCGCCATGCGCTGTTCGCGGAACAGGGCACCGGGATCATTCTCGACCCGCTGGTTGCGTTCCTCGATGATCACATCGCGTTCGGTCAGAATATCTTCGCGGTCCAGCTGGATGTTCTTCATCCGGTCCGCTTCCATCTCCATCATCAGGCCGAGCCGGTCTGCCGCGACACGCTGGAAATAGCCGGTGTAATCGAAGCTGGTAAAGGCGTTGTCGGTGCCACCATTGGCCTTGACGATCTCGCTGAACTCGCCGGGTTCAAGCTTTTCGGTCCCCTTGAACAGCAGGTGTTCCAGGAAATGCGCGACGCCGGACACACCCGGCGTTTCATCGGCGGACCCGGCCCGGTACCACAGCATGTGCACCGCGGCGGGCGCGCGGTGATCTTCGATGACCACAACATCCATGCCGTTATCAAGCTGGAATGTGGTGACCTTGTCTTCGATTGTATCGGCGCTGAGGGACGTGGCAGCAATCACGCAAACCCCGACCAGAGCCATGAGACGATGCATCGGCAAATCTCCTTGCTTTTGAGGTAAGGTACGATGCGCCACCCCAAGTTCAAGCCGCTCAACAGTTTCGTGAGCGGCCCTTGGGTAAAATGGGCGAAGATATCCCGGAAACGGCTATTCCGGCGGTGCGGACGGGGTCAGCGCCCCGGCCCGGCGCGCCGCCTCGAGCGAGGCATAGGGATCAAGCGTCTGCGGCCGGTAGATGCGGTTGTAGGTATCCTCGGGGACAAGCCGCCAGTTGAAGAGCGACCGGCGTTCCCGGAACGCCTGATCGGCCACGGCCAGATCCTCGCGGATGTCCGGCTGACGGCCGAAACGCGACACCTGCGCGACCAGCGCCTGGTCACCCGCGCCGATACCCGGCTGCGGGTCGAGCCGCGACGGCGCGCCGCCCAGAGCCGCGACAGCGTCCTTCAGCGGAGTCTGGTCCGTGCGGTTTTCCCCGCCGGGTGTCGGTTGAGGCAATTGCGCAAGGGTTTCCGGAACCTCGAGCGGCTTTGGCGGCACGATCGCGAATTCCTCGGGCGTGCCCGACGGATTGCGCAATTGGCGCAGGTTTGTGTCACGATCGACCGTATCCTGACGCGTCCCGCATGCGGTCAGCGCCATCAGTGCCAGTATCAAAAGTGCGCGCGGCATCATTGGGTCTGCCCGCCTCCGTATTCGCCTCACACCTGCTTTAACGCATCCGGCCGCGCCCGTCACGAGGCGTTTTTGCCCGAGGAAAACAACGCCAGCCCGATGGCCCCGAAAAATACCGAGATATCGGCCACGTTGAACGCATACGGGTTGTCGATGCCGCAACAGGACATGTTCAGAAAGTCCGCGACCGCGCCATAAAGCAGACGGTCCACCACGTTGCCCAGAGCGCCTCCGATCAACAACCCCGCGAAGACAAGCCCGGTGCGCCCCGGCGGATCGCGGCGCATCCAGACAAGCACGAAGAGCACGATCCCCAGAGCGACCGAGATCAGTATCCAGCGTGTCCAGTCCGCGTGCCCCGACAGCAGCCCGAAATTGATGCCGGTGTTCCACGCCATGCGAAAGTTCAGGTAAGGCGGGAAAACGTCGATCGCACCAACGCGGGCAAGCTCCATCACGTGCACGACCCACCACTTGGTGAGCTGATCGATCACAAACACCGCTGCTGCGACGATGGCCACCAGACGCATGTTGTCTCCCTTGCCCTGCTCCGGAATTTTGCCGGATGGTCAAATTCAGTGCCGGAAATGGCGCATCCCGGTGAGAACCATCGCAAGCCCTGCCTCATCGGCGGCCTTGATCACCTCGTCATCGCGCATCGACCCACCCGGCTGGATCACGCAGGAGGCACCCGCAGCGGCGGCCTCCATCAGGCCGTCGGCAAAGGGGAAAAACGCATCCGACGCCACGGCACTGCCCTTGGTGAGCGGTTCCGGCAGGCCAAGCGCCTCGGCCATGCGTTCGGCCTTCCTGGCCGCGATCAACGCGGAATCAAGGCGGCTCATCTGCCCGGCGCCGACACCCACCGTCGCGCCATCCTTGACATAGACGATGGCGTTGGACTTGACGTGTTTCGCCACCGTCCAGGCGAACAGCAGATCCTTCATTTGGTCGTCGGTGGGGGCAATCTTGGTCACGACCTCGAGGTCCTCGACCTCAAGACGTCCGTTGTCGCGGTCCTGCACCAGAAGGCCCCCGGAGACCTGCTTCCAGACCGTGCCGGGCGCCTTCGTATTCGCCAGGCCGGGGGCCATCAGAAGACGCAGGTTTTTCTTGCGCGCAAAGACATCCTTGGCGTCCTGATGCGCGCCGGGGGCGATGACGACCTCGGTAAAGATCTCGGCAATCGCCTCGGCGGTTTCTCCGTCCAGCGTCGAGTTCAGCGCGACGATTCCGCCGAAAGCCGAAGTGCGGTCACAGTCGAAGGCCTTCTGATACGCCTCTTTCAGGGTCCGGCCCGTCGCCACGCCGCAGGGGTTGGCGTGTTTGATGATGGCACAGGCAAAGCCGTGGCGCGGCAGGAATTCCGACACCAGTTCGAAGGCCGCATCTGTGTCGTTGATGTTGTTGTAGCTGAGGTCCTTGCCCTGCACCTGCTCGGCCATGGCGATGCCCGGACGGTTGGAGCCGTCGGTGTAGAAAGCCGCCGTCTGGTGCGGGTTTTCGCCATACCGCAGGGGTTGCGCCAGCGTTCCGGCAAAGACCCGACGGCGCGGAGTCTGTTCGCCGATGGCGCCGGCCATCCAGGTGCTCACCGCTGCGTCATACGCCCCGGTGCGGGCATAGGCGATCTGAGCCAGACGCTGCCGAAAGGCCAGCGTGGTCTGGCCGTCATTCTCGTCCAGTTCGGCCAGCAGCGCGTCGTAATCCTCGACATCCACAACCGTGCTCACAAAGGCATGGTTCTTGGCTGCGGCGCGAATCATCGCAGGGCCACCGATGTCGATGTTTTCAATGCAGGTGTCATAATCGGCACCCTTGGCGACGGTTTCCTCGAACGGGTAGAGGTTGACCACCAGCAGGTCGATTGCCTTGATGTCATGCTCGAACATCGCCGCCACGTGATCGTCATTGTCGCGCAGGGCCAGCAAACCGCCATGCACCATCGGGTGCAGCGTCTTGACCCGGCCATCCATCATTTCCGGAAAGCCGGTCACCTCGGCCACGTCCCGGACCGGGATACCGGCGTCACGCAGGGTCTTGGCCGATCCGCCGGTGGACAGCAGTTCCACGCCCCGCGCATCAAGCGCCTTGGCGAGATCGACAAGTCCGGTCTTGTCCGAGACAGACAAAAGCGCACGGCGAAGAGGGGCAAGGTTGGTCATGGCAGCGATAGGTCCCAGATGTTCAGTTCAGCAGCGTTGCGTCGTCCTGAACAAGGTCCCGCACCGCGATGGCGGTGTCCTGAGCCTTCGCCAGAGACCAGCGAACGCGGGTCGCATACTCCATCGCGCGGCCAGTTAAAACGATCTGTTTCGTCGCGCGCGGCCGAAGACGGCCTTTTTCAAGATAAACCGACGGCTCAAGCGCAAGTTCGCAAAACCCGTCAAAGCGGAAAACCCAGATTTCCCCACTGCGCAGCGCCATCGATACCGCCGCGCCATTCATGTCGATGGCCGCATCGACCTCGGGGTGAAGATGGAACCGGATGTCGAACGGCACGCCCGACAAGCGGCTTTGCTCGATCTTCTGGTCAAAACGCGCTTCATTGGCGTTGTCGAGCGCGACCAGAAGATCCTCACCGACGATCCCCCGGCCGTCGAAGGTGAGTTCCAGGATACGCGCATGCGTCAGCCCGTGGGTCCTGATGTAGCCGTCATGGCCGCCCTCGAACCGGACGCCATCGGTCACGCGGGACATTTCCACCGGTACCCCCTTGGGCACATCGTCGAGCAATTCCCGTTCGATCGGCCCCCGGCGCGACGTCGCACCCAGCCGCGAACTCGAATAGCCATCCAGGCACAGGGTCGAATGCGACGGCGTTGCTCGCCCGGCCCGGCGCCAGTCTTCGCCGAAAGTCGCGCCCGATCCGCAATTGACGATCAGGGGCCGTCGACCGGAGGTGAGTTCGAACGCCAGGGTCGAAGCATGCGCGTTGAAGCTCGCCGGGCCGTTCGGCGGGGCAGCCGCGTCGATGATCATCGTGGTGCGTCCAGCAGACAGGCGGGCATAGCCCATGGCAAGATCCTGGGCCGCATGCGCCTTGATCCCGGCCGCCGCCAGCGCCAGGTCCAGCCGTCCCTCGGCGCCACGTCCACCGCCGTGGAACCGCGCCAGCCCGCCATCGGCATGCCGCAGGGCGCGAAGCGTCGGGATGATCTTCGAAATGGCCTGAACATGCGCCCGATCCGGAGCCCGTTCGACATCGTGCAGCGCATCGCGCGCCCAGATCAGAAGCGTGCAGACCTCAAGCAATTCCTCGGGATTGCGCGTCGGGATGCCCCCCGCATCGGAGATCTGGCGCACACATTCCTGTCCCAGCGCCTTGACTGCGGGATCGGCCTGCGACTCCATCCCTTGCAGGGACAGGCCCGCAGAGATCAGCCCCGTCAGCGCCTCGAACCGGGGCAGGCCCGGCGGCGAAGAATTCCAGCGGCGGTTGAGAAAGATGGTCTGCTGCGCGATTGACCGGAAGAAGGCACGCGACTGCTCTGGTGTACAGCCGCCCAGAACGAAGATGGCATGGTGCAACCAGCGCATCACCCGTCGCCCGGCCAGCTCTGGCGTCCAGCCCGGACCGCTGCCGTTGCCGTACCGGTCAATCCATTCGAACAGCCAGGATTGCGCGACCTTGCGCGCCGCCGGGTCACCGACGCTCGCCATGTCGTCGAGCCAGACAAACCCGTGGATCTCTTCAAGGAACGCGTCATCTGGCGGCGTGATGTCCCACAGGATGGCGCCCGGAGCCTCGACCAGGTGACCGGCGAACAAAAGGTTGCCGGCGGTCAACTGCCGACCACGGGCATATTGCCCGACGGTGCGTGGCTCTGGGGTTCCGACAAAGGCGGTTGCAGGTTTGACGCGCGTAGAAAGCCGTGCATGCACACGGTTCAATATCCGGGTCTGCGCCCGCGTTACGGCGTCCAGTCGGAACATCAGCTCTGCCTCTGGCTTGCGTTTGCACAAGCGTTCTTATGCCGACATCATACCTTCGTGATCGCGTCGAGTCACGGCGCAATTGTCAGGCAGGCGCCAGGGGGCCCTTGCGTTGCAACACCGCCATGTAAAACCCGTCCATCCCGCCGATGTCAGACCAGTAATCGGGGCGCAGCCGCACGCCGCCTTCGGGGCTGATCCAATCCGGATCAAGGCCAGCGGCGCCGGGCGTTTGCAGGTCAAGATCGTCGCCTTGCGACAGCAGCCACTTGATCTGGTCCTCGCCCTCTTCGCGCAGCAGGCTGCAGGTGCAATAAACCAGCGTCCCGGACGGCGAAAGGAGTTGCACCGCACGGGTCAGCATCGCGCGTTGCAGTTTCACCAGGTCGTCGATGCCGGTCGGCGTCTTGACATATGGCAGGTCGGGATGCCGCCGGATCGTGCCGGTGGCCGAACAGGGGGCATCCAGCAGGATCGCATCAAACGGGCCCTCGTCGTAGCTCAGAGCATCGGCGACGACCGTCTTCGCGGGCAGCCCGGTTCGGGCCAGGTTTTCCCTCAGCCGCGTCATCCGCGCCTCGGAAATATCCAGCGCGGTGACATCGGCGCCTTTTGCGGCAAGCTGCATCGTCTTGCCACCGGGCGCGGCGCAGATGTCGAGCACGCGTTTGCCCGACACATCGCCAAGCAGTTGGACAGGCAAGGCCGCTGCCGCGTCCTGCACCCACCAGTCGCCGCTGTCGAACCCCGGCAATGCGGAAAGCTGCCCGCGTGCCGACAGACGGACAGACCCGGTGGAAAGCAGCGCCCCGTCGAGTTTCTCGGCCCAACCCGCCGCATCGGATTTGACCGACAGATCGACAGGCGGCGGCACGGCATGGGCGCGTTCGATCCGCGCCACGACCGGTTTGCTCCAGGCCTTCGCCAGCTTTGGGCGGAGCCATTTCGGCAACATCGTATCAGGTGCCTGCTCCCATGCGGACGCGTCCAAGGCGGTGATCTTGCGCAGAACCGCGTTGACCAGACCCTTCATCGGAGCGGTTTTCTTGTTGCGTCCGGCAAGTTTCACCGCCTCGTTCACCACGCCATGCGCGGCACCGCCAGTCATCAGCTCGACCGTGGCCATGCGCAGCAGATTCATCACCCGAAGCGGCGGTTGGCGTTGAAGGTTTGGGGTCAGCACATGATCCGCCCGCCCGAGATAGCGCAGCGTTTCGGAGACAAGCCGTTGCGCGGTGGCGCGTTCAGGCGGTGTCAGGTCTTGCCAGACCGGATCGCTGATCACGTCCGACAGCATGCGGCCTTCGCCGATGATCTGGCTGAGCCCGTCAAGGGCGACAAGGCGGGGTGAAGCGGGTGCGGGCAAAAAGAAATCCTGTAACGGGCCGGGGTTGTCCCGGACCGGAACGCGCGTATATCAAAGGCAAGAGATATGGAAGACCGCGATGAGTTCTGAGATACCCAACGACCTGCCCCCTGCCGCCCAGCGCGCCTTGGCCGAAGCCGAAGAGCGCCGCAAGAAGGCGGCTGCCCAACAGCCATTGCCCAAGGAATTGGGCGGCCGTGACGGGCTAGAGCCTGTACGCTATGGCGACTGGGAAAAGGGCGGTCTCGCGATCGACTTCTGATCGGCCAGATACTCAACGCAAACGGAAATCCGCGGAATCGCCCGCGCCCTGATCGGCGGTGAACCGCACCTCGCGGTCACTGGCGCGGACTTCCTGGCAATTGTAGCCCAGATCATCACCACCCCAGTTCAGTTCACGGCAGAAGAACCCGTCTCGCCATGTCCATGACCCGGTGACATCCCATGTCACGCCTCGGCCCGAGATCTGCCCATCCGGAAACACCATGAGGCTGACCAAGGGCCGTGACAGGGTCTTGCCCTGCACCAGCTGGACGAATTCCGCTTTACTGTCGATTCGCTTCAGCTCGGCAGCGGCGGCTTGCGGCAGCGCGAAACCAGCGATGAGCGCGGCGACGAGGGCAACACGGTTCGACATCTGATCCTCCGGTCATATCCATTGTCAAAGATACGCGACATATGCAGGATTGGATCAAACACCGCCCGTCCCCGGATCAGCCGTCGGACAGCCCAAGAACATCGAGCATGTCGTATTCGCCCGGTGCCTTGTCCTGTCCCCAGAGCGCTGCCTTGAGCGCGCCGCGGGCAAAGAGCGCGCGGTCGCTGGCGACATGGCGCAGGATGATACGTTCGCCTGCCGCGGCAAACAGCACGTCATGTTCGCCTACGATATCGCCGCCACGAATGGCACTGAAGCCGATATCGCCACGCTTGCGTGCGCCCGTGATGCCATCCCGCCCCCGATCCGACACATCGCGCAGATCGACGCCGCGCCCTTCGGCAGCGGCCTCGCCCAGCATCAGGGCGGTGCCAGAGGGCGCATCGACCTTCTGGTTGTGGTGATATTCGATCACTTCGATGTCGTAGTCTTCATCGAGCGCTGCGGCGACCTTGCGGGTCAGCATGGTGAGCAGGTTGACACCAAGGCTCATGTTGCCCGCGCGCACCACGACGGCATGGCGTGCGGCGGCCTTGATCTTGGTCAGGTCATCCTCGGACAGACCCGTGGTGCCAATGACATGCACGGCCCGCGCCTGTGCTGCCAGTTCGGCAAAGGCGACGGTTGCGGCAGGTGCGGTGAAGTCGATCACCGCTTGTGCGCGGGCGAAGCAATCAAGCGGGTCATCCGCCACGATCACGCCCACTGGCGCGCCCCCCATCGCTGAACCAACATCCCGGCCGACCCAATCATGGCCTTCGCGTTCGACAGCCCCGGCGAGGTGCATCCTTGGATGTTTGGCAATCTCTGCCACCAGCATCTGCCCCATCCGCCCGGACACTCCGGTGACGACGACCCCGATCTCTTCGCTCATGGCATTCTCCGCAAGTGGATTTTCGCCTGAATAGCGGCTGACCCTCTGCTTGGCAAAGGCCGCCAGACCGCTTATGTGCGGAATATGGCAAAAAACCGATCTCAAAGCTCTGAAGGCCCAAGCCAGCGACAGCTGCGCGTGGGCGAATTGATCCGCCGGACGTTGGCGGATGTGCTGGCGCGTGGGGATATTCACGATCCCGACCTGAACCGATACTCCATCACCGTGGGCGAAGTGCGCACCACGCCCGACCTGCGCATGGCGACCGCCTATGTCGTGCCGCTGGGTGGCAAGGGTCAGGAAGATGTCCTGGAGTTGCTCAACCGCAATCGCGGCGAATTGCGCCGCGCCGTGTCCAAGAACCTCACGTTGAAATTCTCGCCCGAGCTGCGGTTCAAGCTGGACGATACGTTCGACCGGATGGACGACACCCGCCGCATGTTCGAACAGGACGATGTGCGTCGTGATATCGAGAGCTAGGATCGCACTGGCCGCGCTGGGTCTGGTCGCCTTGCCGGCCGTGTCGGCGCAGGCACAGGTGGTCTGCGAAGAACGCAGCTTTGACGGGCTGGCCTATACCGCGTGCGAAGTCGATCCGCGTGTGGACGACCTCCGATTGTTCCTCGATACGCCGTCGGGCGACAAATACGGGCAATTCTCCAAGATTGACGGGGCATTGACCGCTGAGGGCAAGACCCTGGCCTTTGCCATGAATGGCGGGATGTACCACGACGACCGTGCGCCGGTGGGACATTACATCGAAGACGGCCAGGAAATCATGCGCGTGATCCCGAACGCCGGGCCGGGCAATTTCGGGCTCTTGCCCAACGGCGTGTTCTGCATCGGCAAAGGCCGTGCCGATGTGATCGAAACGCTGGCTTACGAGGCCGCGCGGCCCGATTGCCGGTATGCCACGCAGTCGGGACCGATGCTTGTCATTGACGGAGAGTTACACCCACGTTTTTTGCCCGACAGCACATCGCGCCATATTCGCAATGGGGTCGGCACGTCAGGGGATGGCAGGCGCGTGGTGTTCGTGATCTCGGATCAACCGGTCACGTTTCATGAATTCGGGCGCATTTTCCGCGACGATCTCGGGCTGCCGCAGGCGCTTTTCCTGGATGGCAGCGTGTCGCGGTTGCATGCCCCGCAGCTGAACCGATCCGATTTCGGGCGCTGGCTGGGGCCGATTGTGGGTGTGGTTGCCCCTGTCGACCGCTAGCAGGGTTGCGGTGGTACGCCTGCCGCTCTACCTCTCTGCGGCACCAACCACGCACCGGAGTTCCCATGACAGACACGCTTGATGACCTGACGCAACGCCTGTTGCAGCGCGCCAAGGCCGCCGGGGCGGATGCCGCCGATGTGCTGGCAGTTCAGGGAAATTCCATGTCGATCGACGTGCGGGGCGGTGTTCTGGAACAGGCCGAACGGTCGGAATCCACCGACATCGGACTGCGGGTGTTTGTCGGCCAGCGCGTGGCGAACGTGTCATCCTCGGACGTGCGGGAGGAGAGCCTTGCCATCATGGCGGACCGTGCAGTCGCGATGGCGCGGGAGGCGCCGGAAGACCCATATGTGGGCTTGGCAGACCCGGATCAGCTTGCCACGAACCGCGCATCCGAGTGGCTGGAGATGTATGATCCAACACCCGAGCCGTCACCTGCGGACCTGGAGCAGGACGCGCGCAATGCCGAAAGCGCGGCATTGGCGGTAGACGGCATCACGCAGGTTTCGGCGGCGTCGGCGGGCTATGGGTCGCAGGCCATCCACTTGGCGGCAAGCAACGGATTTTCCGGGGGATATCAACGGTCTTCGCGGTCCGTGTCCTGTGTCGCCATCGCCGGGACAGGCACCGGAATGGAACGGGATTACGACGGGGATCAGCGGATTTTCCAAACCGATCTGCGCTCGGCACAGGATATTGGCAAAACCGCGGCCGAGCGCACGGTCGAGCGGATGAACCCGCGCAAACCCAAGACGGGGGCCTACCCCGTGCTGTTCGACGAACGGATTTCGTCGTCGCTGATCGGGCACCTGTTGATGGCGATCAACGGCGCCTCGATTGCGCGGCGGTCTTCCTGGGCACTGGACCTGCTGGGAAAAGAGGTTCTGCCTCAGGGACTTAGCCTGACCGAAGACCCGCATCGCGTGCGGGTCGGCGGATCGCGTCCCTTCGATGCCGAAGGTCTGGCGACACAGAAGCGCGACATCGTCCGCGACGGAGTGTTGACGGGCTGGACGCTTGATCTCGCGACGGCGCGCAAGCTGGGGCTTGATCCGACCGGCAACGCATCGCGCGGCACCACGGGCGGGCCATCGCCCAGCGTATCGAATGTGGTTCTGACTCAGGGGGTTACGGACCGCGCCGGGTTGATCGCTGAGATGGGAACCGGGCTTGTGGTGACGTCGATGATCGGGTCGACGATCAACCCGAACACCGGCGATTATTCGCGGGGGGCGGCGGGTTTCTGGGTCGAGAACGGCGAAGTGGCCTATCCGGTCAGTGGCGTGACGATTGCGGGTAACCTTATTGAAATGTTGAAGAAAATTAGGCCTGCCAATGATGCCCGCCCATGGCTGAGCCGGGTTGTGCCATCGCTTCTGGTTGAAGGGCTGACGCTTGCCGGAGAGTGATCTTGACCTTCTGATCGACGCCGCGCGACAGGCGGGCGAGATTGCCCTGCATCACAAGGCCAAGGGCTTGAATGTAGAGCATAAACCGGATGATGCGGGGCCGGTGACGCAGGCGGATTACGCGGTGGACCTGGCGTTGCGCGATATGCTCAAGGCGGCGCGGCCGGAGTATGGCTGGCTCAGCGAAGAGACGCGCGACACGCCGGACCGTCTGGACAAGAACCGGCTTTTCATCGTCGATCCGATCGACGGGACGCGCAGTTTCATCGCCGGCGAAACAACCTGGGCGCATTCGCTGGCGATGGTCGAAAACGGCGTTGTCTCGGCGGGAGTCGTTTACCTTCCGGAAATGGATTTGCTCTATTCCTCGAGCATCACGCAAGGTGCGTTTTGCAACGGGGAACAGCTAAGTGTTTCTGATGTATTGGAAATTGACGATGCTCGGGTTCTGGCCACCAAGCCGAACATGGACCCCATTCACTGGCGCGATGCCGTGCCCGGCTTTGCCCGGTCGCATCGCCCCTCGCTCGCCTATCGGCTGTGCCTGGTGGCACAAGGGCGCTATGATGCGATGTTGACGCTGCGACCAAGTTGGGAATGGGATATCGCCGCAGGGGCGCTGATCCTGTCAGAGGCCGGGGCGACCGTGACTGACCGGCATGGATATCCGCTGCGATTCAACAACCGGATTCCGCAGACCGCGGGCGTGCTGGGCGCCGGGGCGGAATTGCACGGGCAGATTGCGGAACAGCTGGTCTATCGCTGAGTGAACCGTCCGGTTCGTACGGCTGCGGGGCTGAAACGTACGATTGGCTATGGCATCGCCGCGTCTTTTGTCCAGATGTTGTGGTTTTGGCCTGGCTCCCCCTCACGTCAGTCCGGTGCACCGCAGACCCGTACGGATGCACCCCGCGAGGCGTACGGCTGATCCGTACGGATGCGGGTCAACCGTACGCTTCGGAAAGGTCTCCCGGGCGTGACGGCGAGTCTGCGGATCATCTGCCCGGATGGTCCGGAGATTTGGCAGATTCCGAATGGCCCTCACATTCCGGGATTTCCGCGATCCCGGAACGGATTGCACATCGCGACATCCGGTTGGGTCACAGCACCTCGATCACGTCCTTGTCGATGGCAAGCATGTATCCCCGGCGGGCAATGTTCTTGATCAGCAATTCGCTGACCAGCTGGTTGCCCAACCCGTCGCGCAGGCGCTTGATGCGGGTGGCCCCTGCGGCCTCGTCGCAATCGCTTTCGAGCCGGCCGGAAATGATCGCCTCGATCTGGGCACCGGACAGCAATTCGTCGTCAAGACGGGCCTCGGCGAGAATCGCAATGGTCTCCATCATCGCATCGGTCAGCCTGAACCCCATCGTGTTCAGGTAGACGGTGTTTTCCTCGCGGCTGACGATCAGGGAGTTGACCTGGATGCCAGACCGTTCGATCTGGGCCATGCGGCGGTTCAGCAGGACCAGCATCACCAGAAACACCAAGGCCGCGATCAACATGGCGGTGGCGAAGACCAGCAGAACGAAGATTGTCGTGCGGTAGCCCGCCAGCGTGTCGGAAAAGGCGGTTCCGGACTGGGCGAGGATCTCGAGCAGCTTGACCTCGGCCAGCGAGGTCAGGTTGTCGTTTTCGACAAAAATACGTTCGACCCGGGCGTTGAAGGCGTTGGCGTCGGGCAGCGTGACCACAAGAAAGACACCGGCCAGCAGAAGCAGGGCGACAATCGCGCTGATGCCGATGACGACGATCCGGGTGCCGGAGCGGCGCGCGTCAGTAGCGGAGGAAGTTTGGTCCGGCACTGTCTTTCCTTTCGGCAAGCCCTGTTTCGTCGAAGACCGACACCACATTGAGCAGCGTCCAGCCAGCCTGTTCAAGCCGCGTCTGCAATTGCTGCCGTGCGGATGCGGGGGTGCAGGGCTCGGAGATCTCGGCCACGCCGTAATGCAGGCGCAGCGGCGAATCCTGTTTCGCCTTGTAATCGGCGTAACACGCGGCCTGCGCCGTGGCGGGCAAGGCCAGCACGGCGCAGACCAGAAGGGGGACAATGTGTTTCATGGCGTCAAACTGCGGCGAAGATCGCGGAAATACAATAACGCGGCTGCCGCTATCGGATAACCGGGGGGCGATATTGCCTGACTTTCCCAGGCCGCCCGAGATGGAGGGCACAGGCAGCGGTGTCATGCCCCTGCCCCGAACCACGCCATCGCTGGCTTCAGACAGGGAAAGGAACCCAACCATGTCACGCAGATTCATTGCCGCAGTCCTTGCTGCTTCAACCGCAATCGCCGCGTTCTCGGCCGCCCCTGCGCGGGCTGCCACCGAAGAGGATATCGCGCGGCTTCTGGCCGGGGCCGCCACGATCTTCATCATCGGCAAGGCAATCCAGAACGCGCGGGACGACGACGATGATGACGACCGGCGCAAGGTCGTGACACGGCACGATCCGAAGCCAAAGGTCTACCACCACCAGAGTTCGCCGCCGAAACTCGTTCCGCGTGGCAAACCGCATCGCGACCGGGCCGCGGCGCTTCCGGCGGGTTGTGTCAGGCAGATCGAGGGCGGTCGGGTCAACCGCGTCATCATGGGGCGGTGCCTCGAGCGCAACAACATCAGCGTGCGGTCTCTGCCGAAGGCCTGCCGCATGAATGTGGAGACGCGGCGCGGCACGGCGCGGGCCTATGCCCTGCCCTGCCTGCGGCATCGGGGATATACACTGGCGCGGTACTGAACGCCGCCGGACAGACGGAGCGTCATGGGTCCTTTGACGCTCTGCACCTCGCGCGCATGGTGTCCCCATACCATGCGCGTCTTTTTGCGAAACCTGTCGACACGGCGCGATTGCGCACCAGTTTTCAGGGAACCCGTTTGCGCAAATCGGGTAGGCCCTGTTAGGGTCAGAATGTGAAACACGAGGTTTAGCGGAAATGATCCAACTGAAACGCAGGATGTTGTGCGTGTGTTTGGTGGTCGCCCCGGTCGCAAGCGCAGCACAGGATCTTGACGTCAACCTGTCCCGCGGGGGGGATGACCTGCGCAGCGAGGTCCGGGGGGCGATGTCTCTGGTCGGCTTGCTGGACAGCGAAGACAGCACGCCACAGGCGCTGCTTGCCGCGGCGCAGGCGGATTATGGACGGATCGTTTCCGCGCTTTACGGCAATGGCCGGTTCGGGCCGGTGGTGTCGATCACGATCGACGGGCGCGAGGCGGCCAATATTTCGCCCTTCGATGCGCCGGCGTCGATCGAGCGCATCGCCGTCGACATCGAACCGGGTCCGTGGTTCAAGTTCGGCCGCGCCGAGATCGCGCCGCTTGCACAAGGCACCGAGATTCCCGAAACCTTCCGCGTCGGTGCACGCGCCGGCACCGCCCCGATCCGCGAAGCGACCGAGGCCGGTATCCGGGGCTGGCGCGAGACCGGTCATGCCAAGGCGGAACTGGCCAGTCAGCAGATCACGGCGGACCATCCGGCACAGGAGCTGGATGTTGTTTTGCGGCTGGCTCCGGGTCCGCGCCTGCGCTTCGGCGATATCGTGGTGACCGGCAACGAGGGGGTGCGCCGGACGCGCATCCGTGAAATCGCGGGCATCCCGCAGGGCGAGGTGTTCGACCCCGAGGAGATCACCCAGGCCGAGCGGCGTCTGCGCCAGACGGGGGTCTTCAGTTCGGTGGCGATTTCCGAAGCCGAGACCCCGAACGCGGACGGGTCGCTGGACCTTGCCTTGCAGGTGGCCGAGCAGAAACCGCGCCGGTTCGGCTTTGGCGCCGAACTGTCGACCCAGGATGGCGGCAAGATCAGCGCCTTCTGGCTGCATCGCAACCTGTTCCAGGGGGCGGAGCGGCTGCGGGTCGAAGGCGAAGTGTCGGGCATCGGCATGGATGGCGAGGAAATCGACTACAAGCTGAACCTGACATACGGGCGGCCCGCCACCTTTACGCCGGATACCGAGTTCTACCTGACCGCGACCATCGAACAGCTGAACGAGCCCGGTTTCAGCAGCAACCAGGCCAGCATTTCGTCGGGGCTGACGCATCGGTTTTCCGATGAACTGACAGGCACGTTCGGGCTGGGCTATCGCTATATCGACACGGACGATGCATTCGGCGAACGCACCTTCCAGCTGCTGACGGCGACACTCGGCGCGACCTATGACACGCGCGACAGTACGCTCAACCCGACGGGCGGGTTCTACATCTCGGCCACCGGCACGCCGTTCCTGGGGCTTGACGACACCGAAAGCGGGGTGCGGTTCACGTCGGATGCGCGAGCCTATGCGGGGCTTGGCGCCGAGGACCGGTTCGTTCTGGCCGGGCGGGCGCAGCTCGGGTCGGTCTGGGGGCCGGACATCGAGGACACGGTGCCGGATTACCTGTTCTATTCGGGCGGCGGCGGCACGGTGCGGGGACATGCGTACCAGTCGCTGGGCGTGACCGCGAGCAATGGCGAATTCACCGGCGGGCAGAGCTTTGCCGCGATCTCGGCCGAGCTGCGCGCGACGGTGCGCGAGAATATCGGGCTGGTCGGCTTTTACGATGCCGGGTTCATCACCGAGGAGAGCGGCTTTGCCGGAGACAGCGACTGGCATGCGGGGGCCGGGATCGGCCTGCGCTACAATACCGGGATCGGACCGATCCGGGTGGATGTCGCAACCCCTGTGACCGGCGATGATGCCGGGCAGGAATATCAATTCTACATCGGTATCGGTCAGGCTTTCTGAAATGCGCTTTTTCGCCGCCCTCTTGATCTTTCTCTGGTGGCCGCTGGTCACGTTCGCGCAGGACGACGAGGACCCCGGCTACCTGGCCGGGCTGTTGCAGGACGCGCTGTCGGGCGCCGGGCGCGATGTGCGGATCCGGGGGTTTCAGGGCGCGCTGTCGAGCCAGGCGTCGATCGACCTGCTGGCGATCTCGGACGATCAGGGCGAATGGTTCCGGGCCGAGAACGTGGTGCTGGACTGGAATCGCGCGGCGCTGTTTCGGGGAATCGTCGACGTGACGTCCTTTACCGCCGAGACTGTCGAGTTGTCGCGGCTGCCCGATGCGGGGCCGGAGGTGCCCAGCGCCGAGGCCGAACCGTTCAGCATTCCGGAATTGCCGGTCGAAGTTCGGATCGCGGAATTCGCGCTGCAATCGGTGCAGCTTGGCGCGCCGGTGCTGGGCGAGGAAGCCGCGTTCACGGTCAACGGGTCGGCGACCCTGGCTGGTGGCGGTGTCGACCTGCAGCTTGGCTTGGAGCGCGTGGACGGCAAGCAGGCGCAGATCCAGCTGGCCGCAAGCTATGATCCGTCGTCGCGGCAATTGGCCGTCGACCTGAACGCCGAGGAAGCCGAAGGCGGGCTGGCGGCGACGTTGCTGGGCATTCCCGGCGCGCCCTCCGTGGCGCTGACCGTGACCGGCGAAGGGCCGATCGACGACTTCACCGCCGACATCGCGCTCGCCACGGAAGGCGAGCCGCGCATTACCGGGACGGTGGAGGTTCTGGCGCCGGAAGAGACCGGCGGATTCGACATCCGTGTCGACATCGACGGCGATCCGACACCGCTTTTGACGGAAGAGACCCGCGCGTTCTTTGGTGACGATATCGGGCTGCAGGCGCGGGTGGTGCGTGACGCGTCGGGGCGGACCGAATTGCCCGACTTCACCCTGACCGCGAACGCCCTGTCCCTGACCGGGAGCGCGGTGATTTCGGAAAGCGGATGGCCCGAAACCCTGGATGTGGAGGGTCGTGTCGCCAATCCGGCGGGCGGACCGGTGGTTCTGCCGTTCGGCGGCGGTGACACGCAGGTGTCTTCGGTGACCTTCGACGCCGCGTTGAACGGCGATCTGACCTTCGACGCGCGGCTCGAGGATTTCGAGAACCCGGCGGCGACGCTGGAGGTATTGACGATCACCGGGCGCGGGCAGATCGACCAGCAGAGCTTTTCCGAGGACGGCGAGCTTGGGCTCGACGTCACCTGGGCCGCCGAGGACCTCGCACTGGTGGATCCGGCGCTGGCCGAGGCCGTCGGCACCGACCTGTCCGGCGCGGCACGGGTCGATTACCAGAGCGGTGAGCCGGTGCGGGTGACCGGGCTTGAAGCCAATGGCGAGGATTTCGGGCTGAACGGAACCGCGACCTGGACTGCGGAAGACACGATGCCGCTGACTCTGGACCTGCGGCTGGTGGCACAGGACATCGCACGGTTTTCCGCGCTGGCCGGGCGTGACCTGTCCGGGCGGGTAGACGTCCAGATCGACGGCAGCGTCGCGCCGGTTTCGGGTATGGCCGATATCGTGATCGACGGCACGACGCTTGACCTGACGATCGGGCAGGACGTGGTGGACCGGTTGCTGTCCGGTGTCGGGTCGGCGCGGATCGACGTGCGGCGCGACGAGACCGGCACGACCATCCGCACCGCGCGGGTGGTGACGCCCGCGGCAAATATCGAGGCGGCCGGCAACATCACCAGCGAGGACACCTCGCTGCGCTTTGACGGCGCGATCAGCAATCTCGACCGGGTGTATCCGGGTGAGGCCGCCGGGGCGGCTGTCATCGACGGCGTGGCGATGCTGTCGGGCACGCAGTTGCGCAATCTCGAGCTGACCGCGGACCTGTCGAACCAGAACCAGCCGGTGCGCCTGCCCTTCGCGGGGGGCATGCAGCTTGACAGCGGCGCGGTGGAGATCACCGCCACGGGTGGTGCCGACGGGACATGGGATGCCGAGATCCGGCTGAGCGATCTGGACTCGCCCCAGGTGTCGGCGGGTGTGCTGGAGCTGGTCGGGGATGGCACGATCCAGCAGGCCGAAAGCGGGGCGCTGGTGACGGCCGGAGGCGATCTCAGGGTCGATGGAACACGCCTGCGGCTGGCCGATGCGCGGGTCTCGCAGGCCGTCGGCGCGAACCCGGTGGCGCAGGTGATGTTCGACTGGCAGCAGGAGAACGAACGCCTGACGGTGCAGCGGATTCAGCTTGAGACCGGCGTTCTCGAAGCGACCGGGTCCGCCATGGTGACACAGACGCTGAGCGCGCCAGATGCGCAATTCGCGCTGTCGCTGGTGGCGGACAGCCTTGCACCATTGTCGGGTCTCGCGGGCCAGCCGCTGCGCGGGCAGGCGTCGATCGACGTGGACGGCACCTATGCGGCAAGCGGCGATTTCGATGTGAGCGCCAGCGGACAGGGGTCCGGGCTTGGGATCGGCAACGCCACGGTTGACCAGCTTCTGCGCGGCGTGACGCGGTTTGACGTGAGCGCCACCGGTCAGGACGGCGCCTTGGGCCGCATCTCGGCGGAGGTGCAGAACCCCGAGATCACGGCACGGGTGTCGGGACCGTTGAGCAATCTGGACATCACCGCGCGGTTGGCGAATGTCGGGTTGATCGCGCCGGATTTCCAGGGCGCGCTGGTGGTCGACGGAACGGTGTCGCAGCGCAGCGACGGCTTTGGCGTCGATATCGACCTTGACGGTCCGGGCGGCACGACCCTTGCCATTGACGGGCGTGTGGCCAACGGCGGCACGGCCAATCTCGGGATCGCCGGGTCGGCGCCTCTGGGGCTTGCCAACGTGTTCATCGAACCACGCCGTCTGAACGGGCGGGCCGATCTTGACCTGCGGCTGGCCGGGCCGCTTGGCCTGTCGAGCCTGTCGGGAACGATCACTCCGGTGGGTGCCGAATTCAGCGCGCCGACGTTGGGGATCATCCTGACGCCGATCACCGGGCAGATCCGGCTGGACAATGGCGCGGCACAGATCGGGCTGTCGGCGCAAAGCAATGTCGGTGGTTCGGTCGATGTCAACGGTCGTCTGGGGCTGAGCGGTTTCGACGCCAATCTGACGGCGACGCTCAACCGATTCGGGATCCGCGATCCGGAACTTTATGACACAAGCGTCGACGGCGCGATTTCCCTGAGCGGACCGATCGGGCGCAACCTGTTGATCAGCGGCGATCTGCGGCTGAACGAGACCGAGATCCGGGTTCCGTCGACCGGGATTTCGTCGATCGGGGAGATTCCGCCGATCGACCATCTGGGTGCGACGCGGCCCGTCATGCGGACACTGGACCGTGCCGGACTCACCGGGCGTGGCGAAAACGGTGCGCCGGAGGCACGGCGCGGACCGTCCTCGACCCGGCTTGACCTGACGCTGCGTGCGCCGGGACAGGTCTTCGTGCGCGGCCGCGGGCTCGATGCGGAACTGGCGGGAGAGCTGCGGCTGAGCGGGCCGACCTCGAACATCATTCCACAGGGCGGTTTCGAGCTGGTGCGCGGTCGGCTGGATATCCTCAACCAGCGGTTCATCCTGAATGAGGGGCGCATCCAGCTGAGCGGCAGTTTCAACCCGGTGCTGCGGTTCGTGGCCGAAACCGAGGCCAACGGGATCACCGTGCGGGTGATCCTCGATGGCCCGGCGTCGTCGCCGGATATCAGCTTTACCTCGGAACCGGAGCTGCCGGAGGACGAGGTGCTGGCACAGCTTCTGTTCGGGCGCGACCTGTCGAACCTGTCGGCGTTGCAGGCGCTGGAACTGGCGAATGCGGTGGCGGTGCTGGCCGGGCGCGGCGGCGTCGGTATCCTGTCGCGGCTGCGGGACGGGTTCGGGCTCGATGATCTTGACGTCAGCCAGACCGACGATGGCGGCACGGCGGTGCGCGCGGGCAAGTATATTTCCGACAACGTCTATTCCGACGTGGTTGTGGA
Organism: Marivita sp.; assembly: GCF_020055635.1. Taxonomy (GTDB): domain Bacteria; phylum Pseudomonadota; class Alphaproteobacteria; order Rhodobacterales; family Rhodobacteraceae; genus Marivita. The sequence continues at coordinate 150,738 of NZ_JAIPUT010000001.1, read as the reverse complement.
AAGCGGCGGGCGGACCGAGATCAACCTGAACCTTGACGTGACCTCGGAAATCACCGCTCGCGGCAGCGTCGACAATACCGGCAATTCGTCGGTGGGCGTGTTTTTCGAACGCGATTACTGAAGGCAGGTGGGCCTGCACGGGCTTTCACGGGGACGCCCGCGCAGATGGCAATGCCGTCGGCGGTGATCGCCACGGGCGTCGGTGCTGCGTGCAGTTTTTGGCGGCGCGGGACGGGTGCTGCATCGCGGCTGAGGAAAGCCCTTGCAGACTCGGGATCAGCGCCATATATGCATCTCAACAGCGGCGTGTTGGCTTAGGTCGGCACCCACCGAATTCTTCAACGGGCCGCGCGCCCGTTTTTTTGTGTCTGGAGTTCTACACGACAATGTCTGACCTGATCGCAAAAGCCGCGATGGACCGACGTCTGGCCGAGATCGTCACCCCTGTCATCGAGGACATGGGTTTCGAGCTTGTGCGCATCCGGTTGATGAGCGGCAAGATGGCCACATTGCAGATCATGGCCGAACGTCCCGAAGGCGGGATCGAGGTGGACGAATGCGCCGCCATCAGCACCGCCGTGAGTGCCACGCTGGACGTCGAGGATCCGATCCTCGACACCTACACGCTGGAAGTGTCATCGCCCGGCATCGACCGGCCTTTGACCCGTCTCAAGGATTTCGAGACATTCGAAGGCTATGAGGCCAAGATCGAAACCTCGGAGATGATCGACGGCCGGAAGCGCTTCAAGGGTGTGCTGGCCGGGGTCGAGGGCGACGAGGTCCTGATCAATATCGAAGAGGGCACGGTTGGCCTCAGGTTCGACTGGCTGTCGGATGCCAAGCTGGTGCTGACGGATGAGCTGATCAAGGAAATGCTGAAGGCGCGCAAGGCCCAAGGCTTTGACGAAAACAATTTTGACGACGTGATCGAGGCCGAAGGGCCCGAAGAGGAGTAACACCGATGGCAATCACCTCCGCCAACCAGTTGGAACTGTTGCAGACCGCCGAAGCGGTGGCGCGCGAAAAGATGATCGACCCCGGTCTGGTCGTCGAAGCGATGGAAGAGAGCCTCGCGCGGGCGGCGAAATCCCGCTACGGCAGCGAGATGGACATCCGCGTGTCGATCGACCGCAAGACCGGCCGCGCGACATTCACCCGCGTGCGCACCGTCGTCGACGAAGACGAGCTTGAGAACTACCAGGCCGAGATGACCGTCGATCAGGCGAAGCAGTACCTGGATGATCCCAAGATCGGGGATACCTTTGTCGAGGAAGTGCCCCCCGTCGAGATGGGACGGATCGCCGCGCAATCGGCCAAGCAGGTGATCCTGCAGAAGGTGCGCGAAGCGGAACGCGACCGTCAGTTCGAGGAATTCAAGGATCGGGCGGGCACCATCATCAACGGTGTGGTCAAGCGCGAGGAATACGGCAACGTCATCGTCGATGTGGGCCGGGGCGAAGGCATCCTGCGCCGCAACGAGAAGATCGGCCGCGAAAGCTATCGCAATGGCGACCGCATCCGCTGCTTCATCAAGGACGTGCGCCGCGAGACCCGCGGTCCGCAGATCTTCCTGAGCCGTACCGCGCCCGAGTTCATGGCCGAGCTGTTCAAGATGGAAGTGCCGGAAATCTATGACGGCATCATCGAGATCAAGGCGGTCGCCCGTGATCCGGGATCGCGCGCCAAGATCGCGGTGATTTCCTATGACGGATCGATCGATCCCGTGGGTGCCTGCGTCGGCATGCGCGGCAGCCGGGTTCAGGCCGTGGTGAACGAGCTTCAGGGCGAAAAGATCGACATCATCCCGTGGAACGAGGACGTGCCGACCTTCCTCGTGAACGCATTGCAGCCCGCCGAGGTGAGCAAGGTGGTTCTGGACGAAGACGCCGAGCGCATCGAGGTCGTGGTCCCGGACGAGCAGCTGTCGCTGGCGATCGGCCGTCGTGGTCAGAACGTGCGTCTCGCGTCGCAGCTGACCGGGCTTGATATCGACATCATGACCGAGGAAGAGGAATCGCAGCGTCGCCAGAAGGAATTCGAAGAGCGCACGCAGCTGTTCATGGACACGCTGGACCTTGACGAGTTCTTCGCGCAGTTGCTGGTGGCCGAAGGGTTCACCACGCTTGAAGAAGTCGCCTATGTCGAGCTGGACGAGCTTCTGGTGATCGACGGCGTCGACGAAGGCACGGCGGCCGAACTTCAGACCCGCGCCCGCGAGAACCTAGAGGCGCAGGCGAAAGCGGCGCTTGAGAACGCACGCGCCCTGGGGGCGGACGACAGCCTGATCGAATTCGAGGGCCTGACGCCGCAGATGGTCGAGGTGCTGGCGAAAGACGGCGTGAAGACGCTCGAGGATTTCGCCACCTGCGCGGATTGGGAACTGGCCGGTGGCTGGACCACGGTGGATGGCGAACGGCACAAGGACGAAGGTCTGCTCGAGCCATTCGAAATGTCGCTGGAAGAGGCGCAGCATCTGGTGATGACCGCGCGCGTCCTTCTGGGCTGGGTCGATCCGACCGAGCTTGAAGACGATGCCGAAGAAGGTGCCGAAGAGGGCGAAGGCGACGATCTTGAAGGTCTGGAAGAAGAGCAGGCCTGACCTGCAAAACTGGGAGCGACGACACACGTGACACGCGGCGGCAAGGACAAGGACCGGGAAAGTGGCCCCGAACGCAAATGCATTGCGACCGGAGAGGTGCGCCCGAAATCCGAATTGATCCGCTTTGTCGTCGGTCCCGACGCCCAGCTTGTTCCCGACCTGGCCGGCAAATTGCCGGGTCGGGGAATTTGGGTCACGGCAGACCGCGCGGCCCTTGAAAAAGCGGTCAAGAAGAACATGTTTGTTCGAGCGGCTCGCACCGACCTGCGCATTTCCGACAGCCTTGTCAGCGATCTTGAGCAGCAGCTTGCGCGCCGTGTTGTCGATCTGATAAGTCTTTGCCGTAAATCTGGCCAAGCCGTTTCAGGCTACGAGAAAGTCAAGGATTCCCTGTCCAAGGAAATCGCCGAGGTGCTGCTTCAGGCCGAAGACGGGTCGAGCCGCGGGAAGTCCAAGCTCAGTACTCCGCATTACGGCCACTACATCGGATGGTTGACGGCAGATGAGCTTGGAATGGCGTTTGGGCGACAAACTGTGATACACGCCGCGCTTGGTGCTGGTGGACTCACGCAACGTGTTGTAGAGGAAGCCCAAAGATTGAAGGGCTTTCGCATCGGAACGTCTGATGCAAAGACAGCGGCAGGGGCTGCTGGGAAGGAAAAAAGAGCTAAATGAGCGATAACGACGGCAAAAAGACTTTGGGTTTGCGCGGCGGTCCCCGATCCGGGAACGTGAAGCAAAGCTTCAGCCACGGACGCACCAAAAACGTCGTGGTGGAGACCAAGCGCAAGCGCGTGGTGGTGCCGAAATCCGGCGCATCGAAACCTGCATCTGGCGGGTCTTCCGGTGGTGGGACCCCTTCCGCGGGCAGCAAGCGTCCGGCAGGCATTTCCGACGCGGAGATGGAGCGCCGTCTGAAGGCGCTACAGGCTGCGAAGGCCCGTGAAAGCGAAGAAGCGGCCCAGCGCGAGGCCGAGGAAAAGGCACGCGCTGAAGAGCGTGAGCGGATGCGTGCCGAAAAGGAGGCCAAGGAGCGCGAACAGCGCGAGGCCGAGGAACGTGCCCGGCAGAAGGCCGACGACGAGGAACGCAAGGCGCGCGAAGCGGCAGAGGCGGCCAAGCAGGCCGCAGCTGCGCCGGTCGAGCCGGCTGCCGCGCGTCAGCCCTCGGGTGGCCCCAAGCCGTCGCAGACCCCGGCCCGCAAGGTCGAGAAAGATCGCGACGATCGCGGTCGTCGCAAGGGTGATGACAGTGGTCGCCGGTCCGGCAAGCTGACGCTGAACCAGGCGCTTGGTGGCGAAGGTGGACGTCAGAAGTCCATGGCCGCGATGAAGCGCAAGCAGGAGCGTGCGCGCCAGAAAGCCATGGGCGGAAGCCAGCCGCGCGAAAAGGTCGTGCGCGACGTCAAGCTGCCCGAGGCGATCACCGTGGCCGAACTGGCCAACCGGATGGCCGAACGCGTGGGCGATGTCGTCAAGGCGCTGATGAACAACGGCATCATGGCGACGCAGAACCAGTCGATCGATGCCGATACCGCCGAGCTGATCATCGAGGAATTCGGCCACACGCTCACACGCGTGTCCGATGCCGACGTGGAGGACGTGATCAAGGAAGTCGCGGATGCGGAAAGCGATCTGCTGCCGCGCCCGCCGGTCATCACGATCATGGGACACGTCGACCACGGCAAGACTTCGTTGCTGGATGCGATCCGCGATGCCAACGTCACCTCTGGCGAGGCGGGCGGGATCACGCAGCATATCGGCGCCTACCAGGTGACCACCAAGGACGGGGCGGTTCTGTCCTTCCTCGACACTCCGGGCCACGCGGCGTTCACGTCGATGCGGTCGCGCGGTGCCCAGGTGACGGATATCGTCGTGCTGGTGGTTGCGGCGGATGACGCCGTGATGCCGCAGACCATCGAAGCCATTGCGCATGCCAAGGCGGCCAAGGTTCCGATGATCGTGGCGATCAACAAGGTCGACAAGCCAAGTGCCAACCCGACCAAGGTGCGCACCGACCTGCTGCAACACGAGGTTGTCGTGGAGCAGATGTCGGGCGACGTGCAGGACGTCGAAGTGTCGGCCGTGACCGGCAAGGGCCTGCCCGAACTGCTGGAAGCGATCGCGTTGCAGGCCGAGATCCTGGAACTCAAGGCGAACCCGAACCGGGCCGCCATGGGGGCCGTGATCGAAGCGCAGCTGGACGTGGGCCGTGGCCCCGTGGCGACGGTTCTGGTTCAGAACGGCACGCTGCGTCAGGGCGATATCTTTGTCGTCGGCGAGCAGTACGGCAAGGTCCGTGCGCTGATCAACGACAAGGGCGAACGCGTCAAGGAAGCGGGACCGTCGGTGCCTGTCGAGGTCCTGGGCCTGAACGGCACTCCCGAGGCCGGTGACGTCCTGAACGTGACAGAGACCGAAGCGCAGGCCCGCGAGATTGCGGAATACCGCGCCAATGTCGCCAAGGAAAAGCGCGCGGCAGCGGGTGCGGCGACGACGCTGGAACAGCTGATGCAGAAGGCCAAGGAAGACGAGAACGTCTCGGAACTTCCGATCCTGGTCAAGGCGGATGTGCAGGGCTCGGCCGAAGCCATCGTTCAGGCGATGGAGAAGATCGGCAACGACGAAGTGCGCGTGCGGGTTCTGCATTCCGGCGTGGGCGCGATCACCGAAACCGATATCGGCCTGGCCGAAGCGTCGGGGGCTCCGGTCTTTGGGTTCAACGTGCGGGCCAATACGTCGGCCCGGAACACCGCCAACCAGAAGGGCGTGGAAATCCGCTATTACAGCGTGATCTACGATCTTGTGGACGACGTCAAAGCAGCGGCCTCGGGCCTGCTCAGCGCCGAGATCAAGGAGACCTTCATCGGCTATGCCGAGATCAAGGACGTCTTCAAGGTGTCGAACGTGGGCAAGGTTGCCGGCTGTCTGGTCACCGAAGGCATCGCCCGCCGCAGCGCCGGTGTGCGCCTGCTGCGCGACAACGTGGTGATCCACGAAGGCACGCTGAAGACCCTCAAGCGCTTCAAGGACGAAGTGTCCGAGGTGCAGTCGGGCCAGGAATGCGGCATGGCCTTCGAGAACTACGAAGACATCCGTCAAGGCGACGTGATCGAGATCTTCGAGCGCACGGAAGTCGAACGCGCGCTGGACTGAGCCCCCCACCGGGCACAGACCACAGGAAACAGAAAAGGGCAGCGGTGACGCTGCCCTTTTTCATTTTGCCATCGCGTAAGTGGTTTACGCGGATTTCAGGACTGGCAAACCCGTGAAGATTCGATTCCCGACACGGACGCAGATCCGCCCGTCAGGCAGGCTTCTTTCCAGAATCCCCTGCACGGACATACAGCTTCCGATGATGATTGTTTTCAACATGCCAAATCTCCCCCAAGTTTTGACTGGCCCTGAATACGGCGTCGCGAAAATCTTTGCCACAAAAAAACTGCGGTGCGGCACAGCTAATGCACGAATGTTGTACCCGGGTCAGAGCCAGTCGCGCAGAATCGGTATCAGGGGCACGTCCGCCGGTGGCATGGGGTAGTCCCTGAGCTGGTTGGCACGCACCCACTTGAGCGCCTGCCCCTCTTTCGATTCGGGAGTGCCTTTCCATTTGCGGCAGGCAAAGAGCGGCATCAGCAGGTGGAATGTCTCGTAGCTGTGCGAGGCAAAGGTGAGCGGGGCAAGGCAGCTTTCCCAAGTGTCGATGCCCAGCTCTTCCTGCAATTCGCGGATCAGCGCCTGTTCGGGGGTTTCGGTCGATTCGACCTTGCCACCGGGGAATTCCCACAGGCCCGCCATGGATTTGCCTTCGGGACGTTGCGCCAGAAGGATGCGGCCGTCGGGGTCGATGAGGGCGACGGCGGAAACCAGCACGATATTCATCAGTTACGACCGGTAGTCGGCGTTGATCGTGATGTAACCATGCGTCAGGTCACAGGTCCAGACCGTGGCGGCGCCTGTTCCCATACCCAGGTCGACCGTCATGTCGATTTCCTGCTGCTGCATGATCGCGGCGCCCTGCTCTTCGCGGTAGTCGGGGTCGACCCAGCCATTCCGGGCGACCTGCACATCGCCGAAGGAAATGCTCAGCGTGTCGCGGTCGGCGGGGGCACCGGATTTGCCGATCGCCATGACGACGCGGCCCCAGTTCGGATCCTCGCCCGCGATGGCGGTTTTGACCAACGGCGAGTTTGCGATGGACATGGCGTGTGTCTTGGCATCGGCGTCGTTCAAGGCCCCGGTGACGGTGATCTGCACGAACTTGGTCGCGCCTTCGCCGTCGCGCACGACCTGATGCGCGAGGTCCTGCATGACGTGGTGCAGCCCGTCGCGGAAGGCGGTGTCACTTGCGGTGACGGACACGCCGGATGCGCCGGTCGCGCCGACCAGAAGCGTGTCGGAGGTGGAGGTGTCGCTGTCGACGGTGATGCTGTTGAAGGTCTTTTCGTTCAGGTCCGAGACCAGCGTTTGCAGGTCGGCCTGCGCGATCTTCGCATCGGTAAAGATGTAGACCAGCATCGTTGCCATGTCGGGCGCGATCATGCCCGAGCCCTTGGCGATGCCCGCGATCGTCACGGTTCCGCCCGGCAGATCGACGCTGGTGGTCGCGCCCTTTGGGAATGTGTCGGTGGTCATGATCGCCTTGGCGGCGGAGGCCAGCGCGTCGGCGTCGAGGCTGTCGTAGAGGTCCTGCACCTTGGCCTTGATCCGGTCATGCGGAAGGCGTTCGCCGATCACGCCGGTGGAACTTGTGAAGACGCGGGTGGCAGGCAATCCGGTGACGCGGGCGACCTCGGCGCAGATTGCCTGCACCGACTCTTCCCCGGCCTTGCCGGTGAAGGCGTTGGAATTGCCCGAATTGACGATGATTGCCGCACCGGTCTCGTCCCCCAGCCGGATCTTCGACTGGCAGTCCAGCACGTTGGCCGAGCGCGTCGCGGATTTGGTGAAGGCCCCCGCGACGCGGCTTCCCGGATCGAGAACGGCCAGCATCACGTCGGTGCGCCCGGCATATTTCACGCCCGCCGCAGCGGTTGCGAAACGCGCGCCCTTGATGGCGGGCAGGTCCGGAAACTGCTTTGGCGCCAGGGGCGATACCGATGTGATCTTGGCCAAGGGTCAGTCCTCCAGGAGATCGAGATTGCTGAGGACGGACGTGTCGACCTCTTCCGGGCCGGTCCGCGTGACGTCGGCGGAACTGGTCAGATCCTCGATCGTCTGGGTGACGACCTCTTGGCTGAGCGCATTTTCGATTTCCGCGCGCACGGCTTCAAGCTCGGGTGCCTGCTGGGTGCGCTTTTCGTTCAGCTTGATGACGTGCCAGCCGAACTGGGTCTCGACAGGTTCGGACAGCTCACCAACCTCGAGATCTTCGACGGCGGTCTGGAATTCCGGAACCATCATGCCCGCGCTGAACCAGCCAAGCTGACCACCATTGGGGCCGGACGGGCCGGTCGATTCCGCGGCTGCAACCTCGGCGAAATCCGCGCCGCCCTCGAGGACTTCGATGATTTCGGCGGCTTCATCCTGCGATCCGACCAGGATATGTGACGCGTTGTATTCCTCGGTGGCTTCGCCTTCGACATAGTTGGCGTTGTAGTAGTCCTGGATGGCCTCATCCGTCACGGCGTCATCGACGATGCCTTCGATGACCTGGGCGGCCAGAAGAGCGCGCCGTTCATTGTCGAGCGCGAGCTCGATCCGGCGGGTTTCTTCGGCTGCGTCCTGCTGGCTGAGAACGGTCTGCTGCACGATCTGGTCGAGAATGCCGTCCCACAGGACTTCGTCGGGAAGCTGCTGGTACTGGTCCGGCAGCGACGCCCGCACCATCAGCATGTGACCCAGCGTGATCTCTGTGCCGTTGACCGTGGCCACCACGGAGTCGGCACTCAGCGTGTCCTGCGCCTGAACCGGAAGAGCCAGCATCAGGGCGAACGCGCCTGCAGACATTTTCGTGATGAGATTCGTCATGTTTGTTCCTTCCAGAGCCGCCCGCGCAACGGGGCGACATTGACAGTGTATTTCCCTGACCTTACATCGCCACAAGGCTCTGCAAGGCCAGTCGTTCCCCTGTGACATATGGGCTGTGTGCGAGGCGGGCAAGCAGATGCCGCACACGAAGATGTCAAAGCTGAAAGTGAGTGCATGCTGGGATTAGGTAAAGTCGCGCGCAAGGTGTTCGGAACGCCGAACGACCGCAAGGTGAAGGCGACACGCCCGCTGGTCGAAAAGATCAACGCACTCGAGGCGGAGTTCGAAAAGCTGGACGATGCCCAGCTGATCGAAAAGACGGCAGAACTCAAGGCGCGCCACACCAAGGGCGAAACGCTTGACGACCTGCTGCCCGAGGCATTCGCCAATTGCCGCGAAGCCGCCAAGCGCGCGCTGGGTCTGCGGGCCTTCGACGTGCAGTTGATGGGCGGGATCTTCCTGCACCAGGGCAATATCTCGGAAATGAAGACCGGCGAAGGCAAGACGCTGGTCGCGACTTTCCCGGCCTATCTGAACGCGCTCACCGGGCGCGGCGTGCATATCGTGACGGTCAACGATTACCTCGCCAAGCGCGACAGCGAATGGATGAGCAAGGTCTATGGCGCGCTTGGTCTGAGCACCGGCGTCGTCTATCCGCGGCAGCCGGATGCGGAAAAGCAGGCCGCCTATGCCAGCGACATCACCTATGCGACGAACAACGAACTGGGCTTCGATTACCTGCGCGACAACATGAAATCCGAGCTGAACCAGATGTATCAGCGCGACCATTTCTTCGCCATCGTGGACGAGGTCGATTCGATCCTGATCGACGAGGCGCGGACCCCGCTGATCATCTCGGGACCGGCGCAGGACCGCAGCGAGCTTTACGTCGCCATCGACAAGGTCATTCCGTCATTGACGGAAGAGCATTACTCGCTGGATGAAAAGACCCGCAACGTGACCTTCACCGACGAGGGTAACGAGTTTCTCGAGCAGACGCTGCTTGAGCTGGGTCAGCTTCCCGAGGGGCAGTCGCTCTATGACCCCGAAAGCACCACGCTGATCCACCATGTCAACCAGGGCCTGCGGGCGCACAAACTGTTCCAGCGGGACAAGGACTATATCGTCCGCGACGGCGAGGTCGTGCTGATCGACGAATTCACCGGGCGGATGATGCAGGGGCGCCGTCTGTCCGAAGGGTTGCACCAGGCGATCGAGGCCAAGGAAGGCTGCAAGATCCAGCCCGAGAACGTGACGCTCGCCAGCGTGACGTTCCAGAACTATTTCCGGCTTTACGAAAAGCTGTCGGGCATGACCGGGACGGCGGTGACCGAGGCTGCGGAATTCGCCGAGATCTATGGCCTTGGCGTGGTCGAAGTGCCGACCAACCGCACCATCGCGCGGATCGACGAGGACGATAAGGTCTACCGCACGGCGCAGGAAAAATACGACGCCATCGTCGCCGAGATCAAGGCGGCGCATGAGAAGGGCCAGCCGGTCCTCGTCGGCACCACGTCGATCGAAAAATCCGAGATGTTGAGCCAGCTTCTGACCCAGGCGGGACTGAAGCACAACGTTCTGAACGCACGCCAGCACGAGCAGGAAGCGCAGATCGTGGCGGATGCCGGCAAGCTGGGCGCGGTGACCATCGCGACGAACATGGCTGGCCGGGGCACCGACATCAAGCTTGGCGGCAATGTCGAGTTCAAGATCATGGAGGCGATTGCCGCTGATCCCGAAGCCGATCCGGAAGAGATTCGCGCGCGGATCGAACACGAGCACGAGGCCGACGAAAAGGCCGTGATCGAGGCCGGGGGCCTCTATGTGCTGGCCACCGAACGGCACGAAAGCCGCCGCATCGACAACCAGCTGCGCGGCCGGTCGGGGCGTCAGGGCGATCCGGGACGGTCGTCGTTCTTCCTGTCGCTGGACGATGACCTGATGCGGATCTTCGGGTCCGAGCGTCTGGACAAGGTGCTGTCGACGCTGGGCATGAAGGAAGGCGAGGCGATCGTGCACCCGTGGGTGAACAAGTCGCTGGAGCGCGCCCAGGCCAAGGTCGAGGGTCGTAACTTCGACATCCGCAAGCAGCTTCTGAAATTCGACGACGTGATGAATGACCAGCGCAAGGTGATCTTCAGCCAGCGCCGCGAGATCATGGAAGCGCAGGACCTGTCCGACATCACGCAGGACATGCGCCACCAGGTGATCGACGATCTGGTCCACACCCATATTCCGCCCAAGAGCTATGCCGATCAGTGGGACACCGACGGTCTTCAGACCGCGGTCAAGGACCAGATCGGCGTGGACGCGCCGGTTGTGGCATGGGGCGACGAGGAAGGTGTCGATGCCGATCTGATCCGCGAGCGCCTCGAAGAGGCGTCGGACGACATGATGGCGAAGAAGGCCGAAGCCTTTGGTCCCGACACGATGCGCCAGATCGAAAAGCAGGTGCTGCTTCAGACCATCGACAGCAAATGGCGCGAACATCTGCTGACGCTCGAACATCTGCGGTCTGTCGTGGGGTTCCGGGGCTATGCCCAGCGCGACCCGCTGAACGAATACAAGTCCGAGGCGTTTCAGCTGTTCGAATCGATGCTCGACAGCCTGCGCGAAGATGTCAGTAAACAGCTTGGCCAGGTCCGTCCGATGTCGGAAGAAGAACAGAAGGCCATGTTGCAGCAGCTGGCCGCCCAGCAGGCCGCGATGTCGAAGGCGGCAGAAACGGCCACCGCCGAGGAAGGCCCGGCGCCCGGGCATCCCGAAGCGGCCGCAGAGGGCTTTGACGAGGCCGATCCGACGACATGGGGCAACCCCGGTCGCAACGATCCGTGCCCCTGTGGATCGGGCAAGAAATTCAAGCATTGCCATGGCCGGCTGGCATAAGGCGGAACCGACACAAAGCGGACGCAAAGTGGTCCAATCCGCGCCCTAGCCCCACCAGAATCCTCTGGCAGACACACCGATGCAGCCAACGCATCGGGAGTCTGCCATGGACCGCAAAGCATCCATCCTTGTCGCCGCCGGAACACTGTGCGCAGCGCTTGGGATCGGGGCCGTCATGCAGTACGGACCTTGGTCCGGATCACCGCAAAGGGTTGAAGGGCCGCTGACGTTTTCCGATGTTCAGGAAGTCTCGTCCTCGCCACGCGTCGAGATCCCGCAGGACCGTCCGATGACGGAGCCGCTTCCGGGATCCGTGGTCAGCAACGCCTTCACGTCGGAGGAAGACACCCCGATCGAGCTTCCGACCGCGCCGGCAGAAACCGGCTTTGACTGCGAGATCGACATGACCGCGACCCCGGTCGCGGGCGCGATGATGTCGGTGACGCTCAACGCGCCGTGCCACGGCAGCGAACGGGTGACGTTGCATCACAACGGGCTGATGTTCACCGAGATGATGCAGCCGGATGGCAGCCTGACGCTGGAGGTGCCCGCCCTGGCCGAAGATGCGCTTGTCATCGCGTCCTTCTTGGATGGCGCGGGCGCGTTGGCCCATGCGACCGTGACGTCGGTTCCGTTTTATGACCGCGTCGCGATCCAGTGGCGCGGCGATGCAGGGCTGCAACTGCACGCCCGCGAATTCGATGCGCAGTATTTCTCGGAAGGCCATGTCTGGCAGGGTGCGGCCGAAGACCCCGCGCATGCCGCAACCGGTGAGGGTGGCTTCCTGACGCGCCTCGGGACGACGGATGCACCCGGCGCGCTTCTGGCCGAGGTATATACCTTTCCATCCGGCATGACCGACACGTCCGGCACCGTGGCCCTGACCGTCGAGGCGGAAATCCTGGCGACGAATTGCGAACAGGTCGTCGAGGCGCAGACTCTCGAGTTGCGCAACGGCAAGCCGCTTGTGTCGAAGGAATTGACCGTCGACATTCCCGGCTGCGACGCCGTGGGCGATTTCCTGATGTTGAAAAATATTGTCGAAGACCTGACAATCGCCGCAAACTAGGCGAGCGGGCTGAAGGCTTTTTCATGCGACATCTTCGTGCGGTGCTTTGGGCCGCACTTTTCCTTGCGTTTACCGGAGCCTCGGCCTCGGCGGATGACGTCACGCTGCGGTCGCGCGATGGCGCGATCGAGCTGTCGGGCACACTTCTTGGTTTTGACGGCGAGTTTTACCGGGTCGAGACCCGGTATGGCGAACTGACCGTCGACGGGTCGGGCGTGCTTTGCGAGGGGCCGGGATGCCCGTCGCTGACCGATTACGTCGCCGAGCTTTCGATCTCCGGCTCCTCGACCATCGGCGAGGTGCTGATACCCGCGCTGGTCGAGGGGTTCGCGCTTCAGAATGGGCTGACCGCAGAAAGGCTGAAGGACGACGAGACGCATTTCACCTATGTGCTGAGCCAGCCCGCGACCGGGACGGACCCGGCGACGGTGGTTGGCCGCTTCCGGTTCCGCGTGTCCAGCACCGATGAGGGCTTTGCCGATCTTCTGGCTGACGAGGCCGATCTGGTCATGGCGCTGCGCGAGATCCGGCCCGGCGAACTGGCGCTGGCGCGCGAGGTCGGGCTGGGTGAGCTGGATGACGTGAACCGGAGCCGTGTGCTGGCGCTGGATGCGATGACGGTGATCGTGTCGCCGACCAACCCGGTCTCGGCCCTGTCGGTGTCGGACCTCGCGCGCGTGCTGTCCGGCGAGATCGCTAATTGGCGCACGCTGGGTGGACCGGATGCGCCGATCTCGGTCCATCTGCGCGACGCGCAATCCGGCATCGCCCAGGCGGTCGAGGACCGGGTGCTGCGGCCTGCCCGGCTGGCGCTGATGGAGAGTGTCACCCGCCATGCCGACAACGCGTCCCTGTCGCGGGCGGTGGCGCGGGATCAGCTTGCCATCGGTGTGGCCAGCTTTTCGGAGATCGGCAACAGCAAGGCGCTTGCGCTGAGCGGTCCGTGCGGGTTTCAGCTTCGGGCCAACCGGCTGACGATCAAGACCGAGGATTACCCGCTGACCGCGCCGATGTTCCTGTACATTCCGGCGCGTCGGCTGCCCAAGCTGGCGCGCGAGTTTCTGACCTACACGCGGACCGGACCGGCGCAGATCATCACGCGGCGGGCCGGGTTCGTGGATCAGGCGCCAGAAGAGATCGCGTTAAACGCGCAGGGCGATCGCGTTGCCAACGCCGTCGCGGTGGCCGAGGGAGACCCCGGTCTGGATGCGCTCAAGCGGATGGTTGAGACGCTGTCGCCCCGACGCCGCCTGTCGACGTCGTTCCGGTTCGAACCGGGCGCGGCGCGGCTGGACGCGCAATCGCGGTCGAATGTGCAGCACCTTGCCGGCGCCATGGAGGCCGGGATCTATGACGGGCGGGACATGGTGTTCGTCGGGTTTTCCGATGGCGTCGGCCCGGCCGAGGGAAATCAGCGGATCGCCCTGCAACGCGCGCAGGCGGTCAAGCAGGCGGTCGAAGCGGCAGTCGAGGCATCGAGCCTGTCCCAGGTGCGGCTGTCCACCGATGCGTTCGGAGAGGCGATGCCGATGGCCTGCGACGACACGCGATGGGGCCGCCAGGTCAATCGGCGGGTCGAGGTGTGGGTACGGTAGTGCCCGGCGAGGCAATGACGCGCCGGTTTACAGGTAGCCTTCGGATTTGAAGCTGACTTCCTTCGATTTGCCGACGATCAGGTGGTCGTGAATGGTGATGCCCACGGCTGCGCAGGCGCGGGCAACCTCTTCGGTCATGGCGATATCGGCGGTCGAGGGCGTCGGATCGCCGGAGGGGTGATTGTGCACGAGGATCAGCGCGGATGCGTTGAGATCAAGCGCCCGCTTGATGACTTCGCGCGGGTAGACCGGGACATGATCAACCGTGCCCCTGGCCTGCATTTCATCGGCGATCAGCACGTTCTTGCGGTCAAGGAACAGGATGCGGAACTGTTCGGTCTCGCGGTGGGCCATCGCCACGCGACAATAATCAAGCAACGCCCCCCAGCTGGAGAGCACCGGGCGCCTGAGCACCTTGCCTTGCGACAGGCGATGCGCCGACGCCTCGACCAGCTTGAGATCGAGCGCCACTTCGGGACCGACGCCTTCGACCTTTTTCAGCCGTTCGATCGGGGCCGAGATCACGCGGTTGAAATCCCCGAAGGTTTGGATCAGGCGATGCGCCACGGGTTTCACATCGCCGTTCTTCAGACTGCGGAAGAGCAGCAGTTCGAGCAATTCGTAATCCGGCAACGGATCGGCCCCGCCGACACGGAACCGGTCGCGCAGGCGTTTCCGATGACCGGTGATGTAAGAGGGCTGTTTCGGTTTGGCAGAGACCGCTATCGGGGTCGTTGCCGGTGGCGCAGGGGCCATTGCGGCCGCTTCGAAGAGAGAGGGTTGAGGAGATCGGGACAGCGTCATTCGGGGAGGATGGCGCATCAACCCTTAAGGAAACGCTAAGACCGTCGCATCGCGGCGGTGAAAGGCACGCGCCCCGGACCAGGTTCGGGGCGCGTGCGGCGTGTCAGCCTTTCATGGAATCCCAGAAGCCTTTTACCGATTTGAAAAAGCTCTTTGATTCCGGGTTGTTGTCTTCGCTGAGATCTTCGAACTCGCGCAGAAGCTCTTTCTGTTTCGCGGTCAGGTTGACGGGCGTTTCGACCGCCAGTTCGATGAACATGTCGCCTTGTCCCTGACCGCGCAGGGCGGGCATGCCCTTGCCGCGCAGACGCATCTGGCGTCCCGACTGGCTGCCTGCGGGGATGGCGACGCGGCTGCGGCCACCGTCGATCGACGGGACCTCGATATTGCCGCCAAGGGCGGCCACCGCCATCGACACGGGCACACGGCAATGCAGGTGTGCGCCGTCACGTTCGAAAAGCTCGTGCCGGGTCACTTCGATGAAGATGTAGAGATCGCCCGGCGGGCCACCGCGCAGGCCGGCTTCGCCTTCGCCGGCCAGACGAATGCGGGTTCCGGTTTCCACACCTTTCGGGATGTTCACCGACAGCGCGCGGTCCTTCTGGACGCGACCGGCCCCGCCGCATTGTTTGCAGGGGTTCTTGATCGTCTGGCCCAGGCCCGAGCAGGTCGGGCAGGTGCGTTCGACAGTAAAGAAGCCCTGGGTCGCGCGGACCTTGCCCATGCCCGAGCAGGTCGGACAGGTCGTGGGTTCTGCGCCGCCCTCGGCACCGGAACCCGAACAGGCCCCGCATTGCACGGAGGTCGGGACCTGGATGGTCTTCTGCAAGCCCGCGTAGGCGTCTTCGAGCGTGATCCGCAGGTTGTAGCGCAGATCGGCACCGCGAGACGCGCGCTGGCGTCCACCGCCGCGCTGGCCACCCATGAAATCACCGAAGAGGTCGTCGAACACGTCAGAGAAGGCGCTGGCAAAGTCGCCCTGCCCCGCCGCTCCGCCAAAGCCGCCGGGCCGTCCGCCGCCGCCCATGCCGCCTTCGAAAGCCGCGTGGCCATAGCGGTCATAGGCCGCCTTCTTGTCGGCGTCCTTGAGGACCTCGTAAGCTTCGTTCGCTTCCTTGAACTGGTTCT
Source organism: Marivita sp. (assembly GCF_020055635.1). Classification (GTDB taxonomy): domain Bacteria; phylum Pseudomonadota; class Alphaproteobacteria; order Rhodobacterales; family Rhodobacteraceae; genus Marivita. The sequence goes on along the minus strand of NZ_JAIPUT010000001.1, from coordinate 134,688 downwards.
CGGCCTCCGGATTGTCCGAGTTGCGGTCGGGGTGAAATTCTTTCGCCTTTGCGCGATAGGCTTTCTTGATCTCATCCGCCGAAGCGCCTTTGGACAGGCCGAGCACATCGTAATAGTCACGTTTGGACATCATGCCCTCCTTCACCGGAACGCAAGAGGCCGGCCCGGTGTCCGGACCGGCCCCTTATCGGTTCCGCCCAACAAGCGTCAGGCGCGCTTGTTGTCGTCGAGATCTTCGAAATCGGCATCGACGATGGTGTCATCGTCATTGCCGCCCTGCGAGTCGGCGGCGGAGGGTTCGGATTCGCCCTCGTCGGCTTGCGCCTTGTAGATCGCCTCGCCCAGCTTCATCGCCGCTTCGGTCACGTTCTGGATGCCCGACTTGATCTTGTCGGCTGTGACCTTGTCGTCTTCCAGATCGTCCTTGAGCGCGGCAATGGCCAGTTCGATCGCCTCGACGGTGGTCGGGTCGACCTTGTCGCCATGCTCTTCCACCGACTTTTCGGTCGAATGGATGAGGCTCTCGGCCTGGTTGCGGGCCTCGACCATTTCGCGGCGTTCCTTGTCGGATTCCGCGTTGGCCTCTGCGTCCTGCACCATCTTCTCGATATCCTCGTCGGACAGACCGCCGGATGCCTGGATGGTGATCTTCTGCTCCTTGCCGGTGCCCTTGTCCTTGGCGGACACGGAGACGATGCCGTTGGCGTCGATGTCGAACGTCACCTCGATCTGCGGCATGCCGCGCGGGGCCGGCGGGATGTTCTCGAGATTGAACTGACCGAGCATCTTGTTGTCGGACGCCATCTCGCGTTCACCCTGGAAGACCCGGATCGTCACGGCGTTCTGGTTGTCTTCGGCGGTCGAGAAGATCTGCGACTTCTTGGTCGGGATCGTCGTGTTGCGGTCGATCAGGCGGGTGAACACGCCACCCAGCGTTTCGATGCCCAGCGACAGCGGGGTCACGTCGAGAAGGACGACGTCCTTGACGTCACCTTGCAGAACGCCAGCCTGAATGGCCGCGCCAAGCGCCACAACCTCGTCCGGGTTCACACCCTTGTGCGGCTCCTTGCCGAAGAATTTGGTCACTTCCTCGACGACGCGCGGCATGCGGGTCATGCCACCGACCAGCACGACTTCGTCGATGTCCGAGGTCGAGAGGCCCGCGTCTTTCAGTGCGGCACCACAGGGCTTCATCGACGCCTTGATCAGATCGCCGACAAGGCTTTCCAGCTTGGCGCGGGTCAGCTTCATCACCAGGTGCAGCGGCTGGCCGCTTTTTCCGTCCATGGAAATGAACGGCTGGTTGATTTCGGTCTGGCTCGAGGAGCTGAGTTCGATCTTGGCCTTTTCCGCAGCTTCCTTGAGACGCTGGAGCGCCATCTTGTCCTGGGTCAGGTCGACGCCGTTCTCTTTCTTGAACTCGTCAGCAAGGTAGTTGACGATCCGCATGTCGAAGTCTTCACCACCAAGGAACGTGTCGCCGTTGGTGGATTTCACTTCGAAGAGACCGTCGTCGATCTCGAGGATGGTCACGTCGAACGTACCGCCACCAAGGTCATAGACCGCGATGGTGCGCGATTCCTTCTTGTCGAGGCCGTAGGCCAGCGCCGCGGCTGTCGGTTCGTTGATGATCCGCAGCACTTCGAGACCGGCGATCTTGCCGGCGTCCTTGGTCGCCTGACGCTGGGCGTCGTTGAAGTAGGCCGGGACGGTGATGACCGCCTGCGTCACTTCTTCGCCAAGATAGGATTCGGCGGTTTCCTTCATCTTTTGCAGGATGAACGCGGAAATCTGCGACGGGCTGTATTTGTCACCCTTGGCGCGCACCCATGCGTCGCCATTGCCGCCGTCGATCACCTCGAACGGCATGTTCTTGCGGTCCTTGGCCAGATCCGGGTCATCGTTGCGACGACCGATCAGACGCTTGACACCAAAGACGGTGTTTTCCGGGTTGGTCACAGCCTGGCGTTTTGCCGGCTGCCCGACGAGGCGTTCGTCGTCGGTGAATGCCACGATGGACGGTGTTGTGCGTGCGCCTTCGGCATTTTCAATCACGCGCGGCTGAGAGCCGTCCATGATCGCGACGCAGCTGTTGGTTGTCCCGAGGTCAATACCAATCACTTTTGCCATGTTTTTCGATCCCTTCATGTCTCAAGGCGATGTCACGAGACGATGACCCGTTCCGGCATCCCGCCCCGCATTCCGTTCCGCCGGGGGCCATCCCCCAGCAGGTCCGATGCGTATATAAGGAGGCATCCGGATGCCTGCAAGCGCCGCAGCTACAGTGAATTTCTGAAAATTCGGTGTGTCTTTCGGGATGGCACGCATTATTTTCGATGCCATGGCTCTTTTGCATGTTCGCGGCTTCGACATCCACTCCGGCTATCTGGCGCTGCCCGAACAGGAGCGTGTTGTCGCCGATCTGCGCGCGTGCCTGTCCCGCGCGCCGCTGTTCCAGCCGGTCACGCCGCGGGGCAAGCCGATGTCGGTCCGGATGAGCGCGGCCGGCGATTACGGGTGGATCAGCGACCCCAGGGGCTATCGCTATGAACCGCACCACCCGTCGGGCGTGACCTGGCCGCCGATCCCCGAGCGCATTCTGAAGATCTGGCGCGACCTCGTGCCCGAGGCGCGTCTTCCCGAGTGCTGTCTGATCAACTGGTACGGTGAGGCCGCGAAGATGGGTCTGCACCAGGACAGCGACGAGGCGGACATGACCCAGCCCGTGGTGTCGGTGTCGCTGGGGGATGAGGCGCTTTTCCGGATGGGCAACCCGACGCGCGGCGGCAAGACCGAATCGATATGGCTGCGGTCCGGCGACGTGGTGGTGATGGCGGGCGACGCGCGGCGCGCCTATCACGGGATCGACCGCGTCCGGCCGAACAGTTCGACCCTGTTGCCCAAGGGCGGGCGCATCAACCTGACTTTGCGGGTCGTGACCTGATCAGCCCCTGCTCACCTGCGGGCCGACCACGAGGACGAGGCGTGTTTGCGGGTGTAGAATTCGCCCATCAGCCCGATCATCAACAGGATGAGCGACAGGTACATCACGTATTCCCAATTGGTGTTGCGCGGCACGTAGTTGACAAAGGCAAAGCCGCGGGCCTGGTCGATGGTGTGAAACAGCGGGTTCCAGTCGAACATCGAGATCATGAAGGACGGGAGCGCATTGGCCACGAACATCTTGCCGGACGCGATCATGTTGGCGCGTTTGTAGAGCGTCGACAGCGTGCCTGTCAGACCGGGAAACCAGGGCTTCAGGGCCAGAAAGACCATGCCGACCGCGCCGCCCGAGAACCACGACAACAGCAGCATCCCCATCACCGGAACCGGATCCACGATTTCGGTCAGCACATAGGGATTCATCGCCACGTCATAGACGAAGAGAATGAAGAACACCGCCAGCATCTGGACATACAGGGTCGAGAGCATGCCCGACACGATCGAGATGAAGGTGTTCATCGGCGCGTGCTGCATCATGGGGCTGGCGGGCCCCTCGCTCCCGAGGACGGCGCCGACGGCCTTGTTGTGGGTCATGAAGAGAAAGATGCCGGTCAGCAGGAAAATCACGAAATCCCCGCGCAGGGCGAGGCTTTTCATGCCCATGATGGTGAACATGACATAAAAGAACAGCACGAACATGAGCGACTGGAACACGCTGATCGCGATCGACATGAACGCGTTTCCATGCGTCTTGCGGATCGAGCGGACCGTGTCGTGGTAGATCAGTTCGAGGATGTTCACGGCCGAGGCCGCCCGGGTCGTCGGAACCGTTTTCTGAAACATCTTTAATCTGCCTTTGCCTCGGCCCGCGTTTTTGACGTCAGTTGGTCTGACTGTTGTTGCGGACTTGTGTTAAGCCGATGATAAGAGAGACGCGGTTTCAAATCAATCGACCCGAGGGCAGATGACCATGGACTATGATTCTTTGATGCAAACGATGCGCCGACTTGCGCTCGAGGCCGGGGACCGGATCATGGAAATCTACCATTCCGATGATTTCGACATTCGCGCCAAGTCGGATGACAGCCCGGTGACCGAAGCCGACGAAGCGGCGGACGCGCTGATCTCGGCAGGCTTGCGTGCGGCCTTCCCGGATATCGCCTTGGTGACGGAAGAGCAGTCGGACACGCATGACCTTGACGTGCGCGACTTCCTGATCGTCGATCCGCTTGATGGGACCAAGGAATTCATCCACCGGCGCGGCGACTTCACAGTGAATATCGCCTTGGTGGAAAACGGCGTGCCGACGCGGGGTGTGGTTTACGCGCCCGCAAAAGGCCGCCTGTTCTATACTGATGCCGCCGGACGAAGCGTCGAGGAAACCGGTGCGCTGGCCAAGGACGAGATCGGATCACAAATTCCGATCCATGTCTCGAACCCGGACACCGGCGCATTGATGGTGGTCGCGTCGAAATCGCATCGCGATCAATCGACGGATGACTACATCAACCAGTATGCGGTCAAGGACAGCAAGAGCGCCGGTTCATCGTTGAAGTTCTGTCTCGTCGCGACGGGCGAGGCGGATTTCTATCCGCGTCTGGGCCGCACGATGGAGTGGGATACGGCGGCGGGCCATGCCGTTCTGACAGGGGCGGGGGGACGCGTGCTGCGTCTGGATGACCTGCAAACGCTGACCTACGGCAAGCCGACATTCGCCAACCCGTTCTTTGTCGCAACCGCACCGGGCATCGACCTCGCGCCTGCCTGACACGACGTGTCCGTCATGGCGGCCATTCCGATCAGTGTCATCGTGGTCAGCCGACACAGACCCGAGCTCTTGCGGCGCTGCCTGACCGCGATCGGGCAACTTGACCATGACCGGTTCGAAACCGTGGTTGTTGCCTGTCCGCGCGGGGCGCAGGTGGCGCGCAGCATGGGCTTTGCCAAGGTCTGCGACTTCGATACGGCCAACATTTCGGTCGCGCGGAATCTGGGGGTGTCGCGGGCATCGGGAGATGTGCTGGCCTTTGTCGACGACGACGCGGTGCCCGAACCGACATGGCTTGCGCATCTTGCCGATGTGTTCGACGATCCTGCCGTTGTGCAGGCTGGCGGCATCACACTGGGGCGCAACGGGATTTCCGTTCAGCACGGGGCGACGCGGGTAGACGCGATGGGCAAGTCGCATGCGGCGGCTGTGTCTGGTACCGATCCGGTGGTCCTTGCTTCCGAGGGTGACCGGTATCCACGACTGCACGGGACAAACATGGCGATCCGCCGTCAGGCGCTTGCGGATCATGGCGGCTTCGACCCGCGATTTGCCTTTTACCTCGACGAGACAGACCTCAGCCTGCGCATCGCGCGCGCTGGCGGTGCCACGATGTTCGTCCCCAAGGCCATCGTGCACCATGCCAGCGGCGCAAGCGCCTTTCGCGATGCAGACCGTACACCGCGCCAGGTGGCCGAAATCGCCGCCTCCGCTGCAGTGTTCCACCGCAAACACTGCGCGGCGGCGCTTTGGTGCGAGGCGCGGCAGGGCTTTCTTGAGGACCGCAAGGCGTGGCTTGTTGGGCACATGCATCGCGGCACGCTGGCACCGGATGTGGCCGCACGGCTGATCCGTGAACTGGCCGAGGGCTATGCAGAGGGCCTGACCCGCACGGAGGTCGAAGGCTTGCGCCTGTCGGATGCGGAGGATGCGATCCCCGAGTGCCGGGCCGCAGGTCGCAAGGACCTGTACCTTGTCCGACGCCGCGCCACGGGAAACAGGGTGTTCGAGACGGCCAAGGCGCTGGTGCAGGCTGGAAACCGGGTCACCGTGTTCGACCTGCGTCCCGACGCGCGCTATCACCGGGTGGCGTTTACAGACGATGGCTTCTGGTTGCACCGGGGCGGTATCTTTGGCCGGGAAGTGCGAGAGGAGCCGCTGTTTCAAAAAGCAACCAGAGAGGAACGTATACGGACCACGCTTGCCCGGATCGCGGGAATCCGCTCAAAAAATCCACTTTTCAGGGCTTAGAAGCCACAAAATCGACAAATGAGAAGAGTAGTTGCGCAGGATGTCATACAATTGACTGTATACTTGTGCCATAACCATTGACGCGCAGTAAGACGCGACCAAAGAAGGAGCAGTACGATGCGTAGAAAAGTCACCAAGGCCGTCTTTCCCGTGGCGGGTCTGGGAACACGCTTTCTGCCTGCAACCAAATCCGTCCCCAAAGAAATCATGACCCTCGTGGACCGTCCGCTGGTACAATATGCCATCGACGAGGCGCGTGCGGCGGGGATCAAGGAATTCATTTTCATCACTTCGCGCGGGAAAAGCGCGCTTGAAGACTATTTCGACGAATCCCCCATCCTCGAGCGCGAATTGCGCAAGAAGGGCAAGACCGACATCCTCGAACAGCTCAAGACGACCAACATGGAAAGCGGCGCGATCGCCTATATGCGCCAGCACAAGGCGCTGGGCCTGGGCCATGCGGTCTGGTGCGCGCGGCGGCTGATCGGGGACGAGCCGTTTGCGGTGATGCTGCCCGATGACGTGATCTCGGCGGATACGCCCTGCCTTCAGCAGATGGTCGAGGCCTATGCCGAAACCGGCGGCAACATGGTGGCCGCGATGGAAGTGCCGCGCGAGAAGACCTCGAGCTACGGCATCCTCGATATCGAGGAAGACATGGGATCGCTGGTGTCGGTCAAGGGTATGATCGAAAAGCCCCCTGCCGACGATGCGCCCTCCAACCTGGCGGTGATCGGGCGGTATATCCTTGACCCGTCCGTGCTGAGAAACCTGAACAAGAAACAGACCGGGGCCGGCGGAGAGATCCAGCTGACCGATGCCATCGCCGAGGAAATCGGCGGAACCGGCGTTTACGGCTACCGTTTCCGGGGGCAGCGTTTCGACTGCGGATCGAAGGCCGGATTCCTTCAGGCGACGGTGGCCTTCGGGCTGGCGCGAGACGATCTCAAGGATGATCTGCGCGCATTCCTTGGATCGGTCATGCAGACTGAAAACGCGGCGGAATAAGCGATGAATATCCTGGTAACGGGGGGCGCGGGCTATATCGGCTCGCATGCCTGCAAGGCGCTGGCGAAGGCCGGATTCACACCGGTCACATTCGACAATCTGAGAACCGGATGGCGCGATGCCGTGAAGTTCGGACCCTTCGTGCAGGGTGACCTGCTGGACCGCGAGTCGATCGACAAGGCGTTTGCCGAATACGCACCAAAGGCGATCCTGCACTTCGCCGCGCTGAGCCGCGTCGATGAAGCGATGAGCGACCCCGGTCTCTACTGGCGTAACAACACGCTCGGGTCGCTTAACCTGATCGAGGCAGCGGTGGCGCATGGGTGCCATGACATCGTCTTTTCCTCGACCTGCGCGACCTATGGCGACCAGGACAATGTCGTTCTGGACGAGACCTCGGCGCAGGAACCGCTCAATGCCTATGGCGCCTCGAAGCAGGCCGTCGAACGGATTCTACAGGATTTCGGTGTGACGCATGGGCTGCGCCACGTGATTTTCCGCTATTTCAACGTTGCCGGGGCCGACCCGGACGCGGATATCGGCGAATTTCACCGGCCCGAGACCCATCTCATTCCCATCGTCCTGGATGCCGTGGCGGGCGTCCGCGATGGCGTGACGATCTATGGCACCGACTACCCGACGGAAGACGGCACCTGCATCCGCGATTACGTGCATGTATCGGACCTGGTGGATGCGCATGTTCTTGGCCTGCGCTGGCTTCTGGATGGCAAGGAAAGCCGGGTGTTCAACCTTGGCACCGGATCAGGCTTTTCGGTGCGCGAAGTGATCGAGTCCGCGCGGCGCGTGACCAACCGGGACGTCCCGACTACCATCGGGGACCGGCGCGGCGGCGATGCCATCAAGCTTGTTTCGGGGTCGAAACGCGCCGAGGACGAACTGAACTGGCACCCCAAGAAGTCGACCATGCCCCAGATGATCGAAGACGCCTGGCGGTGGCATCAGGTTGCAGACTACCGCGAGTAGCCCGGCGCCGGGCCATCTGCTGGACGTCACCCGCACGGTCAGCCGCGCGCATCTGCGGCCCACCGGGATAGACCGAATCGAACGGGCGTATCTCGCGCATCTGATCCGCGATCCTGCGCCGCTTTTCGGCCTGCTGCGCACAAGGCTGGGGTTTCTGCTGCTGGACAGGCAGGGCTGTCGGGCCTTGCTTGCGCATTGCGAGGTCCCTGTCTGGCACGGCAGCGACGCGCTGTCCCGGCTGTCGCGGCGGAAGACTCCGGCGCGAGGGATCACCGAAAGCGGATTGCGCAAAGTCGCCTTGGATCGGTCGACCAATCTTCGGCTGGGAGCGATGTTGCGACGTCACATGCCGAAGGGAACGGTCTACTTCAATATCGGCCAGACAAACTTCAACGATCGGGTCATCCACGCGGTGCGGTCCTGCCCCGAAAGCCGGATCGCCGTCTACCTGCATGACACGATCCCGCTGGACCTGCCCGACACGCAAACACAGCAATCGCGACTGGCCTTCCGGCAGTTCCTTGGCCGGGTCGACCGATGCGCCGACATGGTCCTGTGCAATTCCCAGGCGACAAAGGTCGACATAATGGGCCACGCCCGACATCTCGCGCCGGACCGTCTGCATGTGCTGTGGCCGGGGCTTCCCGACATGACGGTCGGTCCCGCCCCTCAAGGCCCCTGGACCGGGCAGCCGTATTTCCTGGCGATAGGCACAATCGAGCCCCGCAAGAATATCGGCTTTCTGCTTGATCTGTGGACGGGCTTTGCCGGCCCCGACGATCCACACCTGATCCTGTGCGGGCGGCGCGGCTGGATGAACGAGGCGGTTTTCGCCGCGCTCGACCAGGGCCCTGCAAATGTGCATGAACTGGCCGACCTGCCCGATCCCCGAATGTGGGGGCTGCTTGAGCAAAGCAACGGGCTGATGTTTCCAAGCCGCGCCGAGGGCTTTGGCTATCCCGCAATCGAGGCGGCCGCGCTGAATGTGCCGCTCATCTGCAACTCTTTGCCCATCTTCAAGGAGGTGCTTGACGCATACCCTATTTACGCAGCCGAATCAGATCGCTACGCTTGGGCCAACAAAATCAAGCAACTGGCGCAAAGACGTCGGGATCAAGGCGGTGAGCAGTATTCTGAAACGGGCTTTCAGGCCCCGACATGGCAGGCGCATTTCAACCAGCTGTTTACGCTCCTTTGATACCCAGACGTGTATTGCGACCTAATTGACAGGCAGCGGACTCTTGGGAGTTGTGCAACGATATGGCCTCAGGCTTCAGCGGAAACGCTGGAGGATACGCGCGCTTCGAAAGCGGCGCGAACTGAAACCTGTGACAAATCGTACTGACCAAATCCGGAAATCCGACATTCTTCTCTTTTGCACATTGCGGAACGAAGGCGTGCGCCTGCCCTATTTCCTCAAGTATTACCGCGACATGGGCGTGTCCCATTTCCTGTTTGTCGACAATGACAGCACCGACGGCACCGCCGAGCTTTTGGCCGAACAGCCGGATGTGTCGGTCTGGCACAGCCGGAAAAGCTACAAGCGCGCCCGTTTCGGAATGGACTGGATGAATTGGCTGCTGCGCAAATATGGCCACGACCATTGGTGCCTGACCGTCGATCCGGACGAATTCTTCGTTTATCCGTTCTGCGACTCGCGGCCTTTGCCCGCGCTGACGGACTGGCTGGACGCATCGTCGATCCGATCCTTCAGCGCGATGCTGCTGGACATGTATCCCAAGGGCCGCATCGACGCGATGCCTTATCAGCCCGGGCAGAACCCGCTCGAGATCGCGTCGTGGTTCGATTCCGGGAATTACACGCTCAAGCGCAATCACCTTCTGGGCAATCTCTGGATTCAGGGCGGCGCGCGTGCGCGTGTGTTCTTTGCCGACCGCCCCGAGGCAGCACCTGCGTTGAACAAGATCCCGCTGGTGAAATGGCACAACCGCTATGCCTATGCCAGCTCGACACACATGCTTTTGCCGCGCGGCCTGAATTACGTCTACGATGAATGGGGTGGCGAAAAGGCGTCGGGCGCGCTGTTGCATACCAAGTTCATCAGCACCTTCAGTGCCAAGGCGATGGAAGAGCTCAAGCGCCGCGAGCATTACGCCGGGAGCCTTGAATACGTGGCCTATGCCAACGCGCTTCAGGACAATCCCGAACTGTGGTGCAAGTGGTCGGAGAAATACATCAACTGGCGGCAACTCGAGATCCTGGGGCTCATGTCGATGGGCAATTGGGCATGAGCATCGGGATCATCATGCTGGCGCATACGGCGCTGCACCGCGCCGAAGAGGTGGCGCGGCACTGGACCAAGGCAGGCTGCCCGGTGGTGATCCATGTCGATCAGATCGTGTCGCAGCGGCGCTACAAAATCTTTACCGAACGGCTGAGCGACGATCCGATGATCCGCTTTTCCCGCAGGCATCGCTGCGACTGGGGCACCTGGGGCCTGGTCGCGGCCAGCCAGGACGCCGGCGAACTGATGCTGGCCGAGTTCGAGGAGGTCAGCCATGTCTACCTGACCTCGGGCGCGTGCCTTCCGCTGCGTCCGGTTCAGGAACTGATCGACTACCTCAAGGCGCGACCGCGCACCGACCACATCGAAAGCGCGACCACAGCGGATGTCCCATGGACGGTGGGTGGCCTCGACGAAGAACGGTTCACCATGCGGTTCCCGTTCTCGTGGCGGCGCAACCGGTACCTGTTCGACCGCTTCGTCGAATTGCAGCGCAAGGTCGGCTACAGGCGCAAGATTCCCGACGGGCTGACGCCGCATATGGGCAGCCAGTGGTGGTGCCTGACCCGGCAAACCCTGGCGTCAATCCTCGAAGATCCCAGTCGCAAGACCCATGACCGCTATTTCCGGCATGTGTGGATTCCGGATGAAAGCTATTTCCAGACATTGGCGAGGCTCTATTCGACCAATATCGTCAGCCGATCGCTGACCCTGTCGAAGTTCGATTTTCAGGGCAAGCCGCACATCTTCTACGACGATCACCTGCAATTGCTGCGCCGGTCCGACTGTTTCGTGGCGCGCAAGATCTGGCCCAATGCGGAGCGGCTTTACCAGACGTTCCTGAGCCCGAAGCCAGGAGAACTGAGCTTGCAGGAGCCAAATCCGGGCAAGATCGACCGCATCTTCGCCAAGGCAGTAGATCGGCGTACGCGCGGCCGCCCGGGCCTTTACATGCAAAGCCGGTTTCCGAACGAGGATTGGGAAAACGGCGTCACGGCCGCCAAGTATTCGGTGTTCCAGGGCTTTACCGAGCTGTTCACAGATTTCGAACCCTGGCTGGCCCAGGTGACGGGCGCGCGCGTGCATGGGCATCTTTTCGCACCGGACAGGGCGCATTTCGCCGACGGGCAGACCGTGATGAACGGCGCGCTGTCGGACAACGCAACCTTGCGGGACTACGATCCCAAGATGTTCCTGACCAACCTGCTGTGGAATACCCGCGGGGAACGTCAGTGTTTCCAGATGGGGCCGCACAGCACGCGGCATGTGATCTGGGACATTGCCAAGGACCCCAACGCACAGGTTTCCGTGATCAGCGGTGCCTGGGCGATTCCGCTGTTCCAGTCGAACCGATCCTTCGCCGAACTGCGCAGCGAAGCCGCCAAGTTGCAGAAAATCGAAACCGAGATGCTCGATGCCCTGCGATCCCCGTTCTCGAAGTGCCGACGGCGCATCTGGACCATGGCCGAGTTCATCGAAAGCCCGATGGAGTCGATCCAGGTCATCGTTGACGAGATCGGGTTCCAACCGAACCGGCGGTTGACCTCGGCCCCGGTGATGGTGGATCTGACCGGGTTCGGACAGTTTCTCCAGAACCTCAAGAACCAGGGAATGCATCCCTATCTCATGGGCGATTTTCCCGCCGATCCGATTGCGCAGGACGCCCCACGCGACAAACCGCGCCCGCGCCCCTACCTGGTGAAATAAAGTCCGTGACGTCCCGTTTCGATACATTCGTTCTCTTCGCGGAAATGCGAACCGGGTCGAACCTGCTTGAGGATTACCTGAACCGGATCGACGGCGTCACCTGCCATGGCGAAGCCTTCAACCAGAACTTCATCGGCTACCCGAACCGCAAGGACCTCTTGGGGATCACGCATCGCCAGCGCGAGGACAATCCCGACAGGCTGTTGCGGGCCATCCGGACGCGGGACGGGCTTGGCGGGTTCCGGTATTTTCACGACCATGACCCACGCGTCCTGCCGGCCATCCTGTCCGATGCCCGCTGTGCCAAGATCATCCTGACGCGCAATCCGCTGGACAGTTATATCAGCCTGAAGATCGCGAAGGCGACGGACCAGTGGAAGCTGACCAACGTCACGACCCGCAAGGCAGCACAGGCGCATTTCGATCTTCACGAATTCGAACGCCACGTCGCCGGCATGCAGAACTTCCAGCTGGACATCATGCGTGCGTTGCAGGTGACGGGGCAAACGGCGTTCCATATCGGCTATGACGATCTGCACGACACCGAAATTCTGAGCGGTCTGGCAAACTGGCTGGGTGTGTCGGTCGATCCCGACAGCCTGAAGTCCAACCTGAAGCCGCAGAACCCGCAGCCCTTGTCCGAGAAGGTGGCCAATTTCGACCAGATGCAGGTCGCGCTGCGCGGGCTGGACCGGTTCGACCTGACGCGCATTCCGAATTTCGAGCCGCGGCGCGGACCGGTGGTGCCCTCCTACGTCGCTTGCCCGGCGCATCCGGTGCTTTATATGCCGATCCGGTCCGGCCCCGAGGATCGGGTCATCCGGTGGATGGCAGCGCTGGATGGCGCGGCGTCCGATCTGTTGGGCAAGTTCAACCAGAAGACCCTGCGCGCCTGGATGCAGGAGAATCCGGGGCATCAGCGCTTCACCGTCCTGCGGCATCCTCTGGCGCGCGCCCATGCCGCGTTCTGCGACAAGATCCTCGACACCGGCCCAGGCAGTTTCAGCAGAATACGTCAGCAGCTTGGCCAGTTTCACGGCCTCGAGCTTCCCGATGATCCGACCGATCCGGGTTACGGTCTCAAGGCCCACAGGGCCGCCTTCGAAGGGTTCCTGCGCTTTCTCAAGTCGAACCTGAACGGCCAGACCAGTCTTCGCGTCGATGCGCATTGGGCCAGTCAGGTGACCTGTCTGCAGGGGATGGCGGAATTCTGTCTTCCGGATCACCTCTACCGCGAGGAAGAGCTGGCCGATGCGCTGCCCAGACTGGCGCAGACGATGGGCATCGATGCCGGCCCCGTGCCGCAAGGCGACCGCAGCCAGACGGACCGGCTTGCGCAAATCCATGATGCGCAGTTGGAAAGACTTTGCCGCGAGGCATATCCCCGCGATTACATGATGTTCGGGTTCTCGGATTTCTGCACGAAAAACCCCGCCTGAGCGGGGTGTCGGTCAGGCCGCCTGAACGGTCGGGGCTTCGGTGATGATCGTGTGAAGCGTCGACGGATCCGGGTTGGCCCGCAGCTTGGTGCAGAACGCCTGATCGCGCAGGGTCCGTGCCACTAGCGCCAGCGCCTTGAGATGTTCGACACCGGCATCTTCGGGAGCAAAAAGGGCAAACACCACATCCACCGGCTGGCGGTCGACCGCGTCGAAATCGATCGGTTTTTCCAGCAGGATGAACACCCCGACAACCGCATCGACCCCTTCCAGCCGGGCATGCGGCAGAGCGACGCCATGGCCCACACCTGTGGGGCCAAGGCTTTCACGTTCAAGCAGTGCTTCGACCGCCCTTGCTGCAGGGATGCCATAGGCAGACTGGGCCACATCGGCGATATCGTGCATCAGCCGTTTCTTGCTGGACGCGGTTGTCACGGCCTTTACGGCCTTGGAATTCAACAGGTCGGCAAATTTCATGCGCTGCTCGTGTTCTGGACGATAGCCGCCGATATATCGGATCTACGGATCAATCCAGCCGATGTTTCCATCGTCCCGGCGATATACGACGTTCACTCCGTCCTTTTTGTCATTCCGGAACACCAGAACTGGCAATCCCGCTAATTCCATTTGCATCACCGCTTCGCCCACCGTGAGAGACGGAATCTGTGTTTCCATCTCGGCCACGATGATCGGTTGCAGCGATTCCGGTTCGTCGTCTTGCGTATCCGCTTCGCTGGCGAGGATATAAGAGGACGCCCCAATGAGTTCAACAGGTTCCGTGCGATCCTTGTGGTGATCCTTCAGACGCCGCTTATAGCGCCGCAACTGCTTGTCCATCTTCTCGCAGCAGCCGTCGAACGCGGCATAGATCTCGGTGGCATGCGCCTTGGCCGTGGCGTTCAAACCGGTCGACAGGTGCACGACTGTCTCACAAACAAATTCATGCCCGCTCTTGGAGAAGATCACGGTCGCGTCCGTCGGTCGCCCCGCATACTTGCCCAACATCGTCTCCAGTTCCGTCCTCACATGCGTCTGGAGCGCCTCGCCAACATCAATCTGCTTGCCGGTTATCTGGTAACGCATAGCATATCCTTTTTATTGTTCTAGCCTTGCACAGGAACAGCGCCGGAAAGGCCCGGCTGCGGTTCGTGTGCAAATGGAATTTGGCGTGATGACCGTTGTAATCCATCGTCCAGCCGTTGAGGCAGGCAGTGAAAAGGGTGACGGTCTGAAGGTTCAAACGCCATGTCTCCATTTCAATCCTGCAACGGCGATGTGTCAATCATTTCCGTCCGACACAGCGGGAATTATCCGATGCGGAAACTGTCCCCAAGATAGACCCGCCGGACGTTTTCGTTGCGCACGACCTCCTCGGGCGAGCCGGACATCAGGACCTTGCCGTCATGCAGGATATAGGCGCGATCCACGATTTCGAGCGTTTCCCGGACGTTGTGGTCCGTGATGAGAACGCCGATTCCGCGCTTCTTGAGGTCCGCGACGAGGTGCCGGATGTCACCGACGCTGATCGGATCGACCCCAGCGAAAGGTTCGTCGAGCAGCAGGTACTTGGGATCGGCGGCCAGACAACGGGCGATTTCGACCCGCCGCCGTTCACCACCCGACAGGGCCAGCGCTGGTGCCCGGCGCAGATGCTCGATGGAGAATTCGCCCAGCAATTCCTCCAGCCTTTCGCGGCGCTTGTGGCGATCGGGCTGGCTGATGTCGAGGATCGCGGTGATATTGTCTTCGACGCTCATGCCGCGGAAGATCGACATTTCCTGCGGCAGGTAGCCGATTCCCATGCGGGCGCGGCGGTACATCGGCAGATAGGTGACGTCCTCGCCGTCGATCAGGACCTGGCCACCTTCGGGATTCACCAGCCCGGCGATGGCATAGAAGGAGGTCGTCTTGCCGCTGCCGTTCGGTCCCAGCAGGGCCACCACCTCGCCGCGCTGCACGTCCAGCGACACGTCGCGGATCACAACGCGTTTCTTGTAGCTCTTGCGCAGGTGACGCACGATCAGCCCGCTTTGGCCTTCGGTCACGGAAAGGCGCGGGCCGGACATCACTCGTCCCCCGACTGAAACACCGTGCGCACGCGGCCGCTCATGCGCGCCGTGCCGGTTTCGAGATCCACATCCATCGTGTCCGATACCAGCGTGTTCGCGCCCTGCGTCAGAAGCACGTTTCCCGCCATCCGGATGGTTCCGCGATTCACCTCGTATTCGGCCGTGTCCGCCTCGGCCGCCTGATCGGCGTTCACCAATGTGACGCCGCCGGTCGCTTCGAGACGCTCGATGCCGGTCTGTCCCTCGGTGTAAAACACCAGGACGCGGGGCGCCGACAGCCGCATTTCGCCCTGACCGATCACGACATTTCCGGTGAACAGCGCGGAGCCGTCATTCTGCGACACCGACAGCGCGTCGGCGCTGACCTCGACGGGAAGCGACGTGTCCTGTTCGATCGTGCCGAACGCCACCTCTGCCCCTTGGGCAAACGCTGCTGAGGCAAGGCAGATCATCGCCACGGTCATCACTGTTCGGATCATCATTCCGCCTCGCTTGGTTGTGGCGTGTATATCAGCTTTACGCCATCCGTGAACAGCAACTCGATGTCATCCTCTTCGGCGGTCTCCGCGACCGTGAGCTTTCCCGCCGACAGCGTCAATCCGGGGCCGTCGGCATCCACCGGGCCGGTGCTTTGGATGGCGACCCGGTCGATGGCGGAGTTCAACCCTTCGGTGCGCACGGTATAGCCCGACGTGCTGTCCAGGATCACGCCCTCGCGCAGGAGCAGGCGTTCGCCCTGCTCCATCTGGCCGACCGTGGCGTCGATGGTGATCCGGTTGCCATCTTCGACATCGATCACCGCCTTCACGTCATCGGCGATCATGTCGTCGCCGGTTTCGCCCACGATGCGGGCCTGCCGCGCGGCCAGGGTAAGCCCCCGCCCGCTTTGTGTCGTCCCGGCGTAGAACGGCGCGCCGATCTGTTCGCTTGTGCTGGGGTCGGCGCCGCCGGTGAGAAGCGGGATCGTGGCAATCGGGTCGGGGCCCCGCGAATAGAGGAAGATCGTCGACAGAAGCACCAGCGCACCCAGCGGCAGCAGGATCTTCAACCAGGCGATCAGGCGCGAATACATCCCGGATCCCGTGCGTCAGGAATGCGCAAAGATGTCGGTGTCCGGCCAGCCTGCAAGATCGAGATTCGCGCGTGTCGGCAGAAAGTCGAAACAGGCCTGCGCCAGCTCTGCCCGGCCTTCGCGTTCGAGCATCGCCTGCAACGCGTCACGAAGCCGGTGCAGGTAAAGCACATCGGAGGCCGCATATTCGATTTGTGCCTGGCTCAGCTTCCCTGCGCCCCAATCGCTGGATTGCTGCTGTTTCGAGATGTCGATCCCCAGGTGTTCCTGCAACAGCACCTTCAACCCGTGCCGGTCAGTATAGGTGCGCACGAGTCGGCTCGCGATCTTCGTGCAATAGACCGGTGCCGTGACCACGCCAAAGGCGTTTTGCAGCGCGGCGATGTCGAACCGGCCGAAGTGAAAGAGCTTGAGGATAGCCGGATCGGTCAGAAGCCGCTCCAGGTTGGGAGCCGAGGTCTGGCCCTTTTCCATCTGCACCAGATGCGCCGTGCCATCGCCTCCGGAAAGCTGGACAACACACAGCCTGTCGCGGTGCGGATGCAGCCCCATCGTCTCGCAATCGATGGCAACCTCCCGCCCAAGGTCAAGGCCATCTGGCAGGTCGCGGGTATAGACTTTGTGGGACATGGGAAGTTTCCTCGGTCAGGGGCAACAACCGGCAGATAGACCGTCTCAGATTGTGGCGCAACCTGTCCGGCTTTGCCTCAGTTTTTCCCGATTCTCTCAATCTGGACATGATTCGACCCGATATGTGGCAACTGCCTTGTTTCACCTGTCGTAATTCCGCCCAATATATTACAATATGTTACAACTTGTGATCGGTGTTTTTCGGAGCGTTCCGGGGTCTTGCGAGGCCCCGATCCCCGGCTCTGCCCTGGTCTCCGCGAAGCGTATTGTTGCGAGTTCTCGAACAGTGAACCAGCGCAGAAACATAGGACACGTTACCGCAACAGTTTCCGCTGCTGAAACAGACCGGACAGGATCGGCTTGATTGATGCTGCATTGCGGTAAAAATCGGCATCAAATCTGCACCGGCACGATCATTTGACACGGATCATCATTAAAGCGGTCCGGAAAAAGATTCTTTTGTTACGAATGTTTAATGGCCAGATCGGGCACCGGGAGCCGGATGCATCCTTGATTGCGCACGATTTGTAAAAAGTGAACTTGTGGATAAATCGGCGAAAATGCGCCGCATTTCAACACATCCCAGGATTGAGTTCCGGGTGGGAATGCCCGTGAAAGTTTCCCCTCCATCTGAAAGTTGACCCAATTAAGGCGCAAGGCCATAAAGAGGTCATGATTTGGCAGACCACATTCCTGCCATGTTTCGTTTGGCACTGGGGGGTTGGTGCTTCCATCTGGGAGTTGCGTAAGGTTCGTCTGCTGAAGTCTGCCATGTAGTCTGAAAATCTGGTTGACGGGTGAAAATCCGGTCTCAGTGCTTGTCGCCCCGCGCTTCAAGCACACAGATTTTGCGCGCCATCGGCAATCCGGCATGCGGCCCGAGCACATAGGGTAAAAAGGGTGTTCAAATGACACTGCATATTCGCCAACCTCTGCCTGGCACCGACATTGAATCGCTCGTCAATGCGGCCTTCACGACATCCGGACCGAAAAGCCTCTACCGCGATCACCTCAAGCGCGGCGTCGATATCCTGCTTGTGCTGATGGCGGCGGCTCCGGTGATGCTGGTTCTTGGCGTCTGCGCATTGCTCGTGGCTCTGGACGGCGGATCGCCATTCTACCACCAGACCCGCATTGGCCGGTTCGGCAAGCCCTTCAAGCTGTGGAAGCTGCGCAGCATGGTCCCAAATGCCGACCAGGCGCTTGAAGATCACCTGGCCCGGAACCCAGCGGCACGCGCCGAATGGGATCGCAACCAGAAGCTTCGCCATGATCCGCGCATCACGACAGTCGGCCAGATCCTGCGCAAGACATCGCTGGATGAACTTCCGCAATTGTGGAACGTTCTCAAGGGCGACATGTCGCTGGTCGGTCCGCGCCCGATGATGGTCGATCAGCAGACGCTCTACCCCGGCTCTGCCTATTACGCCCTGCGTCCGGGATTGACCGGCTTCTGGCAGGTATCCGTCCGCCACGAGAGCAGCTTTGCCGAACGCGCGCATTACGATGCCGAATACCTGTCCAAGGTGACTTTCGCCCAGGACGTTTCGGTGATCTGGAAAACCGTGAGCGTGGTCACCAAGGGCACCGGCTGCTGATCAGCCCGCCTGGTTCGCCTCTGCGGTGCGGCGCAGTATCTGCATCAATTCATCAAGCGCTTTGGCATTGATTTCATTTGTCAGGCGCCCGTCCTCGTCCCATTGCTGGAATGTGGCCCCGACAAGGACTTCCGGACCGGGAACGATATGCGGACGGAACGGCGTGAGGCAGAGCCGCGCCATGTTCTGGGTCCTCTCGCCGCCGGCGCGGCCTGCCGTGGCAGACATCAGGGCCACGGGTTTTCCGGCCCAGGGCGCTCCCGATGTCCGGCTGACCCAGTCGAGCGCGTTCTTGAGCACCCCGGAAATACCCTTGTTGTATTCCGGTGTGGCGACGATCACCGCGTCTGCTTCGGCGATCTGGTCCGACAGGGTTTGCACCGCCTCGGGAATGCCCGAGTCGTTTTCAAGATCGCCGTCGTAAAGCGGAACGCGCAGATCGGCTTCGACAAAGTCGGACGGTCCGAACCGGCGCGCAGCTTCGCGCATGAGAAGTCTGTTGGTCGATGCGCTCCGCAAGGAACCGCAAAGTCCCAGCAGTTTGAGAGTGGCCATGTCTGTCTCCTGTTGATCGCAGTGCCACTTGGTCCCCGATCACAGCCTGACAACCCGCAAGCCATGGGACGCGCGCAAAAAAACCCGCACCAGGAAGGTGCGGGCCATGGTGTTCAAGGGATCCGGGATCAGGCGTTCGGAAGGATCACGATCTCGACCCGGCGGTTCTGTGCCCGGCCGTCCGGTGTCAGGTTGCTGGCGATCGGTTGATCTTCGCCGCGGCCGATGCTCTGGATTCGGAAGGACGGAACGCCTTCGCTCATCAGGATGTTCGCGACCGATTGCGCGCGTTGCCGCGACAGGTTCAGGTTGTACTGCGCGTCACCCGTGTTGTCGGTGTGGCCGATGACCTGAACGGACGTGTTCGGATAGGCCAACAGGTTCTGCCCCACCGTGCGCAGGTCACGTTGCAGATCGGGGCGCAAGGATGCGCTGTCCGTGGCGAACAGGATGTCCTGCGGCAGGGTCACGATGAGACGTTCACCCGTGTTGCGGATCGTCACGTTGTCATTGCCGATCTGTGCGCGCAGGTCTGCTTCCTGCCTGTCGAGGCGGTTGCCGATGAGGGCACCACCACCACCCCCGATGATCGCGCCTGCCGCGGCATTGCGGCGACGCTCTTCGGGGTCGTTGCCCATCAGCGCGCCGATGGCGGCACCCGCACCCGCGCCGACAAGCGCGCCGGTCTTGGTCTGGCGGTTCGGGTCGTTCGGATCGTTGAATGTGCCTGTCGTACAGGCCGAGAGAACCAGGGCACCGGAAAGCGCCAAGGCCATGGAGAATTTGGATAGTATCATAGTGTTTCGCCTCATGTGACTGTGCCCAATGCTATGGGTCTTGCTGTTGCTATGCGATAACATACCCGGACGAACACCTTAAGTCCGGTGAAATCGGCACGTTTCCGCGCACGCGATCACGCTTCGACGCGGGCGGATTCCCAGGCGAGGATGCTGCGCTTGACCGGCAGACCCCAGTGATAGCCGCCCAGACCACCGGATTTGCGCAGCGCCCGGTGGCATGGAATCAGGTAGCTGACAGGGTTCCGCCCAACGGCCGTTCCCACGGCACGCACCGCCTTGGGATGCCCGATGTAATCGGCGATCTCGGAATATGTCGTCACATGGCCCGACGGAATCTGCATCAGCGCTTCCCAGACCTTGATCTGGAACGGTGCGCCGATCATGAAAAGCGGCGTTTCGTGCGAGACCTCGCCTGCGCCGAACGCGCTGTCGACCCAAGGGCGCAGGCGGTCGGCATCTTCGACATAGACCGCGTTGGGCCAGCGCCCGACCAAATCCTGCCAAGCATTTGCGGTGCCGGTCTCGGAGGCAAAGCCGATCCCGCAAAGCCCCTTGTCGGTGCCCATGACAAGTGCCGGGCCGAAGGGGCTGTCGAACCAGCCCCAGTAGATCGTCAGCCCGTCGCCCTTGCGTGCGAACTCACCGGGACTCATCGCCTCCCATCGGATGAAAAGGTCGTGCAATCGCCCGCTGCCCGACAGGCCCGAGGCATGCGCGGCCGCCAACGTGGTAAAGCGCTCCGACAGAAGCGCCTTGGCGTGGCCCAGCGTCAGGTATTGCTGGTACCGCTTCGGGCTGACCCCGACCCAGCGCGAGAACACCCGTTGGAAATGCGCCGGGCTCATGTTCATCTGTGCCGCAAGTTCGTCGAGCGTCACCGACGGCCCGGCCTGATCGATCACGTCGAGCGCGCGGCGCATGACGTTGAAATGATACCCCTGCGTGTCTTCGGTCAGGCTTTGCATCGGAGCGGCCTTTCTTTGTGTCAGCTTGCCCCGTGATACCCCGATGTCACGGACGCATTCGACCCGAAAGCTGCGCAAGCAACACGCTTGCCCCCAAATTCGTCGCGCGGCATACGGGGTGCAATGGCTAGGCAGCTTGATTACCACATGATCCGCGAGATCTTTACCCGCTTTCAGGCGGTGGACCCCGAACCCAAGGGGGAGCTTGATCACGTCAACGCCTACACCCTTGTCGTTGCGGTCGCGCTGTCGGCGCAGGCCACGGATATCGGCGTGAACAAGGCCACGCGCGACCTGTTCAAGATCGCGGATACGCCGGAAAAGATGCTCGAACTGGGCGAAGAGGGCGTGACCGAGCATATCAAGACGATCGGTCTTTACCGGAACAAGGCCAAGAACGTCATCAAGCTGAGCCGCATTCTGGTCGATGAGTACGGCGGCGAAGTGCCCAATTCCCGCGCCGCGTTGGAAAGCCTGCCCGGCGTGGGGCGCAAGACGGCCAATGTGGTGCTGAACATGTGGTGGCACTATCCGGCGCAGGCGGTCGATACGCATATTTTTCGCGTCGGCAACCGCACCGGCATCTGCCCCGGCAAGGACGTGGTGGCAGTTGAACGCGCCATCGAAGACCATATTCCGGTCGATTTTCAACATCACGCCCATCACTGGCTGATCCTGCACGGGCGCTACACCTGCGTGGCGCGAAAACCCAAATGCGGCGTCTGCGTGATCCGCGATCTCTGTCAATTCGAGGACAAGACCGAATGAGCAAGAAATACCAGGTTGTCGGCATCGGCAACGCCGTTGTCGATGTGATCGCACGGGCCGAGGACACGTTTCTGGACCTGATGGGCATTCAGAAAGGCATCATGCAGCTGGTCGAACGCGAACGCGGCGAAACGCTGTATGCCGCCATGAAGGAACGCACCCAGACGCCCGGCGGATCGGTCGCCAATACGCTGGCCGGTCTGGGCAACCTGGGGCTGCGCACCGCCTTTATCGGTCGGGTGCATGACGACGCTTTGGGGCGGTTCTATGCGGGTGCGATGGAAAAGGACGGCACCGATTTCGTGAACGCGCCGGTTCCGGGTGGGGAATTGCCCACGTCGCGGTCGATGATCTTTGTCTCGCCCGATGGTGAGCGGTCGATGAACACCTATCTGGGCATCTCTGCCGAACTAGGCCCCGAGGACGTGTCCGAAGACGTGGCGTCGCAGGCCGAGGTGGTGTTCCTCGAAGGCTACCTCTTCGACAAGGACAAGGGCAAGGACGCCTTCATCCGCACCGCCCGCACCTGCCGCGCCGCAGGCGGCAAGGCGGGCATCGCCATTTCCGACCCGTTCTGCGTCGAACGGCACCGCGACGATTTCCTGAACCTGATCGAACACGAGATGGATTACGTGATCGGCAACGAGGCCGAGATCATGTCGCTTTATCAGAACAACGATCTGGAGTCCGATCTGGCCGCCGTGGCCGCGATCTGCCCGCTGGTGGTCTGCACACGGTCGGGCGATGGCGTGTCGATCATTCACGATGGCACCCGTATCGATATCCCCGTTGAAAAGGTGGTCCCGGTGGACGCGACAGGCGCAGGCGACCAGTTCGCCGCCGGGTTCCTGTTCGGGTTGGCAACGGGGCGGGACATGGAAACCAGCGGCCGCATGGGCTGTGTCGCGGCGGCGGAAGTGATCTCGCATATCGGCCCGCGCCCCGAGACGGATCTTGAAGCGCTGTTCAGGAATGCCGGGCTGCTCTGACCCGAACCAAGCGCCGAGGGGGCGACGCTCTAGCGCACAGCGTCGAATGCAGGGCCTTGCCATGTCACGGTGGCGACACCGGCAAGGCGGGCCAGCCGACCAAGTTCACTTTCGAGCTTGCGAAGACGCTGCGCCGTCGGTTTGACCTTGGGCTCCCACCAGAGGTTGAGAATGCTCAGCCTGTCCCTGGCGCGATCCGCCTTGACCTCGATCCGGCCGACGATGCGGTCTCCCTCAAGCAGCGGATAGACGTAATATCCCCATTGGCGCTTCGCGGCCGGCACGAACATCTCGACCGTGTAGTCAAAGCCGAAAAGCCGTTTCAGCCGAACACGATCGCGGATCGCTGGATCGAACGGGTTGAGGATGCGCAGGCGTGACGTGGGCGGCGCAAGCGCGGTCAGGCGCGCCTCGATATCGGGACAGGCCAGCGCCTTGGTCCATGTCCCCTCAGCCGACTCGATCTCGACGGGAACCAGCCCCCGGGCATGGCGATCGGCCCAGTCGGACACCTCGGAAACCTCGGTCGCGTCCCAGAACTTGCGGATCTCGCCCTGCGTGCCGATGCCGAGGCGGTCGAGCGCTGCACCACAAAGCCAATCGACCTGGTCGCGGTCCGGCACCTTCTGTGCGCGCAGATGCTCGGGAAAGACCCGTTCGGCCAGATCGTAATACTTGGTGAACCCGTCGCGGTGACAGGTCGCCAGTTCGCCAGCGTACCACAGGAAATCCAGCCCGATCTTGTGCGGCGGGCGTTTCCACATCTCGCGTTTTCCGACGATCCTGGTGTCGAAATCATGGGTGCAAAGCGGGCCTTCCTCGGCGATGCGGCGCCGAATGTCGTCAAGGTGATCCTCGGCCAGATGCTTGCCGAACCACGACGACCGGCTGGCCTTGTCCTTCATCCGCCGGAACTGACGCTGCCACATCGGCAACATGTCCATCGGCAGGACCGACGCATCGTGGGTAAAATGTTCGAACACCGCCCGGTCTCGGGCCAGCAACCGGTCGAGCATCGGCTCGCGATAGGTCTGGTTGCGGCTCCAGAGGATGTGATGATGCGCGCGCGACACGACCTGGATCGTGTCAAGCTGCACAAATCCAAGCCCGCGGATCAGCGCCGCCGGGTCCAGCGGGCCGGTCGGCGTGTCGCCCAGCCCATTGACCCAAAGCCACAGGTGCCGGGCAGTGCGGTTCGGGATCTTGAGAGGGGTCACGCAGGCTCCGGGTCAGGATGGGTGTACCGCAGTCTAGAGCAGCAGCATCCAGACGCCCATCCCGGCCATGATGAGATTTTCACTCAGGGAAATCGCGCCCAGCGGCACGTTCGACCCGCCGCCCACACAGGCGCAGGTCAATTCCTGCTTGTCGATATAGACAGCCTTGATCACGCTGATCGATCCGACCGTCCCGATGAACAGGGCAACCGGGGCCACCAGCCAGATCAGCGGGCTTTGGGTGCCGATCAGGGCCATCATCCCGACACCGGAATAAAGCTCGAGGAACGGGTAGGCATAGCCATAAGGCACGTAGCGCCGGGCAAGCAGATCATATCCCAGAAAGCCGTTCACGAAGCTTCCGACATCCTGCAATTTCTGGATCGCCAATGCGGCCATCGACAGGGCGAAGAACCACTTGAGCCAGGTGAGGATCGGAAAACCGTCATAGAGGTTGAGCAGGATCGCCAGTGCGATCAGCGCGGTCGAGGCGAAAATGGCGATCACCGGCATGTAGGTGGTGTCATCCTCACCCAGCACGCGGTAGCCGAAATGTTCCTTCAGGTCGGAATAGCCGCCGATCCTCTCGCCGTCGATGAAGGTGATCGGCGTGGTCGGGACATCATGCGCCTCCTGAAAGGCATCGACCTCGTCCCGGTTGGTCAGGAGATTGTCGTCGATCTTGTACCCCTTGCGCCTCAGAAGCGACCGGGACTTGAGGCCGAACGGGCAAAGGTGCCCCGGCATCGCCATCCGGTACAGCGACGCGGTCTTGCTGTCGCCCCGGCTTTTCTCACGGGCGGCCTGCGGGCCGTCGATCATGTCGGTTGCGGTCATGTTCCGGCTCTTTCAACTCTCCGCAGGTCAACCGGAGCGCATCCAAAACGTTCCGAGCCAGACCCCGAAAGCCTAATGCGCCTTGGCCCAGTTGGCCCCCTGACCGGCATCGGCCACAAGCGGAACCGACAGCTTGATGACCGGATCGGCCGCGCCTTCCATGATCTCGCGCGCCACCTTGATAAGCGCGTCCTCGGCACCCTCCTCCACCTCGAACAGCAGTTCGTCGTGCACCTGCAACAGCATCCTGGCCGGCAAGCCGCTGATGGCATCGGGCATCCGGATCATGGCGCGGCGGATGATGTCGGCGGCGGTGCCCTGGATCGGTGCGTTGATCGCGGCGCGTTTGGCGAACCCGGCGCGCGGGCCCTTGGCGTTGATCTCGGGCGTGTGGATCACCCGACCGAACAGGGTCTCGACCCGGTTGTGTTCCTTGGCAAAGGCCGTGGTGGCGTCCATGTAGGCCTTGATTCCGGGGAAGCGTTCGAAATAGCGGTCGATGAAGCCCTGCGCCTCTGATCGGGGGATCCGCAGGTTGCGGGCAAGGCCGAAGCCCGAAATGCCGTAGATCACCCCGAAATTGATCGCCTTCGCCTGGCGGCGGACATCCGGCGTCATTTCGTCCAGCGGCACGTTGAACATCTCGGATGCGGTGGCGGCGTGGATGTCCTGCCCGTCCTTGAACGCGTCCTTGAGCGCCTGGATGTCGGCGACATGCGCCAGGATGCGCAGCTCGATCTGGCTGTAATCCAGCGACACCAGCGTCTTGCCCGGCTCGGCGACAAAGGCTTCGCGGATGCGGCGGCCTTCCTCGGAGCGCACCGGGATGTTCTGCAAATTCGGATCGGTCGAGGCAAGACGCCCGGTGTTGGCCCCGGCGATCGAATAGCAGGTATGGACGCGGCCGGTATCGGCGTTGATGTGGTCCTGCAAGGCGTCGGTATAGGTTGATTTCAGTTTCGACAGCTGCCGCCAGTCCAGCACGCGGCGCGCCAGTTCGTGTTCGGTGGCCAGATCCTCGAGCACATCCGCGCCGGTGGCATAGGCCCCGGTCTTGCCGCGCTTGCCGCCGTCGAGGCCCATTTCGTCGAACAGGATTTCGCCCAGCTGTTTCGGAGAGCCAACGTTGAACTTGCGGCCTGCGAGTTCGTAGATCTCGTGCTCGAACGCGGCCATCTTCTGGCTGAAGGCGTTCGACATGCGCGAGAGCGTATCCCGGTCCACCTTGATTCCGGCGCGCTCCATGTCGGCCAGCACGGGCACAAGCGGGCGCTCCATGCTCTCATAGACACGGGTGACATGCACGCGGTGCAGTTGCGGCTTGAACGTCAGCCAGAGCCGCAGCGTGATCTCGGCATCCTCGGCCGCGTATTTCGTGGCCTGGTCGATCGGCACCCGATCAAAGGTGATCTGGCTCTTGCCAGAGCCGATCAGCTCCTTGATCGGGATGCAGGTATGGCCAAGATAGCGTTCGGCAAGCGTGTCCATGCCGTGCCCATGCAGACCCGCATTCATCGCGTAGGACATCAGCATCGTGTCGTCGATCGGGTTCAGGTCGATCCCGTAGCGCGACATGATCTTGGCGTCGTATTTCATGTTCTGACCGATCTTCAGAACGGCCGGGTCTTCCAGCAGCGGCCTCAGCGCATCCAGCGCATCCTGCATCGCGATCTGACTCTCGGCCAGGTCGTCCGAGCCGAAAAGCCCGTCTCCGCCTTCGGCCCGATGCGCCAGCGGCACGTAACAGGCCTTGCCCGGTTCAACGCAGAGCGACAGGCCGACCAGGTCGGCGGTCATGTCATTGAGGCCGGTGGTTTCGGTGTCGAAGGCCACACGGCCCATGTCATTGGCCGCGTCGATCCAGGTCTGCAACGCGGTCAGGTCGCGCACGCATTCATAGGTGTCGGGGTCGATCACGGGCCAGACCGGCGCATCCCCCTCGGGCGGGTTCGCGCCTTCGGGCGTGCTGTCGGGGATCACCGGCGGGTCGACCTCGAGCGCTTCGGCGATACGCTTGGTCAGGGTGCGGAACTCCATTTCCGTCAGAAAGGACATCAGCCTGTCGGGGTCCGGGTCGCGGACCTCGAGATCGTCGAGCGTGAAATCAAGCGGCGTATTCACATCCAGCAGAACCAGCTTTTTCGAAAGCTCGATCTGCGCGCGTTTTTCGATCAGGGTCTCGCGGCGCTTGGGTTGCTTGATCTCCCCGGCACGCTCGAGCAACTCTTCCAGCGACCCGAACTCGTTGATCAGAAGCGCCGCCGTCTTGACGCCGATCCCCGGCGCGCCGGGCACGTTGTCGATGCTGTCGCCGGCCAGCGCCTGCACATCGACGACGCGGTCAGGATAGACGCCGAACTTTTCGAACACGCCCTCGCGGTCGATGCGGCGGTTCTTCATCGCGTCGAGCATCTCGACACCGTCGCCGACCAGTTGCATCAGGTCCTTGTCCGACGAAATGATCGTCACGCGACCACCGGCATCGCGGGCCTGGCAGGCAAGCGTCGCGATGATGTCGTCGGCCTCGAATCCTTCCTTTTCCTCGCAGGCGATGTTGAAGGCTTCGGTCGCGCGGCGGGTCAGCGGGATTTGCGGGCGCAGGTCTTCCGGCATCTCGTCGCGGTTGGCCTTGTACAGATCGTACATGTCGTTGCGGAACGTGTGACTGCCCTTGTCGAAGATCACCGCCACATGGGTGGGCGCATCGGGGCCGTGATTTCCCTCGACATATTTCTGAAGCATGTTGCAGAAGCCCGCGACCGCACCAATCGGCAGGCCATCGGACTTGCGGGATAGCGGCGGCAGCGCGTGGTAGGCGCGAAAGATGAAGGCCGAGCCGTCGATCAGGTGAAGGTGATGTCCTTTGCCGAATGCCATGTCGCGCGCCCCTGTTTTCGTGCTGCGCCAAGCTTTGCCACGGACGGCCTGCCTGTGCCAGCAGGAACCTGCGCCAGCTCACCGCGAGGTCACGACTCCCTGCGGGAAAAGCGCGCAAGAGCGTGCCGGCCGCCCAAGGACTTTCGGCCGTTCTCGCTCTGCTGCGCGGTCAGGTGTCCTGGGTGTCTGCGAAATCCTTGTGGATGAACCGGGCATCGCAGTAGCCGCATTCGACCCAGCCGGTGTCATGCGGGATTTGCAGCCAGACCCGCGGGTGACCCAGGGCCCCCTCGCCGCCGTCACAGGCGATGCGGTAGCTGTCCACGATCTTTGTTTCGGGCGCTTGCGTTGCCATCTGCTGCGTTTCCTTCACTGGCGTTTTCCACTACGAGCGGTTTAGGACGACGAGGCCAGAGGAGCAAGAGACAGCGATGACACAGGACGCCATTCAGATCGAGGGGCTGCGCAAGGTCTATACCGGCGGCAAGGAGGCCCTCAAGGACATCGACCTGACCGTTCCGCGCGGATCGGTCTTCGGCCTGCTGGGGCCGAACGGGGCCGGTAAATCCACCTTGATCAACATTCTGGCGGGTCTGGTCACGAAATCCGCCGGTCGGGTCACGATCTGGGGCTGGGATCAGGATGTGAACCCACGCCAGTCGCGCGCGTCCATCGGGGTCATGCCGCAGGAACTGAACCTCGATCCGTTCTTCACGCCACGCAGCGCGCTCGAGGTGCAGGCAGGTCTGTACGGCGTGCCGAAATCCGAACGCCGGTCGGACGAGATTCTCGAGATGGTCGGGCTGAGCGACAAGGCCGAGGCCTATGCCCGCACCCTGTCCGGAGGGATGCGGCGGCGGCTCCTGCTGGGCAAGGCGCTCGTGCACCGGCCGCATGTGCTCGTGCTGGACGAACCCACCGCGGGCGTCGATATCGAGTTGCGCCAGATGCTCTGGAACAATGTGCGCAAGCTGAACCGTGAAAACGGGATGACGATCATCCTGACGACGCATTACCTCGAAGAGGCCGAGGAGATGTGCGACGAGATCGCGATCATCAACCACGGTGCCGTGGTCGCCCGCGACAGCACGCGCAACCTCTTGGGGGCCCTGGACGCCAAGACGATGGTGATCCAGCCCGACGCAGAGGTCGGCACTCTGCCAGAGGTGGCCGGGATCGGCGTCGCCACCCGCGACGACGGCACGCTTGCAGTCACTTACCGCGCGCGACAGACCTCGGCCGAGGACGTGCTGTCGATGCTGCGCGACAACGGTGTGCGGATCCGCGACGTGCGGACCGAACAGGCCGATCTCGAAGACGTGTTCCTGTCACTCACGCGGTCGGCCTGAGGCGGGCAAGCCGCTTCGAAGCGGCTTGGCAAGCGCCTTCGAAGGCGCTTTCACCGCGCGGGTTGCAGCATCCGCCCCAGACCACGCCCGCCGAGCACATGCACATGCAGATGCGGCACTTCCTGGACACCTGCCTCGCCGGCGTTCGAGATGATCCGGTAGCCGGCCTCCTGCACGCCCTCCATCTTGCAGACCTCGCCGATCACGCGGGTGAAATCGGCGATCTCCGCATCGCTGGCCTCGAGGGCAAAATGATCATAGCAGACATATGGCCCTTTCGGGATCACCAGCACATGCACCGGCGCTTGCGGCTGAATATCGCGGAACGCCAGCGTGTGGTCGGTTTCCATGACGGTGTCGTTCGGGATCTCGCCACGCAGGATCCTGGCAAAGATGTTCTGGTCGTCATAGGCATGGGGCATGGGTGTGTCCTCAGTCTGAAAAGAGGTGATCTGTGCGCGAAATCTCGAGCGCCTGGTCGGGGGTGATGGACAGGAACCGGGTCAGCGCGGCGGCGTTGGCCTCTATGCTGTCTTCCTCGCGGATGCGCACGTAGTTTTCGAACTCGGCGTCGCGGATCCGGTCGCTTTCATGCACGATATCGTTGCGGATCGTCGGCAGCAGCCGTTCCAGCGTTTCGCGCGGCGTGCGGTCCCCGGCCAGCCCCACGCGGGTTGCATGGCCGATCAGGTAGTCATCCGAAAAACTGCACTCGACCTCGAGCAGCCGCGTCATCGCGCGATCGCGACAGAAATCCTCGAGCAGGTCGAGATTGCCGGGGTCCATGCAGATGACCATGCGATCGGTTTCGTAATAGTCGAACAGCATCCGCATCAGCGACCGCCGGTGACGATGGCGCTTGCCCAGCGTCGATTGGATGCCGCCCATGTCCGGCAGGCCGGTATCCTCTTCGTTGAAGAGGTACTCGATGCAGGGCACGTTGGTCAGCTGCCGGATGCGCGCGACAAGACGCTTGGCCACGTGCCATTTCTTGCACACCACGATCAGCAATTCGCGTTCGCGGCCCAGCGTGCTTTCGGTTTCCCAGAAGCGCGGCGCGAAACGGCGTCCGATGCGGCCCTTGCCGGTCAGGAACTTGTAGAGCGACCGGCCTTCGTTCGAGATTTCGAAATTGACGCCCCTGGCGGAATAAAGCGATCCCAGACGCTCCTTGAGTTGCACCGCTTCGGGGCTGATCTTGCGGGCGAACAGGAAATCCTGGCTGAGCAGCAGGTCATAGTGATCGTTGTAAAAGGTCACCGGCATGCCGTAATCCGAGAACATCAGGAACGTCAGCGTCCGGCATTCGATCTCGGATTCCGGTACGAGGTGCCGGACCAGCGTCTGGATACAGGTTTCATCCGGGATCCAGGTGGTGGCGAAGAACCGCTTCACATCCGGACGCGCTTTCAGGAAATCAAGGATTTTCTCCATCGTCGGGCGGCGCAGACACCACCACTGGCTGCCGATCTGGATCTCGAGATCCTCCGGCACCTGCCGGGTCAGACCGAGGCGTTTCTGTATCTCGAGGCTCTTGTAGAACAGCCACTTGTTGTTTCGTTCGTTCAGGAAGTGGCGGTAGATCAGCCGTTCTTCCTTCATGCCGGTCTTGATCCAGTCGGAGGCGAAGAAATCGAAGCTTTCAATGAAATCGGCGTCGAAGCGGTCAAGGTAGGCATGTGCGTATTCCGCGGTCTTGATCGCCTGGCAATCGCCCGACAGCATGTAGAAATGGGTGGCGCGGGGGAACGCCTCGACCGCCGCCTCCACCGCGTAAAGCGAAGCTTGCACCAGGGACCATTCCCCCCAGCCGCACTTGATGCGTTTGCGGGCAAAGGTGACATTCGGGTTGTCGGACAGCGCCGTTCGGATGGTACGGTACGCCACGGCATCGGCACGGGCGTCGAAATGGATCGCGATGTAATCTCCGACCGCCGTCAGGCTGAGCGCCTGACGGATGATCGCGTCCGGATCCTTGTGGCACAGCAATATGAAGGCAATATTTGCCATTCAGTGGATCATCTGCCCTATCTTCGCCTCGTTATTACCTTGATAAGCGCGTTCTGAGATTGAATAAACCGGCTTTCTTTGATTTTTTGTTTACGTTACCGGATGACAAAAGCCCGGAACGAGGCTGGAGGCGGTGAATATCATGGGATTTCCCGGAACGTGGATGACCGAGAGCGAGAGCATGGTCTATCGCGTGGTTCCCAAATGCGCGTGTTCGACCATTGGTCAGATCATGTTCTATTCCGACCACGGCGAATTCTTCGATGGCGACATCCACGATGCGCAGAAAGGCCTGCACAAATGGGCGCTGGACGCCAGCAAGGACGCGATCACCAAGCGCATCCAGTCGCATGATACCTATTCCTTCACCTGTGTCCGCAACCCCTACACCCGGATCCTGAGTTCGTTCTTCGACAAGATCTGTGGCATCCAGCGCAATGGCAAACGCTACCGGGGCAACCTTGTGCCGCTGCTGACCCAGAAATACGGGATCGAAGTGGGCGGCGAGGATGGCAAGCAGGAGTTCGACCAGGTCAAGAGCTTTCGTCGGTTCCTGCTTTTCGCACGCGACACGATCCGCTGGCGGCGCCCGATGGATCCCGACATCCACTGGTCCGCGATGTCAGGCCATATCAGCACCTTCATCGTCAATGGGGGCCGCTACGACAACATCTTCTGGACCGAGAACTTCAACGACGGGATGGCTTCGGTGCTTGAAAGGGTCGAAACACGCCAAAGCGTCAACCTCACCGAGATTCCGCGGTTCAACGAAAGCGAAGGTCATGGGCCCAAACGGGCGCATCCGGTCGAGGCGTATTTTGACGACCTGTCCATGCACCTGGTTTACGAGATCTACAAAAAGGATTTCGACCTGTTCAAGTACGACTTCGAGAACCCGGGCAACAAGATGCCCATCGGCGAGATCGATCTCGACGAAGTGCACGCCAAACTGGGCGACTGACGCGCGACGCGGGTCCGGGCGGTGCCAAGCGCCTTCGAAGGCGCTTTCAAAGCCGCTTCGAAGCGGCTTTCCGCGCAGGCTCAATCGGGCAGGTCTTCTGACGGGATGATGGAAAAGAACCGACCCCCGGACCAGACACCGAACCAGCTTTGCCCGTCCACGTCATGATGCGCGCCGCACTCGACCAGCCGGTAGAAACTCTTGCGGTCGATCAGCGCCTCGAGATTGTCGCGCACCAGCACATAGGGCGACGGTTCTCCTGTCTCGGGGTCGCGGCTGACCCGGATCGGATGGTCCGGCCCGGCCACCACCGTATCGCCGACATGGGTGGTAAAGGTCAGCACCTGGTCGTCCCCGTCTCCGGTGACCTCGAAATCGGTGGCGACGAACGGCGCGTCGTCCACGGTGATTCCCACCTTCTCGACCGGGGTCACGAGGAAATACTTCTCCCCGTCCTTGCGAAGAATCGATGAGAACAGCTTGACGAGGCCGGGCCGTCCGATGGGCGTGCCAAGATAGAACCACGTGCCGTCGCGGGCGATCCGCATGTCGAGATCACCGCAAAACGGCGGGTTCCAGCTGTGCACCGGCGGCAGGCCCTTGCCCTTGCTTGCCCGCGCAGAGGCAGCGATGCCTTCGGCGGACGGAATAACACGATCTTGTGCGCTCATTGCTTTTGCCATTTCCCCTTTGCGCGTTACAGTTTCTTAGAGAGATGTAATGCGCAAGGGAGACACGTCATGGTCGCAGCCGAAGATTTGGTGGCAGACATCGAAGCGCTGGAAGACAAGCTGGCACAGGCCAGAACGGCGATCACCCGGAGATTCATCGGTCAGGAACGTGTTGTCGAGCTGACCCTTGCTGCGCTTCTGTGCGGCGGTCACGGGCTGTTGATCGGCCTGCCCGGCCTCGGCAAGACACGCCTCGTCGAGACCGTATCGACCGTGATGGGCCTGAACGGCAACCGCGTTCAGTTCACCCCCGACCTGATGCCAGCCGATATCCTCGGCTCGGAGGTACTGGAAACCGGGTCCGATGGCAGCCGGGCGTTCAAGTTCATCCAGGGTCCGATCTTCTGCCAGCTTCTGATGGCCGACGAAATCAACCGCGCCTCGCCGCGGACGCAATCGGCGCTGTTGCAGGCGATGCAGGAAAAGGTGGTCACGGTGGCCGGCGAGACACGCCCGCTCGAGGCGCCCTTTCACGTGCTGGCGACCCAGAACCCGATCGAACAGGAGGGCACCTACCCGCTTCCCGAAGCGCAGCTTGACCGCTTTCTGGTGCAGATCGACGTGCAATATCCGGATCGAGCGACGGAAAAGGACATCCTGCTCGCCACCACCGGCGCCGAAGAGGCCGACGCCTACGAGGTCTTCACGGCGGCCGAACTGATCGCGGCGCAGAAATTGCTGCGGCGCATGCCCGTGGGTGACGCGGTGGTCGAGATGATCCTCGACCTGGTGCGTGCCTTCCGGCCGCATGATGAACTGGCCGGCTCGCGCGTCAAGGAAACCGTCTCCTGGGGCCCCGGTCCGCGCGCCGCGCAGGCTCTGATGCTGACGGTCCGCGCGCGGGCGCTTCTCGAAGGTCGGCTCGCCCCGGCGCCCGAGGACGTGATCAACATGGCGCGGCCGGTCCTGACACACCGGATGGCGCTCACCTTCTCGGCGCGGGCACGCGGCGAAGACCTTGGCGACCTGATCGACGACGTGGCCAGACGACTGGTCATGACCGAGGCGGCTGCGTGACGACAGTCACCACCCTCAGACAACGCGCGGAAGAGGAAGCCGGTCGGCTTCCGGCCCTCCTGGCGCGGGCCGAGCATCTTGCCGGCACCGTCCTGCTGGGCGAACACGGCCGCCGGCGCGCCGGGCTGGGCGACGATTTCTGGCAATACCGCCCGATGCAGCATGGCGACGCGCTGCGCGACATCGACTGGCGGCGCTCGGCGCGCAGCGACACGCAGTTCGTGCGCGAACGGGAATGGCAGATCGCGCAAAGCGTGATCCTCTGGGTCGATCAGGCCGCGTCGATGCGGTTCGCCTCCGACGCCAACCTGAGCACGAAAGCCGACCGAGCGCGGACGCTGGCCCTGGCCAGCGCGATCCTGCTGATCCGCGGCGGTGAGCGGGTCGGCCTGACCGGGTTCGACTTGCCGCCGCGCCGCGGACAGGCACAGATATCGCGCCTGGCGGAACTGTTGTCGGTGGACACTCCGGACGATTACTCCGAACCCGAGGCGCGCGGCATGATCCCGCAATCGCGCGCGATCTTCTTTTCCGACTTCCTGAACGATCCGACCGTGGTCGAGGCCGCCCTGACCAAGGCGGCCGACCGCGGCGTGCGCGGCGCGCTGGTGCAGATTCTCGACCCGAGCGAGGAACTGTTTCCCTTCGACGGGCGTACGATTTTCCAAAGCATGGGCGGCGGTGTCGTACACGAGACGCTCAAGGCAGGCGATCTGCGCGCGCGCTATCTTGATCGCCTGGCGGAACGCAAGGACCGACTTGAACAGTTATCCCGACTGACGGGCTGGCAATATCTTTGCCACCACACCGGCGACAGCGCGCAATCCGCACTGCTCTGGATATACCGGGCTATGGATGGGGCCCACAGATGACGCTTTTTGGTATCGGTTTCGCAACTCCCTGGCTTCTGCTCACGCTTCTGGCGTTGCCGATCCTCTGGCTGATCCTGCGCGCGGTGCCGCCCGCACCGATCCGGCGGATGTTTCCCGGCGTGGTCCTGCTTCTGGGCCTCAAGGATGACGACCAGGTCAGCGACCGCACGCCGTGGTGGCTTTTGCTGCTGCGGATGCTGGCGGTGGCGGCGCTGATCGTCGGGCTGTCCGGACCGATCCTGAACCCGGAAGACGAAGACGTGACCGCCCGCAATGGCCCCCTGCTTGTCGTGATGGACGGAAGCTGGGCCAGCGCCGCAAGCTGGCGCGCCCGGACACAGGCGCTCGACGGTCTGCTGGCACAGGCCGCACGGGATGACCGCCGCGTCGCGCTGCTCAAGCTGACCGCCCCCGAACCCACCAGCTTCCAGACCGCCGACGACCTGCGCACCCGGCTTGTGGGGCTGACGCCAGAGCCGTGGGAACCCGACGCCGATCAGGTCGACCGCGCTGCATCGCTCCTGCCCGAGGGCGCGTTCGACACCTACTGGATGTCCGACGGGCTTGACCGCGACACCCGCTCGGCGCTTCTCGACACGCTTCAGGATCGCGGCACGGTGACCGTGTTCGAAGCCGGACAGACCATTCTCGGTCTCGCCCCGGCGCGCTTTGAAGAGGGCAACATCGTGCTCACCGCCCGACGCGCCCAGACCGCAAGCGCGCGCGATGTGACCATCCTGGCCCAGGGCCGCGACCCGTCCGGCAACCCGACCGTCCTTGCCCGCGCAACGGCCGCCTTCGAGCCGGAGGCCGCCACCGCCGAAACGGCGCTGTCGCTGCCGTCGGAACTGCGCGCCCGGATCACCCGGTTCGAGATCGAAGGCAACCGCAGCGCCGGGGCCACGACCTTGCCCGACGACAGCCTGCGCCGCCGCGAAGTGGCCCTGATGGCCGGGCTCGAGGACCGCGAAGGGCTCGAGCTGCTGTCGCCGCTGCACTATCTCGAAAAGGCCCTCGAGCCGAGCGCCGACCTGCTGGACGGCTCGCTGATGGACATGATCCCGGCCAATCCCGACGTGATCGCGCTGGCCGATGTGGCAACCCTTGGCGCGGCCGAGGAAGAGGCCCTTCTCGACTGGCTTGAGGAGGGCGGTATCCTGCTCCGCTTTGCCGGACCGCGCCTTGCCGCAAGTGATGTGAGCCGCGACCGCGAAGACCCGCTGATGCCGGTGCGCCTGCGCGCGGGCGGCCGCAGCGTCGGTGGCGCCATGAGCTGGGGCGAACCGAAATCGCTGGCGGAATTCGGCGAAGACAGCCCGTTTTTCGGCCTCGACATCCCCGAAGACGTGACCGTCACGGCGCAGGTGATGGCGCAGCCCGATCCCGCCCTCGCCGACCGGGTGATCGCGCAACTGACCGATGGCACACCGCTGGTCACGCGCAAATCGGTGGGACAGGGCCAGATCATCCTGTTTCACGTCACCGCCAACGCCGAATGGTCCTCGCTGCCGCTGTCGGGCCTTTTCGTGAGTATGATGGAACGTCTGGCCATCGCCGCCGGAAACGCGGCGCAGCCCAGTGCCGAAGACCTGGCCGGCACGATCTGGCGTCCCAATGTGGTGCTCGACGCCTTCGGGTCGCTCAGCGATGGCAGCACGTTGGCCGGTGTGGCCGGCGAAGACCTGGTCGATGCCTCGCTCGGCCCCGACCTGCGCCCCGGCCTCTACCAGAGCCAGGACCGCGCGCTGGCGCGCAACGTGCTGTCGGCGGAAAGCACCCTCACCCCGGTCAGCTGGCCCGACGACATCAATGTCGAAGGGCTCGACCGGTCCGAGGAAACGCCGCTCGCCGGATGGCTGCTGGCGCTGGCAATCGCGCTTCTTCTGGCCGATATCCTGGCCTCGCTGCTCCTGTCGGGGCGCCTTTCGGGTCCGCGTGCGACCACCGCGGCCGGCATCGTTCTGGCCGCCCTGCTGATGCCGGTCCAACCGGCCCAGGCCCAATCCACGGAAGACGCCTTTGCCCTGGCCGCAACAGCCGAGGTGACTTTCGCGCATGTCGTCACCGGTGACGAAACGCTCGACGAGGTGGCGCATGCCGGGCTGGTCGGCCTGTCGGAAACCCTGTTCTTCCGCACGTCGGTCGAACCTGCCGACCCGGTCGCGGTGAACCTCGAAACAGACGAGCTTGCCTTCTTTCCGTTCCTCTACTGGCCGATCACCCCGGATCAGCCGACGCCTTCGGACGAAGCGTATTCCAAGCTGAACACCTACCTGCGGTCGGGCGGCATGATCCTGTTCGACACGCGGGATGCCGACATCGCCAATTTCGGCACCGGAAGCCCGAACGGGCGCAAGCTGCAACAACTGGCGGCACCGCTCGACATTCCGCCGCTGGAACCGATCCCCGAAGACCACGTCCTGACCCGCACCTTCTACCTGCTCCAGGATTTTCCCGGTCGCTACAACAGCCATGATGTCTGGGTCGAAGCCGCCCCGCCCGACGCCGAACAGGTCGACGGCATGCCTTTCCGCAACCTGAACGACAACGTCACGCCGGTGATCATCGGGGGCAATGACTGGGCCGCGGCCTGGGCGATGGACGCCCGCGGCGATCCGCTTTACCCGATCGGGCGCGGCTATTCCGGCGAACGCCAACGCGAGATCGCCTATCGCTTCGGGGTCAATCTGGTCATGCACGTGCTGACCGGAAACTACAAATCCGACCAGGTGCACGTGCCTGCGCTTCTTGACAGGTTAGGCCAATAATGACCGGCAGCATCGTTTTCGATCCGCTTCTTCCCTGGGGCTTCATCGCCGTGCTTGCCGGGCTGGCCGGGCTGGGCATCGCGCTTGCGCTGTGGCGCGGGTTGCAGGGCTGGGCCTTGCGGGCGCTGGCCGCCCTGGTTGTCCTCGCGGCCCTCGCGCAACCCTCCTACCAGGTCGAAGACCGCGCACCGCTGTCCGACATCGTGCTGATCGTCGAGGACAAGAGCGCGAGCCAGTCGCTGGCGGACCGGCTTGATGTCACGACCGACGCTGCGGCGGCGATCGCCACCGACCTGTCCACACGCCCCAACACCGAAGTGCGCCGGATCGAGGTCGGCGATGGCGAGGGCGACACCGGAACGCTTCTGATGTCGGCGGTGTCCGATGCGCTGGCCGAGGAACCAAGCGGGCGCATCGCGGGCATCTTCCTGCTCAGCGACGGACGCCTGCACGATCTCGAACGCACCCCCGACCTGCCTGCGCCGACGCATCTTCTGCTGACCGGCAAGGAAACCGACTGGGACCGCCGCCTCATCGTCCAGAACGCCCCGGCCTTCGCCATCCTGGGTGAACCCGTCACCCTGACGCTGCGGGTCGAAGATGACGGTGCCGCCCCCGACGACGCCTCCACGGTGATCGACATTTCCGTCGATGGCGAAGAGCCACAGCAATTCGACATGCCCATCGGCGAAGACATCGAACTGCCGATCACCCTGCCGCATGGCGGGCTGAACGTGATCCAGTTCACCGTGCCCACCGAGGATGACGAGCTGACCGAGCGCAACAACACCGCGCTTGTGCAGATCAACGGCGTGCGCGACCGTCTGCGCGTGCTGCTGGTCAGTGGCGAGCCGCATGCCGGCGGACGCACCTGGCGCAACCTGCTGAAATCCGACAGTTCGGTGGACCTCGTGCATTTCACCATCCTGCGCCCGCCGGAAAAGCAGGACGGCGTGCCAGTGACCGAACTCTCGCTGATCGCCTTCCCGACCCGCGAGCTGTTCCTCGAGAAGATCGAGGATTTCGACCTCATCATCTTCGACCGCTACAAGCGGCGTGGCATCCTGCCCGCGATCTATCTCGACAACGTGCGCAGCTATGTCGAACAGGGTGGCGCGGTGCTTGTGGCCGCTGGCCCGGATTTTGCCAGCGCGGACAGCATCTACCGCTCGCCGCTGGCCGATATCCTGCCTGCCGAACCGACCGCGCGCGTCTTTGAACGCGGCTTTCAGCCCACCATCACCGAACTCGGCGAACGTCATCCGGTGACAGCCGGTCTTGCCGGTCCCGAAACCTGGGGCCGCTGGATGCGCCAGATCGAGGTCGATCCGATCGGCGGCGATGTGGTTCTGAGCGGGATCGACGACAAGCCGCTTCTGGTGCTGGACCGCATCGGCGAGGGCCGCGTCGCGCTCATCGCGTCGGATCATGCCTGGCTCTGGTCGCGCGGCTTTGAAGGCGGCGGCCCGCAGCTGGATCTGCTGCGCCGCCTGGCGCACTGGATGATGAAGGAACCCGAGCTCGAGGAAGAGGCGCTCTGGGCCGAACCCACCGGCCAGACCATGCGGATCATCCGCCGGACACTGGACGAAGAGATCGGCGCGGTGACCGTCACCCGCCCCGACGGCACCGAGGAAGAGATCACCCTCGAGGAATCCAGCCCCGGCCGGTTCGAGGCGCTGTATACCGGGCCGGATATCGGGCTTTACCGCCTGGCCGAAGGCGACCAGACCGCCGTTGTCGGCCTTGGCCCCGCCGCCCCACGCGAGTTCGAGGAAACCATCGCCAGCGGCGACGCGCTGGAGCCGGCTGTCGATGGCACCAATGGCGGCGTCCGGCGTCTGGAAGACGGCGTGCCGGGCATCCGCGCCGTGGGCGAAGGCCGTCCGGCAGCCGGTCGCGGCTGGCTCGGAATCACGCCGCGCGAAGCGTTCGAGACGATGGACGTGACGCAGACGCCAATGCTGCCCGGCTGGCTGGTCCTGCTTCTGTCCGCCGGGCTGATCCTTGGCGCATGGCTGCGCGAAGGGCGACGCTCCTGACATCGGCCCCACGGGTTTCCGGCTGAGATCCGGCCTGTTAACAAAAAGTTAAGGGGGTGTCCGCAAGCCGTGTTGGCACACTTGGCCTGCCTTTAAGACCAGGATGTCGGGAGGTTTGCCCATTACTGATTGGCTCTGGGATCAA
This sequence comes from Marivita sp., assembly GCF_020055635.1. Taxonomy (GTDB): domain Bacteria; phylum Pseudomonadota; class Alphaproteobacteria; order Rhodobacterales; family Rhodobacteraceae; genus Marivita. Next base: position 95,071 of record NZ_JAIPUT010000001.1, on the reverse strand, counting down.
TCGCTGGTCAAACGCAAAAGCTATGTGCATGATCTCGATAAACATCGGCCGGAGGACGCGTTTATGGCAGACATCGAGGCATTGATCGGTTCGTGGCGTATGGATGCGTGGACCCGCACATCGGTGGCGACCGGCGTGACCACTGACGCGTTGGGCCCTTCGCCGATAGGCTATATTGCTTACCATCGCTGTGGACGGATGATGGCATCCGTTTTCCGTCGTGATCGTTTCCCGCCAAAGGATCGGGCATGGACGACTGAGGAGAAAGCGCAGCTGTTCGATGACATGCTGGCGTATGTCGCCACCTACCATCTTGAAGAAGGTCGAGTCATTCACGAAGTCGATGGCTCTTGGAACCCGAATTGGCAGGGGGCACTGGACCGCCCTTTCACGCTCGAGGAAAATCGACTGTTCATCAGCGGGGCTCCGGGCATCGACCCTGCAACTGGAGAAGAAGTGATCTATCGCATGGAGTTCACCAAGGACTGAGCGACACAGGTGCCGTAGGCGTCCGTTCAGACAGAAAAGATACAAACCAACACAGTTTGCGGGCACCCCCAAAAATTAATAGGTCCGTATCGGCCCGAATGTTTCGCGCGCGAAACAATGGGTCCGGCGCGGACCTTTCATTGACGACACAAAAAAGACCGGCTCAGGAGGCCGGTCTTTTCTCGGTTTCAAAGGCTGGATGCCGGATCAGCTACCCAGCTTCTCGTCCAGGATTTCCTGAAACTCGCCATAGCTCATGTTCGAATAGGTCTCGCCGTCGATGACAAAGGACGGGGTCGAACTGATGCCGTGCTCTTCGGCATTCGCCTGGTACCATTCGATCAGGCCGCGCGCCTTGTCGGAGTTCGTCAGGCAGGATTCAAGCTGTTCGGTCTCAAGCCCGGCGATGCGTCCGATCTTGCGCAATTCGTCGGCAATAGCCGCCTCGGACCCGGCGCGGGACCAGTCGCTCTGGGTGTCGTAGATCATCTCGGTGATGCCGAAGAACCGGTCTTCACCGCCACAGCGGGCAACCAGCGATCCCCAGAGCCCGTACTTGTCGAAATAGACCTCGCGGTAGGTGAACTTGACCTTGCCGGTGTCAATGTAATCTTCCTTGATGTTCTTGAAGACGCCCTGGTGGAAGGTCGCGCAATGCGGACAGGTATAGGACGCATACTCGATCATCTCGACCGGCGCGTCTTCGGCGCCGAGCGTCATTTCCTGGATCGTCACCTCACCGGCATCGCTTTCCTGCGCATTGGCAGCGCCCGGCAGCGCGATCGCCTGCCCGTTCACTGTGGGAGTGTTGCCTGTACCGGCCACCCACCAGCCGCCGCCCGCCACGAGGGTCGTTGCCAGTGCAATCGTCATCAACCGTTGTTTCATTGCGAAACCCTTTGCTCTGTGTGCCTTGTGGACCTAGGTCCGATCTTGCGTTTTTGAATAGACGTTTGTCGCCAGACGTTCCAGCGCAGCGCGCAAGCCGTCATCCTGAACGCCGCCCGCAAGCTGCTGCGCCTCGGGCAGGATCGCGGCTGGCGTGTCATCCCGCGCCTTGGGACGGTGGTCGAAGCTCACCTGCCCCTCGGCAAAACCGGTCGAGGCGGTCTGCGTGACCCGCACGCGCGAAATGGCGTTGTAGCCATAGACCGCGTTCACCTTCTCGCGCAGCTTTTCCTTCTGCATTTCGAGGATCGGCGCATTGGCCCCGGTGGTCAGAAGCGTCAGCGTCGCCCCGAAGCCCCCGCGCCCGTAACGCACCTCGACGGGGCGGCTGATGGCGGCAATGTCCTCGCCTGCGATCTCGGTCCAGTGGGTCAGAAGCCGCGATTGCGCAAAGCCACGCGTCTCGGAGGTCTTGCGGATCTGTGTCTGCAAGAGGCTCGATGTGCGTTTGAAGCCTTTTGTGTAACCGGAGCGCGGCGGCATGTTTGACTCCCTCTTCCGAACGCTATTCTAGTGATCCGATGCCGCCGCAACCAGCCCACAAATGAGAACCGAAATCAAAGGTATGTCAGACCTGCGTGATCCGCCCGATCCGATCCTGCTGCTGGACTGGTACGACAGGCATGCCCGCACAATGCCGTGGCGTGTCGGCCCCGCCGCCCGCGCGCAGGGGATACGCCCGGACCCGTACCGCGTCTGGATGTCCGAGATCATGCTGCAACAGACCACCGTGGCCGCCGTCAAAAGCTATTTCGAGGCGTTCACGACCCGTTGGCCCACCATCAGCGATCTGGCTTTGGCCGAGGATTCCGATGTCATGGCCGCCTGGGCGGGCCTCGGCTACTACGCCCGCGCCCGCAACCTGCTCAAATGCGCCCGCGTCGTGCATGCGGATCACGGCGGCGTCTTTCCGGACAGCTATGACGGGCTGATCGTGCTGCCGGGGATCGGGCCTTACACGGCCGCCGCAATCGCGTCGATCGCCTTCGACCTGCCGGAAACCGTGCTGGATGGAAACGTGGAACGGGTGATGGCGCGGCTTCACGACGACCACACGCCCCTGCCCGCTGCGAAACCCGTCTTCATGGGCTACGCCTCGGCGCTCACGCCAAATGACCGCCCGGGTTGTTATGCGCAGGCGGTGATGGATCTGGGGGCCACGATCTGCACCCCGCGCAACCCGGCCTGTGGATTGTGCCCCTGGCGCAAATCCTGCGCCGCATGGGCAGAAGGCACAGCGAAGGACCTGCCGAAAAAGACCCCGAAAAAGCGCAAGCCCACCCGGTTGGGCATCGCCTACCTGGCGCGCCGGGTCGATGGCGCCTGGCTGCTGGAGCAACGCCCCGACAGCGGCTTGTTGGGCGGGATGCTGGGCTGGCCCGGCAGCGAGTGGAACGACGCACCGGCCGAGGACCCGCCGATCCGCGCCGAGTGGCGCACCCTGCCCGCCGAGGCGCGCCACACCTTCACGCATTTCCACCTGAAACTGACCGTCAAGACCGCGCTTGTGCCGATGGACCGCACACCGGCCCGGGGGCATTTCGTCGAGGCCGAAGCGTTTGATCCGGACGATCTGCCCACGGTCATGCGCAAGGCCTATGCATTGAGCAGGGGCACATGAGGGTTCGCGACGTCGCGCTTGGTGAAACCTGCAAGACGCTGCTAAGCTGCCCTCAGAAACCGAGCATGCAGTCCCATGTCTGACAGCCTTTCCAGCCCCCCTTCCACACGTCTGCCCTTGCGGGCCGCGCTGCCGTTCTGGCTGTCGCTGGTGATGATCCCGCTGGTCCTGTCCGCCGCGCTTATCGGAGGGGTCTGGGTGATCGTGCCGATCATCGCCACCTGGGGTGTGTTCGCCACGCTGGATGCAGCGCTCGGGCTGAACACCGACAACCTCGATCCAGAGACCAGGGACAGCGCGCTGTACTGGCACCGCATGATCACCCTCATCTGGCCGCTGCTGCAATTCGCGATGATCTTCGGGCTGGTCTGGTACATCCCCCGCGCCGATCATCTGGGACCGCTCGAGATCTATTTCGTGACGGTCGGAATGGGGGTGCTGTCGGGCAGCGTCGGCATCGTCTACGCGCATGAGTTGATGCACCAGCGCAACAAGTTGGAGCGCTGGCTAGGCGACATCCTGATGTGCATGGCGCTTTACGGGCATTTCCGGTCCGAGCACCTGCTGGTCCATCACCGTCATGTCGGCACACCGCGCGACCCGGTGACGGCGCGCTACAACGAAAGCTTCTGGCGGTTCTATCCCCGCGTGCTGCGGCAAAGCCTCGTGTCGTCGTTTCGCGCCGAACGCGACATGCTGGCCCGCAAGGGGCTGCAATGGTGGCATCTCGGCAATCCGTTCTGGCGCTACGGGGCGCTGCAGGCGGCGTTTCTGGCCCTGGCCTTCGCCTTGGGCGGCTGGCTGGGCGTGCTCATCTTCGTGTTGCAGGCGGCCTCGGCGGTCTTTCAGCTCGAACTGGTGAACTATGTCGAACATTACGGGCTGACGCGCAAATACCTCGGCCAGGGCAAATACGAACACGTCAAGCCGCGCCACAGCTGGAACGCGTCGCACACCGCGTCGAACTGGTTCCTGATCAACCTGCAACGCCATTCGGACCACCATTACAAACCCGACAGGCGGTTTCCGCTCTTGCAGACCCATGACGAGACCGAGGCACCGCAATTGCCATACGGCTATCCGGTGATGACCTTCTTTGCCTTGTTCCCGCGAAAATGGCGGGCGATGATGAACCCGCGCGTCAAGACGTGGCGCGCGCGGTATTATCCGGAAATCAACGATTGGACCACGTACAACAAGGCCCGGCACGCAGAGTGATCCGCCACCGGGCCTGAACTCTTCGAAGAGTTCACGGCAATCCTTCGAAGGATTGCCCCGCGCTCAAAGCTCTGCGAGCAGGGATTCCCCACCGGACACTTCGCAGACACCCGGGCTTTCCTCGACATGCAGGGTGGTGATCTTGCCGTCATCGACGATCATCGCATAGCGCTTGGACCGCCCGATCAGACCGGCAGGCGGTGCGTCGAAATGGAGACCCATCGCCTTGGTAAAGCTGCTGTCCGCGTCACCCAGCATGGTGATGCCCGCGTCGGTCGCGCCGGTCGATTCGCCCCAGGCTTTCATCACGAAGGGATCGTTCACCGACACGCAGATGATCTCGTCCACGCCTTTTGCCATGAACTGGTCCTTGGTGCGGATGAAGCTGGGCACATGGGCCGCATGACAAGTCGGGGTGAAGGCCCCCGGCACGGCGAAAACGGCCAGTTTCTTGCCTTTTGCATGTTCGGCCAGGTTCACGGATTCGGGGCCGTCGGCGCCCATTTTCACAAGTGTGGCCTCTGGCAGAGCGTCGCCCGGTGCAATTGTCATGATTCGTCCCTCGTTGAAGAATTGCATTTATGATGACCAGCCATATAGGGTCGCGCGGGATGAGACCAATGGCCCCGTGCAAAAAGGTTCAGCGATGAAACATGTTATTGTCGTCGGCGCCGGGCAGGCCGGGGCCTCCTGTGTCGCCCGGTTGCGGGCGAAGGGCTTTGACGGGCAGATCACGCTGATCGGCGAGGAACCGTTTCCGCCCTACCAGCGCCCGCCGCTGTCCAAGGCCTACCTGCTGGGCGAGATGGAGCGCGACCGGCTCTACCTGCGACCCGAAAGCTTTTACGCGGAACAGGGCATCACGCTGAAGCTGGGCGCGCCGGTGACCGCCATCGACCCGGCTGCGCAGACGCTGCGCGTGGGCGACGACGTGCTGCGCTATGACGACCTGGTCCTGACCACAGGCTCCACCCCGCGCCGTCTGCCCGCCGCGATCGGCGGTGACCTGGACGGCGTGATGGTGGTGCGCGGCCTGCACGATGTCGATGCCATGGCCGCGCGCTTTGCCAAGGGCGCGCGGGTGCTGATCGTTGGCGGCGGGTATATCGGTCTCGAAGCGGCGGCGGTTGCGGCAAAGCTGGGGCTGAAGGTCACGCTTGTGGAAATGGCCGATCGCATCCTGCAACGGGTGGCCGCGCCCGAGACATCGGATTTCTTCCGCAAGGTGCACAGGGATCACGGTGTCGACCTGCGCGAAGGCGTCGGTCTGGATCACCTCACCGGCACGGAGGGCCACGTGACCGGGGCCGTGCTGAGCGATGGCAGCACGGTGCAGGTGGATTTCGTGCTGGTCGGCGTGGGCATCGCGCCGAACACCCAGCTTGCCGAGGCCGCCGGGCTGACGATCGACAACGGCATCGCGACCGACGCCAATGGCCGCACATCGGATCCGCATATCTGGGCGGCGGGCGATTGCGCCTCCTTTCCGTGGCAGGGACAGCAGATGCGGCTTGAAAGCGTCGGCAATGCCATCGATCAGGCCGAATGCGTGGCCGACAACATCCTGGGCAATGCGCGCGCCTATGATGCCAAGCCGTGGTTCTGGTCGGATCAGTACGAGGTCAAGTTGCAGATTGCCGGTTTGAACGCCGGCTATGACCGCATCGTGACCCGCAGGGGCGACGGCGATGTGGTGTCGCATTGGTATTTTGCCGGGGATCGGTTGCTGGCAATCGACGCGATGAACGATCCGCGCGCCTACATGGTGGGCAAGCGTTTGATCGAGATGGGCAAATCCCCCGATCCGGAGGCGATCCGCGACACGGGCACCGACCTCAAGGCGCTTCTGAAGGCGTGAGGATCATCGCGGGGCTTTATCGGGGCCGGGTTCTGGCCAGTGTCGGGAAGGGCGATCCGGGCGCACATCTGCGGCCGACGACAGATCGGGTGCGCGAGAGCCTGTTCAACATGCTGGGCGGTGGCCGCTTCGGCGATCCGTTCGACGGCGCGCATGTGCTCGACCTGTTCGCAGGGACAGGCGCGCTCGGGCTCGAGGCGCTGTCGCGCGGGGCGGCGTCGGCGGTGTTCGTGGATGACGGGCGCAAGGCTCTGTCGCTGATCAAGGCCAATATCAAGAGTCTGGGCTGCGACACGGCGCGGGTGGTCACGCGGGATGCCACGCGGCTGCCGCCCTGCGACACGGACGCCGCGACGCTGGTGTTTCTCGATCCGCCTTACGGCAAGACCTTGGGGCAAAAGGCGCTGGCGGCGGCGGTGGCCGGCGGGTGGCTGGCGGATGGGGCATTGATCGTCTGGGAGGAAAATGCGCCGCAATTGGCGCCCGAAGGGTTCATCCGGCTGGACACGCGGCGCTATGGCGATTCTCACGTGACCGTCTTGCGGTTTGGGAACGGGCCGGCGACCGCATAGCGTTTGACGTCACGCGCCCGGTCGCGCGGGGGGCAGGAGAACGCCATCTGCGGCGGGCGTTTTTGCGTCGACGCAAAAACGACGCGGCATCGATGCCGCGTCGCCCCTGGCTGCCGGTCCGGCCTAACCGTCGGTATCGGTGGCGGTGTCGCGTGTCGCCTCGACCGCCGCGCGGGCGTCGTCGACCAGTTGCGCCGCATCCAGACCGCGCTCGGTCATCTCGGCGATCCAGTCCTGCGTGACCGCATTGCCCAGCGCCACGATCCGCGCGGTTTCGGCCTCGTTCAGCGTGGCGATCTCGTTGCCCGCGTCTTCCATGAGCGCCCGCCCCTCGCGGTCGCCAATGTCATGCGCGCGGCCCGCCATGGCCGAGGTTTCAAGCCCCGAATTGGCGTCGATCACCGCCTTGAGGTCATCGGGCAGCGCATTGTAGCTGTCCTTGTTCATCGCCCACAGGAAATAGAGGTTGTAGAGCGACTTGTCGCCCGCCACATCCGTATGGCTGTCTGTCAGTTCATCGAGCTTGAGCGAGGGCGACATCTCCCACGTGATCACACCGCCATCAACGACGCCCTTCGACAGCGCTTCAGGAAATTGCGGCACTGGCAGGCCGATGGGTTCCGCCCCCAGCTTGTCGAGCAGCAAGGTCGCCGGCCGCGACGGGCCACGCAGCTTGAGACCGGCGAAATCGGTCAGGTCCTCAATCGCGGGCCCGGTCTTGTGCACGATCCCCGGCCCGTGCATGTGCGCGGCGATCAGGTGCACGTCGGCGAAATCGTCCATCAGATGCTGCTGCGTATAGGCCCACGCGGCGCGCGAGGCTTCCTCGGCGCTCTTGGTCACCATGAAGGGCAATTCCAGCGCCTCGGCTTCGGGGAAACGGCCCGGCGTGTATCCGGGGATCACCCAGCCGCCGTCGATCACGCCATCGCGGATCAGGTCATATTGCGCGGTGGCTTTGCCGCCCAGCTGCATGAACGGGTAGATCTCGATCTTGATCCGGTCGTTCGATTCGGCTTCGACCTTTTCGACCCAGGGATCGAGAAAATATTTCGGGTTCGCCGAGTTCGGCGACACGAAATGCTGAAAGCGCAGCGTGACCTCCTGCGCGATCCCGGCGGTTGCGGTCATGCCAAGCATGGCGGTGAAAGCGGCTGTCTTGAAAAAGCCCATGGTCTGCGCCTCCTGTCTGAAGCGAAAAAGCGTACTGCTGCACCGCAGCACGGTGGTCATGTAAGGCTTCGGGTCGGTGGTTGCAAACGACTCGCATCTGCGGCGCGACCGGCTTGGGGCTATGACCCTGAGCTTTCAGCCCTATTTCGCGATCGGTGGGAATTGCTGTCGGTCCTTCCCCGTCGCAGATTTTGCAAATCGCAATTGCAGCGCGTATCGCCCCCATGTTATTCACAAATCTGAATTTATCTCTGGGAGGAGACACCATGCTTTTGCGCCCGACACGCCGCAGTTTTCTGAAAACCGCCGCAGCGATGCCTGCCTTTGCGCTTCCCGGCGTGCAGGCCCTGGCCGAACTGGGCGGACCGGAGGGCGGCAATCCGGCCCATTTCCGGTTCACGCTGGGAGATGCAAGGATCACCATCCTGTCGGACGGATACCTGGCCCTGCCGACCGAGGGGCTTGGGGTAAACGCAGACCCCGCCGAGGTGAAGGCGTTCCTGGCGCAGCATTACCTGTCGACCGAAACCAACACATCGCACACCAATCACCTGATCGTCGAGATTGGCGGCAACACGGTGCTGGTGGATGTCGGATCGGGCAATCGGTTCATGGACACCGCCGGGCGGCTCTGGGCGAATATGGATGCGGCGGGGATCGACGCGTCGGGCATCACCCATGTGGTCATCACCCACGCACACCCGGATCACATCTGGGGTATTCGCGACGATTTCGACGAGGCGATCCTCCCGGGTGCCGCCTATTTCCTGGGCGAGACCGAGCATGATTACTGGATGCAGGACGGGCTGGCGACACAGGTGCCGACCGAGATGCAGCAATTCGTTGTCGGCGCACAGAACTCGATCACTGTCGATGGCGCAGACTGGGAACTGATGTCGGACGGGTTCGAGGTGGTTCCCGGTGTCCGCGTGATCGACACACCCGGCCACACGCCGGGCCACATGGCGGTGGTCGTGGAAAGCGGCGGCCAGCAACTGATCGCGCTTGGCGACGCAATGAGCCACGCCTACACCAACTTTGCGCACCCCGAGTGGTACAACAATTTCGATTCAGACGGGGATCAGACCGTGGCCACCCGCAAGCGGCTTCTGGACATGGCCGCGACCGACCGGATGGCCGTTCTGGGCTATCACTTCCCGTTCCCCGGCGTGGGACATGTCATGCGCGACGGCGAGGCCTACAGCTTTGTTCCGGCGCTCTGGAAGTTCGACTAGAGTCCTGCCGGGCGCTGGATGGCAGGGCCGTAGGCGTCAATCGTCGCGCGGCGCGGCGGCCCGGCTGAGACGGTCGTTTATCGCGATGCCCAGCCCTTCATGCGGGATCGGCGACACGGCAATCACCTCGGCCCGGCGGGCGTCCAGCTGGTGCAGGTAGTCGAAGAGATGCGCGGCGGCCTCGACCAGATCCTCCGTCTCGGACAGGTTGAGATCGCAGTCCACCTCTCCGAAACCGAGCCGCAATTCACCCGGCAGCCATTCGGTCGCGTTCAGACGGACATGGGCATGCGGCGCGTAATGCGACATCAGCTGGCCCGGCGCGGAGATTGCCTCGGCCTTGTGCCGGACGGCCAGGTGGCGGCCCAGCGTGTGGGCGAGGTCTTCTTCGGTGATGCCTCCGGGGCGCAGCAGAACGGGCTTGTCCAGCAGGCCGACAATCGTCGATTCCACGCCGACCGCGCAGGCGCCGCCATCGACGACCGCGTCCACCCGATCACCAAGGCTGGCCACCACATGCGCCGCCTGGGTCGGGCTGATCTGCCCGGACCGGTTGGCCGAAGGCGCGGCCACGCCACATCCAGCCGCCCTGAGAATGGCGCGCGCCGTGGCATGGGCCGGAAGCCGCACCGCGATCGTCTCGAGCCCCGCCGACACCAGCGGCGAGATCGGGCTGTCGGCGCGTTTCTTCAGAACCAGCGTCAGCGGTCCGGGCCAATAGGTCCGGGCCAGGAGCTCGGCCTCGGTCGTCCAGTGCACGTTCTGTTTCAGCGTGTCGAGATCGGCGAAATGCACGATCAGGGGATTGAAGCTGGGCCGGCCCTTGGCCTCGTAGATCCGCGCCACCGCGCGATCGTCGCAGGCATCGCCGCCAAGGCCGTAGACCGTCTCGGTCGGGAAGGCGACAAGGCCACCGGTGCTCAGAATCCTTGCGGCACGGCTGTGCCCTTGGGCCGTGTCCGGCAGGATCTCGGGGGAAGACAGGTTCATCCGTCGTGACGCCGCGTTTTTGTTGATGGCACGGACCGCATTCGTCAGGGTCGCACCATATTTCCAAGCTGCTTACCGTTCCCGAACCCGAATGCCAAGCCGCGTGACAGTCGCCAAGACACCAGAGGACCCGAACGCATGACCTATCGCGCCCCCCTTTCCGAATTCCGTTTCCTGTTGGACCACGTGGTCGGGTTCGAACACGTGGCAGCGACCGACCGCTTTGCCGAGGCGACACCCGAAACCGTCGACGCGGTTCTGGGCGAAGCGGCCAAGTTGTGCGAAGAGGTCCTGGCCCCGCTGCGGCGCGCCGGTGATCTGCATCCGGCGCGGCTTGAGAACGGCGTTGTTCGGACCTCCCCGGGGTTCGACGAGGGCTACCGGGCGATTGCCGAGGGTGGCTGGATCGCGATTTCCGCCGATCCGGAGTTTGGCGGCATGGGCCTGCCGATGGCGATGGCCACCGCGGTCAACGACATGATGAGCGCCGCCTGCCTGTCGCTCCAGTTGGCGCCGCTGATGACGCAGGGCCAGATCGAGGCGATCGAGAATCATGCCAGCGACGAGATCAAGGCGCTGTACCTGCCCAAGCTGATTTCCGGCGCATGGATGGGCACGATGAACCTCACCGAACCGCAGGCGGGCAGCGACGTGGGCGCGTTGACGACCAGGGCCGTGCCGAATGGCGATGGCACATATGCGATCACCGGGCAGAAGATATACATTTCGTGGGGTGACAACGATTTCACCGAAAACGTCTGCCATCTTGTCCTTGCCCGACTGCCCGACGCGGTGCCCGGCACCAAGGGGATCAGCCTGTTCCTGGTGCCCAAGCGCATTCCGGATGACACTGGCGTGCCCGGTGTCGCCAACAGTCTCCGGGTGGTAAGCCTCGAACACAAGATGGGTCTGCATGGCAGCCCGACCGCCGTGATGGAGTATGACGGCGCGACCGGCTGGCTGATCGGCGGGGAACACGACGGCATGCGCGCCATGTTCACCATGATGAACAATGCGCGGCTTGGTGTCGGTGTGCAGGGCATCGGCGTGGCCGATGGGGCCTATCAGCACGCGCTGGCCTATGCCGAGGGCCGCAAGCAGGGCCGGACCGAGAACAACTCCATCACCGATCATGCCGATGTGCGCCGGATGCTGGCGACGATGAAGGCCGAGACCTTTGCCTCGCGTGCGATTGCGCTGGCCAATGCGGTGGCGATCGACATGGAGACCGCGACGGGACATGCCGACTGGGCCGCGCGCGCCGCCCTTCTGACACCGATCACCAAGGCGTTCGGCACCGAGACCGGGATTGACGTGGCCGAGCTTGGCGTGCAGGTGCATGGCGGTATGGGATTCATCGAAGAAACCGGCGCGGCACAATATTCGCGCGATGTGCGCGTGACCGCGATTTACGAAGGCACCAACGGCATCCAGTCGATGGACCTTGTCGGACGCAAGCTGATGGATGGCGGCGACGCGGCCTACAACCTGCTGGACGAGATGGAGGCCGAGGCTGAAGCGACCCGCGCCGATCTGCCCGACCTGGCCGAAGCGGTCTGGCAGGCGTGCGAGACCTTGCGTGAAACCACCGAGTGGATGGTCGCCCAGGGCGCGCAGGACCGTTTTGCAGGCTCCGTGCCCTATCTGCGTGGCTTCGCCCGCGTGCTGGGAGCGCATTTCCACCTCAAGGCGGCCCGCGCAGATAAGGGCGGCGCCCATGAGCGGTTGGCGACCTTCTATATCAACCGCCTGCTGCCCGAGCATGCCGGCCTGCTGGCCCACGCACGGCAGGGCGCGGACGCGCTTTATGCCCTCAGCCTGGATGATCTGGCGGCATGAAGGACCGGAGCACAGGCGGCATACGGTATCCGTGGGACACCCCGCCGGAAGAGGGCAGCGCGACAGAGGTCGCGGACGGCATCCTCTGGATGCGCCTGCCGCTGCCGATGAAACTCGATCACGTGAATGTCTACGCGCTGGACGATGGCGACGGCTGGACCTTGGTGGACACCGGCTTTGCCTCGCAGCATGGCAAGGCGCTCTGGACCCGGTTGATGGACGGGCCGCTGAAGGGCAAGCCGGTCACGCGGGTGATCGTCACCCATCACCACCCCGATCACATCGGCATGGCCGGCTGGTTCCAGTCCGAGCACGGCGTCGAACTGATCACCACGCGCACCGCCTGGCTGATGGGGCGGATGCTTCAGCTTGACGTTCAGGCTACCCCCAGTGCCGAAACGCTTCGCTTCTGGCAGCGCTGCGGCATGGACCCGGCGATCCTCGAAAAACGCAAGACCGAACGGCCCTTCAATTTCGCCGATTGCGTTGCGCCTCTGCCTCTGGGCTACACCCGCATCCGGCAGGACGACACGATCACCGCGGGCGGGCGGACTTGGGACATCCATATCGGCAACGGCCATGCACCCGAACATGCCACGCTCTGGTCGCGCGATGACAATCTCATCCTTGCCGGTGACCAGATCCTGCCGTCGATCAGTTCGAATATCGGCGTCTATGCCACCGAACCCGAGGCCGACCCGGTGGCCGACTGGCTCGAAGCATGCGAGCGCCTGTCGACCATCGCCCGCGACGATCACCTGGTTCTGGGCGGTCACAAACTGCCCTTCACCGGGCTGCCGCTGCGGCTGCATCAGTTGATCGAAAACCACCACGGCGCGCTGCGCCGCCTGGAGGCGCATCTCGACACGCCCAAGGCGGCAGGCGCCTGCTTTGCGCCGCTGTTCAAGCGCAAGATCGGCGAAGCCGAATACGGTCTGGCCCTTGTCGAGGCGATGGCGCATTGCCAGCATCTCTGGCACGAGGGCCGCGCCACCCGAAGACTGAGCGATGAGGGTGCGTGGCTCTTTCAAGCCAAAGCCTGAACCTCTCCGGTTTCGAAATATCCCGGGATGAAGGGCTGCGCGTCAGGCGCGTCCGCCTTCCGAGGAAAGCGCCAGCGGCGACACACCCAGTGTTGCCAGCGCGGCTTCCCACTTGTCGCCATCGGCGATGTCGAACACCAGGTCGCTGCTCGCGTCGCAGGTCAGCCAGCCGTTTGCCGCAAGCTCGCTCTCGAGCTGACCCGGCCCCCAGCCGGCATATCCCAGAACGATCAGGCGCTTTTCGGGACCGCCGCCTTGCGCGATGCTTTCCAGCACATCCAGCGTCGCCGTCATGGCGAAGCCGTCATCGACGTTCAACGTCGTCATCTCGGAGCTGAAATCCGGCGAATGCAGGACAAAGCCCCGGCCCAGTTCGACCGGGCCGCCGAAATGCACCCGGATGCCGGACACGTTGCCCGCCTCCTCGATCGGCAACTGGTCGATCAGGTTTTCGAAGGTCACGTCCGCCGAGGGCTTGTTCACGATCAGACCCATCGCCCCGTCATCGGAATGGGCGCAGATATAGATCAGGCTGTGCTCGAACCGGGGGTCGGGCATTCCAGGCATCGCGATCAGCAATTGGCCCGTCAGGTCGGTCATTATGTCATATGTGCTCACCGTCCAAACATGGACAGCGCGGCAAGGGGTTGCAAGAGCACACAGGCCGCAGGCCCGGGTCGGATCGCCTGTTTGTGACTTTTCATCGCGCCGGAAACCGGCCATCTGCTTGGGGATGACACAGTTCAAGCCATTTCTGACCGCCTGTACCCTGGCGATGTCCCTGTTCACTCCGCTTGCGTCGCAGGCGGGCGAAACCACCGGTCTCGAGCGGGCTGCGCTGTTGCCCGGATGGCGGTTGGCCGACGGGTCTCACATGGCGGCCGTTCAGATCGTGCTCGAACCGGGCTGGAAGACCTATTGGCGCGCGCCGGGAGATGTCGGCATCCCGCCACAGTTCGACTGGACCGGATCGCGCAACATCGGGGCGGTTTCGGCGAACTGGCCTTCACCAGAAGTGTTCTTCGAACAGGGGGCGCGGTCTGTCGGATATACCCGAAGCGTGGTGATCCCGCTGCACCTGACGGCGCGTGACGACGCGGCGGACATCCAGCTGTCCGGTGAAATGCAGATCGGCCTGTGCAAGGATATCTGCATCCCGGCCAACCTGTCCTTCACCGCGACCCTGCCGCCGGCATCGGCGCGTCCCGATCCGGTGATCGCGGCGGCCCTGGCCGACATGCCCTACACCGCAGGCGATGCGGGGGTCCGCAGTGTCACCTGCCGCTTCGAAGTCAGTGCCAAGGGCGGGCTGATCCTGCACAGCGCCATCGACATGCCGGCGACGGGCGGCACCGAACATGTGGTGGTCGAAGCGGGCAATCCGCACCTTTGGGTGGCAGAACCGGACAGCCGGCGCGACGGCGGCACGCTGCATGCGTCCACCCGCCTGGTGCATGTGGAGGGCCGCAGCTTTGCTGTCGACCGGTCAGACCTGCGCTTTACAATTATCGGCGCCTCGCGGGCGGTGGATATCCAGGGTTGCACCCCCTGAGCGTCACGCCGGACGGCGCGACCGCAGGACCGTCATGGCGATGGCCGCCACGACATACAGCCCCAGACAGATCATCGCCGACCCAGATACGAACAGACCGAGGCTCGTCGCCAGCGTGCCTTGCCCGCCAAAGGGCGTTCCCGCCAGCATCGTCGTCAGAACGTCCGGCAACCCACCGGTGATCGCAAAAGCCCCCATGGTCGCACCAAGCCAGGCCACGATCAGCATCCCCGCGGAGACCATCGCCGCGCGCACGCCGGTGTTGCGGAACCGCAACCCCCGTCGGGCCGTCATCGTCAGCCGCGCGATATCGTCCTGAATGGCGATCAGCGACGGCACGATCAGCAGCACCAGAAACATGCCGAACCCAAGCCCGTAGACCAGTGTGATCACGGTCGGCTTGAGAAACTGAGCCTGGCTGGATTGCTCATACAGCAGCGGCACAAGCCCCAGCACCGTGGTGGCCGTGGTCAGGAACACCGGGCGCAGACGGTCCGCCGCGCCGTCGATGATCGACGGGATCAACCCGCGATCTTCCGCCTTTTCGTCGATTGTCGTCACCAGCACGATGGAATCGTTGATGATGATCCCGGTCATGCCCAGAAGGCCCACCACCGTGAACATGCTCAGCGGCACGTCCCATTGCGCGTGGCCATAGATCGTCCCCACCAGCCCGAACGGGATCACCGCCATGACCACCAGCGGCCGCGTCCAGCTGGCAAAGACCCAAGAGAGCACAAGATAGATCGCCAGCAGCGACAGGATCAGCCCGGTGCGCGCATCGTTGAGGAATTCGCCCTCGTCCTCGCTGAGGCCCGACAGCTGGTATTCGACCTGACGTTCGCTGGCGATGGTCGGCAGGATCTCGGTCTCGAGCGCCAGCATGATGTCATTGGCGCGGGCCGGATCCTCTTCGGAAATGTCGCCGGTCACCGAAATGAGCCGGACGCCGTTTTCGCGGCGCACGGTCGAAAAGCCGGTGCGGCGGTCGACGCTGACGATATCGGCAAGCTGGACATAGGCGCCGTCGGGCGTCCGCATCTGCGTCCGCTCCAGGAAATCGGCGGTGAGTTCCCCCGCCGGCAGTTCGACCCGGATCTCGGCGCTGCGCGGGCCGTCCGGATAGGTCGCCGCCTCGATGCCGCCCAGCCGCGCGCGCAATACCTGGCCCAGACCATCGATGGTAAAGCCCAGCGCCTGCCCCTGCGGCGTCAGTTCGAGGATCAGCTCTTCCTTGTCATAGGCCAGCGAATCCTCGACCGCCGACACCTCGGGATAGGGCAAGAGCGCGGTTTTCAGGTCCTCCGACGCCGCCTTGAGGGTTTCCGCGCTTGCCCCGAAGAACTCGACATCCAGTGCATCGCTCGACGGGCCGCTGCCCCAGCTGCGGAAGCTGATGGTTTCCACCATCGGATGGCGCGGCACACTGTCCTGCAATGCGCTGACGAAAGCGCCGCTCGAGAACGGGCGCAGGTCGGCGTCGATCAGTTCGATCGAAATGCCGCCCAGCTGATCCGCGTCCTTGGTGTCGGCGCCCGAAATGCCGCGACCGGCATTACCGCCGACCTCGGCGATCACGTAGTCGATGGGGTTCACGCCGTGGCGTTCCTCGAAGCTGCGGGCGACCTCCTCGACCGAGGTCTGGAAGATGCGCATCATCTCGAACGTGTCCTGGCGCGTCGCGCCCGGTGCCATGGCAAAGTTGCCGGTGACCGAGCTTTGTTCGGGCGAATTGAAGAACCGCCATTGCACGTCGCCCCGGATGAACTGCGCCGCCTGGAGCGCCAGAAGCACCACCGCTCCGGCCAGAACCGCGTAACGCGCCTGGATGACCAGCGCCATCAGCGGCCGGAACAGGGTCTCCCGGACCCAGCGAAAGCCGCGATTCACCACCCGCGACGGGACGTCATACCAATGCTGCCTGGCGCTGTGGGCGATGGCATGCGCCATGTGGTTCGGCAGGATCAGGAAACATTCGACCAGCGACGCCGTCAGGACGGCGATCACCGTCAGCGGAATATCCGCGATCAGGTCGCCGAACCGCCCGCCAATCGCCACGAGCCCGAAAAATGCGATGACCGTGGTCAGCGTGGCCGAAAAGACCGGCAGTGCCATGCGCTGCGCTGCACGCTCGGCAGCCTCGACCGGGGGCAGGCCGGTGCGCGCCAGGTGATCGGCATGTTCGCCCACCACGATGGCGTCATCCACCACGATCCCCAGGGTGATGATCAGTGCAAAGAGCGAAATCATGTTGAGCGTGATGCCCGCCATGTACATGAAGGCAATCGCCGCCATCATTGCCGCCGGGATGCCCGCCGCGACCCAGAACGCGGTGCGCACGTTCAGGAACAGGAACAGCAGCGCCAGAACCAGCGCCAGCCCGGTCAGCCCGTTGTCGAGCAGGATGTCGAGACGTCCCGAAATCATCTCGGCCCGCGTGCGGATCAGATCGACGCTCACCCCGTCGGGCAAGGACGCCTCAAACTCCGACGCCACTTCCTGGACCGTGCGCTGGATCGCGATGGCATCGCCCTGGTCGCTGCGGTCGATCCGGATCGAGATGGCCGGGTTTTCGCCCACGAAATAGCTGCGCTCGCGGTCGATCCCCTCGACAATGATCGTGCCCACATCGCCGACGGTGAGGTTCGATCCATCGGCGTTCGATCGCAGCACGATATCGGCGATCTCGTCGGCGCTGCGTTTTTCCACGCCGGTCCGCACCCGCGTGTTGCCGGTCCCGACATCGCCCGCCGGGTCGGTGTCGACCTCGGCCGCGATGGCATTGGCGATCTCGCGCATGGAAATGTCGAAGGCGATCAGGTTGGCCGACGGCACCTCGACCACCGTACGCGGCGCCGACAGGCCCCGGATCGTCGTGCGCGTCACCCCTTCGGCAAAAAGCCGCGCCGACATTTCGTCGGCGAAACGGGCCAGCTGATCGACCCCGACCGGGCCGGTGATCACGACATCCGTGACCCGGTCCCGCCAGCCGCCGCGCCGGACCACCGGGTCCTCGGCCTCCGCGGGCAGGGTAGTGACCGACTCGACCGCCGTCTGGACGTCATCTGCCGCCCGCGACATGTCCCAGCCGGGTTCGAATTCAAGCCGGATCGACGCGCGTCCTTCGCGCGACACGGCATCGGAGCTTTCGACCCCTTCGACCGCCAGGACCACGGGTTCGAGAACCTGCACGATCCCCCGGTCCACGTCTTCCGCCCCCGCGCCTCTCCAGGTGACCGACACATCGACATCGTCGATGACGACATCCGGAAAGAACTGCGCGCGCATGTTGGGGATCGAAACCGCGCCCGCCGCGATCAGCAGGATCAGCAGCAGGTTCGCCACCGTCCGGTGACGCACGAAATAGCTCAGGATCCCCCCGGCCCGGCCTGAAAGAGCGCGCGCCACGGCTTAGCCCCCCATCCGGGATTCAAGGCGCGTCACCACCTGCGCGGGCACCGAGGTCTGCGACAGCTGGTTCAGGATACGCTGCCGCGCCTCGGCGGGCATCCGGGTGTTGGCCTCGACAAACGCCGTCAGGCGGGCGCGACGTTCTTCCGTCAGTTCGAGCATGTCCGGCTCTTGCGGAGCCGCCTCGCCGCTTTCGCGCAACGGGCGCACCTTGATCCCAGCCCCCAGAAGCGGTGTGCGCTGGGCCACCACGTCGCGCCCCTGCAACCCCTCGGCGCGCACCAGCACATCGTCGCCCTGGCGCCTGAGAAGCGTGACCGGCACCACTTCGAGCCGCTCGTCCTCGGCCAGGACCAGCACCTCCTCCGCGGCATTCAGCGCCGAGGCGGGCAGGCGCGCCACCTGTTGCAGCGGCGGTTCCTCGATCCGGACGGTCACGAAGTCTCCGGGCTTGAATCCCGGCGCGGCATCCAGCGTCGCAAACACAAGCCGCCCGGTCTGGCCGTCACCCACCGCGGCGCCGGTGCGACTCAGGCGGCCGGTCGCGGTCAGGTTCGTGCCGAACACGTCCAGCACCACAGTCACATCGGCGTCCGACAACGTTCCGGACTCGTCCAGCAGGCGGGCAAATTGCTGTGTCGACAGGCGAAACGCAACTTCAAGAGCGTCGGCGTCGATGAGCCGCGCAAGCTGTTCGTTGGAGGACACCAACCGCCCCTGCACCACCGACACATCCGACAACGTGCCGGAAAAATCCGCCGTGATCACCGTGTCGTCAAGCCGCCGTCGGGCCTCGGCCTCGGCGATCCGGGCGCGGGACAGCCGGGTTGCGGCCTGATCAATCCGCGCTTCGGCCTGTGCCACCGCCTGACGCCGGGACAGGACGGCCTGTCGCGCCTGTGCCGCGGCCAGTTCGGCCACTTCGACGGTCGCCGCCGTGCCGACGCCCCGGTCCTGAAGGTCGCGTTGCCGCTGAAACGCACGCTCCCGCAAGTCCGCCTGCTCCTGTGCCGCTTGCAATTCATCCTGTGCCAGATCCAGCGCGCGCTCCGCCTCGCGCCTTTCGGCTTCGGCATCGACGATATCGCTCTGCACCCGCTCCAGCACCGATTCCGCATCGGTCGGATCAAGCGTGACCAGCATCTGGCCCTCGGTCACGGTTCCGCCTTCGACGAAATCGGGGGCAATCTCGACCACGCGTCCGCCGACCGCGGCCCGGATCTCGAGCGTGCGTCGGCTTTCGATCTGGCCGAACGCCGTCATGACCGGGGTGATCGTGTCGAAGTCGGCCGGAACCACGTTGACCGCGAAAATGCGCTCTCGGGCCTCGAACGACCGAGGCTCCTGCGCCATGCGATCCTGCACGGCATCCCTGACCTGCACCCCGGCAAAGGCCAGAAGTCCAAGCGTGACAGACAACAGAAACAACCCGGTCAGGCTACGGCGGAGAAACCGCATCGGCGAAAATCCTTAGCAACGGCATTGGAGAACAGATAGCCAAAACCAGATGTTTTCCAATAACACTTCTCTGCGATCCACGCAGGTAAACGTCATTTCCGTCGCAGATGCTCGTCCAATCGCGGTAAAATCTCGACAAAGTTACAAGGCCGGTGCCGATAATCGAGCTGAAGGCCCAGGATCTCGTCCCACGCATCCTTGCACGCCCCCGGACTGCCGGGCAGCGCAAAAAGGTAGGTTCCATTGCGCACACCGCCCGTGGCGCGGCTTTGCACGGCGCTGGTGCCGATCTTCTGGAACGACACCATGGTGAAGACCGTGCCGAAGGCGTCGATCTCTTTCTCGTAGACATCGCGATGCGCCTCGACCGTGACATCCCGTCCGGTCAGCCCTGTGCCGCCGGTCGAGATCACCACGTCGATATCGGGCTGGTCGCACCACGCGCGCAGCTGGTCGGCGATCCCGTCACGTTCGTCCTGGATGATCTTGCGATCGGCCACGATATGCCTCGCGCCTTCGATTCGCCCCACAAGTGTATCGCCGGACCGGTCTTCGTCCAGCGACCGGGTGTCACTGACGGTCAGAACGGCGATGCGGATGGGCAGGAAGTCCTTGCTGTCGTCGATACGGCTCATGGCTCAGGCTTTCTTGGTCAGGTGGTCGTGCGCAAGCGGGCTTGCAGGTCAAGCAGATCGGCCCAGGCCTCGCGCTTGGCGGCAGGGTTGCGCAACAGGTACGCGGGGTGGAACATCGGAATCACCGGCAGGCCTGCGGCCTTGGCCCATTGGCCGCGCAGGCGCGTGATACCGCGTTTGCCCAGCAGGGCATGGCACGAGATGTTTCCCATGACGACCAGCAGCTCGGGCTTGGCCAAGGCGATATGGCGCAGCAGGAAAGGCATCATCATCGCCATTTCAACCGGTTTCGGGTCGCGGTTCTGCGGAGGCCGCCACGGCAACACGTTGGTGATGTAGACCGATCCTGCGCCCTCCCGATCCCGGCCAAGGTCGATCGCCGCCAGCATCCGGTCGAGCAACTGCCCCGCGCGGCCCACGAAAGGCTTTCCGACCCGGTCTTCCTCGCGTCCCGGCGCCTCGCCGATGATCATCACGCGCGATCCGGGCACTCCGTCACAAAACACCAGGTTGCGGGCACCCTTGCGCAACTCGCAATGCGGATAGGCCTGCATCGCCGCCTTGAGCCCAGCCAGGTCCTGAGCGGAGGCCGCGGCCTTTTCTGCCTCTTCGACAGGATCGACCTCGGGAACGGGTTGAACCGGTACGGCAGGCGCACTGACGCCGGGGGCAACGCCCGCCTTGGGTGGCGGTGCCACCTGCTCGAAGCGATTGATGGGCGTTTCCGAGATCGCCTCGGTCACGCCCATCTCAAGCTGCCACTCAAGCGCGGCGCGCGCCGCATGCCAGTCCATTTGCGAATCCATGTCCGCAACCTAGCCCGGCAGCGGGGGCGACAAAAGCGGCGTTGTCACGCCGCCTTGCCGATTGCCTTACAGCGGGGGGAACTGCCCCGGATATCGCTTCCAGTTCGGCAGCACGGGATGCGGCGCGGAATACGTGCGCACAGGGGCCGAATATTTCTGCGCGGGCTGCCCAGCGGCGTAGGCCGGGCCGGCTCCCTTGACGCAGCCCTGTTCGATCATCGCCTTGGACAACGCGTCGTAATGCCCGCGCGCCGTGGCAAGCTGCGCCGATTGGTCAACGCTGATCGGCAAGGCAAAGATCGCGGGCCAGAAGATCAGGGCGCTGGCGGTGAAAAAGACGGTATCCGACTGCGCCGCCTTGCGTTGCTCCGCCGTGACGTGCTGGACATATCCCGCCAGCGTCACGCGTTCCTGGTACAGCTCGTGGCAGGTCGCACCGCGATAGATGATGCTGGGTATATAGCTGGCCGGGACGCGCTGTGCCTGTTCTGCGCAGGCCGACAGGACCACGCCCGCGCTCAGCATGACGCCAAGCAATATCTTGTTAAATTTCATGATTTCCCCACAGATATAGTACAGACCTTGTAGACACGCATATGGCGAACATCAACCATATGAAGATCGAAAAACGTCCCAAACCCCAAATGTAGTGTTTCCGCATCATTCCGCCGGCGCGATGACTTGGCTTGCTGGCAGGAAAGCGTCTCCCTATAAGCGTGTCACACGCGCACCGAGGCCCAGCATGCATTTCACACAACGACACCTGCTCGGGATCGAACCCCTGCGCCCGGATGAAATCACCGCGCTTCTGGACCTTTCCGACCAATATGCCGAGCGCAATCGCCAGCGGACCCCCAGCACCGACGTCTTGGCGGGCATGACGCAGATCAACATGTTCTTCGAGAATTCGACCCGGACGCAGGCCAGTTTCGAACTGGCGGGCAAGCGTCTGGGCGCGGACGTGATGAACATGGCGATGCAGGCCTCGTCGGTGAAGAAAGGCGAAACCCTGATCGACACGGCGCTGACGCTCAATGCCATGCATCCCGACCTGCTGGTCGTGCGGCATCCGCATTCCGGCGCGGTTGACCTGTTGTCGCAAAAGGTGAATTGCGCCGTACTGAACGCCGGCGACGGCAGGCATGAACACCCGACCCAGGCGCTTCTGGATGCGCTCACCATCCGCCGCGCCAAGGGGCGCCTACACCGCTTGTCCATCGCCATCTGCGGCGACATCGCACATAGCCGCGTGGCCCGGTCGAACATCCTGCTGCTTGGCAAGATGGAAAACCGCGTGCGTCTTGTCGGCCCACCCACCCTGATGCCGTCGGGCATAGGCGAATTCGGTGTCGAGGTGTTCGAGGACATGCGCGAGGGTCTCAAGGATGTCGACGTCGTGATGATGCTGCGGCTTCAGAAAGAGCGAATGGATGGCGGCTTCATCCCCTCCGAGCGCGAATATTACCATCGCTACGGCCTTGACGCCGAAAAGTTGGGTCACGCCAAGGAAGACGCCATCGTCATGCATCCCGGCCCGATGAATCGCGGTGTTGAAATCGACGGCACGTTGGCCGATGACATCAACCGGTCGGTGATCCAGGAACAGGTCGAAATGGGCGTCGCGGTGCGCATGGCGGCGATGGACCTGCTGGCACGATCCCTGCGCGACCGGCGTGCGACACGGAAAGAAGGCGTGATGGTGTGAGCACATCCATGCATATCAAGAGCACCGAACGCGGCGTGGTCCGGGTCTTTCATGTCGACCTCCCGCGCGAGGCGGTCGAGCGTTTCACGACCCAGGCCGGCACCGGCGAATGGCCGCTGCAATACGCGCTTGGCGCCAAATCCCTGCGCCAGGCCTTTGTCGAGGTGATCGACCTGCGCGATCTGGGTGAAATGCCCCTGTCGCAATACCTGGTCAACGCGCATGACGTCAGCGGGCCCGAGTTCGACACCACGCGACCCCGTCTTGATGCCCTGACCGGTTTCGTTCTTGTCCTGCCCTCTCAGGCCTTTGACCGGACCGAGCAGGACCTGACCATCTCCAGCCCGTTGCGCTGGATCGGCACGTTCAACGAACCCGAGCCGGCCACACGGGGCGCGCCGGTGCGCAGCGCGGCGGCAAGGGGCACGGGAAGCGGCGCGTCTGCTCCCGAAAAACGGCCAGGCGGGTCTGCGCTCTTGTTTGTCGCGGTTCTGTTCGTTCTGATCGCCGGCGGCATCATCCTTGCCAAGCTCATGCTCAACTGACCCGAATCGCCGAAAGCGCATATGACCGAGTTCAAACCAGACATGACCACTTACATCCGCGCCCATGCAGTCATGTCGGCGATCGCGATGGCGGCGGGCATGGCGATCCTGTGGCTGCTTGGAAACCCGCATGTCTGGACCGGCGCGATCGGCGGCCTTGCCGCGGTGGCCCTGCGCGGCTGGTACCTTGCCGACGAGGTCATGGACGAGGTCTGGACACTGACCAGTTCCAGCCTGACCGGCCCCTACGAACGCAAGGCGCGGCTGGAGGAGATCGTCAAGCTGCGCATCATCGCCGGATCGGTCCAGATCATCACCCGCGAAGGCAACAAGCACCTCATCAAGTACCAGCCAGACCCACGGGCAGTGATCGACCGGATCAACGCCGCCCGGCAGAAACAGGCGGCGTAGACCATGACCCTGCTCATCACCAACGCGCGGCTCATCGACCCCGAAGCAGGCACTCTCAGCCCCGGCGCGATCCTGATCCGCGACGGCCTGATCGCCGAGGTCTTTGACACGCCGAAGCCCGAGATCGGGGCCGACACCGTACCGCAGGACAACCGCCGCGACGCGATGGGCAAATGCCTTGCCCCCGGCATCGTCGATATCGGGGTCAAGATCTGTGAACCCGGCGAACGGCACAAGGAAAGCTATGGCTCGGCCGGTCAGGCGGCAGCGGCCGGTGGCGTGACCACGATCGTCACCCGTCCCGACACGAACCCCGCCATCGACACACCCGAAACGCTCGAATTCGTGCGCCGCCGTGCCAACGAGGCGGCCCCCGTGCATGTCCTGCCGATGGCGGCGCTCACCAAGGGGCGCGACGGGCGCGAGATGACCGAGATCGGGTTCCTGATGGATGCCGGCGCCGTCGCCTTCACCGATTGCGACCGCGTCGTGCGCGACACCAAGGTTCTGAGCCGCGCGATGACCTATGC
Organism: Marivita sp.; assembly: GCF_020055635.1. GTDB lineage: Bacteria > Pseudomonadota > Alphaproteobacteria > Rhodobacterales > Rhodobacteraceae > Marivita. Next base: position 71,032 of record NZ_JAIPUT010000001.1, on the reverse strand, counting down.
CCGCGCGCTTGGCGCGTTGATCGTCGGCCATCCGCAGGAACCCAACCTTTCGGCAGGGGCCGCCACCACGTCGGGCAAGTTCGCATCGCTGCGCGGCTTGCCCTCTGTCACGCCGATGGCCGAGCGCATGGGGCTCGACCGCGACATCGCGCTCATAGAAATGACCGGCGTGCGCTACCACGCCGACCAGATCACCACGACCCGCGCACTGCCCGCGCTGGAACGCGCCAAGCGCAACGGCTTCGACGTGACCGCGGGCGTGTCGATGCACCACCTGACGCTCAACGAATATGACGTGGCCGACTACCGTACCTTCTTCAAGGTCAAGCCGCCGCTGCGGTCCGAGGATGACCGGCAGGCGGTGGTCGAGGCGGTCAAGTCGGGGCTGATCGACGTCATCGGATCGTTCCACACGCCGCAGGACGAGGAAAGCAAACGCCTGCCTTTTGAAGAAGCCGCGAGCGGCGCCGTGGGGCTGGAAACCATGCTGCCGGTGCTCATGCGGCTCTGCCATTCCGGCGATCTTGACCTGCCGACGCTGTTCCGGGCGCTGTCGCTGAACCCGGCGAAACGGCTTGGTCTTGACTGCGGGCGGCTGTCCAGGGGCGCGCCTGCCGACCTGGTGCTGTTCGATCCCGACAAACCCATCGTGCTGGACCGGTTCGAATTGCTGTCGAAATCCAAGAACACGCCCTTTGACGGGGCCCGCTTGCAGGGTAAGGTTCTGGAAACCTTCGTCAGCGGAACCTCGGTCTACCGGAGCACCTGATGCCAGCATTCGAGACCAGCATCGCCCTTCTCGGCCTCTGGGCCATCGTCGGCTATCTGCTGGGGTCCATCCCGTTCGGCCTGTTGCTCACTAAGGCAATGGGCCTCGGCAACCTGCGCGAGATCGGATCGGGAAATATCGGCGCAACCAACGTGCTGCGCACCGGGAACAAGGGCGCCGCGGCGGCCACCCTTGTTCTCGACGGTGCGAAAGGAGCCCTGGCAGTTCTGCTGGCGCGTGCCATGGCGGGCGAAGACGCCACGCAGGTTGCGGCCCTGGCGGCGTTTCTTGGTCACTGCTTCCCGGTCTGGCTTGGGTTCAAGGGCGGCAAAGGCGTCGCCACTTTCCTCGGACTGATGCTTGCGCTGGCCTGGCCCGTGGGGCTTCTGGCCTGCGCGGTCTGGCTGGCCACGGCTCTGATCAGCCGCATTTCAAGCCTTTCCGCCCTTGTGGCGGCAGCCTGGTCTCCGCTGGTTTGCCTGCTTGTCGGACAGGGGCAGATCTTTCTTCTGACCCTGTTTCTGGCCGGTCTCATCGCGTGGCGGCACCGGGCCAATCTCGGACGGTTGAAGAACGGCACCGAACCCCGGATCGGCGGGTCGAAGGCCTGACGACGACGCAGACGCAAAAAGGGCCAGACCAACCGATCCGACCCTTGTCATTCGCCATCGCCTCTGACCGTGTCTGCCCTACTCCGCCGCGTCACGCTTGGGCAGAACCCAATCCGGGCGCGGGAAATGGCAGGTATAGCCGTTCGGGAACCGTTCAAGGTAATCCTGATGCTCGGGTTCCGCTTCCCAGAAGTCGCCCACGGGTTCCACCTCGGTCACCACCTTGCCGGGCCAGATGCCGGACGCGTTCACGTCGGCAATCGTGTCCTCGGCCACCGCTTTCTGGTCCTCGTCGACATAATAGATCGCCGAGCGATAGCTCATCCCGCGGTCGTTTCCCTGCCGGTTCAGCGTGGTGGGATCGTGTATCTGAAAGAACACCTCGAGCAGCTTGCGATACGAGATCACCGACGGATCGAAGATGACCTCGATCCCTTCCGCATGTGTCCCGTGGTTGCGATAGGTCGCGTTCGGAACATCCCCGCCGGTATAGCCCACACGGGTCGATTCAACGCCCGGCAGCTTGCGGATCAGGTCCTGCATGCCCCAGAAACATCCCCCGGCCAGAACTGCACGTTCGCTCATGCCACATCCTCCACTTGATCCAGATAAGCGCCATAGCCTTCGGCCTCCATGTCGTCGCGATGGATGAACCGCAGGCTGGCGGAATTGATGCAATAGCGCAGACCGCCCCGGTCGCGCGGGCCGTCCGGGAACACGTGGCCCAGATGGCTGTCGCCATGGGTCGACCGCACCTCGGTGCGCACCATGCCAAGGCTCATGTCGCGCAATTCGTTGATATGCGCCGGTTCGATCGGCTTGGTGAAGCTGGGCCAGCCACAGCCCGACTCGTACTTGTCGGCGCTTGCAAAAAGCGGCTCGCCGCTGACAATATCGACGTAAATCCCCGGGTCCTTGTTGTCCAGGTAGTCTCCGGTCCCCGGCCGTTCGGTCCCGCTTTCCTGCGTGACATGGAACTGCTCTGGCGTGAGCGTCGCGATGACGTCCGGGTTCTTTTCATATTTCGGCATGGATCGCCTCCTGTCCGTGATCTTGTCTCTATAGATGGCGCGGATCGGCCAAAGTCCAACCCCTGTTACAGCGCGTTCGCCACGTCGTGAGCCGCGATGCGCGGCCGGCCCGTCGCCTCGACCGTGATCCGCGCCTCGACGAACATCTCGCGCGCCTCGATCTCGACCCGTGTGATGTCGCGCAGCGCGGTCAGATGCACGGATGCGGCGCCCGCTGCTTCGGCCTCTGCTCCCGCCAGGGCGCGTAACGCCTGCTCGACCGCCTCCATCGCACTGTCCGCATCCGCGAAATCCTGCGGAGCGTCCGGAAGATGCGCCCGGAACCGCCCCTCCGACGGGTGCGTCACCATGCCTTCACGCACCATACGGATCCGCCCGGTCACCGCCCCGATGGCGTTGGCCACGTCGCCGTCTTCGGGCAGCAGCGTCACCGCATTGATCCAGTCCCCGACGGCCGGATAGGTGTCGCGCGCCGACGCGCCCAGACCGACAACCGGCACGGACAGTCCCGCCGTCATGCGCACAAGCCCCGGCGCGCCCCGCAACCCGCGATGCAAGAGCGGATGCCGCGCCAGCGCCGGGGCGTCCTCCAACCCGTCTTCGGCAAAGGCTGCTTCGAGCAACGCCGTCCCGGTCGCCTGCGTCAGCGCATCGACGATCCGCTGCGCCATGGCCCCGGCGTTCTCGGCATGACGATCCCCAGATCCGCCGCGCCTGCGCGCCAGAAGCAGCATCGCCTTTTCCGACGCAGAAGCATCCCAATGATCGAACCGCCCCAGCACATGCAGCGCATCGGTCGGCGTCGGCCCCGCCACCTGTACCAGCCCACGCGCCACCAGAACCCGAAGCGCCTGCCCGTCCAGCCGGGTCGCCAGCACATCGGCCAAAGGCTGCACCGCTTCGGTCACACGGCCCAATACGGCCTTCGCCCGTTCCGGAAGACCGACATCGTCCTGCCCGAGCACCCGGCGCACGAAGCGGGCATCATGATCGCCCGGCACCGACCGGCCCAGTTGCGCATCCAACGCGCGATGCACCACCTCCGGCGCATCCTGCGCCACCAGGGAAATCGGCAGAACCCGTTTCGGGCCCAGCGTCACGCCAGCCTCGAGCCCCTGGTCGGACACATGCACCTCGCTGTCGCCACCCAACCCATGGGTGCGCATCGCAACGGCTTCGACCATGGTGCGGTGCGGACCCACCCGTGCGCCATCGGGGTCGATCACCGGCCGCCCGTCGCGCAACAGGGCGATATCGGTCGTTGTCCCGCCGATATCCGCCACCAGCGCATGCTCCGCCCGCGTCAGCCAGCGCGCGCCCACGATCGACGCGGCAGGCCCGCTCAGGATCGTCTCGATGGGCCGTTCCTGCGCCTGGTGCGCCGACATCAACGCCCCGTCACCGCGCACCACCATCAACGGCGCATCGATGCCAAGGTCACGCAGCGCGCCTTCGGCCCGGCCGATCAGCCGGTGCGTCAGCCCCACCAGGCGCGCGTTCAGCAACGCCGTCAGCGCCCGTTTCGGTCCGCCCAGCCGGGCGGACAGTTCGTGTGAACAGGTGACGGGTCTGCCGGTGGCTGCCCGGATCGCGTCCCGCGCCGCCAGTTCATGCGCCGGATTGCGCGTGCCGAACTGCGCCGCGACGGCAAAGGCGGACACGTCCTGCGCAACAGCCCATTCGACGATGGCCGCTCTATCCAGAGCGGCAATTTCCGCACCGCCATGGCTGTGCCCGCCAGCGATGACCAGCACCGGATCCCCGCCCAGCGCCTCGGCCAATCCCTGTGCGGCCAAATCCTTTTCGGAAAACCCGATATAGACCAGCGCAACCCGCGCGCCCTGCCCCTCGACCAGCGCATTGGTGGCCAGCGTGGTCGACAGCGACGCCAGCGCGATCTCGGCCGGATCGACGCCCGAACGCTGCAACACCGCCCGCACCGCCGCAGCCACGCCCAGCGCGAGATCCTGCCGCGTGGTCAGCGCCTTGGCCTTGGCGATCACCACCTCCTCGTCGCGCATCAGCACCGCGTCGGTATAGGTCCCGCCCGTGTCCACACCCAAGAGAATTGCCATCTACCCGCCTCCTGGGATGGACCTAGCCTAGTCGCCGGACGCGGCCCGCGTGTTTGCGACATCGGCAAGTCGCATCACGGCCCAGCGGGCGGCATCCGCGACGGTTGCGTCCGGATCGTCCACCAATTCCTGCGCCACAGGTCGCAACCGCGCCGATCCGGAATTGCCGATCGCATAAAGCACGTTGCGCACGAACCGGTTGCGCCCGATCCGCTTGATCGGCGAGCCCGAGAACCGCGCCCGGAACCCGGCATCGTCTAGACCCGCCAGCTCCGCCAGATCCGGCGCCATCAAATCGTCGCGGGCATGGTACTTCACTTCCGAGGCGCGCTTGGCGAACTTGTTCCAGGGACAGACCGCAAGACAATCGTCGCAGCCGTAAATCCGGTTGCCCATCATCGCGCGCAGCTCTTCATCGACCGGCCCGTGATGCTCGATCGTCAGATAGGAAATGCAGCGCCGCGCATCCAGCCGGTACGGCGCGGGAAAAGCATCCGTGGGACAGACGTCCAGACAGGCGCGGCACGACCCGCAATGGTCTACCTCCGGCGCATCCGGTGTCAGGTCCAGCGTGGTGAACACCGACCCGAGAAAGAACCACGACCCGAGATCGCGCGACAGAAGGTTGGTGTGCTTGCCCTGCCATCCCAGCCCCGCCGCCTGTCCAAGCGGCTTTTCCGGCACGGGCGCGGTATCGACAAAGACTTTCACTTCGCCCCCCGCCTCGGCGATCACCCAGCGCGCCAGCCGCTTGAGCCGCTTCTTGACCACGTCATGATAGTCGCGGTTCTGCGCGTAGACCGAAATCGCAGCCTGTTCGGGCCGGTCCAGCACGTCCAGCGGATCATGCGCGGGGCCATAGTTCTCGGCCAGCATGATCACAGACCGCGCTTCGGGCCAGAGCACCTGCGGCGCGCCGCGCCAGTGCGCCCGATCCGCGAGCCAGCCCATCTGGCCGTGATATCCGGCATCAAGAAACGCTTGCAGCCGCGCGGGCACCTCGGGCACGTCTTGCGGCCGACAGATGCGACAGGCCGAAAACCCCTCCGCCACGGCCTGCGCCTTCACCCGGGCCGTCAGATCCATCGCGGGCTCCCTCTTCTTCTCTTTCCAAATATGCCGGGGGGTTTGGGGGGCTGGCCCCCCAATGCCGGAGTGTCGGGACGAAGAACCCGGGCCGCCTCAGAAATCCAGATCGGCATAATGCGGCGGCTGCGGAAAGCCCGGCACCTGGTCGGCGAGAATGGACCGGAAAGCCGGACGCGACTTGATCTTGGCGTACCAGTCCTTGACCGCCTCGCTGCGGTTCCAGTCCACATCCCGGATATAGTCGAGCGACGACAGATGCGCCGCTGCCGCGAAATCGGCGAGCGTCATCGTATCGCCGGCCAGCCAGCGCCGATGATCCAGCAGCCACGCCATGTAATCAAGATGGTACTTGATCGCCTTCGCCCCGGACTTGACGTTGCCGCTGTCCGGGAACCCCTGCTTGGTGACCTTCTTGTTCACCCGCTCGTACAGGAGTTTCGACGTCACCTCGTTGTGAAACTTGTCGTCGAACCACCCGACCAGTCGGCGCACCTCGTAGCGCGCTTCCGACGACCGCGGCATCAGCGGCGGTTCGGGATATTTCTCTTCGAGATATTCGCAGATCGCGGCGCTTTCGGCCATCGTGCGCCCGTCGATCTTGAGAACCGGCACCTTGGCCGCGGGGTTTCGGCGCAGGAAATCCGGGTCTTTCTCCCAGTACCGCTCTTCCACCAGTTCGCACTCGATCTTCTTTTCCGCAAGGCTCAGTCGTACCTTGCGGCAGAACGGCGACAACGGAACATGATAGAGTTTGGCCATGCGAAGCGGGTCCGGAAGAGGGTGGGTCAGTCCCCTCCTACTTGCCGTGAAGCGCCTTGCAATACAATGGCCCGGCTTCGCATAATTCCGGGACGCGCGGTTTTCGTCTCACCCGGTTGCGGTCAGTCCTGGAAACAGGCTGCGCGCCCGTCCTGGTTGATGGTCTCCGCACCGCCGCGGATCGACCGCGCGCGCCGCTCGACGGAATTGCCGGGGCGCGATGCCGACCGCGTCTTGGGCGAGGGCAACACCGCCGCCAGCCGTGCCGCCTGCAAGGCGCTCAGATCCCGCGCATCGACGCCGAAATAATGCACCGCCGCCGCCTGCACGCCGAACACACCTTCGTCGAATTCGGCGACGTTCAGATAGAGCTCGAGAATCCGCCGCTTGGACCACATCGCCTCGACGACGGGGGTCAGCACCGCTTCCATGCCCTTCCGCAGCCAGGACCGCTCCTGCCACAAGAAGACGTTCTTCACCACCTGCTGCGAAATCGTCGACGCCCCGCGCGCGCCGCCCGCTTCGATTGCGGCGCGGATCGCGTCGACATCAAAGCCCCAATGCAGACAGAAATTGGCATCCTCCGCCGCCACCACCGAGCGCAGCATCACCGGCGCGACCGCGTCTGCATCGACCCAGCTTCGGTCCACCGGCGCGCCCAGACGGCGGCCCTCGGACCACATCGTGTGCGTGACCGGCGGGTTCACGACCCCGAACAGGCCGACCAGCAGCAGCACCAGCAGGATCAACACCAGCGCCGTGCGAAAACTCCACTTCACCAGCCAGCGATAGGGCGCGAGGATACGGTCGATGAATCCCGGTTCCTTCGCCTTGCGCGCACGCTTCGCCTTCGGCTTTTCCAGCCGAGGTCCTTGCTGCGATGTCGATTTGGGTTTCTCGCCTGCCATCGCAGGCACATTAGGCCCAACTGCCATCCAAGAAAACATCCCTCGCTGATGAAATGAGCTCTTGCCGTACCGGCACATTCCGGTCCCGACAGGGCGCAGCCGTGGCAAAACCGTGAAACACGCCGCGACGACAGGCGTCACGGGCCGGCGCGCCCCGAAGTCGCAACGAGCGTCGTGGCATTCCTTCCCTGACACGGACTCCGAAAGGACACTCCGGCGCGCCTGTATCCTGGAAATGAGAAAGCCCGGCGCGATGGCCGGGCTTTTCCATACTCCGAAGCCGGATCACTCCGCCGGAACGGCCTGTTCCTCGATCCCGAGCGGATGCTTGATCTTGTCCAGCATCTCTTTCGGGCAGACCTGCACGAAATTACCCAGTTCCATGTCCCAGTGTTGCAGAATGTCCTGCGCCTTGCGGCTCATGGTTTCATCGACATGTCGCTCGATCAGACCCTTGAGTTGATCCACCCAATGATCGACCGTCACCGGGCAGGTCACGAGGCTTTCCATGTTCATGAGCGCCTGCGCCTTGCCTTCGGGATCGTACAGATAGGCCATGCCGCCGGTCATGCCCGCGCCGAAATTGGCCCCGATATCGCCAAGGATCACCGCGGTGCCGCCGGTCATGTATTCGCAGCCGTTCGATCCGCAGCCTTCGACCACGACCCGGGCCCCCGAGTTGCGCACGGCAAACCGTTCGCCCGCGCGACCGGCTGCAAATAGGTAGCCGTCGGTCGCCCCGTAGAGCACGGTGTTGCCGATGATCGTATTGTCAGCCGCAACCAGCGGCGACATCATCGGCGGGCGCACCACGATCGTGCCTCCCGACAGGCCCTTGCCGACGTAATCATTGGCATCGCCCGACACTTCGAGTTTCAGCCCCGGAGCGGCAAACGCCCCCAGCGACTGCCCGGCAGAGCCGGTGAGCTTCACGGTCAGGTGGTTCGGCTGCAACGCGTTGCGCATGCCGAACTTGCGGACGATATGGCTCGAGGTGCGGGTGCCCACGGTGCGATGCGTGTTCTGCACCGCGTAGGACAGCTGCATCTTCTCGCCATCCTCGAGGAACCGCGCCGCGTCGCGCACGATTTCCGCGTCCAGCGTATCAAGCACCGGATTGCGCGGGCGGGTGCGGTCATAGACGATGTCGTCAGACCCGTCGACACGGATGAGAAGCGGGTTGAGGTCCAGATCGTCAAGGTGATCCGATCCGCGCGACACCTGGCTCAGCAGGTCCGCCCGCCCGATCACCTCGTCAAGCGACCGCGCACCGATGGAGGCCAGGACGTCCCGCACTTCCTGCGCGTAGAAGGTGATCAGGTTCACCACCTTGTCGGCATTGCCGGTGAACTTGGCCCTCAATTCGTCGTCCTGCGTACAGACACCGACCGGGCAGGTGTTCGACTGGCACTGACGCACCATGATGCAGCCCATCGCAATCAGCGCCGCTGTGCCGATGCCGTATTCCTCGGCACCCAGCATCGCCGCCATGACGATGTCACGCCCCGTGCGCAAACCGCCATCGGTGCGCAAGGTCACGCGATCCCGCAGCTTGTTCATCGACAGGACCTGGTGCGCCTCGGTCAGGCCCATCTCCCACGGCAGACCGGCATATTTGATCGAGGTCGCAGGCGACGCGCCGGTGCCACCGTTATGGCCGGAAATCAGGATGACGTCCGCCTTGGCCTTGGCCACACCGGCCGCAATCGTGCCGACGCCCGACGACGCCACCAGCTTGACCGTCACCTTGCAACGCGGGTTGATCTGCTTGAGATCGTAGATCAGCTGCGCCAAGTCTTCGATCGAATAGATGTCGTGGTGCGGCGGCGGCGAGATCAGCGTCACACCCTTGGTCGAATGGCGCAGGCGGGCAATCAGGTCGGTGACCTTCATCCCCGGAAGCTGACCACCCTCACCGGGCTTGGCACCCTGTGCGACCTTGATTTCAAGCTCTTCGCACTGGTTCAGGTATTCGGCGGTCACGCCGAAGCGGCCCGACGCCACCTGCTTGATCTTGGCAGAGGGGTTGTCGCCGTTCGGTTCCGGCACGAAATGCGCCGGGTCTTCGCCACCTTCCCCCGAGTCGGACTTGGCCCCGATCCGGTTCATCGCCACGTTCAGCGTCTTGTGCGCCTCGGGCGACAGCGCGCCCAGGGACATGCCCGGTGTCACGAACCGCTTGCGGATCGAGGTGATGGATTCCACCTGCTCCAGCGGGATCGGTTCACCCAGAGGCTTGATCGCCAGAAGGTCGCGCAGATGGATCGGCGGGTTCGCCTGCATCGCCTTGGAATAGGTCTTCCAGATCTCGTAGGACGCCTTGTTGCAGGCCATCTGCATGAGGTGCATCGTCTGCGCGCCCCAGGCATGCGTTTCGCCGGATTTGCGCGCCTTGTAGAAACCGCCGATGGGCAGAACGTCCTGACCGCCCCGAAAACCCAGCGCGTGCACTTCCTCGGCCTTGCGCTGCAACCCGTTGAGACCGATGCCGGAAATGCGGCTCAGCATGCCGGGGAAGTATTCCGCACACATCGCGCGGCTCAGGCCCACGGCCTCGAAATTCAGGCCGCCGCGATAGGACGAGATCACCGAAATGCCCATCTTCGACATGATCTTGAGCAAGCCCTGATCCACCGCCTCGCGGTACTTGGCCACCGCTTCGGTCAGGCTCAGGTCCAGCAGGCCCCGGTTGATCCGGTCCGCCAGCGAATCCTCGGCCAGATAGGCGTTGACCACCGTCGCACCCGCGCCGATCAGAACGGCAAAATAATGCGGGTCGATACATTCCGCCGACCGCACATTGAGCGAACAGAAGGTCCGCAGCCCCTTGCGCGTCAGGTGGCTGTGCACCGCGCTGGTGGCAAGGATCATCGGCATCGCCACCTTGCCCTCGCCGCAATACTCGTCGGTCAGGGTGATATGCCCCGCACCGGACCGAACGGCGTCTTCGGCCTCGGACCGGACCCGCTCCAGCGCGATCTGCAACGCGCCCTGTTCGCCTGTTGCCGGGAAGGTACAGTCGATCTCGCACAGGCCCGCATTGAAGTGGTTGGCCAGTTCCTTGAACTGCGCATTGCCCACAAACGGGCTGTCCAGCACGAGGATCTCGGTCTGGGCGCTCGACTCGTCCAGAACGTTCTTGAGGTTGCCGAACCGGGTCTTGAGGCTCATCACGCGGAATTCGCGCAGGCTGTCGATCGGCGGGTTGGTCACCTGGCTGAAGTTCTGGCGGAAGTAATGCGACAGCGGACGGTACTTCTTGGACAGCACCGCAGACGGCGTGTCATCGCCCATCGACGCCAGTGTCTCTTTCCCGTCTTCGGCCATTGGCGCGAGGATCTGCTCAAGCTCTTCGATCGTGTAGCCCGCCGCGATCTGCCGGCGGCGAAGTTCCCCGCCCTCGAACAGCGGTTTTTCCGTCACTTTCGCAAGCTCATCGTCCAGTTCGTTGATCTTGCCGACCCATTCGCCGAAGGGTTGGCTGGCGGCCAGCCGGTCCTTGATCTCGACGTCGTGATACAGCTTGCCTTCGGACATATCCACGGCCAGCAACTGCCCCGGACCCAACGCGCCCTTTTCGCGCACCGTGCCTTCGTCGACCGGCACCATGCCCGCCTCGGAGCCGGCGATCAGCATGCCGTCGCCGGTCACGACATAGCGCATCGGGCGCAGGCCGTTGCGGTCCAGTCCGGCGCAGACCCAGCGCCCGTCGGTCATCGCAAGCGCGGCCGGGCCGTCCCACGGCTCCATGACCGAGTTGCAGTAGGAATACATGTCGCGCCAGGCTTGCGGCAGTTCGATCGCCTGCTTGGACCAGGATTCCGGGATCAGCATGGTTTTCGCCATCGGCGCGTTGCGCCCCGCGCGCACCAGCACCTCGAACACCGCGTCCAGGGCAGCCGAATCCGACGCACCATTGGCGATGATCGGCTTGATGTCCTCGGCCATGTCCCCGAAGGCCGCCGACGCCATGCGGATCTCGTGGCTCTTCATCCAGTTGACGTTGCCCTTGAGCGTGTTGATCTCGCCGTTATGCGCCAGCATGCGGAACGGCTGGGCCAGCCACCATTGCGGGAAGGTGTTGGTCGAATAGCGCTGGTGATAGATCGCGAAGGCGCTCTCGAACCGCTCGTCCTGCAGGTCGGGATAGAACTCGGCCACCTGCTCGGCCAGCATCATGCCCTTGTAGATGATCGACCGGCAGGACAGCGACGCGATGTAAAGCTGTGCGACACCGGCGCGCGCCGCCGCTTTCTCGATGCGACGCCGGATCACGTAGAGTTCCCGCTCGAAGGTCTCTTCGTCCACACCCTTGGCGTTCGAGATGATGATCTGCTCGATCTCGGGGCGAGTCGCGTTGGCCTTTTCGCCAAGGCAATCCACGCTGACCGGCACGTGCCGCCAGCCGTAGATGTAATAGCCCATGCGCAGCACTTCTGTCTCGACGATGGTCCGGCAGGTTTCCTGCGCGCCGAAATCGGTCCGCGGCAGGAACACCTGCCCGATCGCCATCAGTTCGTCCATGCGCGGGGTGTGACCCGTGCGTTCGATCTGGTCATAGAAGAACGGCGCCGGGATCTGCACGTGGATGCCCGCTCCATCGCCGGTCTTGCCATCGGCATCGACCGCCCCGCGATGCCAGATCGCCTTGAGCGCATCGATCCCGGCCTCGACCACCTTGCGCGACGGCTTGCCGTCAAGGTTGACCACGAGGCCAACGCCACAGGACGAATGCTCGTCTTCTTCAGAGTAAAGCCCGTTTTCCGCCAACCATTTGCGCTTGGCTTCCTCGGCGGCAACCCAATTTGCGTCATACGTGGTCATGGCCTGTCTCCTTTTCCAGAAACGCAGCAAGCTGCGCTTTCATCTCTGCTTCGGTCCGCTGGATCGCGCCTGCAAAGGGCGGGAACCAGTCGGGACGTGAATCAATAAAAATCTCTTCGGCAATCGTGATGCCACTCTGGTCGTCCAGAAGGCCCAGCGCGACAAAGGCGACCGGACCGGTCTGCAACTTCCAGTAAAGCGTCGACCCGCATGTGCCGCAGACGGCGCGCCGGCCCCAGTTGCTGTGATCGTAGGCGTGGATCGCGTCTTCGCCCGTCAACTCGAGGTCGTGGACGCGGACCGCGAAAAGCGGCCCGCCCCCCGTCCAGCGCTGGCACTGCTGGCAATGGCAGGCCTGCGCCGTGTCGGACACGTCCCCCCTGACCGTCACCGCGCCACAGAGGCAATGTCCGCTCCGGACACCCACGCGCCTTACTCCGCAGCCACGGCAGTTGCGCCGTTCAACTGGTGCATCACCGCATCGGCACAGTCGCGCCCGTCCCGAATGGCCCAGACGACCAGCGATGCCCCGCGCACGATGTCGCCAACAGCGTAAACCCCCGGCAAAGCGGTCGCGCCCGTGGTGAACTCGGCCTTTACCGTGCCCCAGCGGGTCACTTCCAGTTCGGGGACACCCCAAAGCGTCGGCAGTTCCTCTGGCTCGAATCCCAGCGCCTTGATCACCAGGTCGGCGGGTTCGACATAGTCCGAGCCTTCGATGATCTCGGGCATCTGGCGCCCGGTCGCATCGGGCAGACCCAGACGCATCCGCTGCACCATGACGCCCGTGACCGGGTCTCCGGCAAAACCCTTGGGCGCGGTCAGCCATTCGAACTGAACACCTTCTTCCTCGGCATTCTGCACCTCGCGCTGCGAGCCCGGCATGTTGGCGCGGTCGCGGCGATACAGGCATTTGACGCTCTCGGCGCCCTGGCGGATCGCCGTGCGCACGCAATCCATCGCGGTGTCGCCGCCGCCGATCACCACGACTTTCTTGCCTTCGGCATTCAACTCGCCGCTTTCGAACTCAGGAACCGCGTCACCAAAGCTCTTGCGGTTCGACGCGGTCAGGTAATCCAGCGCCCTGACGATGCCATCGGCCCCGGATCCCGGCCCACCCAGATCACGCGACTTGTAGACACCGGTGGCGATGATTACCGCGTCATGCTGGTCGCGGATGTCCTCGAAGGACATGTCGTCGCCGACGTTGCAATTGAGCACGAAGCGCACGCCACCCAGTTCAAGCTGTTCGTTGCGACGCATGACCACCGGCTTTTCAAGTTTGAAGCCGGGGATGCCGTAGGTCATCAAGCCGCCCGCGCGGTCGTAGCGATCGTATACGGTCACCTGCACACCTTGACGGCGCAGCACGTCCGCCGCTGCGAGGCCGCCCGGTCCGGCGCCGATGATCCCGACGCTTTCCTTGCGCTCCTGCGCCGGGGTGATCGGCTTGACCCAGCCTTCATCCCAGGCGGTGTCGGTGATGTATTTCTCGACCGCGCCGATGGTGACGGTTCCGTGGCCGGATTTCTCGATCACGCAATTGCCTTCGCACAGACGGTCCTGCGGGCAGATACGGCCACAAATCTCGGGAAAGGTATTGGTCGCCTGGCTGACCTCGTAGGCCTCTTGCAGGCGGCCTTCGGCCGTCAGTCGCAACCAGTCGGGGATGTTGTTGTGCAGCGGGCAATGCGACTGGCAATAGGGCACGCCGCATTGCGAACAGCGGCTCGACTGCTCTTGCGCCTTGGCATCGGCGTATTCGGCATAAATCTCGTGGAAGTCCGCACGGCGCTGCTCTGCGTCGCGCTTTGTGGGCATGTCGCGCTGAACCTTCACGAACTTCAACATCGGCTGCTTCGCCATGACTCACGTCCTTCCTTACCTGTGGTCGCGTCTGATTATAGAAGAGCAACGGGAAAGAAAAGTCAGTTATGCTGACCTATTTTCACTATTTTTTCGACCCGTCAGCGAAACTCTTGCTGCATTGCAGCTATTTTAGGTCCGATCCGGACTTAAAATAAGGCTTCATAATTGTTTTCAAGGCTTTATACCCACAAGCACAAGAACCACTGGACGACACGCCATGGCCCTGACACATCTCCTGATCCTGGCGTTAATTCAGGGTGTTACGGAATTCCTGCCAATTTCCTCGTCCGGTCACCTGATTCTCCTGCCGAATCTGACTGGCCTGACCGATCAGGGACTCGTTCTGGATGTCGCGGTCCATGTCGGCACATTGGTGGCCGTCATACTCTATTTCTGGTCCGACGTTAAGCTTGTGACCTTCGGCCTTGGCCGGTTGGCGAAAGGCCGCGTGGACACCCAGGGCGCATTCTGGGCGCTTTGCCTGATCGTCGCGACGATCCCGGTGGTCGCCCTCGGTCTCGTGCTCAAGCTCAGCGGGCTGAGCGACCTGCTGCGCTCCACCGCCGTGATCGGCTGGATGATGCTGGTTTTCGGCGTCGTGCTCTACTGGGCAGACCAGACCGGTCCGACCGTCAAACGCGCCACGAACTGGAGCCTGAGGGATGCCGTCATCATGGGCCTGTGGCAGGCGCTCGCGCTGGTCCCGGGCACCTCGCGCTCGGGCATCACGATCACCGCCGGACGACATCTGGGCTATGACCGCGAGAGCGCGGCACGGCTGGCGATGCTCATGTCGATCCCGACAATCCTCGCCTCGGGTGCCCTGCTGAGCGTCGAGGTCGCGCGAGTCACCGACATGGCCATCGTCAAGGACGCCGCCATCGCCGCACTCTTCGCGTTCCTGGCAGCGCTCGCCGCGCTGAAGTTGATGTTCAAACTGCTCAAATCGGTGAGCTTCACACCTTACGTGATCTATCGCATCGTCGTTGGCGTGGTCCTTCTGGCGATCGCCTACACCTGAGCCAAACCCGGTTTCCCTGGGCCGGCAACATTCCGAAGAGGTCGGGGGATGCAGAGCTTCCGCGGACGGCCGGATCGGCGACGCCACGTCGAAACCCTAGTCCCGATGATACGGTGACCCCGCGATGATCGACGCGGCGCGATACAATTGCTCGGCCACCATCACCCGCACCAGCTTGTGTGGCCAGACCATCTTTCCGAAGGACAGCAGGGCATCCGCTTGGGCCCGCAAGGACGGATCGATCCCGTCCGCCCCGCCAATGACAAAACTCACGTCCGGAACACCTTGGTCGGCCCATGCCTGCAATTTCCTGGAAAACTCCGGCGAGGACATCAGAACGCCACGCTCGTCCAGACAGACGATCAGGGAACCGGCCGGAATGGACGCCCGCAGCAAAGCCGCCTCGGCTGCCATCCCACCGTTCTTCTTGTCCTCGACCTCGGTCTCGCCGCCAAAGCGCCAACCAAGACCCCGACCTGTCTGGCCGAAACGGGCCAGGTAGTCATCGACCAAAGCGCGTTCTTCAGACCGGCCCGCAAGCCGCCCGACCGCGCGAAGATGCACCCGCATCCTAGTTGGTCAGCGCGGTCCCTGCCGGGAGCCACATTTTTTCCAACTGGTAGAATTCCCGCACTTCCGGCCGGAAAATGTGCACGATCACGTCACCGGTGTCGATCAGCACCCAATCACCGGTTTCCTTGCCTTCGACCTTGGACAGGATACCGCGCTCGGATTTCAGCTTTTCCACCAGCTTCTCGGCCAGTGCCGAGACCTGCCGGGTCGACCGTCCAGAGCAGACAACCATGTAGTCGCCGATCGACGTTTTGCCGCGCAGATCGATCTGCACGATGTCGTCGGCCTTGTTTTCATCGAGTTCAGAAAGAATCGCCGCGAGCGTCGCTTCGCTGGCTGATCCGGTTCCGGGTGTGCCGGTCATGGGCAGACCCCCGTCAGTGGCACGCGCCACATCCGTTTGAAAAGACAGGACATCGTCCTCCTAAGTATGAACGCCGTTCCGCCCCGGCGCTGGGTACCATGAAAATAGCATTGCATCCGTACATTCTCAATGACCCCGACGAAAATTGGCGATCATGCGCCATAAGGAACCCACACTGTCTTTGTTTCGGTTGCCGCTTCAAGAAACGCGCGGCCTTCGCCATCGGTTCCCATCCAGTTGCGGGTCAGACCGCCGTTGACCCAGGTTCGCTTGAGATTGGCCGCCGCGCCGCGTTCGATCTCGACCGAAAGATCCGTCGACGAGAACGACCAGACGGCCTCGACATCCATATGGCGCGCCAAGGTCGGCGCAAGTTCTGCGTGCCGCCCGGTCAGGATATTGACCACCCCCCCGGGCACGTCCGACGTGTCGAGCACCTGGTAGAAATCCGTTGCCGCCAACGGAAACGGCTCTGACGCGACCAGCACCACGCGGTTGCCCATCGCGATCGCAGGCGCCATCAGCGACACCAGACCCAGCAACGGATGATCATCCGGGCAAAACGCGCCGATCACCCCGCACGGTTCACGCATGGCCAGCGCCACACCACGCAAGGGCACCTGCGCCACGCGCCCGTCGAACTTGTCGGTCCAGGCGGCATAGGTGAACAATCGGTTCACCGCCACATCCACCTCTGCGACACCATTGCGCGCGCCGGTCATCTGGTTGATCCGCGTGGCGAACTCGTCTGTCCGTGCGGCCAGGTTCTCGGCTAGGTAATACAGGATCTGCGCCCTCAGATGCGCTGTCGTCCCGGACCATCCCTTGGCCCCGCGCGCCGCCTCGACCGCATTGCGCACATCCTTGCGGTTCGCCAGGGGTGCCTGCCCAAGCAGCTTGCCCGCCTTGGTGTAGACCTCATAGGCATAGCCCCCGTCAGGCCGCGCCTGCTTGCCCCCGACATAAAGCTTCGCCGTCCGGTCCACCGCTTGCGGTTCGGTCTCCGGCCCGCTGCCGAAGCCCGCAATCTTGCCAAGAGGCTTGCCGCTGCCCGATGGCCGCGTATAGGCCATCATCCCTTCCGGCCCGCCCTCACGCCCGAACCCGCTCTCGCGCACGCCGCCAAAGGGGGCGGCGGCGTCGAACATGTTGGTCCCGTTGATCCAGACCACCCCGGACGCCAGCTTTGGCGCGATGTCCAAAGCAACGTTGATATTCTCCGACCACAACGTCGCCGCCAGCCCGTAGCGCGTGTTGTTCGCCAGTTCGACGGCTTCCGACGGTGTGCGGAAGGTCGTGCCCACCAGAACCGGCCCGAAGATCTCTTCCTGCATCAGCGGATCAGCACTGCTCAGCCCGGTGATCAGGGTCGGCGGGTAGAAACACCCGCTCTCCGGCATCTCGCAATTGGCGCGATAGGTCTCGCCCGCCGTATTGCCGTCGACCAGTCGCGTGATGGTCTCCAACTGTTTCGGATCGACAATAGCCCCAACATCCACCGATTTGTCCATCGGCGACCCGACCCGCAGCTTGTCCATCCGTGCGCGCAGCTTGGTATGGAACCGCTCCGCGACACCTTCCTGCACCAAAAGCCGCGACCCGGCACAGCAGACCTGCCCCTGGTTGAACCAGATCGCGTCGACCAATCCTTCGACAGCGCTATCCAGATCGGCATCCTCGAACACGATATAGGGCGACTTGCCCCCCAGCTCGAGCGTCAGCGCCTTGCCTGATCCGGCGGTCGCCTCGCGAATACGCCGCCCCACGGCGGTGGACCCGGTAAAGGCCACCTTGTCCACGTCCGGATGGGTGACGATCATTTCGCCCACCGCGCCGTCACCGGTCACGATATTCACCACACCTTTGGGCAACCCCGCCTGACGGCAGATGTCTGCAAACAAGAGCGCGGTCAGCGAGGTGTATTCCGCAGGCTTCAACACCACCGTGTTGCCCGCTGCCAAAGCAGGTGCCACCTTCCACGCCAGCATCAAGAGCGGAAAGTTCCACGGCACCACCTGCCCGCACACGCCATGCGCGACACGCCCGGCATATTCGCTGTCGAACAATTGCGCCTGCCCTGCGTGATAGTAGAAATGCCGCTGCGCCAGGGGGATATCGATATCCCGGCTTTCGCGGATCGGCTTGCCGTTGTCCAATGTCTCCAGCACCGCGAACAGCCGCGCATGCTTTTGCAACAGCCGCGCCAGCGCATAGAGATACCGCGCGCGCCCCGCGCCACCCAGCTTGGCCCAGCCATTCTGCGCCTTGCGCGCTGCGGCAACGGCCGCGTCCACATCGGCTTGGGTGGCTTGCGAGACATGTGCCAGCACCTCACCCGTCGCCGGATTGCGGCTCTCGAAGACGTCACCGGGGTCCGTCATCGCGCCGCCGATGAAATGCCCGAACCGATCCCCCTGATCGACCAGCCACGCCAGAGCATCACCCGCCGATTCCGGCGCTGTCCCATAGTCCATCGTCTCGAATATCTCTCGCACGGTCATGGCTTCTTCTCTTCAAAAATATGCAAACACGGCCTCAGCCAACCGCATGCCGCCAGGACGCCGAATAGGCTCCGGTGACATGATGCTCCAACTGCCGCTCGATATCGCCCAGAAGCGACGAGGCTCCGAACCGGAACAGGTCGTTCCGCACCCACCGGTCGCCCAGCTCTTCCTTCATCAGCGCCAGATACACCAAGGCATCCTTCGCCTTGGAAATCCCGCCCGCAGGCTTGTAGCCGACACGATAGCCGGTCTCCTCGAAATAGTCGCGGATCGCCCGGATCATCACCAGGGACACCGGCAGCGTGGCGTTCACGCTTTCCTTGCCGGTCGAGGTCTTGATGAAATCCGCCCCCGCCATCATGCAGACCAGCGAGGCTCGCGCCACGTTCTGCAACGTCCCAAGCTCTCCGGTGGCAAGGATCGCCTTCACATGCGCCTCGCCACAAGCGGCGCGAAAGGCCCGCATTTCGTTATAGAGCGTCTGCCAATTGCCGGTCAGCACATGCCGCCGCGAGATCACGATGTCGATCTCGGCAGCACCCGCCTTGACGCTCTCCTCGATCTCGGCCACCCGCAGATGAAACGGCGACAGCCCCGCGGGAAAGCCCGTGGACACCGCGGCAACCGGAATGCCCGACCCGGCCAGCGCCGCGACCGCGGGGGCAACCATGTCATGGTAAACGCAGACCGCGCCCACAGTCAGGTCGTCCATGCCCAGCGCCGCCAGCAGATCCGCCCGTACCGGCTGCCGCGCCTTGGCACACAGGCGGTTGACCCGGCCCACCGTGTCGTCTCCGGCCAGCGTCGTGAGATCGATGCAGGTCACCGCCCGGCACAGCCACGCCGCCTGATGATCCTTCTTCACCGACCGCCGCGCCGGCAGGCCCGCCGCGCGTCGCTCGATCGCCGACCGGTTCGCCGTGGCCCGCATCACCCAATCGAGATCCAGTGCCATCCCCGGATTGCGCGGCTCAAGCGTCTGCGGCAAATGCACGGTCTCTGAATGTGTCGTCTGCGTCGGCATGGCATTCCTCGTTTCCTGGAACGGGATGCTGACACGGTGCCTGTGCCATCACAAGCCACGACGCAACGTAGACCCGACATTCCTGCCGACTCCCCGTCACCGCACCGATCGGGCCCGGTCGCGAAAGACGCCACAAGGCACCTTTGGACTTGACGCCACCCGGACCTGCGGGGATTCCAGACAGACCATGGACCAACCGCTCGCATATCTGCAGACCCGCTCACAGGGATTCCTGTCGGGGATCACCTGCGAAGACAGCCTGATCCCCGGCGCCATTTTGGTCACCGCAGCATATGATCGCACAAGGTTCACTCCGGCCCTGTTCGACGACCTGGAAATCCCCAGCCCGAAGACACTGCACCGGGCGGTCGACAAGCGCCGCGCGGAATACCTGGCGGGCCGCGCCGTGGCAAAGGCCGCCATGTGCCTGCTGGGCCATGCGCCGGACCCTGTCACCACCGCGCCCGGTCGCGCGCCCCTCTGGCCCAGGGGCCTCGCAGGGTCCATCAGCCACGCAAGGGGCCGATGCGCCTGCCTGCTCTCCCGCGACACCGGGCACGGCTACGGCGTCGATACAGAGGAAATCGCGTCGGGCCGCAGCCTGGCCGCGATCCTCGCCGAAACCCTGAACACCCGGGAACGCGCGATCGTCACGCAAGGCGCGCTCCCCGCCGCCACCAGCGCCACGCTGACCTTCTCCGCCAAAGAGGCGCTGTTCAAGGCGCTCTACCCGCAGGTCGGCCGACATTTCGGCTTCGACGCCGCCGAACTGACCGCGCCGCCGACAGGCGACAGACTGTCCCTGTCCCTGACCACCGATCTCGGCAACGGCTTGGCCAGCGGGCGGCGCTTCGACATCCATCACCGCCTGTCGGGCACCCATGTCCTGACCTGGCTGTCCGTGCCAGGTCCCTGAGCCCATCTCCTGATCTTCTTCTCTTTCCAAATATGCCAGCGCGACCGCGCCACCCGAATTTCGCGTGAATGACTCGAATCACTGGAAAAGGAACAAAAGAAGAACATAAAAGAGGGCATGTTCGCAGAGCTGTCGATCACCTCCAATTTCACCTTCCTCACCGGGGCCTCCCACCCCGAGGAGTACATGGAGCGTGCCGCAACCCTGGGCCTGTCGGCCATCGCCATCACCGACACCAATTCGGTGGCGGGCATCGTGCGCGCATGGTCCGAGGCCAAGACCCTCACACGCCTGATCCGCGAACGTGCCGAGCTCGAGGCCCGCAATGGTCCCATCGGCCCGCCCGTGCCGGGTCACCTCGACCACCAGCGCAGCCCTATCCTCACCCATGTGCCGCGCCTCATTCCCGGCGCGCGGATCGTCACCGATACCGGCTTCACCGCCACGGCGCTCGCCACCACCCGCCAGGGCTGGGCGCAACTCTGCCGCCTCATCACCACCGGACGCCGCCGCGCGCCCAAGGGCGACTGTCTCCTCACGCTCGACGATCTGGTCCAATGCTCGGGCGGCCTGCACTGGCTCCTGCACCCGCCGTCACAGGCGCAAAGCTCGAAACCCGGCGCGGGTGACTGGCAGACACAGGCGGACCGGCTGTCGCGCCGCTTCCCCGGACAGGCCCATCTCGTCCTCGGCCCGCTTTATGACGGGCAGGACAGGCCCCGCTTCGACCGGATCGCGCAGCTGGCCAAGGATCTGAACCTGTCCACAATCGCCTCGGCCACACCGCTCATGCATCATGGTCGCCGCCGCAAGCTCGCGGATGTGGTCACCGCCATCCGGCAGGGTTGCCGGGTCGACGAATTGGGCACCAAGGCGCTCGCCAATGGCGAACAACGGCTGCGGTCCGAGGCCGAGATGCGCCGCCTGCTTGGCCCACATGCCGATGCCGTGGACCGCGCCGCGCAACTGGCCGACAGCTGCCAATTCGACCTCGGCCAGCTGCGCTACGAATATCCCAGCGAAATCACCGGGTCCGAGACCGCCTCCCAGCGCCTCGCGCGCCTCGCCCATGAGGGGCTGACCTGGCGCTACCCGCATGGCGCGCCGGACAAGGTGAAAACCCTGCTCCAACACGAACTCACCCTGATCGACAAGCTGCGTTACGAGCCCTATTTCCTGACCGTGCGCGACATCGTCGCCTTTGCCCGCGACCGGGGCATCCTCTGCCAGGGACGCGGGTCCGCCGCCAACTCGGTGGTCTGCTACTGCCTCGGCGTGACCTCGGTGTCCCCCGAGATCGGCACCATGGTTTTTGAGCGGTTCGTCTCCGAGGCGCGCGACGAACCCCCTGACATCGACGTCGATTTCGAACATGAACGCCGCGAAGAGGTGATCCAGCACATCTACGAACGCTATGGCCGCCACCGCGCGGGGCTCTGCGCCACCGTGATCCACTATCGCGGCAAACGCGCCATCCGCGAGGTGGGCAGCGCGATGGGCCTGTCACAGGACACCATCGGCGCGCTGTCCTCGCAACTCTGGGGCTTCTTCTCGACCAACGGCCTCGAAGAGCACCGCATGCGCGAAATCGGTCTCGACCCCGACGATCACCGCCTCAAACTGACGATGGAGCTGATCTTCGAGATCATCGGCTTCCCGCGCCACCTGAGCCAGCACGTGGGCGGCTTCATCATCACCGAAGGGCGGCTCGATGAACTGGTCCCGATCGAAAACGCCACGATGGAGGACCGCACCGTCATCTGCTGGGACAAGGACGATATCGACGCGCTCGGCATCCTCAAGGTCGATGTGCTGGCGCTCGGCATGCTCTCCTGCATCCGCAAGGCGTTCGACCTGATGACCCTGCATCACGGCCAGACCTACACGCTCGCCACCCTGCCGCCCGAAGACCCCGCCGTCTACGACATGCTCTGCAAGGCCGACAGCATCGGCGTCTTCCAGGTCGAATCCCGCGCGCAGATGAATTTCCTGCCGCGCATGAAGCCCCGCACCTTCTACGATCTGGTGATCGAGGTCGCCATCATCCGCCCCGGCCCCATTCAGGGCGACATGGTCCACCCCTATATCCGCCGCCGCAACGGCGAAGAGGCAGTCAGCTTTCCCTCGGATGAGCTCGGCGCGGTGCTGGGCAAGACCCTCGGCGTGCCGCTTTTCCAGGAACAGGCAATGCAGATCGCCATCGTCGGCGCGGGCTTCACCCCCGAACAGGCCGACCGATTGCGCCGGTCGCTGGCCACTTTCAAGAAACACGGCAATGTATCAGAATTCCGCACACTTTTCCTGCGCGGCATGCGCAACAAGGGCTATGACGAGGATTTCGCGGAACGCTGCTTCTCGCAGATCGAAGGCTTCGGCTCCTACGGCTTCCCCGAAAGCCACGCCGCCAGCTTTGCCCTGCTGGTCTATGCCTCCGCCTGGATCAAGCATCACCACCCCGGCATCTTCGCCTGCGCGCTGCTGAACTCCCAGCCGATGGGCTTTTACGCCCCGGCCCAGATCGTGCGCGACGCCCGTGAACATGGCGTGACCGTCCGACCCGTCTGCATCAATGCCAGCTTCTGGGACAACGTGATGGAACCGGGCGAAAATGGCGGCCTCGCCCTGCGGCTGGGCTTCCGCCAGATCAAGGGCCTGAACGAGGAAGACGCCCAATGGATCGCCGCCGGTCGCGGCAACGGGTATCAAAGCATCAATGATCTCTGGCGCCGCGCCGGTCTCGACCCCGCCACCATCGCGCGCCTTGCCGAAGCCGACACGTTCCAAAACCTGCGGCTCACCCGTCGTCAGGCCCTGTGGGAGGCCAAGGCCCTCACCTCCCGCAAGACCCTGCCGCTTTTCGATGGCGATATCGACGGCGAGGCGATCCATGAGCCAGCAGCCCACCTGCCCCAGATGACCGAAGGCGAACAGGTGGTCGAGGATTACGTCGCCCTGCGCCTCACCCTGCGCCGCCACCCGGTGGCCCTCCTGCGCCACATCCTGACGCCGGATCCCTCCCGTACGGTCCACCCGTACGTTTCCACGGCCAAACCGTACAAACCACCGATGCCGCTGCCGGTCACCCGCGGCAACCCGGATTGATTGCCAAACATCCCCGACAACGCCATTGTCCCGCAAAAAGGGACACAAAATGATCGCCATCATCTTCGAACTCATGCCCGCAGACGGCCAGAAAGACGCCTATCTCGACATCGCCGCCACCATGCGCCCCATGGTCGAAGAGGTCGACGGCTTCATCTCGGTCGAACGCTTCCAAAGCCTGACCAACCCGGACAAGCTCCTGTCGATCAGCTTCTTCGAAGACGAAGACGCCGTGCTACGGTGGCGCAAACTCGCCGCGCATCGCAACGCACAATCAAAAGGCCGCAATGGCATCTTCTCCGACTACCGCCTGCGCGTCTGCCACGTGATGCGCGACTACAGCATGTTCGACCGCGATCAAGCCCCCGAGGACAGCGTCAAGGTGCACGGCTAACGGCTTCTTCTTTTTGCAAATATGCAAACACAACTTTGCAAACTGCGCGCCGCTGGATGACGCGGCACCTGAAAACGACATGGGCGCCCGCAGGCGCCCATGGATTTCCAAACTCCAGACGGGCTCAGATCCCGACGTCGATCATCGCTTTCGCCAGAATCGGCACCGAGTCCTTGTTGAGACCGGCGATGTTCAACCGCGAATCCCCGACAAGATAAATCGCGTGCTCGTCGCGCAGGCGGTCGACCTGTTCGGGTGTCGCCCCTAGCCGCGAGAACATGCCGCGGTGCTGCGCGATGAAGCCGAACCGATCCGACCCGGACAGGCGCTGCAATTCCGCCGCCAGCTGTTCGCGCAGCGCCAACATGCCGGTGCGCATCTCTTCCAGTTCCTTGGCCCAGTCCGCGCGCAAGGCGTCGTCGCTCAGAACCATCGTCACCAACCGCGCACCGTGATCGGGCGGGAAGGAAAAGTTCTGCCGGTTCAGATAGGCCAATGTCCCCTGGTTGAGCTTTTGCGCAGACGCGTTCTGTGACACCACCATCAGCAGGCCCGTCCGTTCCCGGTAGATGCCGAAGTTCTTTGAACAGCTTGCCGCGATAATGGTTTCGGGCACAGACGAAGCGATCAGGCGGGTGGCTGCCGCGTCTTCTTCCAGACCATCCCCAAAGCCCTGGTAGGCGATGTCGACCATCGGGGTCGCGCCGGTCTTGAGCAGCAGATCGACCAGCGCCTTCCATTCGGTCATGTTCAGGTTTGCACCTGTGGGATTGTGGCAACAGCCATGCACCAGCACCACATCCCCCGGACCGGCCTGCGCGAGGTCTTCCATCATGCCGTTGAAATCCACACCGCGCGACTCGTCGTCGAAATAGCGGTAGGGCACCATGTTCATGCCCATGTGCTTGAGGATCGACAGGTGGTTCGGCCATGTCGGATCGCTGACAAAGACCTTGGCGTCCGGGCTTGCCATCCTGACCAGATCAAAGCCCTGACGTACCGCACCGGTGCCACCCGGCGTCGCTGCCGCGGCCACGTTGGCGCGCGGCACCGCGTCGCCCAGAACCATCGCAACCATCGCGTCGGCAAAGGCCGGATCCCCCGCAAGGCCGGTATAGGCCTTGGTGGTTTCGGCTTCCCAAAGCTGCTGTTCCGCGCTTTTGACGGCCCCCATGATCGGCGTGTTGCCCGACGCGTCCTTGTAGACGCCGACACCGAGGTCGATCTTGGGGTCGCGCGGATCTTCGCGGTAGGTTTGCACCAGCGCGAGGATCTTGTCTGCGGGTTGTTCCTTGAGGGTCTCGAACATCAGTTGTCTCCTGTGGCCACGGGTACGGTGGGGAACATTCCCCATTCGGACCACGAGCCGTCGTAAAGGGAATGGTCATCCTTGCCCATGCGCGCCATGGCCAAGGAGAGGATCGCCGCCGTCACCCCGGAGCCGCATGTGGTGATTGCCGGTTTGGACAGATCGACGCCCGCCGCCTCGAAAATCGCGCGGGTCTCCTCGGGCGATTTGAGCGTCTGGTCGGCGTTCAGCAGGCTGGAATAATGGACGTTCTTCGATCCGGGGATGTGCCCGCCGCGCATGCCGGGACGGGGTTCGGGTTCCTCGCCCCGGAACCGCCCGGCAGAGCGCGCGTCGATGATCTCCTGATCGCGCAGCTTGGAGGCCGAGGACACCTGCGTGACATCCTTGACCAGATGGGCCTGACGCCGCACCGTCATGTGTCGGTCGCGCACGATGGGAGGCAGGTCCTCGACCTCGCGGCCCTCGGCGACCCATTTGGGCAGACCGCCGTCCAGCACGGCGACATCGTTCTGGCCCATCAGCTTGAAGAGCCACCAGACACGCGCGGCGGAAAACAGCCCGGCGCCGTCATAGACGACGACCTGGTGCCCGTCGCCAACCCCCATGGCGCGCATCCGCGACATGAACTTTTCGATCGGCGGCGCCATGTGCGGCAGGTCGGACCGGCTGTCGGCGATGTCGTCGATGTCGAAGAACCGTGCGCCGGGGATATGCCCGGCGGCGTATTCGGCCTTCGCGTCGCGCCCGGCATCCGCCAGGTAGTACGATCCGTCAAGAATGCGCAGATCGGGGTCGCGCATGTGCGCGGCAAGCCAGTCTGTCGATACAAGCGTCTTCGGGTCGTCCTGTGCCATGTCTGTCGCCACATCTGCAAAAAGGTCGGTTCTGCATAGATCCCGGAGGTCCGACTCGCAAGCGATTGCCCACCGCGCGGGTCACGATGCGTCTACGCATCGTCGACTTTCCGTCGACGGAAAGTTGCCCCGGATCAGCCCGCGTTCTTCAACAGACGTTGTTTCTGACGTCCCCAGTCGCGCTTGGCCTCGGTTTCGCGCTTGTCGTGAATCTTCTTGCCCTTGGCGATCCCGATCTTCATCTTCGCCATGCCCTTGTGGTTGAAGTAGAGCACCAGCGGAACAAGCGTCATGCCTTTGCGCTGGGTTTCGTTCCAGAGCTTGGCCAGCTCCTTGCGCGACACCAGCAGCTTGCGCCGCCGCCGTTCTTCGTGCGGGAACATCGCGCGGTTGTACGGCGCGATATAGGAATTCACGAGCCACAGTTCGCCATCTTCGACAGCGGCATAACATTCGGTGATGTTTGCACTGTTCTCGCGCAGCGATTTCACCTCGGACCCTTGCAGGATGATGCCGACCTCGAGATCGTCCTCGATGGCGTAATCGAACCGCGCACGACGGTTGTCGGCGATCACCTTGTAGTTCGGGTTGTCCTTCGGCTTTGCCATCGCTGCGGTCTCCTTCGGCCCGCGAGAGGGCTAGATATAAGATGTCGCACGAATTTTGAAACCGGTTTTGTCGCCGCGCGAAAAAGCCGGGCGGACCCGTAGGCCCGCCCGCACTCTTTACCGACCTCGCAGCACCGGGAGCGGCGCTGCGTGGATCAAGTGAATTTCCTGATCTCGCCCGACTTGAGGCGCGACCAGTAGCTGTCGAGCTCGCGCTTCACGATCGGCATCAGGACGTAGAGGCCGATGATGTTGACCACCGCCATCGCAAAGATCGCCGCATCCGAGAAGTCGATCACCGGGCCAAGGCTCGCCGAGGCGCCGATCACCACGAAGACGCAGAAGATCGACTTGAAGGTCAGCTCCTGCGCCTTGCCCTCTCCAAAGAGATAGGTCCACGCCTTGAGCCCGTAATAGGACCACGAGATCATCGTCGAGAAGGCAAAGAGGATCACCGCCAGCGCGAGGATGTACTTGAAGCCGCCGATGGAGGACGAGAACGCCGCCGATGTCAGCGCGACACCCGACGTGTCACCGACCGTGCGGATCGCCGTTCCGGCTTCGTTGAGCAGGTACAGCCCGGTTTCCGGATCGGAGATCAGCTGACCGGTGATGATGATCACGAGCGCCGTCATGGTACAGACGATGACCGTGTCGATCAGCGGCTCCAGCAGGGACACGAAACCTTCGGTGATCGGCTCCTTGGTGCGCACGGCAGAATGTGCGATCGCTGCCGATCCGACCCCCGCCTCATTCGAGAAGGCCGCACGGCGGAAGCCCTGGATCAGCGCCCCGACGAACCCGCCCGCGACACCCAGCCCGGTGAAGGCCCCGGCGAAGATCTGCCCGAAGGCCCAGCCGATCATGTCATAGTTCATCAGGATGATGATCAGCGCGGTGCCGACATAGATCACCCCCATGATCGGCACGACCTTTTCCGTCACCCGTGCAATGGACTTGAGGCCGCCGACGATCACCGCGAACACGATGCCCGCAAAGATGATCCCGGTGATGAAGCCCGGATAGGGCCCGAAGACGTTGGTCAGCTGCGCATGGGCCTGGTTGGCCTGGAACATGTTGCCGCCACCGAATGCCCCGAGGATGCAGAAGATCGAGAACATGATCGCCAGGAACCGCCCGCCGGGCATGCCGCGTTCGGCAAAGCCCTTGGTCAGGTAGTACATCGGACCACCCGACACCGTGCCGTTTGCATATTCGTTGCGGTATTTCACACCCAGCGTACATTCGGTGAATTTCGACGCCATGCCCAGAAGACCGGCAAGGATCATCCAGAATGTCGCGCCCGGCCCGCCGATGCCGATGGCCACCGCCACACCGGCGATGT
Source organism: Marivita sp. (assembly GCF_020055635.1). Lineage (GTDB taxonomy): Bacteria > Pseudomonadota > Alphaproteobacteria > Rhodobacterales > Rhodobacteraceae > Marivita. Next base: position 43,080 of record NZ_JAIPUT010000001.1, on the reverse strand, counting down.
TGCCAAGCCCGACAGTGCCCGAAAGCGCGGTTGCAAGCGCCTGGAAATGGCTGACCTCGCCCGCGTCATCGGGATCGGAGTAATCCCCTTTCACCAGCGCGATGGCATGACCGAAGGCGCGAAACTGGATCACGCCGAAATAGACCGTAAACACCGTCGCCGCGACGACCAGCCAGCCGACAATCCACGGAAAGCTGGTGCCGGGAAAATTGCTGAAGATCAGGGTAACGAACCAGCCGGTCGAGCTGGCGAAAATGCTGTTGATGGTTTCGTCGATGGATTGAGCCGATGCCGAAAGCGCGGCCATGAACGTGAAGCAGGCGGCCAGAACCGCCGTTGGAACAAGACGTGTCATCTCTGAAAGTCCTTTGCGGTTATGGAACGATTGTACACGGCACCGGGGCCACCTGGACCAGAGATCCGGCGACCGACCCGAACACCCGGCTCGACAGCCCACCGTCGCCATCGCGTCCGATCACCATCTGCGTGGCGCCTTCCTTCTTGGCGATATCGCACAGCGTCTTGGCCACGTGGCCGTACTTGATCTGGGTTTCGACCGGAACACCGGCGGCGGCGATCGTGGACTTGAGCGGCGACATCAGGGCTTTCTCCGCTCGCTCCAGTTCCTCGGTCCGGCGCGCATGCCGTTCCTCGAGCTCCTGCGGCGTCAGGAACGAATATGGCGACCATTCAAGCACATGGACGATAAGAATGCTGCCGCCCTGGGCCTTCGCCCGCGACACCGCGAAGTCGAGCGCGCGCTTCGCCACATCGCTGCCGTCATAACCAACGACAAATTTCTCAGACATGCTGTCCCCCTTTTGGACCTTTTCCCGGTCTCGGCGCCGGTATGTTGAGATTAGCACCTGACCAAAGGTCAATTGGCCCGAAATTCGGCAAGCATCGCACCAATCGGCACGAAAACGCCCCTGAACCTGGCACTTTCGCGCAAATCCCCGAGAATCTCCGACATTTCCGGAAATCGAGTCTTGAAAACAGAGGGTTCCCTCTTGCGGGTGCGCAATGCTGTCGCAGCACAGGGGAAACCTGGCCGCGCGGCCTATCTGATTTCCTGACAGAAATGGTTGCCTTTCGGGGAATGATTCAACATGGACACGCTGATCCTCTCTCGCATTCAATTCGGTGCGAATATTTCGTTTCACATCCTTTTTCCGACCATCACGATTGCCCTGGGATGGGTGCTGCTCTTCTTCAAGCTCCGCTTCAGCCAGACAGGGGGGCAGCGATGGCTCGAAGCGTATCGGTTCTGGGTCAAGGTCTTTGCCCTCAGCTTTGCGATGGGTGTGGTGTCGGGCATCACCATGTCGTTCCAGTTCGGCACCAACTGGCCGGGCTTCATGGAAAGCGTCGGCAACATCGCGGGGCCCCTTCTGGCCTACGAGGTGATGACCGCGTTCTTCCTCGAAGCGGTGTTCCTCGGGATCATGCTTTTCGGGATGTCGAGGGTGCCAAGCTGGTTGCACACGCTGTCGACCTTCCTTGTGGCGTTCGGCACCACGATGTCGGCCTTCTGGATCCTGGTGCTGAACAGCTGGATGCACACGCCTGCCGGGTTCGAGATGCGCGACGGCGTGGCCTTTGCCACCGATTGGTGGGCGATCATCTTCAATCCGTCCATGCCCTACCGGCTTGTGCACATGCTGCTGGCATCCGGTCTGACCGTGGCCTTCCTGCTGGCGGGTCTGAGCGCCTTCCGCTGGCTGATCGGAGACCGGTCGAACGGGGTGCGCGCGACCTTGAAAACCGGCATGACCATCGGTGCGGTGCTGATCCCGCTGCAAATCCTGGCCGGCGATTTCCACGGGCTCAACACGCTTGAGCATCAGCCGCAAAAGGTGGCCGCGATGGAGGGCAACTGGGACACCGGCCCGAACGTGCCGCTGGTCCTGTTCGCTATCCCGAATGAGGAAACCCGTTCCAACGATTTCGAGATCGCCATCGCGAACGGCGCATCCCTGATCCTCAAGCACTCGGCCGACGGGGTTGTGCCGGGACTGAATGACTTTGTCACCGAAGACGGCACGGTGCAGCATCCGCCCGTCGCCCCGGTGTTCTTCAGCTTCCGCATCATGGTGGCGACCGGCATGGCGATGCTGCTGCTCAGCTGGACTGCCGTGTTCTTCATGGCGCGCAAGCGACGCGGGGTCGAGGGCCTGCCCAAGCCGCTCTTGTGGGCGATGGTGCCGATGGCGTTCTCGGGCTGGGTCGCCACGCTCGCGGGCTGGTACACCACCGAGATCGGTCGTCAGCCGTGGCTGGTGCAGGGCGTGCTGACGACCGAAGCGGCGGTCGCAGATGTGCCCGCGCCGATGGTCGCCTCGACGCTCATTGTCTACCTCGCCATCTACGCGGTGCTGCTGACGGCCTATGTCAGCGTGCTCTTCTACCTCGCCCGCAAGGCCGCCAAGGGCGAACCGATCGGCCCGCGCATTCCCGTGGCCCCGGCGGCCCAAGTTCCTGTCGCAGCGGAGTGACGTCATGACCCTGTTCGGAGACCCGGCCGTCTGGCTGCCCCTCGCCTTTGCAGCGCTGCTGGGCGCGTCCATCCTGATTTACGTGGTGCTGGACGGGTTCGATCTGGGTGTCGGCGTCCTGTTCCCCTTTGCCGAAAAGGACGAAAAGGATCGCATGATCGCCTCCATCGGGCCGTTCTGGGATGCCAACGAGACATGGCTGGTGCTGGCCATCGGCATCCTGCTGGTGGCCTTTCCCACCGCGCATGGCACCATCCTGACCGCGCTCTACCTGCCGGTTGCCGTGATGCTGGTCGGCCTGATCCTGCGTGGTGTCTCGTTCGAGTTTCGCGTCAAGGCACCCGCGCATCACAAGACATCCTGGGACCGGGCGTTCTATGTCGGGTCGATGATGACCTCGCTCAGCCAGGGTTACATGCTGGGCATGTATATCATGGGTCTTGAAGTCACTGCGTTTACACTCGCCTTTTCCGCGGTCACCGCGGTGTTCCTGACTGTCGCCTATTCCTTTATCGGAGCCACATGGCTGATCCTGAAGACCGAAGGCGCGTTGCAGCGCAAGGCGGTCGCCTGGTCGAAAGGCGGCATCTGGGGCGTCGTGCTGGGTCTTGGCGCAATCTCTGTTGCCTCCCCGCTGGTCAGCCCGCGCATCTTCGACAAATGGTTCTCGATGCCGGAGTTTTTCCTGCTCTTGCCCTTGCCGCTGATGTCGGGTGCCTTGATCGTGCTTCTGTGGCTGGCGCTGCGCCGCTTGCCAACCCGCGATGACAGCTGGGCATGGTTCCCCTTTGCAGCCACCATCGTTCTCTTCGTGCTGGGCTTTTTCGGGATGGCATATTCGTTCTATCCGTTCATCGTACCGGACCGGATCACCATCTACGAGGCCGCAAGCGCACCGGAAAGCCTGTTCATCATCCTGATCGGAACGCTGTTCGTGCTGCCGATGATCCTGGGCTACACCGCGCTGGCCTACACCATCTTCCGGGGCAAGGCGACGACGCTGAGCTACGACTAGGGCTGACCCTGTCGCTCCAGACGCTGTCGCCCCTGTGGCGTCAGGGCAAAAACGCCCTCGTCGTCGATCACCACAGGCACAAGCGTGCGCCCGTAGGCCGCGCCGGTGTCGATGGCGAGTCGGTTGCCATGGAGTTCGGGATACTCCACCGGGGTGTGACCATGGATCACCAGCGCGCCGTGATCCGTGTCGTCCTCGAGAAATTCCTGCCGGATCCAGAGCAGGTCGTTCTCGACCTGATCGTCAAGCGGCACACCGGGCCGAACCCCGGCATGCACGAAACACAGCGACCCGATCTGGTACTTCAAATGCAGCGATTGCAGGAAGGCCTGGTGTTCGGCAGGCACCGCGTCATGGACCTGCGCGGCAAGATCATACTGGCGAATACGCTCGGGCACCGTCACGCCATAGGATTCGACAGTGCTTTTTCCGCCAAGCGCATCGTGCAGCCAGTGATACCCCACCAGCAGATGTGGGTCGTGTTGCGGTTCCGGCTTGGCCAGGAACCGCTCGAACAGGCGGTCGTGGTTGCCCTTCAGACAGGTCCAGTTGCGCCCCTCGGCAAGGCCGGTGACAAGCCGGTCGATCACACCGCGACTGTCCTCGCCGCGATCGACGTAATCGCCCACGAAGACGATGCGCGCATCCGGACCGCCGTCCTGTTCGACAAGCCCGAGCGCGTCGTCCAGTTTCGCGGAATGACCGTGAATGTCGCCGATGGCATAGACCGGAGTCATGGCAAGCCCTCTGGAAGTGCATCCCGTTGCAGGATGGCCCAAATGAAAAGGGCGGCGCTGGGCCGCCCTTGATAACCTAGTTTAACAAATCGTCAGGCAACATCAAACTGCAGCGGTTTGACCTGGCCGAACATGCCGGTGCTTTCCAGTTTCTGCACCACGTTCGCAGGAACCGGTTCATCCACGTAAAGCAGGGCAATCGCCTCGCCCTTCACCGTAGAGCGGCCAAGCGTGAAGTTCGCGATGTTGACGCCGTTTTCCCCCATGGTCATGCCCAATGTGCCGATGATGCCCGGCACGTCCTCGTTGGTGGTATAGACCATGTGCGCGCCGATCTCGGCGTCGATATTGATGCCCTTGATCTGGATGAAACGCGGCTTGCCGTCGCTGAACACAGTCCCTGCGATCGACCGCTCGCGCTTGTCGGTCACGACGGTCACCTTGATGTAGCCCTCGAACGCCCCCGACTTCGCCTGGTTGGTGGTCGAGATCTTGACCCCGCGGTCCTTGGCGATGAGTGGCGCGCTGACCATGTTCACATCCGGGTTGACCCGCTTCATGATCCCGGCGATCGCCGAACAGTTCAGCGCCTCGAGGTTCATCTCGGAGACCGAGCCGTCATAAAGGATGTTGATCGCCTTGATCGGTTCATCCGTCATCTGGCCGATAAAGCTGCCCAGATGGTCGGCCAGCTTGATCCACGGGCCCATGATCTTGGCCTCTTCGGCCGTCACCGACGGCATGTTGAGCGCGTTTTCGACAGCGCCCGTCAGCAGGTAATTGGCCATCTGCTCCGCCACCTGGAGCGCCACGTTTTCCTGCGCTTCGGTTGTGGCCGCGCCAAGATGCGGCGTGCAGACCACGTTGGGCAGGTTGAACAGCGGGTTGTCGGTCGCGGGTTCTTCGGCGAACACGTCAAAGGCCGCCCCGGCGACATGGCCGGATTTCAGCATCTCGGCCAAAGCCGCCTCGTCCACCAGACCGCCGCGGGCGCAGTTGATGATCCGCACGCCCTTCTTCGTCTTGGCGAGGTTTTCGGCCGACAGGATATTGCGCGTCTGGTCCGTAAGGGGCACGTGCAGCGTGATGAAATCCGCGCGCTTGAGCAGGTCGTCAAGCTCGACCTTCTCGACCTGCATCTTCGACGCTTTCTCTTCACTGAGGAAGGGGTCGTAGGCCACCACTTTCATCTTGAGACCGCGTGCCCGGTCACAGACGATGCCGCCGATATTGCCGGCACCGATCACGCCCAGGGTCTTTCCGGTCAGTTCGACCCCCATGAACCTGGACTTTTCCCACTTGCCTGCATGCGTCGACGCCGACGCCTCGGGGATTTGCCGCGCGACGGCGAACATCATCGCGATGGCATGCTCGGCCGTGGTGATCATGTTGCCGAAGGGCGTGTTCATGACGATCACGCCTTTCTTGGAGGCCGCGTCCTTGTCGATATTGTCGGTGCCGATCCCGGCGCGGCCGATCACCTTGAGGCTGGTCGCGTTTTCGAGGATCGTCGGCGTCACCTTGGTGGCCGAGCGGATCGCAAGGCCGTCATACTGGCCGATCACTTCGGCCAGCTTGTCCTTGTCCTTGCCCAGATCGGGCTGGAAATCCACGTCGATGCCGCGATCCTTGAAAATCTGGACGGCCGCATCGGAAAGTTTGTCGGAGATGAGTACACGGGGGGCCATATATGTGGTCCTTTGATGGGTCGGTGCGTGCAAGCACACACCCTACATTTTGAAACGGAGAGGGCGCGCGGTTCCACGCACCCGAAAAGCTGGATCAGGCCGCTTGGGCCAGCGCCTCGATCTCGGCATGAAACGCCCAGTCGAGCCACGGCAGCATCGCCTCGATATCCGAGGTTTCGACCGTGCCGCCGCACCAGATCCGCAACCCGGCGGGCGCGTCCCGATAGGCACCGATATCCAGGGCGACACCTTCGGACTCGAGCCGTTTGGCCACCGCCTTGGCGAAGACCGCGCCATCGCTGATCCGGTCGTCGGTGAACTTGAGGCAGACCGAGGTGTTCGACCTCGTTGCAGGGTCGTCGGCAAGGTTGGCAATCCAGTCATTGCCCTCGCAGAACGCGAAGATCGCCTGCGCATTGGCATCGGCCCGGGCCATCAGGCCCTTCAGCCCGCCAACCGAGCGCGCCCAGTCCAGCGCCTGGAGATAGTCCTCGACCGCGAGCATCGACGGCGTGTTGATCGTCTCGCCGACAAAGATGCCCTCGATCAGCTTGCCGCCCTTGGTCAGGCGGAAAACCTTCGGCAGCGGCCATGCCGGCGTGTAGGTCTCAAGTCGTTCGACCGCGCGGGGCGACAGGATTAGCATCCCGTGCGCCGCTTCACCGCCCAGGACCTTCTGCCAGCTGAACGTGGTCACATCAAGCTTGTCCCAGGGCAGGTCCTGCGCGAACGCCGCCGACGTGGCGTCGCAGATCGTCAGCCCGTCGCGGTCCGCCGGGATCGCGTCGCCGTTCGGCATCCGCACACCGGACGTGGTGCCGTTCCACGTGAAGACGACATCGGTGTCGTAATCGACGGATGCCATGTCGACGATCTGCCCGTATTCCGCGGTCTTGACCTCGGCGTCGATCTTGAGCTGCTTGACCACATCCGTGACCCAGCCCGCGCCAAAGGATTCCCACGCCACCATGGTGGCCTTGCGCGCGCCCAGCATCGACCACATCGCCATTTCCACCGCACCGGTGTCGGAGGCCGGCACGATGCCGATCCTGTAATCCGCAGGCACGCCCAACAGGTCACGCGTCTCTTCGATCGCGGCCTTGAGCTTGGCCTTGCCGACAGCCGCACGGTGCGACCGGCCCAGCGGCGCGTCGGAAAGGTTGTCCAGTTTGAAACCGGGGGGTTTGGCACAGGGGCCGGAGGAGAACCGCGGATTGGCAGGCCGCGTGGTGGGTTTGCGCACGTTGCCGTGCGACGCCGGTTTTGAAATAGCCATTTATGCTACCCTTCCAGATAAGCGCCCCTCGTTGGGGAGGGGTGTCCCAACGCCGCGTTTATGCGGGTCTCCCGCACCACGCAAGTCGGAAAATGCGGCCAAGGTGACGCATTTGCGGAACCGGCAGCGGCGGATGATGCGGATCGGAAACTTTGGCGGCGTCGTGCCCTCTGACAGGTGCGGGAGCCTCCGGCGGGCATATTTGGAAAGAGAAGAAGATGGGGTTGCGCTCTTGAGCGATCTGGCGTTTTCGCGATGCCATGGGTACATCGGCGCGACGGATCAAAGGAGCATGCCATGTACACCGCCACTCTCATCGCGCCTTCCGGCGCGCTCGATCCGGCGCTGGCCGAGGCGCTTCGCAACGCCTGGGGCGGCGGGGACCTTGTCTGGTTGTCGCCGGACGAGGCGGCGGAGTTCGAGATGAGCTGTGTTCCGGACACCGCAGAGGCCAGCTGGGGCGCGTTGCAGGACCAGGGGGTCGACCTGGTGATTCAGCGCACCGAGGGGCGGCGCAGGAAGATGCTGCTGGCCGACATGGACAGCACCATGATCCGGCAGGAATGCATCGACGAACTGGCCGAGGTTGCAGGTGTCGGGGACCAGGTGCGCGACATCACCGCCCGCGCGATGAACGGTGAGCTGGATTTCGAAGCGGCGCTGCTGGAGCGGGTCGGATTGCTGAAAGGTCTGCCGGACAGCGTGATCGCCGAGGTGCTGGACAGCCGTATCACCCCGATGCCGGGCGGGGCGGTGCTGCTGGCGACGATGAAGGCGCAGGGCGCCTATACCGCGCTGGTCTCCGGCGGCTTTACCGCCTTCACCGTCCGGGTGGCCGAGACCCTCGGTTTCGACGAGAACCGCGCCAATACTTTGATCGTGCAAGAGGCCCTGTTGACCGGCGATGTCGCGCGTCCGATCCTCGGGCGCGATGCCAAGGTCGCCGCACTTCGGGAGATCACGGCGCGGCTGGGCCTGTCACCCGACGAGGTTCTGGCGGTCGGGGACGGCGCCAACGATCTGGGCATGCTCGAACTGGCCGGGGCCGGCGTCGCCCTGCACGCCAAGCCCAGCGTTCAGGCACAGGCGAAGCTGCGGATCAATCACTGCGACCTGACGGCGCTGCTGTTCCTGCAAGGCTACAGCCGCGACAGCTTTGTCACACCAGAAGCCCCGGCGCGGGCCTGATCTCGCCCGTGGCCAGCCCGTCCCAGTTGCGGATCGTGGGGCGCAGGAAGGCTGTCACCTCCGGGTTCGCCGCGTCCAGCACGTCGAGCCGCACCAGAAGCGCCGTGATCGCGCATTCGGCGGCCCGCGTCGCCCCGTCGGCCGCCTTGAGCGCAATGCCAAGACCCCGCATCGGCAGGATGGCGATGAAATAGCCTTCGGCACCGGTCTTGAGCGCCACCGGTTCCTTTGCCGCGCGCATCAGTCGGGTGCAGGCGCGCCCCTCTCCGGCGACAAGCTCGGGATGGCGATGCATCGCCTCGACCAGACGCGCGGCCGCTGTGCTCAGGCTGTCGGACCGTTGCCCCGCCGTGGCGAACCAGCCCATCGCGCGGGCCATCCCGTGCATGGTCGAGGCGAAATTCGGCGCCGAGCAGCCATCTATGCCGAAGCCCGGGCTGGGCTGGTCCGTGACCGTCTCGAACGCATCAAGGCAGGCAAGCTGGACAGGGTGCTCGGGATCCACATAGTCGGGCCCCGCGCCCAGGTGCTGCGCCAGCGTCAGGAACCCGGCATGTTTGCCCGAGCAATTGTTGTGCACACGGCAGGGCGCGTCGTGCGCGCGGATCATCTCGAGCTTGAGATCGGTATCGCGGGACACCTGCGGTCCGCAGCGCAGCGCGGCATCGTCCAGACCAAGATCGGACAGCCAGGCATTGACCCGCGCCACATGAACCGGCGCGCCCTGGTGAGACGCACAGGCCAGGGCAAGCTGTTCCGTGCTCAGACCACGCGCATCGGCCGCGCCCGAGGTCAGCAACGGCAAGGCCTGGATCATCTTAGACGAACTGCGCGGCAGCACCACCGCGTCCGGGTCGCCCCAGGCCGACAGAATCTGCCCGGCGCCATCGCAGATCACGGCATGGCCAAGGTGATGGCTTTCGTGAAACGGGCCTCTCCAGACCTCGGCGAGTGATGCGGGCTGTGCCATTTCTGTGCTCCCTCCTGCTTGGGCGAAATTCTGCCAATTGGGCTTTGAAGCACCCGATAAATCAGGCTATTCTGACGAGGTCGAGAGCAAAGTTGCAGTGACACAAGGACGGGCTGAATCCATACTGCGGCGGATGTAAGAATTGAGGCTAGGGACAGTCTGGAGGCTGGACGCATGAAATCATGGATTGGCGGAGTGGCCATCAGCGCAATGGCGTTGGTCACCGCTGGCGCAAGTATTGCGCAGGAAACAAGCACCAACCGCGTGAACGCCATCACGGACTGGAGCGTGTTCGAGGGTCAGGATCCGCGCGAATGCTGGGCGGTGACGACCTACAAGGAAAGCGTGAACACGCGTGGCGGGCGCGTTGTCGCCGTGACCCGGGGCGAAATCCTGTTGATGGTGTTCTACCGTCCGGGGGCCGAGGTTCAGGGCCAGGTCGCCTTTACAGGTGGGTATCCGTTTGCGCCCGGATCGACGGTCAACGTGAACATCAGCGGGACCGAGTTCGAACTGTTCACCGAAGGTGAATGGGCCTGGCCCGCCACACCGCAGGACGATTCCAAGATCGTCACCGCGATGAAGCGCGGGGCCGATGCCGTTCTGACGGCGCAATCGGCACGTGGCACGACGACGAAGGACACGTTTTCGCTTCTTGGCTTCACCGCCGCCGTGGAGGACGCAGAGCAGCGTTGCGCCAACGGGTAAACGCCCGCCGGCACACGGGATTTTCCCGATCCGAGCAGACAGCACGTGGAAGGCCGGACGCCGATGTCCGGCCTTTTTTCGTGCGCGCGCAAAAAGCAGTTGCAATATAACTGCATTTCTAGTTATATGGTTTCATGAATCAGACACAGCATCACGCCCGCGCCCTTGCCGCCCTTGGTCATGAAGCCCGCTTGCAGATCTTCCGGCTGCTGGTCCGCGCCGGGCACAACGGACTCACGGTTGGCCAGATCGCCGATCACAGCGGCCTGCCCGCATCGACCCAGGCACATCACCTCAAGACGCTGGTCGAGGCCGGGTTGGTGACGCAAACCAGACAGGGGCGGGAAGTGATCAATGCGGCAGATTTCGACAGGATGAACCGCGTCATCGGATTTCTGTCGGATGAATGCTGCGCAGGTCTCGGCACCGACTCCTCGGACTCAGCCGCTTAACAAAAGGACGCCAGCCATGGCCGATCTCTCTTCCAATGCGCCGCCAAGCCAGTTCTGGACCGCGGTGAAGAAACAAAAGATCTGGATCCTCTCCGGTCTTCTGGTTCTCGTGCTGGCGCTCGTGTCGCCGACACAGGCCACGGACAGCCTGGGCTTCACCCTCCAGTCGCTGATGAAAACCGGGCCGTACCTGCTCTTGTCCATCGGCATCGCCGCCTGGGCGGTGGCAACCGGCGCGGACAACCTGATCGCGCGGGCCTTCACCGGCTCGCCGGCCCTGATGATCTTTCTGGCCGCGCTTGCCGGGGGCCTGTCGCCGTTCTGCTCTTGCGGCGTGATTCCCCTCATCGCGGCGTTGCTCACGATGGGGGTGCCTTTGTCCGCCGTCATGGCCTTCTGGTTGGCCTCCCCGGTGATGGATCCGTCGATGTTCCTGCTCACCTCGGGTGTCCTGGGGTTTGACTTCGCAATCGCCAAGACCCTTGCCGCCATTGGCCTGGGCGTTGCGGGCGGTTTCATCGTCCTTGCCTTGGCGGGCAGCCACGTCCTGCACGACGCGCTCCGCGACGGCGTTGGGAATGGCGGCTGCGGCGCGTCAAGAATCCGCAACCCGAAACCGGTGGTCTGGCGTTTCTGGCAACAGTCCGACCGGGTCGAGAAATTCGGCAAGGAGGCGGTCAAGACGACACTCTTCCTCGCTCAATGGCTCACTTTGGCCTTTTTGCTGGAAAGCCTGATGCTGGCCTATATCCCTGCCGAAACCATCACCTCGGTGCTGGGCGGGTCCGGCATCGGCCCCATTGCCATCGCGACACTTGTCGGCGTGCCGGCCTATCTCAACGGCTATGCGGCCCTACCGCTGATCAGCGGACTGATGGAACAGGGCATGGCGTCCGGTGCGGGCCTTGCGTTTCTTGTCGCCGGAGGCGTGACGTCGCTGCCTGCCGCCATCGCGGTCTGGGCCTTGGTGAAACCGCGGGTCTTTACGCTCTATATCGCGATTTCGCTGGGCGGGGCGTTCCTGATCGGCCTGATGTACCAGGGCTGGACGATGCTCTGATAGAGACGAGGCGAGCTTGTGATGCGGTTCAAGGCGCTTTCCGGCACCTTGGACCGCCATTCTCTTTTGCAAATCGTAAAGAATCCTATATGTGCCTTATCTCTTTCCGAGAAAGGCTGACCCAATGACCGGCGCTGCACCGATCACGCAAGACGTTCTGACCATCCCGCGCAAGGCGCCCGAAGGGGGCAAGACGAATATCGTCGGCCTGACTCGCCCGGCCTTGCGCGACGCTCTGATCGCGATGGGCACGCCGGAAAAGCAATCCAAGATGCGGGTCAACCAGATCTGGCAGTGGATCTACCAATGGGGTGTGCGCGATTTTCACGCCATGACCAACCTTGCCAAGGGCTACCGCGCCCAACTTGACGCGCATTTCGAGATTGCCCTGCCAGAGATCGTGTCCAAGCAGGTCTCGGCCGATGGCACGCGCAAGTATCTTGTGCGGATCGCCGGCGGTCACGAGGTCGAGGTGGTCTACATCCCCGAAACCGACCGCGGCACGCTGTGCATCTCGTCCCAGGTCGGCTGCACGCTCACCTGTTCGTTTTGTCACACCGGCACGCAGAAACTGGTCCGCAACCTGACCGCTGGCGAGATCATCGGCCAGGTCATGCTGGCCCGCGATGATCTGGGTGAATGGCCCGAACCGGGCGTCGGCACCGGTGAAAACGGTCCGCGCCTGCTGTCCAACATCGTCCTGATGGGCATGGGCGAACCGCTTTACAATTTCGACAATGTCCGCGACGCCATGAAGATCGCGATGGACGGCGAAGGCATCGCCCTGTCGCGCCGCCGCATCACGCTGTCCACCTCGGGTGTCGTTCCCGAGATCGCCAAGACCGCCGAGGAAATCGGCTGTCTGCTGGCCGTGTCCTTCCACGCGACGACCGACGAGGTGCGCGACCGGCTGGTGCCGATCAACAAGCGCTGGAACATCGAAACGCTGCTGAATGCGCTGCGCGAATATCCGAAGAACTCGAATTCGGAACGCATCACCTTTGAATACGTGATGCTGAAGGACGTGAACGACAGCGACGCCGACGCCCGCCGACTGGTCAAGCTGATCTCCGGCATCCCGGCCAAGATCAACCTGATCCCGTTCAACGAATGGCCCGGCGCGCCTTACGAACGATCGGACTGGTCCCGCATCGAATCCTTTGCCGACATCCTTTACAAGGCCGGCTATGCCAGCCCCATCCGCACACCGCGCGGTGAAGACATTATGGCCGCCTGCGGCCAGTTGAAGTCGGCGACCGAACGCGAACGCAAGAGCCGCGCCCAGATCGCGGCAGAGAGCGGGACGGGTTAGTCCAGGCCGGATTGAACTCGTCCTTTCCGACAATCTTTGCACCAAACGTCACTAACCGGCGAGGTCGCGCCCTCGGCCGAATTTTTCCGTTTATCGGACGGCGACATTCGGCGTCTCTCTATTTCCTGATTGTTTCTGTCGGATTAATCCGCTAGCCTTTTCCCAGCTATTGCGAAAAGGCCTGACATGCATCACGCGCGTATCCTTCTGTCCGACACCGATCTGCGCGGCCCGGAAAAGCGCGTGGTCGCAATCCTTCGGGCTTGGCAACATGGCCCCGACGCGCAGGCGGATATCTGGGACGACCTGTGCCGTTCCATGGGGGATCCTCGTGCGCGGGCCTGCCTGCAAGCCTTCGAACAGATGCAGAGCCTTCTCGACAGACATGGCTGGCAGGCGCTGACCATTCTTTCGCCCGAAACCAAAGGCATCTCGTCCGACGAAGCCTCTGTCGCGCGCTTTGTCATGTCCGCAACAGAGCAGGACCGCGACACGGCTCTGGCGGAAGCCGGGTTCCTGGTCTCCCCTGCCGCCTTGCTGCCATTGCTCTGTGCCGCGTCGCGCTTCGGCCTTCCCTTGCTGTGCGAAGACTGCCGGGAACGCGTGCGCGCAGCTGTCCGACAGGCCCCGTCACAATGAAACACGCCGCCAGGGCTCATTGGCAGAAATTCGTGACAAGGCTCTTGACCTTCCAGTGACTGGAAACCTTATCTGATCCTCAGACCAAAGGATCAGACCCATGACCACGCTTCGATTTGCTGTCGACAACCTGAGCTGTGCCGGATGCGCCGGTCGGGCCGAACGCGCCTTGCAGGCCACCCCCGGCGTGACCGAAGCCTCGGTGAACATCGCCAACCGCATGGCACAGGTGACCGGCGATGCGTCACCGGAAACACTGCGCGGCGCGCTCGAATCCGCTGGCTACCCGGCGCAAGAGGCAACCCATCGCCTGAGCATTTCCGGCATGAGTTGTGCCTCCTGCACCGGCCGCGTCGAACGCGCGCTTCAGGACGTCCCCGGCGTGCTTTCGGCCAATGTGAACCTCGCCGCGCAAACAGCGAATGTCCGCGTCCTCGATGGCGCGGTCACGCCCGATCTGCTGGCCAAGACCGTGACCGAGGCAGGCTATCCCGCCAAGCCTGTGACCGGCGAAGCCCCGACAGAGGCGCCCTCCGACATCGAGCCGCTGAAACGCGACACGCTGATCGCGGGCGCGCTGACCCTGCCGGTGTTCCTGACCGAAATGGGCGGCCACCTTTTCCCGCCGCTCCATCATGCCATCGTGGGCAGCATTGGCATGCAGAGCTTCTGGGTGCTGCAATTCCTGTTGATCACGCTGGTGCTCGCCTGGCCGGGCCGCCGGTTCTTCCGCATCGGCCTGCCGCTTCTGGCGAGGGGCAGCCCGGACATGAACAGCCTCGTCGCCCTGGGCACCCTGGCCGCGTGGGGCTATTCCACCCTCGCGACCTTCGCGCCCGCCCTGCTGCCCGAGGGCACCCGCGCCGTCTATTTCGAAGCCGCAGGCGTGATCGTGACCCTGATCCTGGCCGGTCGCTGGATGGAGGCCCGGGCCAAGGGCCGCACCGGCGCCGCGATCCGCCATCTTGTCGGATTGCGCCCCGACACCGTGCGCGTGCTGCGCGACGGGGCCTTCACCGAAATTCCGCTGTCCGAAGTCGAAACCGACGATCTGATCGAAGCCCGCCCCGGCGCGCGCATCGCCGTCGATGGCGTGGTGACCGAGGGCAATTCCTTCGTGGACGAATCCATGATCACCGGTGAACCGGTGCCCGTGTCCAAGTCCGAGGGCGATCCGGTCACCGGCGGCACGATCAACGGCCAACGCCCCATCATCTACCGCGCAACCGCTGTCGGGTCGGACACCGTGCTCGCCCGGATCATCGACATGGTGCAGACCGCCCAGGGCGCGAAACTGCCGATTCAGGCACTGGCCGACAAGGTCGTGCGCATCTTCGTGCCGGTCGTCCTGGCCATCGCCGTGCTCACGGTCCTGACCTGGCTCACATTCGGTCCGTCGCCTGCGCTGGGATATGCCCTGGTGGCCGGGGTCGCGGTGCTCATCATCGCCTGTCCCTGCGCCATGGGCCTTGCCACGCCGACCTCGATCATGGTCGGCACCGGCCGCGCCGCCGAACTCGGCGTGCTCTTCCGCAAGGGTGACGCCCTGCAACGGCTCGATGCGGCCAGGGTCATCGCCTTCGACAAGACAGGCACCCTGACCGAAGGCCGTCCGACCCTGGTCGACCAGGCCACAACACCGGGGTTCGACGCAGAACACATGCTGGCGCTCGCGGCGGCGACCGAGCAAAGCTCGGATCATCCCATCGCCCGCGCGATCATCAACGCCGCACCCACGAACCTGCCTGCGATCACCGAGAGCGAAACCGTGCCCGGCTATGGCCTCAAGGCCCGCGTCAACGGCCAGGCGCTGCTGGTCGGGTCCGAGCGCCTGCTGATCGAGCAGGGCGTGGACACGTCACCGGTCGGCAGCGCCATCACCCGCTTTGCCGACAAGGGCCACACCCTGGTCTGTCTTGCCATCGACGGGCAGGCGGCCGCTGTCTTCGCCGTGGCCGACCAGATCAAGCCCGGCGCGAAGCCCGCCATCGACGCGCTGCACGCCGCCGGGCTGAAGGTCGCGATGATCTCGGGCGACAGTCCCGCTGCCGCCCGGACCATCGCGCAGCAACTGGGCATCGACCATGTCACCGCGGGGGTCCTGCCCGATGGCAAGGTCGACGCGATCAAGGCGCTCCGCGACCAATTCGGCCCCGTCGCCTTTGTCGGGGACGGCATCAACGACGCGCCTGCTCTGGCCGAAGCCGAGATCGGGCTCGCCATCGGCACGGGCACGGATGTCGCGATCGAGGCCGCCGATATCGTGCTGTCTTCGGGCCGGGTGTCGGGCGTCGTCAACGCGGTCGAGATCTCGCGCCGCACGATGCGCAACATCCGTCAGAACCTGTTCTGGGCCTTCGCCTACAACGCCGCCCTGATCCCGGTTGCGGCGGGCGTACTTTACCCGGCCTTCGGCATCCTGCTGTCGCCGATGCTGGGGGCCGGCGCGATGGCGCTCAGCTCGGTCTTTGTGCTGAGCAACGCCCTGCGCCTGCGCCGGATCGCGCCCGCACAGCAGGACAACCCCGCCCCGGCCGCCAAACAGATATCGGAGGTTCCGGCATGAACATCGGAGACGTCGCCCAGCGCGCGGGCCTGCCCGCCAAGACCATCCGCTACTACGAAGAGATCGGCCTGATCACCCCCATGCGCGACACCAACGGCTATCGCCGTTTTCGCGACAGCGACCTGCACAAGCTGGCCTTCCTCGGGCGCGCCCGCGCCCTTGGTTTCACCATCGAGGATTGCCGCACGCTGCTTGCGCTTTACGATGACAAGACCCGCGCCAGTGCCGACGTGAAACACTTGGCCAAGGCGCATCTGGACAAGATCGAGGACAAGATCACCCAACTGCAATCGATGCGCGATACGCTGTCAGAGCTTGTCCAAAGCTGCGCCGGAGACAACCGCCCCGATTGTCCGATCCTCAGCGATCTGGCGACCGGAAAGCACTGACCCGCGCCCTTCTTCTCTTTCCAAATATGCAAACGCCTCCGCCGACCCCGGCGCCGGTGCCGGGTGGAAAGAGCCGAGTTCAACCCGGCCATGCGCCACATCACCATCCGATGCGGCGCCGTTATCCGATCTCGATCGACGTCACCTGCCGATAGGGCGCATCCGGCGCACAGAGGATCGATCCGAAGGCAGGCACGTTCACCGCGTTGGGAAAGTCCTGTGCCTCCAGGCAAAGCCCGCCCCAGGGCTGGTGTGCGGCCCCCGGCCCTTCGGGCAGAACGGGCTTCAGCATGCTCGAGGTATAGACCTGCAGACCGGGCCGGTCGGTCCAGAGCCGCAACCGCGTCCCGTCCGGTGCGATGACCTCGGCTGCAGGCGCGTCGCCGCCGTTCAGAACGACATTGCCGTCCCATCCTTCGCCATCCCCGAGCGTGACCGGGGTGCGAAAGTCAAAGGCTGTCCCGTCGACCGGCTCGACCCGACCGAGAGGCACGCGGTCGGGCCCGTTCGGGGTGTACCGATCGGCATCCACGCGCAGCGTATGGTCCGCCACCGTTCCTTTGCCCATGAGGTTGAAATACAGATGTTGCGCCAGGTTGATGGGCGTCACCCGATCCGGCACGGCGTCCATCTCCCAGGTCAGCGTTCCGTTCTCAAGCCGCATCACGACCCGGAACGACACCTGGCCGGGATAGCCCTGATCGCCATCCTCGGACAGCAGTTGCAGTTCGACCGCACAATCCCCGTCAGGCGACATCTGCCAGTTGCGCCGCGACAACCCGCCGGGACCGCCATGCAGGTGATGCCGCCCGCCATTTGCAGGCAACTCATAGGTGACCCCGTTCAGTTCGAACCGCGCGTCGGCAATGCGATTCGCCACGCGTCCGCAGATCGCGCCCATGGAGGCCGGGTTTTCGCGGTAATGTTCGGGATCGCGATAGCCCAGCACGACCGGCCGGTCCCGCACGCGCCAATCCATCACGGCGCAGCCGATGGACAGCACGGTGACTTCGGTCTCTGCGTCCCTCAGCACATGGCTGGCGATCTGTTGCATGGGTCACCTCCGGCAGCGACAAGACCGAACCTGCCCCGCGTCGTCAACCACGCAGTTTCCGCTGGCCCCGCGCGGTCTTCTGCCTAAAGTGGCGGCATGACCACGCCCTCCATCCTCGACAGCCGCTATTCCTGGACCCGCCTGCTGATCACCCTGCTGATCGCGGTGATGGGCAATGTCGGCATGTGGGCGATCATCGTGGTGATGCCCGAGGTGCAGGAGGAGTTCGGCGCAGGCCGGGCGGACGTGTCACTGGCCTATACGCTCACCATGATCGGCTTTGCGCTGGGCAATTTCTATGTCGGGCGCGCCGTCGACCGGTTCGGGATCACCACAGCCCTCGTGACCTGCGCGCTCACCCTGACGGCCGCCTATACGCTCGCCGCGCTCAGCCCGTCGCTGCTTGTCCTGACCGCGATGCAGTTCATCATCGGCTTTGCCACAGCCTGCAGCTTTGGTCCGCTGATCGCCGACATCTCGCAATGGTTCATGAAACGCCGCGGCATTGCCGTGGCCATCGCCGCCTCGGGCAATTACCTGTCCGGCGCGATCTGGCCGCTGCTGCTTGGCAACCTGGCGGATGGTGCCAGCTGGCGCTGGAGCTATACGGCGCTAGCCATCCTGACGCTGCTCATCATGCCGCCGCTGGCCCTGATGCTGCGCACCCGCGTGCCCGCCGAAGCCATCGCCGCCGCCGACACCCAATCGGCCAGCCGGACCCGCGCCACCGGATTCACCCCGCGCCAGCTGCAATGGATGCTGGGGCTTGCCGGGATCGGCTGCTGCGTGGCGATGTCGATGCCGCAGGTCCATATCGTGGCGCTGTGCGTCGATTACGGCTTTGGCGCGGCCGTCGGCGCCGAGATGCTGTCGCTGATGCTCATGGGGGGCGTGGTGTCACGCCTGATCTCGGGCACCTTGGCCGACCGGATCGGCGGTGTGCCGACCCTGCTCATCGGATCGACCCTTCAGGCCATCGCGCTCTTTCTCTACCTGCCCGCAGGCGGGCTGGTGTCGCTTTACCTTGTCAGCCTGGTGTTCGGCCTCAGCCAGGGCGGCATCGTGCCCAGCTATGCCGTGATCGTGCGCGAATACATGCCCAGCCGCGAGGCCGGCGCCCGCGTCGGGTTCGTCATGATGATGACGATCATGGGCATGGCGCTGGGCGGCTGGTTGTCTGGCTGGATCTACGATGTGACCGGCAGCTACCAATGGGCCTTCGTCAACGGCATCGTCTGGAACGGCGCCAATATTGCCATCATGATCGTGATCCTGATGCGCGGCCGCCGCAGCACGCCGCAAGGCACCGCCCCCGCCTGACCTAGCGCGGAACCGGACCAGCCGCCGCGACATTGCTTCGGCAAGGAGATCGCGATCACTTATTTTCAAAGCCTGTCACTCGCCGGGTTCGCGGCGACCGCCATCAGCTACGGGCCCGCGCGGATGGGCTTTGGCCTCTTCGTGCCCGAGTTCAAGTCGGCCTTTTCGCTGTCGAGCACCGCGGTGGGCCTGATTTCGGGCCTGGGCTTCTTCGGCTTCTTCCTCGGGCTGATCCTGGCCGAAGCGCTGCTCATCCGCGCGGGTCCGAGACTGCCGGTTCTGTCGGGCCTGGCCGCCGCGCTGGCCGGTCTGGCCTGCGTCGCGCTGGCGCAGTCACCGGCAAGCCTCGCCCTCGGCGTGTTCCTGGCCGCGTCAAGCGCCGGGTTCGCCTGGACCCCCTTCAACGATCCGGTGCATCGCAAGATCCGCGACCAGGACCGCCCCAGCGCATTGGCGCGGATCAGCACCGGCACCAGCCTCGGCATCGCGCTTGCGGGGCTGGTGGGGATCGGCACGGTCTGGCTCGACCTGCACTGGCGCGCGGGATGGGCGGTTTTCGCCGGGGCCGCAGCCGCCGCCCTCGTCATAAACGCCTTTGGCCTGCGCGACATAGACATGGCGCCGCGCGTCGATCATGGGCTTGACTGGCGTGACCTTCTGCGCGCCAGGGCGCATCCGCTTTTTGCCATGGCGCTGGTCTTCGGCATTGTCTCGGGCATCTACATCGCCTTCGCCGCCGACCATTTCTGGAACCGGGGTGGGCTGGACGGTGTGCCCACGGCCATCACACCCGGTCTTGTCTTCGTGTTCTTCGGGCTTTTCGGCCTGTCCGGTCTTCTGACGGGCAACGTGAAGGACAGGTTGGGCCTGCCCTGGCTCTTGCGCGGGCTGATGCTTTGCGGCGCGGTCTCCTTGATTCTGGTCGCGGCGGCCGCCGGCACGTGGATCGGGCTGATCGCCTCGGCGGGGCTTCAGGGGATATTCGTGATGATGACAAGCGCCGTGCTTGCGCTCTGGTCGGAACGCCTTTTTCCCGATGCCCCGGCCCTCAGCTTCACCACGACCCTGCTGGCCGTCGCCACGGGCAACATGCTGGGCCCTGTAACCGCCGGATGGGTTTCCGACACGTTCAGCCCGGAAGTCATGCTGATAGGCGCGGCGATCCTGCCCGCGCTGGCTGCTGGCCTCTTGCGCAAGCGCCACGCGGTCGAACGGCCCTGACGCGCAACGGAATTACCCCGAAGGTCAGGTCGCCAGCACGTTCCGAAAGAGCCAGGGATCGCTTTCGTCGATATCTTCGGGAAAGTGCTCCCACCTGTCCTGAAGCGGCGTCCAGTCGGTATAATGCGCCTCGACCGGCCCCAGATAGGGGCGCTGCACCTCAAGGCACCGGGCATGATCCATCTCGTCGGTCTCGACGATCCCGGCCTGCGGGTTCTCGAGCGCCCAGACCATCCCGGCCAGCACCGCAGACGTGACCTGCAACCCGGTGGCGTTCTGGTACGGTGCCAGATCGCGGGTCTCTGCGTTCGACAGGCGCGAGCCATACCACAAGGCGTTCTTCGCATGACCGTACAAAAGCACACCGAGCTCGTCATTCCCCTCGACGATCTCGTCCTCGGTCAGGATGTGATGCACCGTCTGCTGCTTGCCCGACCCGAACATCTCGTGCAGCGACAGCACCGCGTCGTCGCACGGGTGGTAGGCATAGTGGCAAGTGGGCCGATACTCCGGCGCACCGGCGTCACCAACGGTGTAGTAATCGGAAATCGAGATCGCCTCGTTATGCGTCACCAGGAACCCGAACTGCGGCCCCGGCGTCGGGCACCAGGTGTGCACACGCGTGATCGCGCCCGGCCGTTCAAGCCAGATCCCCGCCTGACAGCCGGTGTCATGGGAATGTCCGTTCTCCGGGAACCATGTCTCGTGTGTGCCCCAGCCCAGCTCTGCCGGCTGAAATCCCTCGGCGATGAAGCCCTCGACCGACCAGGTGTTCACGAACACGTCGCGCGGCCGGGGCTGGCGGCGGGCCTGCGTGTCGCGCTCGGCGATGTGGACGCCCTTGACGCCCAGCGACTGCATCAACCCGGCCCACCCGGCGCGATCCTTCGGCGTGTCGGCCGCGTGTCCGGTATCCTTGGCCAGCGTCAGCAGTGCTTCTTTCACGAACCACGACACCATGCCCGGATTGGCGCCACAGCAACTGACCGCCGTGGTCCCGCCGGGATTGGCCGCCTTTTCGTCCCGCACCTTCTGGCGCAGCGCGTAATTCGTGCGCTGGGCATTCTCTGTCGTGTCGAAATAGAAGCCCGCCCAGGGCTCGACCACGGTGTCGATGTAAAGCACCCCCATCTCGCGGCAGTACTTCATCAGGTCAAGCGACGAGGTGTCCACCGACAGGTTCACGCAGAATCCTTTGCGCTCGGCAAACAACTCTCCAAGGACCTCGCGATAATTCTCCGGCGTCAGGGCCACCTGAAGATGGTTCAGCTTGTGCTGCCGCAGGAAATTCGCTTGCGCCGCATCCGGTTCGATCACGGTGAACCTGTCCGCATCATATTCGAAATGCCGCTCGATCAATGGCCACGTGCCCTTGCCGATGGATCCGAACCCGATCATCACGATTGGCCCGTCGATGCGCCCGTAGACTGGATGGTTCTGCGTCATGACGACTCCTTGTCAGGTGTGGTGCAAGCTGCGCCGTTAACCCAAGACCTAACCCGCGCAAAGGGGCAAATCCAAGGGGGTCATGGGCCAATGCCCGCAGCCGCCCCTGGCAGGCTCAGACCAAGACCTCGAGCCGCGTCTGGTCGCCAACCCCGAAGACCCGCTTGTAACGCGCAATCTGATCCTGTGGTCCCATCGCCTTGTTCGGGTTGTCCGACAGCTTGACCGTCGGGCGGCCATTCGCCTCGATCGCCTTGCAGACAAGGCTGAACGGCGCGAGCCTGTCATCCACGGTCAGCCCGCGGAAATCGTTGGTCAGCAACGTGCCCCAGCCGAACGACACCCGCACGCGGCCGGCAAACTGCGCCTGAAGCTCGAGGATCTTGTCCACGTCCAGACCGTCCGAGAAGATCACCAGTTTCTGTGTCGGGTCCTCGCCCCGTTCCTTCCACCAGCGGATCGCGGTTTCGGCTCCGGTCGCGGGATCACCGGAATCGATCCGGATGCCTGTCCACCGCGCCAGCCAGTCGGGCGCGTCCCGCAGGAACCCTTCTGTGCCGTAGGTGTCGGGCAGGATCATGCGCAGATTGCCCTCGTGTTCCTCGTGCCAGTCGGCCAACACGTCATAAGGCGCTCGCTTCAGCGTCGCATCATCCTCGGCCAGCGCCGCATAGACCATCGGGAGTTCATGCGCATTGGTGCCGATCGCCTCGAGATCGCGGTTCTTGGCGATCAGGCAGTTCGACGTGCCCACGAAACTGTTTCCCAGCCCTTCGAACATCGCCTGCACACACCAATCCTGCCACAGGAAGGAATGTCGCCTCCGCGTGCCGAAATCCGCGATGCGCAGTTCCGGCACCTCGCGCAGTTTTTCGATCTTTTCCCAGAGCTTGGTCATCGCGCGGGCATAGAGCACCTGCAATTCGAACCGCCCCATGTCGTTCAGCACCGCACGGCCGCGCAATTCCATCAGCACCGCCAGAGCCGGGATCTCCCACAGCATCACCTCGGGCCACGCCC
Source organism: Marivita sp. (assembly GCF_020055635.1). GTDB lineage: Bacteria > Pseudomonadota > Alphaproteobacteria > Rhodobacterales > Rhodobacteraceae > Marivita. The sequence goes on along the minus strand of NZ_JAIPUT010000001.1, from coordinate 20,524 downwards.
CTTCGAAGGTCAGTTCGTACTGATCGCCGACGCGCTCAAGGTGATAGGGCGGCAGGCGCAACTGCTCGAACCACTCCATGAAATCCGGGCGGAACATCTGCCGCTTGCCGTAAAACGTGTTGCCGCGCAGCCAGGTACTTTCATTCCGGCGCAGTGACAGTGACCGGATATGGTCCAGCTGTTCGCGCAGTTCGCCCTCGTCGATCAGCTTGGCCAGGGGCACATGGCTGGATCGGTTGATCAGGCTGAAGGTCACCTGCGTGTCGCGCCGGTTGCGGAACACCGACTGGCACATCAGCAGCTTGTAGAAATCCGTATCGATGAGCGACCGCACGATCGGGTCGATCTTCCATTTGTGATTCCAGACGCGGGTGGCGATATCAACCATGGCGGTCTCCGATGGCGCGTGCGCGTCGCTTAGACCAATCCGGCCCCGACTTGTCCAGTGTCAGTGATTCTTGTCCCAGTTCGCGACTTCTTCGTCGCGGATGCGTTCGCAGGTCGCTTCGTCCACACCCAGAAGCCCGGCGATTTCACCCAACAGCATGTCTTCCTTGGCGTGGCGGTTGCCATCGGCATAGACCACGTCCCAAAGCGCCGCGACCGCCGCCTCGCGCTTCTGCTCGCTGATATTCTCGGTCAGGATCGCCGCAAGATCTTCGGTGCGCGGCAATTCGTGTTCGAGCTTTTCGCACTGCGCCCGCATCTTGGCCGCCTCAAGCGGCTTGAGCCCGTACATTCTGGCAAGCACCCGGTCGATTTCCTCGACTTCCTGAAACAGGTATGCCTTGTCCGCCATCGCGGTCCGCACCATGAGCGCGCCCAGAGCGAATTTCGCATCCGCGGGCGGCAGCTGCGTCTGCGGCGTTGTGGTGTCAAACAACGCAAGGATCCGTTCGAACATGGCCCACCCTCAGTGTCGGTACTGGTGCCCAGTCTATCGTTTCGCACGCGGCAGCAAAGGGGGAATCCGAGGCTCCGTGCGTGCAAGGTCGCGCCTGTGCGAAATCGGGAACGCCCGCTCAGCTGGCCCGCGACATGTCGCGCTTGCTGCGCTTGAGTTCCGCGTCCAGCTCTCCGGGCTTGTGACGGGCAGAGGCAAGCGTCCGGTCAAGGCTCTGCCCCTCGACCGCGCCCGCCGCCACGGCGGCAAGCGAATAGGTCGACACGCGCTTGGCCCCTTTCAACGCCGCCCGCGAAAGCCCGATGGCCGCAAGATAGGTGTGGTACGGGGCCAAGGTCCCCGGCCCTTCGGCCGCTTCGCCCTTGGCGACACGTTCGCAGGCCGCGACATCTCCCGACACATAGCTTCGGCAGATCATCGGTCGCGCCGCGTAGGCGCGGCAACGCCGGGTCTCCGGATCCAGGGCCGGACAGGCCTTGGGGTGCCAGCCGCGTCCATCCGGCTGACCGGACAGAGGGGACAGCGCGGTGTGCAATTCCACCGCTTCGGCTTGGGTGATCGTACCGCCATCCTCGCCGTTGAGGATACAACAGAAGGCACAGCCTTCGGCACATGCCAACCCTTGGGTCGACAGGGCCGACAGGCCCACGCGGCCAATCCCCTGCGCGGCTGACCCGTCCGACACCTGCGTGGCGATCTCGGATGGGGAATGGCCCTTTTCCGCCATGGCCGAGGCAAACGCCAGAAGACCCCGGCGCGCCCGGTCTGCCACATCCGGAACAGACGCGACCCGCGCCTTTCCAAGGCGCAGGCCCAGGGACTCGGATTTGCTCATGCCAGCGTCACGCCGGCCTGCGCCATGTCCTGTTTCGCGGTCGCAAGCGACCCGCTCAGGTCGATCGCGCGGCACAGGTCCATGCGGACGGTGACATCGAACCCCAGCCTGGCCGCGTCGATGGCGGAAAAGGCGACACAGAAATCCGCGGCAAGGCCCACCATCGTCAGCGTGCTGATCCCCCGCGAGCGCAGGTAGCCTTCAAGCCCGGTGGGTGTCCTGTGATCATTCTCGAAGAACGCGGAATAGCTGTCGATGGCGTGGCGAAACCCCTTGCGGATCACCATCTCGGCGCGGTCGGTGGTCAGGTCCTTGTGAAAGGCCGCACCTTCGGACCCGATGACGCAATGGTCCGGCCAAAGCACCTGCGGTCCGTACGGCATATCGATCAGACCGTACGGGTCCTGCCCGGCATGCTGCGAAGCAAAACTCGAATGACCCGCCGGGTGCCAATCCTGCGTCAGCACCACCGCTTCGGCCTCGGCCATCAGCGCGTTGATCCCCGGCACGATCACGTCGCCTTCGGGCACGGCCAATGCGCCTCCGGGGCAGAAATCGTTTTGCACGTCGATGACGATCAGCGCGGACATGGGGCAGGCCTCCTGTTGGGTATGTCTTGGGTAAGAACCCTGCCACCAGGGGTCAAGGGTTGCGGCATTGCGGAGGCTTGCAAGCGGCCCCGACCGGGCGTAATTCCGCGCCCATGTTTACGGTTTGCGCACTTTATCACTTCACCCGCTTCGACGATCCTGCGGTCCTGCGGGACCCGTTGCTTGGCGTTTGCCGCGACAACGCGATCACCGGCACGCTGCTTTTGGCCCGTGAAGGCGTCAACGGCACGGTGGCTGGCCCCGAGGCGGGCATTAACCACCTGTTAACCCATCTGCGCGCCCTGCCCGGCTGCGCCGATCTCGAATGGAAGATCTCCACCGCGAAAGAGCGTCCCTTTCCGCGCATGAAGGTGCGGCTGAAGAAAGAGATCGTCACCATGGGTGTGCCCGATGTCGATCCGCGCGCCAGGGTGGGGCATTATGTGCAGCCTGCTGACTGGAACGCATTGATCCAAAGCCCGGATGTTGCGGTGATCGACACCCGCAACGATTACGAGGTCGCCATCGGCACCTTCGCAGGGGCGATCGACCCCAGGACCGACAGCTTCCGCGAGTTTCCCGAATGGTGGGAGCAGAACAAGGACCGCTTTCACAACAAGCGCATCGCGATGTTCTGCACGGGGGGTATTCGCTGCGAAAAATCCACAAACTACCTGATCAGCCAGGGTGTGGACGAGGTGTACCATCTCAAGGGTGGCATCCTGAAATACCTCGAAGAGGTGCCGCAGGACCAGAGCACCTGGCAGGGAGACTGCTTTGTGTTCGACGGTCGCGTATCCGTCGGGCATGGTCTTCGGGAAGGCCCGCATCTCTTGTGCCATGCCTGCCGACGCCCGATCCTGCCGGACGACAAGAACAAGCCTGAATATGAACCCGGCGTGTCCTGTCACCTGTGCATCGACGAGACGACGGACGAAGACAAGGCGCGGTTCCGCGAACGGCAGAGACAGATCCGTCTGGCCGACGCCCGGGGTGAACGGCACCTGCATGCGGATGTGGTTGACGAAACGTGAATAGGTCCAGACCGGCCCTTTTGTTTCGCGCGCGAAACATTGGGTCAGGACGTGTACCCTTTTTTCGACACCACCGGCACGACGATTTCCTGCTCTGGGGCTCCCTAGCCGCCCAGGGCCACGCGATCTTCCGACCATCCGTCGACCGAACATCTCGCGCGGATATACAATGGCCCGTCAGGCAGGTCACTGACGCCCAAGCTGCGGGTGAAGGGCTGCTCGTTGACATGCGGGTGAAGAAGGTCTCGCGTCCCGATCACCGTTCCGTCCTCGGTTTCCACCCGCCATCCGTCAGCATAATGGTCCCACCCGGAATCCGGATGTCCGATCGTCACCGAAACCTGTGACCCGTCGATATCCACCCCGACGATGTCCGGCGGGTCGGCCAAGGCGGGCGCTGCGAAACAGTACAGGCAGGTCAGGACACGAACAGACATATGCGGTCCATAGCATATCAGACGCGATTACGAAATCATGTCTTTGCGTCGGGCGCCCCGTGCAGCAGGACGTGCCGAGACTGAGACGCGAATTCGCGGCGCAGGATCACCAGCATCGTCACCAGCGTCGCCAGGATCAGCGCCCCGGCCCCAAGCAGCCAGGCTGACGAGGCAATCCCGAAATAGACCGACCGCAAACCCCGATTGTATCCTCGGGCGGCGGTGATGTTGATCTCGCCCGCCTGCAGCGCCATCGGCAACGCCTTGGGATCTTCGGGATCGTTCGGCACCGCCGACATGATCACCGAACAATAGCCGAACAGCCGGTGCGACCAGACAAATTTCAGGAATGCGTTCGCAGCAAACAGCAAGAGCACCAGCAGCTTGACCTCAAGCATGAAGATCGGATCGCTTTCCAGCGTCAGGTCCTGCGCGACACCCCGAAGGCGTTCGGCGTTGCCCAGAAGGGCGAAGCCACCGCCGATGGCGATCATGCTGGCAGAGGCGAAGAACGCGGTCCCCTGCCGCAGGCTCGCGATGATCTGGCTGTCGAAGATGCGCGGGTCGCGCCCGACGAACTGGCGCATCCAGTCGCGGCGAAACCCGGCCATGATCTGCGAGGTGGACGGGTAGGATTTCGGCGCGTTCTCGATGATGAACGTGCTGCTGACCCAACCGACGATCAGCAGACCAAGACCGACCGCATCCAGCACGGTAAAGAGCGACAGGCGGTCGAACCACTCCATCAGAACGGCTTGACGACGACAACCCAGAGGATCGCGATGACGCCGAACACACTGATTTCGTTGAAGATGCGAAGGTAACGGTCGGATTCCGTGAACACGCCGCGTTTCGCACGCAGCACAAGCCGACCCGTCCAAGCGTAATGCAGCGTCAGCAGCACCACGAGAGACAGCTTCACCCAGACCCATGTCGGGAACTGCCAGATCGATCCGAGCCAGATACCGGTTACGAGCGCGATCACGCCCAACCCTGCGGAAAAGCGGTAGAGCCGGATCGTCAGATCGCCCAACGGGCCGAATTCGCCGATCCGGTCATGTTCACGCTTCCAATAGATCAGCGCGCGCGGGACCGCGAAGATCGAGGTCATCCACCCCATGACACACAACAGATGAATGATCTTGATCCAGTCCATGATCGCTAGGTGACCAAGCTTTGGCGCAAAGGCAAGAGGAACAGATGCCGCGCGGGGCGAAAATTTCTCTGGCCAAACCGGTCGGATTGGTTATATATTCTTACCAATTCGGAGGAATTGCCAATGCAGATGCCCCAACCTGACGCCAGCGTCCTGTCCCGAAAGGCCCAGATCGTCGATCGCCTGCGCAGCGTTCTGCCGCGCGACGCGGTGATCTCGGACGAGATGGAGACGCGCGCCTATGAATGCGATGCGCTGACCGCCTACAAGTGCGCGCCGCTTGCGGTGGTCCTGCCGGCGTCCACCGAAGAGGTGTCAGCGGTGCTCAAGGTCTGTCACCAGATGGGGGTTCCCGTCGTGCCGCGCGGGTCCGGCACGTCGCTTGCGGGTGGAGCATTGCCGACCGCGGATTGCGTGTTGCTGGGTGTGGCCCGGATGAACGACGTCATCGAGACCGACTACGACAACCGCTTCATTCGCGTGCAGACCGGGCGCACCAACCTGAGCGTGACTGGCGCTGTCGAGGAAGACGGGTTCTTTTATGCCCCCGACCCCTCCAGCCAGCTGGCCTGTGCCATCGCGGGTAATATCGCGATGAATTCGGGTGGCGCACATTGTCTGAAATACGGCGTGACGACCAACAACCTGCTTGGTGTGACCATGGTGCAGATGGATGGAACCGTGATGGAGATCGGCGGGGCGCATCTGGATGCGGGCGGCTATGACCTGCTGGGTCTGATCTGCGGTTCGGAGGGGCAACTGGGCGTCGTGACCGAAGCGACCCTGCGCATCCTGCCGAAACCCGAAGGCGCGCGGCCTGTGCTGATGGGGTTCGATTCCAACGAGGTGGCAGGCGCCTGCGTCGCCGACATCATCAAGGCGGGAGTGTTGCCCGTGGCCATCGAATTCATGGACCGCCCCTGCATCGAGGCGACCGAAGCCTTTGCCAAGGCGGGCTATCCGATGTGCGAGGCGCTGCTGATTGTCGAGGTCGAGGGCAGCCCGGCCGAGATCGACGAACAGCTGGCGCTGATCCTCGAGATCGCGCGGCGGCACAACCCGGTTGAGCTGCGCGAGGCCAAGGACGCGGACGAAGCCGGGCGCATCTGGCTGGGCCGCAAATCGGCTTTCGGCGCGATGGGGCAGATCAATGATTACATGTGCCTTGATGGCACGATCCCGGTTTCGGAACTTCCTTACGTGCTGCGGCGCATCGGTGAGATGTCCGAGGAATACGGGCTGGACGTGGCCAACGTGTTTCATGCCGGGGACGGCAACATGCACCCTCTGATCCTGTTCGATGCGAACAAGGAGGGTGATCTTGAACTTTGTGAGGCGCTTGGCGCGGATATCCTGAGGCTTTGTGTCGAGGTGGGTGGTTGCCTGACCGGCGAACACGGTGTCGGCATCGAAAAGCGCGACCTGATGGTGGATCAGTTCGCGCCTGCCGACCTTGAGGCACAGATGGCGGTGAAGGACGTGTTCGATCCTGCGTGGCTGTTGAACCCGGCCAAGGTGTTTCCGCTGGCGGCGTCCGAGAGCCGTCGCAGCGTGGCGCTTGCTGCGGAGTGAATATTGGGGGGCCAGCCCCCCAAACCCCCCGAGATATTTTTGAACCAGAGAAGATCATGAGACCTGAAACAGAGGCCGAGCTGGCCGAGATGATCGCATCGGCCTCCGGGCCGATATGTGTGCGGGGCGGGGGAACGCGGGGCGTTAACCTTAACGGAGACGTGCTGGAAACTGGCGGGCTTTCGGGAATCACGCTCTATGAGCCGGGCTCGCTGACGCTGGTGGCGCAGGCGGGCACAGCTTTGGCCGAGATCGAAGCGGCTTTGGACGCGGAGGGGCAGCGGCTGGCGTTCGAGCCGATGGATCATCGCGGGCTGATGGGCACGTCCGGGGAGCCGACCATCGGTGGTGTCGTCGCGGCCAATGTCAGCGGACCACGTCGGGTGTCGGTGGGCGCGTGTCGGGATTTCATGCTGGGTGTGCGGTATGTCGATGGCACCGGGAGCGTGGTCAAGAATGGCGGGCGCGTGATGAAGAATGTCACGGGGTACGATCTGGTGAAGTTGATGAGCGGGTCCTGGGGCACGCTGGGCGTTTTGACCGAGGTCAGCCTGAAGGTGCTGCCGAAACCGGAAACGGCGGCGTGCATTTTGATCACTGGCTTGAGCGATGCGGAGGCGGTGCGCGTCATGGCCAAGGCACTTGGGTCGCCGTTCGAAGTGTCCGGCGCGGCGCATGGGCCTTTGGGTCCGGACGGGCAGCCGGTGACGATGCTACGGGTCGAGGGGTTTGCCGGGTCCGTCGCGTATCGTGCGGAACGGGTGGCCGGGTTGTTCGGCGACATGGACGTGCGGATCGAGAGTGACCCCGAAGCCGTTGCCGGGGTCTGGGCCAGGGTGCGTGACGGCGCGCCATTTCATGGCGTCGCCGGCGATGTCTGGCGGGTGTCCTGCACGCCGACCCTGTCTGCCGGGCTGGCCGCGAAGATACAGGCGGACGGAGTGCTGTACGACTGGGGTGGTGGGCTGATCTGGGCACGGGTGCGGGAAGGCACGGATGTCAGGGCGCGGCTGGGCACCTTCGACGGTCATGCAACATTGGTTCGGGGCAATGGCCAGCCGAAGTTCCAGCCGGAACCACCGGAAATCGCCGCGCTGTCGCGTGGGTTGCGGCAGAAATTCGATCCGAAAGGCATCCTGAACGCGGGATTGATGGGGTAAACGATGCAGACGACATTCACCGAAGACCAGCTGCGCGATCCCGAAATCAAGCGGTCAAACGAGATCCTGCGCAGCTGTGTGCATTGCGGGTTCTGCACCGCGACCTGTCCGACCTACCAGGTGCTGGGCGACGAGCTGGACAGCCCGCGCGGGCGGATTTACCTGATCAAGGACATGCTCGAGAACGAGCGCAAACCGGACGCCAAAACGGTGACGCATATCGACCGCTGCCTGTCCTGCCTGGCCTGCATGACGACCTGTCCCTCGGGTGTGCATTACATGCATCTGGTCGATCACGCGCGGGCCTATATCGAAGAGCATTACGACCGGCCCTGGCATGACAAGGCGCTGCGCTGGACATTGGCGCGCATCCTGCCCTATCCGACGCGGTTCCGGGTGGCGCTGCTCTTGGCGAAGATCGGCAAGCCCTTTGCGCCGCTGATCCCGGATGCGCGGTTGAAGGCGATGCTGGAGATGGCGCCGAAAAAGATACCGGCGGTGAGCCGCAATGATGATCCGCAAAGCTTTGCGCCCGTTCAGCCGCGCAAGAAGCGCGTGGCGCTGATGACGGGTTGCGCGCAGAAGGCGCTGAACACCGATATCAACGACGCGACGATCCGTTTGCTGACGCGGCTGGGCTGCGAAGTTGTGGTCGCGAAGGGCGCGGGCTGTTGCGGGGCGCTGACGCATCACATGGGCAAGGTGGACGAAAGCCACGGATCGGCGGCGGCCAACATCACGGCCTGGGCGCGCGAGATGGATGGCGACGGGCTTGATGCGATTGTCATCAACACCAGCGGGTGTGGCACCACCGTCAAGGATTACGGGCACATGTTCCGCAATGATCCGCTGGCCGAGGATGCGGCGCGGGTGTCGGCGATTGCCAGGGACGTGAGCGAAGTGCTGGTCGATCTCGTGGACGAGGCGGCGGTGGCGCAGGCGCGTGAACAGCATGGCGGGATGAAAGTGGCCTATCACGCGGCCTGCAGCCTGCAGCACGGACAGCAGATCAAGACGCACCCCAAGAGCCTGCTCAAGGCGGCGGGGTTCGAGGTGGTCGAACCGGCAGACAACCATTTGTGCTGCGGGTCGGCAGGCACCTACAACCTCATGCAGCCGGAAATTTCCAAGCAGTTGAAAACGCGCAAGATTCGCACTCTGGAAGCCAAGCAGCCCGAGATCATCGCGGCCGGGAATATCGGTTGCATGATGCAGATCGGGTCCGGTACAGAGATCCCCATCGTCCATACGGTCGAGCTTTTGGACTGGGCGACCGGAGGTCCGAAGCCACCTGCCCTGACATCAGCGAATTCTTGACATCTCAGCCATAGTTTTGCCCGATTGGCCGGCTAACTGTATCCAGACACGGAGGTGAAACGTGCGCCAGATGCTCTGGGGGGCATTTCTGTCTATGCTGCCGGCGATTGCCTCGGCGCAGGGTACCGGGCTGTTCTCGATGGAGAGCCGCCAGGATGGTCGCGCGTGGGAAGCTGTCGGTCGCCTGGAGCTGGCCGGCCGCGCGTTCTGCACCGGTTCCCTGATTTCACCCAAGCTTGTACTGACGGCGGCGCATTGCCTTTACGACGACCAGGGTGCGCTTCTGGCACCCGAGGACATCCAGTTTCTTGCTGGCTGGCGCAATGGACGTGCGGCAGCCTATCGCCGCGTCCGGCGGGCCGTGGTCTACCCGGATTACGATTTCAACGAGGCGCCGAGCCCGGACCGGGTCTATAACGACATTGCCCTGATCGAGCTGCAACACCCGGTGCGCAACACGACCATCATTCCGTTCGTCACCCAGCACCGTCCCCCCGCGGGAGAAAGCGTTTCGGTCGTGTCCTACGCGCATAACCGGTCCGAGGCTCCGTCGATGCAGGACACCTGCGAGATCATGTCCACTCAGAACAATCTTCTGGTCATGTCCTGTTCGGTTGACTTCGGCAGTTCCGGGTCGCCGGTCTTTGCCTTCGGGTCGGACGGGCCAAGGATCGTTTCGGTGGTGTCATCCAAGGCGATGAGCGGCGACCTCCCGGTTTCGCTTGGCGCGCCGCTTGAGGGGCAGATCGACGCCATCCGGGCCCTGATGGACGACGGGGCGGGTTATGACGAAGGGTCGGCCTTCCGTCCCTTCCGCGCCGAGGGCGATGCCCGCAAGGACACTGGGGCGAAATTCGTGCGCCCGATCGAGGCGGATCTCGACCCCTTGAAACCCTGAGCAGACTTTCCCAGATATCACGCGTCGGGATGCCCAACCGGGGCCCGACGCGTTCAACCGGGCCTGTCCAAACTGGAAGGCCTGTCACATCTGGTATCGCTCAATGGAGGATGACCTATGCGAGGATACGATTTCGCACCGCTTTACCGCGCAACCGTCGGCTTTGACCAAATCGCCGATCTCATGGACCGGGTTCTGACCAACGACGTGTCGCAATCCACCTACCCGCCGTACAACATCGAAAAGACAGCCGATGATGCCTATCGCATCTCGATCGCCGTTGCCGGGTTTTCGGAGAATGACCTGACCGTCGAGGTCAAGGACGGCGCGCTGCATGTCTCGGCGAACAAGGTCGACGAGGACGAAGACCGCACCTACCTGCATCGTGGCATTGCAACCCGCGCGTTCCAGCGCCGGTTCCACCTTGCCGATCACGTCCGCGTCGTCGGCGCGAGCCATGAAAACGGCATGCTGCATATCGACCTGCAACGCGAGATCCCCGAGGCGCTGAAACCGCGCCGGATCGCGATTGCAAAGGCGGATGCGGTCGAGAAGGACGTGGTCGACGCGAAAGCGGTGAACTGACCCCGACCGGGTCAGAACGGTGAAAGGCGCGGGTCATCCCGCGCCTTTTTTTTGCGTACCGCCCCGAGCACATGAGCCATTGGGGCGGCTGAGGATCAGAGAGCGCCTTCGATGGAGAACAGCATCGTTTCACCGGAGTGATCGTCCACGCCGTCATTGTCCGTGGATACCCACATCGTGCCGTCTTCGGTGATGGCAAGGCCTTCGACCTTGTCCAGCACGTAGCCGCCGGTCGATGTCAGGTAAGGCAGAAGATCGACGACCTCTTCCTTTTCGACGACTTGCAATTCGCCGCCCAGCGCCGATGGCGCCATGTCGGCCAGGGCAACGCGGTATATCTTCTTGGTCACGGCTGCGTCGCCGATCTGGTTGTCGCGTTCGATGATGTAGACATGATCGCCATGCGCCGTGATTTCGGAAAGCCCGACCCAGCCGGTCGCGGGTTCGGCCTTTTGGTAATGCACTGCACCCCATTCCTCGGACTCGAGATTGTAGGCCAGAAGCTTGACATGGTTCGCCGGATCATCGTCGAATTCGCGCTGGAGGGCGATCCAGAGCGTGTTGCCGACAAGGGTGATCCCCTCCGAGGCCCAGCGGCGCTCGACCGCCATGATCTCTTTCGGGAACGGAATGACCTTGGCAATCTCGCCATCCGCCTGGATGTGGTAGATCGCGTGCGGGTTGCCCCGGTCCATGCGACCTTCGGAAACGGCGTAGAAATTGCCCGCCCCATCAAGCGTGATGCCTTCCATGTCCATCAACTGTGCCGGTCGGCCCGCACGCGTGACCGGGATCGCCTTGACGATCTGCGCGGGGGTCTGGCTTGGGTCGATGTGGAAGATGGTCGGCTGGAAAGCGTAGAAGCTGTCATTCACGGCCCAAAGCGTGCCATCGGTGTCGGCCACCATGCCGGAATTCGCGCCCCAGCCGGTCAGCGTGTCCATGCCGGCAGAGGTGACATGCGGATAGGCGGCGGCGGCCTCCTGATATTCGAAGATCATGACATGCGCCCGCGCGGCTCCGTCCTCGATCCCGTCATATTCGTTTGCCGTGGCCAGCAGGTTGCGGGCGGGAATGGCAACGGCGCCTTCGGGTGAAATGCCCGACGGCAGCAGCTGCTTGAGCACCGGGTTCGCCGGATCGGTCATGTCGTAGACACCGACCACCGACGCGCGTTCGGCTAGAAGGAACACGTAAGGTGTGCCGCCGAACGTGGCGAATTCCATGCCTTCAGGTTCCACACCCTTGGCATCGGACCGGCGGTCGGGGTAGTGCCCAATCTGTGCCACGGCATGTTCGAACGACACACCGCTTTCGTATACAACTGTGCCGTCCTTGTTGAACACGGTAAAGCCGCGCGATCCGCCATCCATGTCGCCTTCGTTCGCAGTCACGAAATGGTCGGTGTCAATCCACTGGATGCCATCGGGTTCACGCGGAACGTCGGTCAGTGTTGCGTCGAAAACAAGCGCCGCGCGATCGTCGGTGGCGTCGATACCTTCGAGGTCAACTGTTCCGGCCGAGAAATGGCTGAGCACCTCGCCCGCAGAAGACAGCACGACGATGTGGTTGTTTTCCTGAAGCGTCACGACGATCTCGCCATTGGCGTTGATGTCGACGAATTCGGGTTCGGGATCTTCGGGTGCGATCTCGGCAAGGCCGGTTACGTCCGCACGGATTTGCGCATCGCACTGCATCATGCCATCGGCATCCAGCGGGATGATCGACACGTGGCCGGCCGGCATCTGCGGCACACGGCCATCACCTGCATCTTCGTCACGCTCGTTTTCGATGGCGACGGTCACGAAGGACCCATCGGGTGCAACAGCGGTCGAGTCGGGCTGGCCACCCAGATCGCAGCGCCCGGCCTCGTCGCCGGTCGTCATGTCGAGATGCATCAGGAAACCCGACGGATCGGTAAAGCTTTCCGAGGTGTTCACACCGACAAAGACCGTGTTGCCCAGAGCGGACACTGCCGTGGGCTCGCCGCCTTCGAGCGTGACATTGCCCTTGGGCTGCGGGTTGGCGGGATCGGTGATGTCGATCATGCCGATCACGCCCAGCGGGCTGTCGGAATAGACCAGCGTCATGCCGTCAGCGCTGGCCGAGATGATCTCCGGGCTGGACACCCGGTTCGTGTCTTCTCCCTCGGCCATGTTCCGGACGACCGGGAAAGACGCGATGCGGTTGAAATTCATCTCTGCCGCGGCGGCAGAGGCGGTGAGAGCTATGGCCGATGTCAGGCACAGCGCACGATATGTCATGGAAATCCCCCTTGGATGGACATCAAGGGAGGTGACGCGCGGGCACGACATCTACATGAAGTATTTGAATCGGTTTTGTGAAAATTGCAGCGGATGAGACCTCAGGCCGGGCCTCATCCGCTGCTGATGACAAGAGGCGCGTCAGATGCTCAGGCAGACATATTTCATCTCGAGGAATTCCTCGATGCCGTGATGGCTGCCTTCGCGGCCCAGACCCGATTGCTTGACTCCGCCGAAGGGCGCCACCTCGGTCGAGATGATGCCGGTGTTCACGCCGACGATGCCGTATTCCAGCGCCTCGGCCACCTTGTAGACGCGGCTCAGGTCCTTGGCGTAGAAATAGCTGGCCAACCCGAAGATCGTGTCATTGGCCAGTTCGATCACATCGTCTTCGGTCTCGAACTTGAAGAGCGGAGCGAGCGGGCCAAAGGTCTCCTCGGTCGAGAATGCCATGTCCCGTGTCGCACCCGTGACGATGGTCGGGCCGAAGAAATTGCCCTCCTTGCGGTGCTCTTCCTCGCCCAGGATCACTTCGGCCCCCTTGGACTTGGCGTCCGCGATATGGTCCTGCACCTTTGTGAGCGCATCCGCGTTGATGAGCGGGCCAAGGTCGGTGCCCTCTTCGAGCCCGTCGCCCACCTTCATTTTCGACACGCGGTCCTTGAGCTTTTGCGCGAACACGTCATAGACGCCCGCCTGCACGTAGATGCGGTTGGCACAGACGCAGGTCTGGCCGTTGTTGCGGAACTTGCACATGATGGCACCATCGACCGCCGCATCGATGTCGGCATCGTCGAACACGATGAAGGGCGCGTTGCCGCCCAGCTCCATCGAGCATTTCATCACCTGGTCGGCGGCCTGGCGCAACAGGATGCGACCCACCTCGGTCGAGCCGGTAAAGGTCAGCTTGCGCACCGCCGGGTTCTCGCACATTTCCTTGCCCACTTCCGACGACGACGAGGACGGCACCACGTTGAACACGCCTGCAGGGATACCGGCACGTTCGGCCAGCACACCCAGGACGATGGCGGATAGCGGGGTTTCAGCCGCCGGTCGCGCGACGAAACTGCACCCGGCCGCCAGCGCCGGACCGGCCTTGCGGGTGATCATCGCATTCGGGAAGTTCCAGGGCGTGATCGACCCGACAACGCCGATGGGCTGTTTCATCACCATGATGCGCTTGTCGCGCTGGTGGCCGGGAATGGTCTCGCCGTAGACGCGCTTGGCCTCTTCCGCGAAGAACTCGATGAAGGACGCGCCGTAGGCGATTTCGCCCTTGGCTTCGGCCAGCGGCTTGCCCTGTTCGGCGGTCAGGATGGTGCCCAGATCGTCCTGGTGTTCCATCATCAGGTCGAACCACTTGCGCAGCACCTGGCTGCGTTCCTTGCCGGTCCACCTGGCCCAGTCCTTCTGGGCGGTCTGCGCGGCGGCGATGGCGTCGGCCACCTGCGCGCGGGACAGGTCGGCGACGTCGGCAATGGTGTCGCCGCGGGCCGGGTTGTCGACTGCGAAAGTGCCATCGTCGCCATCAATCCACGCGCCGTTCACATAGGCACGCGTTTCAAGCAACGACGGGTCCTTGAGCAGGCTGGCGAGATTTGTTGTCTGGTCGAGCATGGGTCCCTCCGGTTTTATGCTGACAAAGGTGGATCACTTGATACATGCAATGACAAGTGCTGTTGTTTTTGGAGACGCGATGTGGACTTGAACGAAGCTTACGCAAATGCGCCCTTTATTCCAGACGGGGCCGCCTACCCGGACAGGTGGCGGGCGGACTCGGATGCGTTTCGTCAGAGGATGTCCGTGCTCGGTCGCGCCCGTTTGGGGGTGATGTACGGGCACGGAACGCGCGAGATCGTCGATCTGTTCCAGCCGGACGGTGTGCCCAAGGGTATCTTCGTGTTCGTTCATGGCGGCTATTGGCGACAATTCGACGGATCGCTGTGGTCGCATTTCGCGCAAGGCGCGCTGAAGCAGGGTTGGGTTGTCGCCATGCCGACCTATGACCTGTGCCCCCGGGTCCGGATTTCGGACATCACCCGCCAGGTTGCCACGGCCATTTCCGTCGTCGCGCGGGAGTTTCCGGGACCGATCCACCTCGCGGGGCATTCGGCGGGGGGGCACCTGGTGGCGCGCATGCTTGATCCCTCTGTGCTGGATGACACCGTGCGGACGCGGATCGCGAAAAGCGTGCCGATCTCTCCAGTGGCTGATCTGCGGCCCCTGATGGACACGCTGATGAACCAGGACTTCAAGCTTGAAGAGGCAGAAGCCATTGCCGAAAGCCCGGTGCTCATGGCGCCTCCGTCAACGCCTGTGACCGTCTGGGTCGGGGCCGAGGAACGGCCCGTCTTTCTGGACCAGGCCAGGTGGCTTGCCGATGCCTGGAACTGCGAGCGCGTTGTCGATCCCGGCAAGCATCATTTCGACGTCATCGACGGGCTGCAGGACCCCGACAGCCCGTTGATGCAGGCCATACTGCAAGACGCCTGACGCAGCAGTTTCGCCCGGGCAGAGCCGGACAAAGGATGCCATCATGCGGTATTCAGGATTTCAGATCATCAAGGAGGCGCTGACCGGCCATCGCGGCTGGCGGCCTCAATGGCGCGATCCCGATCCGCAGCCAGAGTATGACTACGTGATCATCGGCGGCGGCGGGCACGGGCTGGCGACCGCCTATTACCTTGCAAGGACCTTTGGGCAAAGCCGCATCGCGGTGCTGGAAAAGGGATGGATCGGCGGCGGCAATGTCGGGCGCAACACGACGATCGTTCGGTCGAACTACATGCTCGACGGCAATCTGCCATTCTACGAATTCTCGCTCAGGCTTTGGGAAGGGCTGGAGCAGGAGCTTAACTACAACGTGATGATGAGCCAGCGCGGTGTCCTCAACCTGATGCATTCCGACACCCAGCGCGACGACTACATCCGGCGCGGCAACGCGATGATCCTGAACGGTGCGGATGCAGAGTTGCTGGATCAGAAACAGGTGCTCGACCGCTATCCGTTTTTGAACGTGAACAACGCGCGATTTCCCGTGATGGGCGGTCTGTTGCAGCCGCGCGCCGGGACCGCGCGGCACGACGCGGTGGCCTGGGGCTATGCGCGGGCGGCGGATGCGCTGGGCGTCGATATCCTCCAGAACTGCGAAGTGACCGGCTTCCGCATCGAGAATGGAAGATGCCGCGGGGTCGACACGTCGCGCGGGTTCATCGGCGCCAAGAAGGTCGGGGCCTGTGTCGCCGGGGCGTCGTCCACCGTCATGGCCAGGGCCGGGATGCGCCTGCCGATCGAAAGCCATGTGCTGCAAGCCTTCGTGACCGAAGGGCTCAAACCGGTACTGCCGGGGGTCATCACCTTTGGCGCAGGACATTTCTATTGCAGCCAGTCGGACAAGGGCGGGCTTGTCTTCGGGGCCAATCTGGACGGGTACAATTCCTACGCCCAGCGCGGGAACCTGCCAACGGTCGAGGACGTGATGGAAGAGGCGATCGCCATGTTCCCGATGCTTTGCCGCGCGCGGCTCTTGCGCAGTTGGGGCGGGGTGATGGACATGTCGATGGACGGCTCTCCGATCATCGACCGCACCGATATCGACGGGCTCTATTTCAACGGTGGCTGGTGTTACGGCGGGTTCAAGGCGACCCCGGCCTCGGGCTTTGCCTATGCGCATCTTCTGGCCACCGACACGCCGCACGAAACCGCCACGGCGTTTCGCCTGAACCGCTTCGAAACGGGCCACATGATCGACGAGAAGGGCGAGGGCAACCAGCCCAACCTGCACTGACCGCATTTCGGCCTTCACAAAGCAGTGTGTCGCCGCACCAGCCCGGCAGAGGTCGGAACCACCTCGGGCCATGGGTGTTGAAGGGGTTGAAAGGAGGTCCCAATGACTGCTGAGTTCTTTGTACCCCTGTTGGCGCTCATCACGATCCTTGCGTTCATCATCTTCGCATTGATGAGCAAGCAGCGCACAGAAAAGAAACGCCACGATCCGAACGCGGAGAAGTCGCGTTTGGCGAAAGACGCACCGAATTCCTGAGATTGCGTCTGCTTGACGTGATCTTGCCTATGGACAGAGCGCGGGCCCGGCTGTGGCGCGCGCTCTTCTTCGTTGTTCCAGGAGCCGCGGATCAATCCGGTGTGAAAGGCTGGTAGTCGAAGGTCAGGATGAAGCCGTGACGGTCGACTTCGTCAATCTCGTCAAGCTGCCCGTCAAGCTGGCTCGCGAATGCCACGATCAGCCGCTTGCCAAGACCGGTGCCCAAGCTCCGCTCGAGTGTCGCGTCGATACTGTTCTCGACCGACAACCGCACGCGGGTGGCGTCGTTCTCGGTCAGCTTCTTCAGCTTGACCTCGAGGTGGAACAGCCCGTCCGACCCTGGACCACCGTATTTGAACGCGTTGGACAGGGCTTCGGTCGCCACCATGGCAAGCGGACCTGTCTGGTCGGGCAGAAGCGTGACCTGATCAAGATCGAGATCGATCTGCACCGGCGTGTGATCGGGCGTTCCGGCGGCGTTGGATTGTGCCACCAGGTCGTTGAGCAAGACGTCGAACCGGATATGGGTCAGCGACGGCTCCTGGTAGAGCGCGCGGTGCACCGAGGCGAGACTTGTCACCCGGTCCTGGAACTTGCGAAGGGCCGCGACCGCCTCGGGGCTGCCGACCTGGCGCACCTGCATGTTGATGATGGAGGAAATGAGCTGCAGGTTGTTCTTCACCCGGTGATGCACCTCCTTGAGCAGCACCTCGCGTTCGAAGACGGCGTTTTCGAGATCGGCCTCGTCGCGCAGAAGTTGGTCCGCCATCGCTTCGAAGGTCCCGTTGATGGTCTGGATCTCGCTCGGGGCGTCCTCGATATTCTCGGACGTCTCCACGCTGCGCTGGGTCGCGAAACCCCGCATCCGTCGGCCGAGATCTCGAACATGACGCAGCACCAGCCGGTTCAACGACGTCACCGCAACGATGATCCCGACCAGCCACATGAGGAACGGAAAGAGAAGCGTGGACACGACAAACCACGGCGCCGTCGGGCGCTGCAACGCGGCGCGCCCCCAGCTGCCAAGGGCGTAGACTTCGCCCGGAAGGATCGGAACGACCGAGATCAGGCGCGTATCGCCGGACACGGTCAACGCCGTGAAGAACGAGTCCCTCTGGTTGACGAAGCCTTGAAGCGCAAGGCCCGCGGGAAGGTAATCCGTGATCGGGCCTTCGGGCGTATGGCTGGACAGGATATCGCCGAACTTGTTGAACGTGACCAGCGCAACATCCGTGTTCTGGGCATCGGTGGTGTCGCTTTGAAGAAGCGGTTCGGCCGATAGGGAAATCGTTACATAGCCTTTCAGCCCGCCCTCCTCTGCGAAGCTTGGATAGGCCACCAGGATCACGGGTTCCTGGCTGGTCGAGCCCCGTTCGCGGAAGGTGATGTAGGGCTGCGGATCGACAAAAAGCGCGTCGACCCTTGGATCCGGTTCAAATTCGAGAACCTGACCGATGTTGTTGCACTGCGACACGGACCCTTCTTCGACAAGGCCCGCGAAAGTCAGGCGCGGGTTTGTCTCGAGGACGCGCTGCATGACTTCCGTGCACTGGTCGGTCGACAGGTCCAGAACGCCGATCGTGTCGGCAAGCGCATTCGCGACACCCATCTGGGAATCCAGCGCCCGCCGTTCCGGCGTGACAAGAGAACTCGTACGGGCATGGATCGACGCCTCGAGATTTTCGTTCGTGATGTGCAGCGCGCGCCAGCTTTGCCCCATCGCCACCAAGCCGATCGGCAGCAGCGCCAGCGAAAGCAGAAATGCGATGCGCACGACAAGACTCTGGCGAAACGCCTTGAAGGTGGTCTCCCTGTCTCTGGAGGGTGTGGTATGGGTATCCGTTCGGGACATCCGACCCTAGGGCGTCCGTCCGCGCACAAGAGGATCGCCACCGCGGCTCCAGAGGGGCGGAATGACGGCGATGGTGGCGTTGGTCCGATGCAACGACATCTCCACGGTTTCCATGTTTACAGATGGCACATCGGAAACCGCCCACGCCTCAAACATGTTCCCGAAAGCCGAATGAGAAACGCATCTGTTGAACTCTTGCCGCATGGTCGCCCGCATCGTTCGTGGAGTGTGTGACATGCCTTAACATGGATGGATCGGCAGGTAGAGTTTCAAATCCGTATGGCGAGACTTTGTTGCTCATATTTTTTTAAAGTGGCGCACGGGAAACCCAGCCGGCCACCCCAGGCGACCGGATTTCACATCAGGGGGCGTACACAGGACGCAGAAAAGGCCGGTCTCGGAAGGGCAGACAGTCCCGCCACCTGACGCGCCGGCAAAGGGGTCTACCAAAGGTTAAACGGTTCCTCAGTTGCCGAAATTCGACAAGCCCTCGAAGTCGATGCGCTCCATCGCTTGCAACAAGAGCGCCTCGTCGTTTCCGTCTATCGTGATCAGGATACGATTGTTGACCAGCGCCATTGCCTGATCGTCATTGAGCGCCACACGCTGTCGGCCGATGCGTTCGACTTTCATGCCCATGGCAGCGGCATTGGCCACCATCGCACCCATGCTGGCGACCATCGCATTGTCGGCCATCATGGTGATGGTGTAACTTTGCGACCTGTCTGGCGACGTGTAGCTGGCATTGGCCCCCATGCCGCCGCCCATCATCGCAAGCCCGGCCTGCATCTCGGTCTCGACCTCGCGGGTCCAGCCCTCTGGCGCTTCGGGCAGGAATTCCCGGAACACCTCGGCGCGCTGGGCCATCAGCTTCTGGCGGGCGAAGTCGAGCTCTTCCAGCGCATAGGCGACATCACCTTCGTTATAGGCGTCGATCGCGGATTGAAGCGTGTCGGTAATTTCGTCCGCCCGTGCAGCAATCGGCTGCGACAGGCCAGCGACAAGCGCCAGAAACATGAATCTGTTCATCTTGAATGCTCCGAATGGTCGTTTCAAATTCAAGGCGCTGCATCGCACCTTCTGCAACTTTAAGCGCGATCTTCGCTTCCCTTTCAACCGGGCTTTTGCAAATGTTTCGGCACAGCCGATTTGTCGGTGTGCGGCATGGCCCCTTATTTTCCGAATGGGCATTTTGATTGGAGGATTTCGAGTGGCAGATTTCGACACGCAAGTGCGCGAGAGCCAGGCGCAGGTGGCCGAGGCACAGGCCAAGATCGCGGAACTGACAGGCCGGATCGAAACCGCTCGGGCCAAGATGAAAACCGGCGACGACATCACCTTCGACATCGAGAACGCCACGCTGGAGGACGTGCATGCCCATACGGATGTGATGAACGCGAATATCGCGGAGCTCATCATGGGGCTGGACGATGTGACGGCCGCGTTTTCCAAGGACTTCGACGAGATGCGGTCGAAGACCGGCTGGGAAAGCTTTGTGGGCATCTTTTCGAAGGGCAAATCGGAATCGATGCGGCAGGAGCGGATGAAGACAGCGTCAATCGACGACAAGCTGCAGGACCTGATCGCCAAGTCCGACGTGATCGTGACGCTGTTGCAGGGGCAGCTGAACCTGCTCAACGAACAGAAGGACAAGGTCGAGGTGAACCTGTCCGAAACGCTGGACGAGCGCGAAGCGACGGTCGGAGAGCTGGAATCCGTGCGGGCCGAGATCCTGACGATGGACCCCAGGATCATCGAGTTGGAAAACAGGATCAGCGTCGAACAGGACGCCGCTGCGCGCACCAAGCTGGAAACCGAACTGGCCGAGTTGAACGCCGCCTACAACGCGATGGTGCAGGACGAGCAGGTCAAGCTGGC
>NZ_JAIPUT010000037.1 GCF_020055635.1 Marivita sp. | reverse complement strand
ACCGCGATTGTCATGGGCGACATGAATTTCGAACCCGGCAGCCCGGAATACACCCGCGTCGTCGGCGACCTGTCGCAGATGCACGGCCGCACGATCCGCGCGCATGGACTTGCCGACGCCTGGACACTGGCCGGTCACGCCGAAGCCGAAGGTGACACGATCCCGCGCGACGGGCGCGGCCCGCGCCGCATAGACCATTGTTTCGTCACGACGGATTTGGCACACAGGGTTCAGTCGATGGAGATCGGCGACACCGCGCAGGGGTCGGATCACCAGCCGATATTCGTGACATTCGCCCAATGAGGATCTGATGCGCGCCCATCCGCTCGAAGCCGTCCGTGCGCGCATCGCCGATTTCAACGCCGTTTTCGCGATCCCCGCCTTCGCCACCTACCAGGCGGGCAACCTGATCATGACCACCGGCTTCTGGATGCAGCGCATCGCGGTGGGCTGGGTCACGTGGGAACTGACCGGGTCGGAGGCGTGGCTGGGCACGGTGGCCTTTGCCGAGCTGTTCCCGTCGCTCTTGACCGCATTGTGGGGCGGTTCGCTGGCCGACCGGCATGCAGCACCCAAGATCATGTATTGGGGCCAGATCGCGAGCGCCGCGGTGTCTGTCGCCTTGGCGCTGCTGTACTTCACAGGCAGCCTGACGCCTTGGACGATGGCGGGCATGATGGCGGTGCTGGGCGCAGTTTCGGGCGTGCTCCTGCCCGCACGCCTGTCGATGGCCCGGCATCTGGCACCGCCGAAACTGCTGGCCTCGGCGCTGGCCGTGAATTCGACCGGGTTCAACCTGTCGCGCTTTCTTGGCCCGGCCTTGGCGGCGGGGCTGCTGGTCCTGGGATCGGCCGGGCTGGTCTTCACCGTGTCGGCGGTGGGGTTCCTGGCGTTGTCGATCGCCCTCTACCGCATCCGCAACGTACCGGCTCAGACCGATCGGATTGTCTCGACCCAGCCGGTAAACATGGCGGGCGTCATCCGCGATCTCCTGCATACGCCGCTGATCCTCGGCGTACTGATGCTGCAACTGGCGCAGGGATTGCTGATCCGCCCGGCCAGCGAATTGTTCCCCGCCTATGCCGAGGTTGCCTTCGGACGTGGCGAGGTTGGCCTTGGTCTTCTGAACGCCGCCCTTGGGATCGGCGCGATCCTCGGGGCGCTTCTGATGTCCAAAGCACAGGACGGGCGTGGCGCCTTGGTGCAGATCCTGACCACATCGGGTGTCTTCGCGCTGTCGCTGCTGGTCTTTGCTGTCACGCAGAACTTCTGGCTGGCCCTGACGGTGCTGCTCCTTCACGGCGCGACCATGTCCTCGTCCAACATCGCGGCATTGGCCTATGTGCAGCTCGAAGCACCGCAGGACAGGCTGGGCCGAATCCTGAGCCTGTACACCATCATCTTCCGGGTCGGTCCGGCCCTTGGCGCGTTCCTTTTCGGGATCACTGCCGAGACAAACGGCCTGATGGCCACCGGGGTCAGCTTTGCCCTTGCAGGATTGTTCGCGACCGGAGGGCTTGCACTATTCATTCTGAAACCGAGGACCCAGTTCCATGACCAACCCTGAGCGCGCATTTGACTACCTGACCGGCACGATGACAGGCGGCGTCGCGCCCAGCGCGGTGGGTCTCAAGTTCACACCGGACGGGCGGCCGCTGACCTGCCGTGGCAACACGACGATCTGTCATGTCGATCCACGATCCAAACCCTTTGCCGCGCTGAAGGACGCACAGGATCAGCTCAAGGCCGGGCCGTTGGCAGACGGGTTCACCTACTTGCCCCCCGAGAGCTTCCACATGACGATCTTCGAGGGCGTCATAGACTATGCCCGCACCATTGATCGCTGGCCCGGACATCTGCCAAATGCGGCCTCAGTTGAAACAGTGACCGAGGACTTCGCCCAACGGCTCCGAGACATCGGCCTGACACGAACCGTGATGGCCCGGCCGACGGGCATTTTTGGCGGGTTCAGCGTCCGGATGTCGGGTACCGACAAAGGTGAGGAGGCCCTGCTCCGATTGACACGCGACCAATTGCAGGCCGCC
Source organism: Marivita sp. (assembly GCF_020055635.1). Classification (GTDB taxonomy): domain Bacteria; phylum Pseudomonadota; class Alphaproteobacteria; order Rhodobacterales; family Rhodobacteraceae; genus Marivita. The sequence continues at coordinate 41,758 of NZ_JAIPUT010000037.1, read as the reverse complement.
ACCAACCTCGTGCGTCCCGATCACGATGCTTACGAATTCCACATCACGCTGGCCTACAACCTGCGCTGGTTCTCGCCGGACGAAGCCCGGTCCATCATCGCGCTTTCGGACAAGGTAGGTGCGGAATTGGTCGCGCGGGTGCCGAGGATCGTGCTTGGCCCCGTGGAATTCTGTACCTTCGAGACGATGCATCATTTCCAACGACGCCACTGGATCGACTAGCCCAGGATCAAGACAGCGGTTTGCTGCCGTCTCGACCAGGCCGATGCTTCCCCCTCAGACGCGCTGCCATCCTCGCGAAAGCAGGATGACCACCGGAAAGGTCACTGCATAAGTCAGCGCGCCGTAGACGACCGACGGCGTCGCAAAGAGCGGAAAACCCGCCGCATCGCCCCACAGCATCGCCCCCACGGCAAGCCCCAGCCCGCTGTTCTGCACACCCGTCTCGACAGCAACGGTTGTTCGTTGCGGCGCGGACAGGCCGCAGACCTGCCCCACGTAAAGACCGAGTGCGAGAAGGAGAGACGTCAGAAGCACAAGTCGCCAGCCAATCAGGACAAGGCCGGATCGCAACGTGTCGGCGACTTCCATGAAGGACCAGCCGATGATCGCGATGAAAACGGCGAAACAGACGCGGAAAATTGCAGGCTCCTGCCGCTCGACGACGCGCGGAGCAAGGCGGCGGACCGCCATGCCCAGAAGGACGGGAACCGTAGCGACCGCCACGACGCGCAGCGTGAGATCGCCGAATTCGATCCGCAGCGCCTCGGCGCCAAGGAAATGACCCGCCGCCAGCAGGGAAAGCGCCGGCAGGGTCGCCGCCGAAAGAAGGTTGCTCACCGCGGTCAGCGACACCGACAGGGCCACGTCGCCACCGGCAATTCGGGTGAGCAGGTTGCTCATCGCGGCCCCGGGGCAGAGCGCGAGGAGAACGATGCCGAGGGAAAGGCCCGGATCCTGCTGCTGAGCCGAGACGAACAGGAAGCCCACGACCGGCACCAGAACGATCTGGCTCGCGACCCCGACAAACAGAGCCTTCGGACGTTTCAAGGCTGACCGGAAGTCGGCGACCGTCAGACCAAGGCCAAGCGCGAACATCATCACGAAGACCGCGACGGGAACAGCTACATGGATGATCGTGTCGGTGGTCACGGTTTCAGCCCTCGGAACCTCCATATCACGACCGACATGGCAGATCGAGCCAAACGCTTGGCAGGCGGTGCCAATACGACAGCGCGGTCCGTCCCTACATTCGGGAAATCAAACCAAATGGAGAGACCCCATCATGTCCCGCATCCCGCTTCCTGCCTCAATCGACGCAGCCCCCGCCGCCTCCCGGCCCCTGCTTGAGGGTGTCAACAAAATGCTTGGCAGCGTTCCGAACCTGTTCCGCATCACAGCAAACAGTCCCGCAGCACTCGAGGGCTATCTCGGGCTGAACGGTGCGCTTGCCAAGGGCAGCCTGACGCCCCAGACCCGCGAGAGGATCGCGCTGGCGGTGGCGCAGATCAACGGCTGCGACTACTGCCTGTCCGCCCATGCCTATCTCGGCAAGACCCTCGCCAAGCTCGACGAGGCCGAGATCGCCGCGAACCGCAACGGCGGGTCCACCGATCCCAAGGCCGATGCGGCAGTACGCTTTGCCGTAAAGCTCGTCCTGGATCGCGGGCAGGTTTCGGATGCCGACGTTTCGGCGGTGAAACTGGCAGGCTACAGCGAGGCGGAGATCGTCGAGATCGTGGCGCATGTCGCGCTCAATACGCTCACGAACTATCTCAACGAGGCGTTCGACACGCCCATCGACTTCCCGGTCGTCAGCACCAAGGTTGCCTGACCTCCCGGATGCCCCGGTCGCAGCTCCCGCCCCCCTGCCCCGATGCGACCGGGGCACAAACCCCCGTACTTGAAAAGGGTCATGCCATGACACGCCCTCCGGTCCCGCCTTTCGACGATGAAACCGCACGCACCAAGGTGCGGCTGGCGGAAGATGGCTGGAACAGCCGCGACCCAGACCGCGTGTCGCTTGCCTACACGCCCGACAGCCAGTGGCGGAACCGCGCCGAGGTCTTTTCGGGGCGTGACCGGATCGTCGATTTCCTGACCCACAAATGGGCGCGCGAACTGGAATACCGGCTCGTCAAGGAGCTTTGGGCGTTTCAGGACGCCCGTATCGCCGTGCGCTTTGCCTACGAGTATCGCAATGACAGCGGAGCATGGTTCCGCGCCTACGGCAACGAAAACTGGGAATTCGACACCGACGGCCTGATGCGTCGGCGCATCGCGTCGATCAACGATCTGCCGATTTCAAGGCAGCAACGCCTGTTCCACTGGCCGGTCGGCCGTCGGCCCGACGATCATCCCGGCCTGTCCGAGCTTGGCCTTTAGGAGCCGTATCATGCCCCATGCCTATGCTGACATCGCCTTCACACCCCGCGTTCGCGACGAGCAGCAACGCTTCGGATCGGCGGATGCCTATGCACGTGTCCTGTCGCCAGAGCGTGACGACGGTGCCGAACTCGGGCCCCGGGAGGCCGCGTTCCTGACCGCGCGCGACGGCATCTACCAGGCGACGGTCTCGGAAACGGGCTGGCCTTACGTGCAGTTCCGGGGTGGTGCGCCGGGCTTTCTCAGGGTGATCGACAGGCGGACAATCGGCTATGCCGATTACCGCGGCAACCGGCAGTATATCAGCGTGGGAAACCTGCGCCACGACGACCGGGTGTCGATCATCGCCATCGACTACGCGCGGCAGGAACGTCTGAAACTCTGGGGCCATGCCCGGATCATCGAAGACCCGGATATCGTCGCGTTTCTCAACGCGGCGGAGGAACCGAGAGCCGAGCGCGGCATTGTCATCGACGTCGCGGCGTTCGACTGGAACTGTCCGAAACACATCCCGATCCGTCTCACCGATACCGAGCGTGACGAAGGCATTGCCGGTCTGCGCACCCGCCTCGAAAGCCTGGAACGGGATTTCGACCAACGCATGGCAATCCTGTCCGGAAAGACCCTCTGAGTGCGGTCGTACGGACTTGATAAGCGCGCTGGGTCTGGCCACAAGGGTGCGTTCGGCGTAGCATTCGACATGCCGAGCGTGACGGACGCATTCGCGCGCGCCATGGCCAGGGCGGCCGGGATGACGCTGAGGGACGACGGAGCGCTTGTCTCCGACGGAAAGGTCGTGCGCCGTCTGCCACAGCCGGTCAACGGGCGGCTTGCGGATACCGATTATTTCGATCTTCTGGATTGGATACGTCGCCGACATGACGACGAAGTCGCGCTGGTTGCCGCCTATGCCGAGTTGATCCGCGTCGACGATATCGGCGTGCTCGGTCTTGCGATGAAGACGGCTCCGACGCTCCGCGCCTCGCTTGAGCGTGTGGAGCGGTACTGGCGGGTGGTCACCGACACGGCGGTCTATCGCCTGGAGGACACGGGAAATCTGGCCGCGCTTGTCTTCGAGGCCCGCACCGGACGCCACCCGGTGCTCGAGTTTCGCACCGAAGGCGCGCTTGCCGGTTTGGCCCGCAACATGCGCCTCTTCGTGGAAGCCGAACTGGACCTGGACCACGTCTCGTTTCGACATGAATGTCGCAGCGATCCCGACCGCTATGCGCTGCATTTCGGCTGTCCGGTCCGTTTCGGCGCAGACCGCGATGCAATCGCACTGGCGTCCCCGATGCTCGATCAGCCGAACCGGCTGGGCGATGCTGCGGTGTCTGACTTCCTGACCACCCATCTCGAGACCGAAATCGGCTCGCTCGGGGATGACACCTCCCTTCGTGCCACGATCCTGCGCCGCCTGACCCCCGCGCTCTGCAATGGCGTTCCGCAAGCTGTCGATATTGCACGTGATCTGGGGATGAGCGAGCGCACGCTCTATCGCCGTCTGGCGCAAGAGGGGCTGACCTTTCGCGATGTCCTGTCCGAAGCGCAATCGTCGCTTGCCCAGGAGCTTTTGCGGGACAGCAGCAACTCGATCGCCGAAATCGCGTTCCTCACGGGATTCTCCGAACAAAGCACCTTCAGCCGGGCCTTCAAGCGTTGGGTCGGGCAGGCCCCTGCGCAATACCGGCAGCAATCGCCTGCCCGCTGATACGCAATGCTGCACGTAGCGGACGGCTGGCCCGGCTTCTCGTACCCGGTATGAAGCGGTGTCTTGCGTCGACACCTCACGACTGAAAGGATGATGAAGATGAAGGATCAGACAGATATCGATATTCTGCGCCTCGCGGCGTTTTCGGACGGCGAGGTCGGCGGCAACCCGGCGGGCGTTGTCGTCGCAGACGCACTCCCCGCCAGATCCGAGATGCAGCGCATCGCGGCCATGGTCGGTTATTCGGAAACGGTCTTTGCCGCGCCCGAAGGCGACGGGTGGAAAGTCCGCTATTTCTCTCCCGAGGACGAGGTCGCCTTCTGCGGTCATGCCACCATTGCGCTTGGCAGCGTTCTGGCCGAGCGCGCCGGGGACGGCATTTTCCTGCTCGACCTTGCGTCAAGCCGCATCACCGTCGAGGTCCGACGCGAGGCGGGAAAGACGCGCGCGACCCTGACATCGCCGCCGACACGCAGCGCTGCCGCTGACCCGGCGCTCGTCCGGTCCGCGCTCGACCTGTTCGGGCTTGCCCCCGATAGCCTTGACCCGGCCTTGCCGGCCGCCCTGGCGCATGCCGGAAACGATCACCTGATCCTTGCCCTGAAGGACAAGGCGACCCTGGCCGGAATGAGCTACGAACTGGCCGAAGGCGCCGTTCTGATGCGCCAGCACGGTCTGACCACGATCGACCTCCTCTGGATCGAGACGCCTCGGACGTTCCATAGCCGCAACGCCTTTGCCATTGGCGGTGTGCTGGAAGATCCCGCCACCGGGGCCGCCGCCGCAGCGCTTGGTGGCTATCTTCGCGATATCGGATGGCCGCATGAAGGCGCGATCGACATCGTGCAGGGCGTCGACATGGGCGCACCTTCGATGCTGCGGGCCGAAATCGACGAGACGCGCGGCGCGGGCATCCGCGTTTCCGGAACGACCCGCGTGATCTCGGCATGACAAGCAACTTCGCGTGAGGTCTGCCGCAGCGCGCGGCCCAGACCGGTATCCCGAATGGCCCGTGCTTGACACAAGCACGGGCCATTTTCATGCCTGACAGGGCGTCGTTCGGCTCTTGTCCAAGTTGCCAAACGGAACGTCTGGCGCCCACGGGTGCGCCGCTGTCGGGCGGTGGCAGATGCAGCCAAGACTGTGGCAGGTCGGGCCGATACCGGCGCGGTTTCCCAAGGGTAAGGTCTACTCATCGAATTACGGAGAGGGTCGCACGCGACACGCATGGCGCCCAACGGCCAAACAGGCGGTGCTCTCCTTCAACCAAAGGACAACTCGACATGACCCCGACCCGAAGCACGCCCCGAGCCAGAAACCCACGGCATAGAGATCGAAGGTTCTGGCCCTTCTCGACGCGGTGGACCTTGGAACTCAGCGACATGACCTACCTGGTCGTGATCGCTGTCACCGCCGCTTTCCTGACCGGCTTCCTGTCCTTGCACCTGATGATGCCAGGGGCCGCGTTTGCAAGCCCGGACGCGACATTCGGCACGAGACTTGCCGAAGTGCGCGCCCTCCACGACGCGGCATTCCCCGCCACCTGAGACATACCAGCAGAGGTTCCGCCGGCAGGTCCGAAAAGCGGGCGAGAGCCGCCAGGGACATTCCCCAGGCACGCGGACAGATGCCGTCCGAATGCAGCCAGTGCATGGCTGCAACCGGCGATCTCATGCCTGCGGCACCCAGACCACCCCGGCAGCACGCAATGGTGCGCGCTGTCACACCCCAAGCGAAGGAGACCAGAAATGGATCACGATCACATTCACGACACAGGCTGCAGCTGCGATGTCAACGCGGAACGCGTCGACATGGCACGTCGGCGCCTGATGGCAGGAGCCGCCGGCGCCGCGGCCGCCGGCACCGCCGCCATGGTGGCGGGCGCGGCAAGTGCCGCCACCGACGAGGCGCGTGCCCTCTACGCCGATCCCGCCGAACCCGGACTGCCTCAGGTCGATATGGAAATCGTGCCGGGCCGCACCGCGCTTGTCGTCACCGACCCGCAGATCGACTTCCTCTCGGAAGACGGCGTCACCTGGGGGGTCGTCGGCGAAAGCGTCACCGAACAGGGCACGGTGGACAACATCGAGCGTCTTTTCATCGCCGCCAAGGCGGCAGGCATGCCGGTGTTCATTTCGCCGCACTATTACTACCCGCATGACCACAAATGGCAGTTCGAGGGCACGCTGGAAAAGACCATGCACGGAATCGGCATGTTCGACCGGCCCGGACCGCTGTCGCTTGACGGTTTCGAGGGCTCCGGCGCCGATTGGATGCCGCAGTACAAGCCGTATATCGAGGATGGCGAGACCGTCATCTGTTCGCCGCACAAGGTCTACGGCCCGGCGCAGAACGATCTGAACCTGCAATTGCGCAAGCGGGGCATAGACAAGGTCATCCTTGCCGGGATGTCGGCCAATCTCTGTACCCAGGCGCATCTCTACGAATTGCTCGAACTGGGCTACGAGGCCGCCGTGGTGCGCGATGCGACGGCCGGCGCGAAGGTGCCCGAAGGCGATGGTTACCTCGCGGCCCTCATCAACTTCCGCATGGTCGCCAACGGCGTCTGGTGGACCGATGACGCCGTCGAGCGCATCGCCCGCTCGGCATGATCCACATCACTGCACCCAACCTCCCCAACCCCGAAAGGAAAGACCCATGAAATCCGTCCTCACTCTCTCTGCCGTTGTCCTCGCGGCCATGCTTGCCAGCGCTCCGGCAGCCTTTGCCGCAGACGAGGTCAACGTCTCGAATGGCCTCACGCTCACCGGCAACCCGCTGGGCCTGCACGGCGTCGACCCGGTGTCGATGTTCGACGGCGAAGTCCCCCGCATCGGCGATGCCACCTACACGTCGGAACATGACGGCGTGGACTACTATTTCTCCACCGAAACGGCGCAGCAGCTTTTCGACGCCGATCCCGGTGCCTTTCTGCCGCAGTTCGGCGGGTTCTGTGCCTTCGGCGTCTATGTCGGCAAGAAGCTGGACGGAGATGTCCGCTTTGCCGACATCGTGGATGGAAAGCTCTACCTCTTTGTGAACGAAGCAATCTTCGAGAAATATCTCGAAAACCGCGAAGAGGTTCTTGCGGTGGCATACGACACCTGGCCGGGCATCCTTTCCACACCTGTGGACGATCTCTGAACCCGCGTCCGCGACATGCCCCGAGCCTCGCCTGACGCGGCTCGGGGTCGGTTTCCCCGTCTGAAGGATGTACAGCCATCACTGGGCACGTTCGGTGACGCCGAACGATCGCAAAGGCTGTGCGGGGGCGATTTCGATGTTTCCTGTCATGGCGCTGTGCCTTTGCCGTGCCAGAACATCCTTGAATAAAGTGCCCTGCCCCAAGGAGATATCCGCATGACTGCTCTCAAGATCGGAGCCTGCCTGAAAGCCTCGGAAATCGCGGATCATCGCGATTGGCTGTTCTACTCCGACCGCGATATCGAAATTCAGGATTTCATGTCACATGCAGCCCTGACCACCGAGTTCGAGGACCGCATCGCGGCGGTAAAGTCTGCTCTGGACGGGCATAGTGGTCGGATCGGCATTCACGGCCCCTTCGAGGGGTTGGACATCGACAACAAGGATCCCGAGTTGCAGCCGTTGATTACAGCCCGTCTGATCAGGGCTCTTGAAGCGGCCGACCGGATTGGTGCACGCCAGATGGTTCTGCATTCGCCCTACACGCTCTGGTACCAGAACAACGTCTTCAGCTGGACGGGCTATGCCGAAACAAAGCTGGCCCGCATTCACGACATACTCGACCCGGTCGTGAAAGCCGCCGAGGAAGCCGGACAAACTCTGGTCATCGAAAACATCCAGGACGTGCGACCCGAAACCCGGCGCGCCATGGTCGACAGCTTTGCATCTGACGCGATTGCGCTGTCGATAGACACCGGGCATGCGCAACTTGCGCGCCGCATGTCCGGTGCACCGCCGGTCGAGGATTTCGTACGCGACGCCGGCGACCAACTGGCCCATGTTCACCTTCAGGATGTGGATGGTCACGCTGACCGCCATTGGGCCCCAGGTGAGGGCGAGATCGAGTGGACCGCCGTCTTCCGGGCGCTGGCAGACTGCCATAGCACACCGCATCTTGTCCTCGAACTGCGCAACAAGGCCGACATTCCCAAAGGCTATCACGCGTTGCGCGATCTGGGTTTGGTCGTGTAGCGCACAGGGGCAAACGCCAATCTTGCAGAATCGAAGCCTGCTGACATACGTTACCGAGGCGTTACACAACATGCACGGCTGTCCCATGACCCAATATATCGCAGAACTTGACGAAACGCAGCAGGTGGTTGCGGTCTGGATCAAAGAGGACACAGCCCGTGCGCCTCGGGTGTTCGACCCCAAGAAGCATATTTTCGACACGACCAATGCGGCAGAGTTCTGCGGTGCGCCGAAGGAAAAGATCGAAACCTGGATTTCCTGCTTGCAGGCAGACGACAGCGACCGTTTGTCGAGATAGGCCTCGACGGCCCTGACCTACAAATGGATGCGAAACGTCACTGCCTCTGGCATCCAGCGGGGCGACGTGGCGGCGCTGTCCGGTTGGGCACCCAGACGCGCTGCCAATCGCCGAGATCGCAGGTTTTCCCGGTCGATGCGGACCAGCATTTCGCGGGCACCCGTCGCGGCAGCTGCCGTTTCGAGATAGGCGTGTGCGGCCTCAAACGCATAGCCCTGCCCCTCGACGTCATCGCTCCAAAGTGTCCACGTCATTTCAGGAGGCTCGGCTTCGTCGATTTGCAAAGCACCGACATGGCCGATTGCCCGACCGGTGGTCCGCAGCGTCATGACATGACGACCGAACCCCCGCAGGTTCCAGTGCCCGGCCATGGCGCACAGCTTTTCGAACGCCTTCGCAGCATCGAAGGGTCCACCGACAAATCGCGCCCGATGGCTGGAGCAATAGGCGACATACGCCGCGAGGTGATGCGCTTGCGGGTGAACAAGGATCAGGCGCTCAGTTTCGATGGGTGTCCGTGTCATGAAAGACGGCCTTACGTTTCAGGACTATTCAGCAAAAAGCATGGCCACCCAAGGCCGCCGGCGTCGTGACTGTTCTCACGAACTGGGCACCGGCCTTTTCGATCACGCCGATCGACGCGCAGATTGTCCGCGGACCATCCGGACCCGAGCGCCAGGCGCAGCGCCCGGTCGCGCAACCACGATCCGGGGCGATCTGGAGCGGGCGCACCCATCTTCTGAGCACCACGACCCAGACACAGGCGGCCAATGCAGACAGCGCCAAAATGAAGAAGCCAACTTCAAGAACAATGCGCGCCGGCTGTTCCATCCGGGGCTCAGGCGTTGTATTTTTCAATGAAGGCATCAATGTCCAACGCCCGAATATCCGGCAATGCCGCGCGGTACCTGTCGCGTGACCAGTCCCAGACAGCGATGTTCTGAAGCGCCTCTGCCTGCGCTTCGGTAAAGCGGCGCTTGATCTCCCGCGCGGGCACGCCCCCCACCACGGAATAGGGCGCGACATCCTTTGTCACAACCGCGCCTGCGCCGATCACCGCACCTGTTCCCACTGTCACTCCCGCGGTGATCGTCACACCATGGCCGATCCAGACGTCATGGCCGATGGTCACCCAATCCGCCTTGCGCCACTCGAAGAAGTCATGGTCGTCCTCGCCCAGCCCATATGCCTCGGCCCGGTAGACGCTGTGATGCTGTACCGCGCGCCAAGTCGGGTGGTTGCCGGGATTGATCCGGGTGGCATTGGCGATCGAACACATCTTGCCGATACTGGCCCAGACGACATGGCAGTGCTGAGTGACATAAGACCAATCCCCCATCGAAGAGGCCCGCATCGACGTGCCTTTGCCCACCTCGGTCCAAACCCCGAGCTCGCAGTCGACGACGCTGGCCTCGGGGTGGATATTGGGGGCCTCGGACAGCTGTTTTTTCGATCCCGCTCCGCTCATTTGGCGCTCCTTCTACAAATCTGTTGCACCCCGGTGGCATGGTACGCCCCATGCAGGATGCTGAAATCCGATCCAACGTCGCCCTGGCCCACGCGTTGCTCGATCGGCACGCGCCGGACTTGGCTGGCTTGCCGGTTTGCCCTGTGGTTTCGGATGGCACGGACAATGCGATGTACCGGGTCGGTGACAGCCTGGCGATGCGTCTGCCCCGGCGTCTTGCGGCTGCTCGGCTTTTGGAAAAGGAGGCCCGAATCCTGCCGCGCCTCGAGCGCGTGCCACTGACCTTGCCAAATCCAGTGCGACAGTTTCCTGCAAGCGCGGACTTTCCGTATCCGTGGTCTTTGGTGGCGTGGATCAAGGGCCGCACGGCCCAGATGGATGCACTGGAAAACCCGGCCGACGCGGGTCGCGCTCTGGCAGGTTTTCTTGCGGCCCTGCGTGCCACCGATGCAGATGGCGCACCTCTGGCCGGGGCGGCAAACCACAGGCGCGGCGTGCCACTGAGCGAACTTGCCGACCAGACCCTCAATTGCATCGCGGCCCTCGCGGACGAGATTGACGCCGTCGAGGCCCGGGCGCTCTGGCGCGAAGCATTGGCAGTGACCTTTGAGGGCCCACCGGTCTGGCTGCACGGCGATCTGAAAGCCGATAACCTGCTGGCGCGCGATGGCCGGTTGGTGGCGGTGATCGACTGGGGCCTGGCAGCTGCCGGTGATCCGGCGGTGGATCTTGCCCCGGCGTGGACATGGCTCGACCGGGCAGGAGCGGATGCGTTCAGGACGGCGACGGACATGCCCGAGCCCTATTGGCAGCGCGCGAGAGGCTGGGCGCTCTACTGCGCGGTGATCGCACTGGAATACTATCGTGAAACACCGAACCGGCCGTGCCGAAACCCCGCGCTGTGCGCAACGTCTTGGGCAACTCTGGGACGGCTGGGCTTGCGTTAAGAACGCAGTCGAGACAATGAACCACCGCTCGACCTGCCTCAGTTGATCGTCCTTGGACCGTTCGACCCAGCCCGGCAACCAGAACACCTCGCGGTCCATGTGAAAGACCGGAAGCTTCAGCGCCGTTGCGATCTTGCGCGCCAAGGTGTTTTTGACCGATCCAGCGCTGCCGATGATCATGATGCGTGTCACACGTCGGCAAGGTTCGCCTGCTGGACAGCCGGGTGGTCCAGGCGAATTTCGCGGGCATCGAACCCTTTGCTCCCGCAGGCTTCGACCAGGCGCGGCTCGATCAGGGCCTTGAGGTCGGTCACCCCCGCGCCGGGAAAGTCGAGACCCATGGAGTGAAACCCGGCCACGCGGATTCCCGGCTTGGGGTTCAGGCCCGGCCGGATGTCGCGCGTGCCCATCTTGAGATGGTGGGCGATGTCCCATTCCTCGACGACCCCACCCGCACGCGTCACGACCCAGCAATGACCATCTTCGCAATGGTCACCCTTCTCGGCCGGGAAATAGAAACCGGTGATGTAGCCCACCTCGATCCCGGCGGCGCGAAGAGAGGCTATGAAATACGTGTTGATGTCCACGCAGGACCCTTCGGTCAGCCCGCACCCCAGCGCCGGAACCTCGTCCAGACCGTCATTGAACCGTGCCTCGGGATGACCATAGGTGAAGCGTTCTGCCGTGGCGCATGCGATCGCGCGGACCCGCTCGGGCCCTGTCATGCCGGGGGCGATCGCGTCCACCTCATCGACCAGCGCATCTGCAAAGCGGGTAAAGCGCGACGCGCGCGGTTGGTACAGGATGTCGGGATACGGCACACCGACAGCGTTATCGTAGCGCCAATGCACTGCCAGGACGCCGTTTTCCGGCTCCACAAGATACGCCGTCTGACCGGTATGCGCCTCGGTCACCGCGCGCATGACGGCGTGTTCGACCTCTACTCCGATGCAACGGCCATGGGGCGTATCCATCCCACCGGGCACGAGACAAACGGACCCTTTCGGGACCGCTGTCCGGTAACTTACGCAACTCATGCTCATTTTGCCAACTCCGTCTTGCCGATCAGGCGTTGGCGCACGATGCCCGACAGCCAGTCGATCACGTAGACCATAGCGATGATCAGGAAGATGATCGACCACGCCTCGCCCCATTTGTACGCCGCGATCCGGTCGGAGAGAAGAAACCCGATCCCCCCTGCACCGACGATCCCGAGGATGGTGCCGGACCGGACATTGGATTCAAAATTGTAGAGCAAAATCGACATGATCACCGGATTGACCTGCGGCGCTATCCCAAAGCGGATTTGCTGAAGCCGCGATCCGCCCGAAGCCTTGACCCCCTCGACGGGCTTGTTCGACGTGTTCTCGATCGCTTCGGAAAACAGCTTGGCGAATGTGCCGATCTCGCTGACGGCGATGGCAAGGATACCGGCCAGCGGTCCAAGGCCGAAGGCCCGGATGAAGATCAGCGCAAGGATCAGTGTCTCGAAGGCCCGGATCACGTCATAACCGCGCCGTACACCCAGCCGGAAAAAATTCAGGCGGTTGATGTTCTTCGCGCCCAGGAAAGACAGCGGAAAGGCAATGACCGCCCCGAGCACCGTGCCGAGAAAGGCAATCGCCAGCGTTTCCCCAAGACCGTTGAGGATTTCCGAGAATTCGGCCCACGAGGTCCAGACATACGGCGGGAACATGAAGCTCGCGACGGTGCCGAAACGCGCCAACCCTTCCCAGATGCGGACGGGCGAGAAGTTGAAATCGTAGAGGCACCAGCAGAAAAGCGCGACGAAGAAGGTCCAGAGCGCATAGCGGCGGAGGCGAACCGGCAAAGGCGCCTGGAATGCCAGAGGAACACGGGCGCGCGCTTCGGCGATCTGGTCGGATGTCACGCTCATGGCCGGTTCTCCTCAAGGTGTATGATCCGGTGACGCAGCTTTTCGGACCCGTAATCGATGATCATCACCGTAACGAAGATGATGACGAACAGCGCCGACAGGTCGGTGTATTCCTGAAAACTCATGGCGGTTCGGAATTCCTGCCCCAAACCGCCCGCGCCCACATAGCCGATGATCGACGAGGCGCGCACATTGATCTCGAACCGCAGCAGCGTGTAGCTGATGATGTTGGGCAACACCTGCGGGACAGCACCGTACCGGATCTGGTCGAACCATGTACCGCCCGCGGCCTTGACGCCTTCGAGCGGACGCATGTCGATGTTCTCGTTTACCTCGGAATAGAGCTTGCCAAGGGCACCCGTGGCATGCAGCCCGATGGCCAGAACCCCGGCCAGTGGCCCGACCGAGAAGCAGAACACGAAGATCAGTGCCCAGACCAGTTCCGGAACCGTGCGGGCAATCTCAAGATAGCGGCGTGTGAGCCAGAGCACCCATTTGTTCGGCGCAAGGTTACGCGATGCCGGAAAGGACAAGAGAAATCCGCCGATCACCCCGAACACCGTCGCCATGAAGGCGATCAGGATGGTCTCGAACAACAGCTCCATCCAGATTTTCCAGCGCCAGAACCAATTGGCGAAGTCCGCGCCAAGCGTGTCCCATCGCAGGGTCGGGATGGTCTTTTCGAGGTATTCCCCAAGGCGCGGGATGCCGGCCGGGATGATCCAGCGCCATTCGCGCGATCCGTCGGGCATGGTCACCTGCGTGACCTTGAAGAAGTCTCCGATCCACGAGGTGAAGGCAAAGGCCAACACGAACAAAAACGTCCCGATGATCCAGCCAAACCTGGCCCGGCGGCGCTGCGCGGCGAAGTCCAGTTCGAATTGCGACAGCCTTGTCGCACGGGCGCGCGGGGGATCGTTGCTGAAGTGGGCTGTGATGGTCATCTTGATCCTCGAAAGCGCGGCTGGTCGAACCGTCCGACGCGCTGGACGGTGAAACCCGTGGCATCAATGAACAGGGACGGGCACAGGGCGGAGCGGACCCCGCCCTGTCGTGTCAAAGACTTACGAGCCCGAGCGGCGCTGTTCCTTGATCCAGGCGCGCATATCGACGATCCAGTCGTAGCGCTCGGCGTCGACCCTCACAAAGCCTGTATCGGGATTCGGGTCTTCGGCTGTCCAAGAGGAATACAGCTTGTAACCCTCGGGGTCGGCGGACGGGAATGCTTCGATGGCTGCGGTCACGTCTTCGATCAAGGCTTCGGGCAGGTTCTTGCGGAAGGTCCACGGACCAGAGGTGATCTCGGGGCTTTCCCAGATGGTGCAGACCTGGCCGGGTTCGATCATGCCCTTGTCTTCCATACGCTGAAAGATGCCATCCGCCGCGTTGTTCTGATAGGTGGCCGCCGTGTCGAACGTGCCGTTCACGACGCCGGTCACACCAGCTTCGTGGCTGCCCGAAAAGGTCACCGTGCCGAAATAGTCCTCGGGCTTGAAGCCTTCGCGCGTGACCATGTTGAAGTAGGGAACGGCATAGCCGGACGTGCTGTCGGGGTCGGCAAAGGCATGGACCTTGCCCTTGGCATCCTCGAGGGTCTTGATGCCACTGTCGCAGCGGGTCACGACGATCGAATAGTAACCTGTCGTGCCATCCAACTTCTGCGTTGTCAGCGTGGGCACAACGCCACCTTCGGTTGCGGTAAAGGCGGCGGCGTAGGCCGAAGACCCAAGACGCGCGATTTCGATCTGGTTCGCGGACAGCGCCTGGATCACGCCATCATAGTTGCCAGCGGTGAAGATCTCGACTTCGACGCCAAGCGAGTCCTCAAGGTAGGTGCGCAGCGGTTCGTTGCGCATCAGGCGGTCTTTTTCATTCTCGCTCGACAGGATGCCGAACTTCAGAACCTGGTAGTCGTCTTTCCAGCCTTCGGCTGTTGCGGCGGTGGCCATGATGGCGACCAGGGCGGTGGTTGTGAGCAGTTTCATGGGTCATCTCCCCTGTTTAGGATTGGCAGTTGGTCAAGTGGGTCAGGCAGGCACAGCGATGTTCTGTGTCGATGTCACCGCCTCGTTGAATTCGCGCAGGCCTTCGGTGCCATAGATGTCGCGGACGACGTCATCGGTCAGCTGCGCAGCGGTTCCGTCGAAAAACACGCGCCCCGCCCGCATGGCGATGATGCGGTCGCAATAGGCGCGCGCCGTATCCAGCGTGTGCAGGTTGACCAAGACGGTCAGGCCATCTTCGGTGTTGATCTGCTTGAGACCGTCCATGACCAGCGTGGCATTGGCCGGGTCCAGCGACGCGATGGGTTCATCGGCCAGCATGATCTTAGGCTGCTGAACCAGCGCCTTGGCAATGGCGACACGCTGCTGCTGCCCCCCTGACAAGGTGCCCGCGCGCTGCAGGGCCTGCGGAACAAGGTCGAGCCGGTCAAGCGCCTGAAGCGCCATTGTGCGTTCGGCATCGGTAAAGCGCATGGCCATGGAACTGAGAAACCCATGCTCGGCCAGACGGCCGATCAGCACGTTGGTCAACACATCCAGGCGGTCGACAAGGTTGAATTGCTGAAAGATCATCGCGCAGTCGCGGCGCCATGCCCGCAAGGCCTTGCCCCTGAGCGCGGTGATCTCCGCCCCGTCGAACGAGATCGATCCTTCGGTCGGATCGATCAGCCGATTGACCAGCCGCAGCATCGTCGACTTTCCCGCACCGGAGCGGCCAATCACTCCGACGAACTGACCGGGGTCGATATCCAGTGAAACCCGGTCAACGGCGCGTGTTTCGCCAAAGACCCGGGAAACATTCGAGAGGGACAAGGTGGCAGCCATGGCGATTCATCCGAATGAATTCAATTGCCATGACCCTAGGGGCCGAACGTAACAGTTACCGCACTGCCCAATGACATTTCATTGAACTTTCCCCTCGCAGCTCAGGCAAACGCCAGGGTTCGGGACGCGGTCAGTTCGACGGTCCCATTGCTGTGCACGACGTCGCCCGCGCAGAGTGTCAGCGCGACGCGACCCTGGGCGTCGGCGATGAACAGGTCCGCCCGTTTTCCGACAACCAGTTCCCCGCGGTCCGACATGCCCAAAGCGCGCGCCGGGTTGGCCGACGCCAGTCGCACCGCTCCGGCAAGCCCGTCAGGGTCGTTCGGTGCCAAGGCGCGCACGGCGGCGAGAATGGCCCCGGGGTGATAATCGGAGGCCAGAATGTGCAACAGACCGGCGGCATGCAGATCGCGTGCGGACAGATTGCCGGAATAGCTTTGGCCACGCATGGCATTCGGAGCCCCCATCGCGGTCATCAACCCCTTGCCGGCAGCGGCCTCGGCAGCTTCGATCGTCACGGGGAACTCTGCGATCCTGGCCCCCATATCGGCCATCAGGTGGGCTTTCGCCACGGTGTCGTCATCGTGGCTGGCAAGGCTGACACCGTGCTCTGCACACATTCGGGACACCGAGCGGATATTGCCCATCAGGATTTCTTGCGGCCGCGACCTTACAGCGATGGCATTGGCGACCATCTGGCGGGCTTCGGTTTCCGAAATGCCGTGATGCGCTGCCTTGTTTTTGACGTGTACCTCAAGATTTCGGTACTGCCCCTGCCCCGGCGTGTGATCCATGAGCGACACAAGATCGACCTGACCATCGTCGAGCAGTTGCTCAAGAACACCAACCGCGTTGTCAAACGTGATGTCGAACCGTGCATGGATGCGATGATCGACCCGGCAGGTGTTGCGCATGGCATGGATCTGGCGAATGACCTGACTTGTATGCCCGTAGGATCGACGTTCCCCGTCACGCGCACCGCGAGAAAAGGACACCGCCGCATAGGCTGTCGTCACCCCTGCGGCGGCCAAGCGTGCATCCAATGACGCCAGCGCCACATCCATCGGAAAATCGACCCGGGCCCGGGGTTCGAGTTCAAGCTCGATCATGTCGCCATGCATGTCGATGAACCCGGGATAGACCGTCAGATCCGTGCCGGTAATCCCGCCCGAAACCGGGCGTTCAGCGATCTCGGCGATCATGCCGTCCGCGATCCGCAACGAGGCATGCGCCATGACACGGTCTGGAAGGACCAGCGTTACGTCAGATATCCACATCCATCCGCTCCTCGGTTTGGGTGATTTCCGGTGTCAGGTCGACAACCCGGTCGATCAGTTTTTCCACATCGCCGGGATGATGGAACACCCCGATCAGCGCCGTCCCTGCGGCCTTCAATTCGGCCAGTCGCGAAACCAGCGCAGCGCGCGCGGTGGCATCGAGCGACGCCGTCGGTTCATCCAGAAGCAAGAGCTTCTGCGGCAGGATCAAGGCCCGCGCAAGGTTCACCTTTTGCTGCTCTCCCCCCGAAAACGTGGTCGGATAGGCCTTCCACAGGTCTTGCTTGACCCCAAACGTGGCAAGGGCGGCGCGCGCCCGGGTCAACGCCGCCTCGGCAGGCACGCCATGCAATCGAAGCGGTTCGGCCACGATGGCTTCGGCGCTGACACGCGGGCGGGCCTGAAGGAACTGCGTCACGAACCCGATTTCCGTCCGACGCAGATGCGTGATGTCGATGTCGGCGGCCCGCGCCAGGTCAATCGGTCCATGGTCCGAGTGAAAGCGGATGATGCCAGCCTGCGGCAGATAGGACCGGTACAGCGTGCGCAGCAAGGTGGATTTGCCCGCACCGTTCGACCCCTTGAGCAGCACAAACTCGCCTGCTGCGACCTTGAACGAGATGTCGTTGAAAGCGGCGATCCGATTGCCGAGGTGATGCAGGGTGAAGCCTTTGCTCAGGCCTTCGATGTCCAGAACGGGGGTCATAGTTTTGCGTGCACCAATTGTTGCGTGTAGGCGTGCTGCGGGTCTTGGAAAATCTGGTCGGTCAATCCGGCCTCGACCACGGCCCCGCCGCGCATGACCATGACACGATCCGCCAGCGTTCTGATCACGCCCAGATCGTGGCTGACGATCACCATCGTGATCCGCCGCTCCTGTTGCAGACGTTTCAGCGTGTCCAGAACAAGCGCCTGAACGCTGACATCAAGGCCCGTCGTCGGCTCGTCCAGCAACAACAGCGCTGGCTCCAGCGCGATGGCCTTGGCCAGTTGCACCCGCTGCTGCATGCCGCCCGACAGTTCGATCGGTGGCGCATCCAGCCGGTCGAGCGGAAATTCGGATGCCTCAAGCGCCGCCGTGGCCTTGGCCCGCAGGGTGGCAAAGCTGCGTTCGCCCGCCACCAACAGACGCTCGGCCACGTTTCCGGACGAGGAATGCTTCATCAACAGGCCCAGATGCGGGTTCTGGTACACGATGCCGATGCAGGTTGCGCACAACATCCGGCGCGCAAAACGGTCAAGGTCAAACAGATTGCCGGACACATCGGGCAGATCCAGCGTATAGCTCCCGGTGTCCGGCGTTTCCTCGAGGTTCATCATCCGCAGGAGCGTCGACTTGCCCGACCCGCTTTCTCCCACGATCCCCAGCACCTCACCCGGATAGGCCAGGGCCGAGACATCCCGCAGCGCCTGTACCGGGCCGTAGGATTTCGAGACATTGCGCACCTGCACAAGCGGATGCGTGGTGACGATGCGTGGCGCGTCGAGTGTCAGTGTCATGACGGCATCCTTCCGTTCTTGTACCAGGTTTCGCCCAGCGCCACCTCTTCCCCGTCGCGGCGGCGGATCGCCTTGACGCCCCATTCACTGTCCGAAACCTCGAAGGCCGACGACCCGTCCTCCTGCGGTATTTCATTCATGAAGAACCCCCGTGTCCCCGACCGGTGGCAGGTCAGGCCCGCATGGTCTTCCACCTTGTAGGGCACATCGGAAAAGACCAGCGGTTCGACCCGTGTGTATGGCGGCACTGCAAAGATGCGCTTTTCACGTCCTGCCGACAGGATCGTGAGGTGCTGCGCCATGTTGAGCTTGGGCACGTCCCACCGCGGGATCGGCGACGGCGTCATGACATGGCGTCCATGCACGAGACTTGGGTAGCTGGCTCCTTGCATCACCCGTCCAGACCGCACGATCTGTTCGTAAAGTTGCAGCCACATGCGCCCGTAATCCGCATCGGCATGCATCTGACGGGCAATCGACATGTTCGGCTGCACCGGACGCAGCGGTTCCGGGTTTGGCACCTGCAGGACCAGAACTTGATCGTCGCGCAGGATTTCCTCGGGAATGCGGTGCCGCGACTGGATCAGGTCCGCGTCAAGCGTGTCCATTGTGGTGGGCGCCCCGGCAACCCGCGCGATGAAGCGCCGGATCGACGCCGCATTGACGCTGTCGTCAGCCCCTTGGTCGATCACCTTGACCCGCATGGTCGGGTTCACCAGTGTCAGCGACACCTGAAGCCCTCCGGTGCCCCACCCGCGCGCCATCGGCACCTCGCGGCTGGCATAGGGCATCTGGCACCCCGGCACGGCAATCGCCTTGATCATCTTGCGCCGGATTTCACGTTTGGCAGAGCCGTCGAGGAAGCCATACGCCATCGCTTCCCACGGCTTGGTCAATGTCTTGAGGCTCATTCCGCAGGCTCCGGGCTTTTCTCGGGTGCGGCTTTGCGGGCTTTCGCGTCGCGCATCGCATCGAGGCTGGATTGAAAGGTGACGTAATGCGGCAGTTTGAAATGGATGCAGAACCCCGAACTTTCGACACCTTCCGTGTGATAGAGAAAGAACTCCTCCTCGGTGGCAGAGCCTTTGGGTGCGCCCTTGGAATTCAAGTCCAGCGTTGCCGCAGCGATGACTTTGACCTCGTTCCAGCCCATCGTTGCCGAAAAACCCAGTTCAAGCTGCGAGCCCTTCTTCGACACGACTTCGGCCTGGCTGACCTTGACCCGACCGGCGCTGAAGCGGGTGCCTCGCGGATGGGTCACGACAATCTCCGCCTCGGCTAGACGCAATTCGTTGACCGTCGGATGCGCCTGACCGTAACCGCGCTGTGCCGCATATCCCAGGGCAAGCACGCCACCGGTTTCCGCCCGCGCCAGGCTTTGCAGCGTGTGTGCGCGTTTTGCCGGAAACAACAGCGGCTCGCGGGTGACATCGGGAATGTCATTCCCGGTCAGGTGGTCCGACGTGGCCGGACTCAAAAGACCGTTCTCGGCTTGCCATGCAGAGACCGAGGGTTGCCTTGGCGGTGATGCCATTTTGGCGGGGGTCACCGGGTCCGGGGTGCTGACCTGACCATCCAAGACGGTCGTCGCCAGGATACGATGCGCATAATCAAGCGTCGGCCCAAGCACCTGACCGCCGGGAATGTCCTTGAACGCTGCCGAAATGCGTCGGTGCGTAAAGAGCGCGTCTTGGGTCACCGGTTCGGCCACGGAAATCCGCGGTTGGGTCGTCCGCCACGCCCGGAGCAAGAGAACCGCTTCGTAAAGCTCCCCACCCGTCTGCGCGAGCGCCAAGGCGGCGAGGTCTTCGTCATACAACGACGCCTCCCCCATGATCCGGTCGATGAGATACGGCATGGCGGCCCGTATCTCGGCGATGCGGTCTGGCGTGATGTCTCCCATCTCGGCACAAAAAAGGCGCTGCGACTGTTCGATCGCACGCTCGCCTCCTCGGGTCGCCACATATGCCATCAGAGCACCTCTACAATCGTGGAGCGCGGAATACCCAACACGCGCGCGCCATCCACAAGCAATATCTCGAACCCCATCGGGTACCGCAGAGCGCGCCTGCGATGCTGCCAGAAATCATGCGCCAAACCGCCGACGGAAACGACGACATGCCCGTCGATACCCGGGCCTGTCAGGCGCAGTTGCGGTCCGTTGGAAAAGTCGGCCTTCGCAATCAATGTTGCGCCATCGTCGGGGTGCAAATCCGTGCCGCAGTTCAGCTGTGTCAGCAACCGGTCTGGAATATCGTCGACAAAGACGTGATCCGCACGGTCGGGCGCGACGGCCAGCGCACCGGTCTTTTCTGCCAGTTCGGCCAGCCCCGGTTCCGCGCAATACACCGCACATTCCCGGTCGATCAACGCCTCGACGAGTTGCGCCATACCCGTGGTGGGAAGGTCACGTACCAGACCGGGACGGGCCATAGCCCACATGACAGCCTCGAAGGCCGCGTTGCAGCGCGCCTCGAAATCCGAAGGGACGGGATGGACGCTCATCAGAATGTCTCCATGTCAACGCGGGTGGCCTCGACCCGGCACAGTGTTTCGTGATCCGCGTCGGCCTGCGCTCTGGCTTCAGCCTCGAGAAAGGCCAGGCAGTCGTCGCCGGCTCGCCCCAAGGACACCGCAAGATCGACCACGGCCATCGCCATCGCCGCTTCAAGGTCACGACCGCGACGCATGCCGTATCCCTCGTGGTCGTTTGCGGTGATGCGCGCTTCGCTCATCAACACTTCGCCAAGGTGAAAATGCGTGCCCTGCGCCGTGTCGCGCATCGGCAACATGACAAGGCCGGTTCGGTTCTCGACCACCGTTATCTCCGGCAAGGTTTCGATCAGCGGATCGGCAAACGCCTTGAGGTTGGCGGGATCCGAGCGGGCAAGAACGGCAAGCTGCGCCTCGTGCGTCCAACCTGTCAGGCTGCGTGGGGATGGTGTCATGCCTCGGTCTCCGGACTTGTATCAATGCTGAAGCGCACCCGCGCTGCCGACCAGATCACCTCACTGAAGGACAAGGGCGTTCCGTCCAGTTCTGCATCCACGGCGGACACCACGATCACGGGCATCTCTGAATGCTGGCGCAACTGGCGCGCCTCTTCGGCGCTGGCGGGCCGGGCATACATCTGGGTGCTGGCGCGGACGTAATCCAAGATTCCGTAGGACGCATAGACCTGCGACACCGACCCCAGGGCCTCACGCCGCTCCGCATAATATGCGAACCGTCTTGCATCATGATAGATCGTGCCAAACGAGATCGGGACGCCATCGGCAAGGCTCAGTCGCCTGGAGGCGATCACTTCGGCGCCCTCTTCGATCTTGAGATGCGACGCGACTTCGGCCGACGCCTTTAGCCGGTCCACGCCAAGCGCTTGACCGGATACATCCACACCCTGCGAGGCCATGTTCCGGCGCAGACGTGTGCGCGTCCCGATCATGTATTCAAGCTTGGGACGCGGTTGCACAAACGTGCCACGCCCCTGTTCGATGCTCAGATGCCCCGTCTTCGCCAACTCCGCGATGGCACGTCGAACGCTATGCCGCCCGGCTTTGTGGATCAGCGCCAATTCCGGTTCAGTCGGGAGTTGCGCCCCGGGCGCGAGGATGCCGTCCATGATGTCTTTTTCCAGAGCTGCGCGAATGTCGCGCCAACGATCTCGTTTCATTTTGATATTCATCCGAATGAATCACTTGGTACCGCTACCGTGTGACAACGATATGTCAGCTTCAACAAAGAACGGTGACGGCAGACAGATCGCCCGCCGGAACGACGGATCACTCGGTCCGGATTCGAAGGTCCACCAAGGCGATGTCGCTGACCAGGCCAGCCGCGACACAGTATTTCACGTGCTGGACACAGCCGCGGCCTAAGCCGGATCGGCAGCGGGAGGAATGGCTTCCCAGTGTTCACCCATTGCGACGATGCAAGAGGTGCCGTTGGCATAGCTCTGAACCATAGTCCAATCCCCGCTAGAGGGGGCAATCCAGACTTCGAGCAACGCATCCGGGCCCCGCATCCCGCGACCCAGTTTTTGGGCTCCGTGGATCGTCAGCAATTGCTTTTCGAGCCGCGCACTGTCGTCGCAGAAGACGTCGGAAATCGTCGCGGTTCCGAGGTGAGGCGCAAATCCAGCTGCGCATAAAGTGAGAGCAAACAAAAATCGCATGTAAAGAAGGTAGCATGGGAAGGCGAAATGTAACAGTTTCATGAAGGCCTGTGGATAAAACGTCCTTGCCTGTGGTCAAATCGACCCGCACGGGCGCGGCCTCGGGATGTTACAAAATCGTTTCCCTATCTTCGCAAACTCGATTCAAAACTGTCGTGATGGCGTCGCAGACAGCCCGTATCCGCCCCTCAGAACAGGGGGATACCATGCTCGAACTCAAGTCACTGACCAAACGGTTTGGCGACAAGGTCGCTGTCGATGCCGCAACCTTTTCCGTCGAAAAGCCCATGATGATCGGCATCATCGGTCGGTCCGGCGCTGGCAAATCGACATTGCTGCGCATGCTCAACCGGCTGAGCGATGCGAGTGACGGGGACATCCTCTATGACGGCACGGAGATCACCGCGCTGAAAGGTGCGGCGCGCCGTGAATGGCAATCGCGCTGCGCGATGATCTTCCAGCAGTTCAACCTTGTCCCCCGTATGGACGTCGTCTCGAACGTCCTGCACGGCACGTTGAACCGGCGTTCGACCTTTGCAACGATGTTCAACCTCTACCCGCAGGAGGACATCCACAAGGCCATCGAAATCCTCGACCGCCTTGGCATTGCCGAACAGGCCCCGAAACGCGCCGAGGCGTTGTCGGGCGGGCAGCAGCAGCGCGTCGCCATCGCCCGCGCGTTGATGCAGGATCCCAGCATCATTCTGGCCGATGAACCGATTGCCAGCCTTGACCCGATGAACGCCCAGATCGTGATGGATGCGCTGCGCCGCATCCACGAAGAGGACGGGCGCATGGTCATTGCCAACCTTCACACACTCGACACCGCACGGCGCTATTGCGACCGGGTGATCGGGATGCGCGACGGGCGCATCGTCTTTGACGGACGCCCCGACCAACTGACGACCGGTGTCGCTCGCGACATCTACGGGGCGGGGGCGGATTTTTCGGAAGCCGCCACATCCACCGCCATCGAAACGCTGGACCGGACCGACAAGAAACTCGTGTCGGCCTGAACCAGCTCAAAGCCGCTCCGGCGGACTTTTGCATTTCATCACACCCAATGGAGAGACAGATGAAAAAGACCATCGCACTTGCGCTTGCAACTACAACCGCACTGAGCAGCGCTGCCTTCGCGCAGGACATCACGGAATTCCGCATCGGCATCCTTGGCGGCGAAAACGCCCAGGACCGTCTGAACTCGAACGAATGTGTCCGGGCCTATGTCGAAGACCTGCTTGGCGTCGAAACCAAGATCTTCACCCCCGCCGATTACGACGGCGTGATCCAGGGCCTGCTGGGCGGCACCATCGACATGGCGTGGCTGGGCGCATCGGCCTATGCCAAGACCTACATGACCGACCCCGAAGCGGTTGACGTGGTTCTGGTCAAGACCAACCTCGACGGCTCGTACGGCTATCACTCCATCGGTTTTGCCCGCGCCGACAGCGGCATCACGTCGCTCGACGACATGGAAGGCAAGGTGTTCGGCTTTGGTGATCCGAACTCCACCTCCGGCTTCCTGATCCCGTCGGTCGAAATTCCCGAAGCCACCGGCGCGACCATGGAGTCGGGTGACTACTTTGGCGAAGTGCGCTTCACCGGCGGTCACGAGCAGACCATCGTTGCCGTGAACAACGGTGACGTGGACGCAGGCGTGACCTGGGCCGACGGTCAGGGCGACTGGCTCGATGGCTACAACTCCGGCGCGCTGCGCAAGGCGTCCGACTCGGGCCTCGTCGACATGAACGACCTCGTTGAGATCTGGAAATCCGAAGTGATCCCGGAAGGCCCGATCGTTCTGCGCCGCGCCCTGCCCGAGCAGGTCAAGGCAGACGTGACCCAGTTCCTCAACGAACTGCACGGCAAGGACGAACAGTGCGCCTACAACATGGCCGCTGGCGAAACCTCTGGTTTCATGCCGATCACCCATGACGCCTACAAGGGCATCATCGCCGTTCGCCAGGCCGTTCAGGGCAACTGATCGACACGAACACGGACCGGGGCAGCGCACATCGCTGCCCCGTCTTTTTTGGAGTGACCCATGACCGATGCCACGCTTTCAGGACCGACCCGCCGCGAGGTCGACCGCATTCAGGACAGCTACATGGCGCAGGTGCGCCGCCGCCGGATGTATGGCGGGCTGACGCTGGCGATCTTCGTTCTGCTGATGGTGTCGGGCTTCGTGGTGGCCGATGATCGCAACGCCGGCGGCTTCTGGGACGGTTGGCGGCAGATGCTGGATTTCCCGGCGGATGTCGTGTCCGAAGCATGGGAAAAGCGGGCCAATCTGCCCGGTCTGCTGGTCAGGTATTTTCCAGCGCTGATGGAAACGATCAACATTGCCGCCGTCTCGACCCTGATCGGAGCGATGGTCGGCCTGATCCTGTCGCTGCTGTCGACACGCGGGCTGGCGCGCTGGCCGCGCCTGATCACGGTGTTCCGCCGCTTCATGGACATCCTGCGTGCCGTGCCGGAAATCGTGATCGCGCTGGTGCTGATCTTCATTCTGGGCGGCGGGCCGGTGCCCGCGATGATCGCCATCGCGCTGCACACGGCGGGCGCGCTTGGCAAGCTGTATTCCGAGGTGGCGGAAAACGCCGATCTCAAGCCGGTCGAGGGTCTGGCCTCGACGGGCGCCAACTGGACACAGCGCATGTGGCTGGGCGTGCTGCCGCAGGTCGCTCCGAACTTCCTGAGCTACACGCTGCTGCGCTTTGAAATCAATATCCGTGCCTCGGCCATTCTCGGCTTCGTCGGCGCGGGTGGCCTTGGGTTCGAGCTGCGCAACGCGATGGCGTGGGGGCCGGGGCGCTTTGACGAGGCGGCAGCGATCTTTGTCCTGCTGTTCGGCGCCATCGTGTTCTTCGACCAGATCTCGAGCCGCTACCGCAACAAACTGACCGAGGGACAGTGACCATGACCGACGCAACCGCATCCCTTGGGTCCGCCAAGACCTCGGCCGACGCGCTGTTCCAGCGCAAGCGCCTGACCGCTT
This sequence comes from Marivita sp., assembly GCF_020055635.1. GTDB lineage: Bacteria > Pseudomonadota > Alphaproteobacteria > Rhodobacterales > Rhodobacteraceae > Marivita. The sequence continues at coordinate 16,102 of NZ_JAIPUT010000037.1, read as the reverse complement.
TTGCCGTTCCTGCGGTCATCATCGCCTATCTCGCCTATATCGCGATTGCGTTCGACGTGGTCGGCCTGGCGCAACGCGCAAGCGGCGAAAACGCGGTGATCCTTGCCTCGGACAGCTGGTCCTACAAGACCCACGTGACCCGCGACAACCGCCGCGGTGGCACCACATATGCCATCGAAGGCGAACGCAAGGGCGCCTACGAAGACGGCACGCGCCCCGCCTGGGTTTCTGGTGATGAAGACAGCGAACTGGTGATCGACCTCGAAGACGGTCACGTGGTGCGCTTTCTGCCGGACAACGCCGTGGCCTATGACGTGCCCGGCTTCGGCACCATCGAGGCGCAGCTTGTTGATGGCAGCCTGAACACCAACCTGTCCGACCCGGTCCCCGACTGGATCAACCTGTCTGACCAGCGCATGACCGTCACCACCGACGCGGGCCGCCTGACGATGACCCGCACCCGCACCGAGGTGTTCCGCTATTTCCCCGGATGGGAGCTGTTCTGGTTCACCCTCGACAGCCCCTACCACAACCGCAGCTTTACCGAGATCGCCCTCGGCGACCGCATCGACCCGGACCGCCCCAACATCTCGGGCGCCATGTCGGATTTCTGGAACAACGGCATGTGGCGGCACAAGGACGTGGCCTGGGCCATCGGCGAGACCATCCTGATGGCCTTCCTTGGCACCTTCGGGGCGGCGATGATCGCGCTTCCGCTGGCCTTTGTCGCGGCCAAACGGTTCTCGCCCTTCGGCGCGCTGCGCTTCGGCATGCGGCGCATCTTCGACTTCGTGCGCGGCGTGGATGCCCTGATCTGGACGGTTGTCCTCGCCCGTGCCTTTGGCCCCGGCCCGATGACCGGCGCGCTGGCGATCCTCATCACCGACAGCGGCACATTCGGCAAGATCTTCTCGGAAGCGCTGGAAAACGTCGATGAAAAGCAGATCGAGGGCGTCGCCTCGACCGGGGCCAAGCCGCTGCAACGCTACCGCTTCGGCGTGATCCCCCAGATCGTGCCGATCCTGCTCAGCCAGATCCTCTATTTCCTGGAATCCAACACCCGGTCCGCCACCATCATCGGCGCGATCACCGGCGGTGGCATCGGCCTGATGCTGACCCAGGCGATCCAGACGCAAAAAGACTGGGAAGAGGTCGCCTATTACATCGTCCTGATCGTGGTGATGGTGATGGCGATGGACAGCTTCTCCGGCTGGCTGCGCGGCAAGCTGATCGGCCGCAAGGACTGACATGGCCCGCCTGAAACATGACGCACCCTTCGTTCACGAGGGGTGCACCCTGACCAACAGCACGTTCGGCGCCTATACCGAGATCGGCATGGGCAGTCGCGTCGCCAACAGCCATATCGGCGATTACAGCTATTGCGACCGCTACGGCGACATCGCAAATGCAGATGTCGGCAAGTTCGTCAATATCGCCAGCTTCGTGCGCATCGGTGCAACCGACCACCCGCTCGATACGGCGGCCTGTCACCATTTCCTCTACCGGTCGCAGGATTACTGGGACGACGCCCGCCCGGACGAGGATTTCCTCAACCACCGCAAGACCCGCCGGGCGGTGATCGGTCATGACACATGGATCGGCCACGGTGCGATGATCAAGCCCGAGGTCACCTTGGGCCACGGGGCGGTTGTGGCCAGCGGCTCCGTCGTCACCAAGGATGTCGCCCCCTACACCATCGTCGCCGGAACCCCAGCCCGCCCGATACGGGACCGTCAGCCACCTGAAATCGTCGAAAGGCTGATCGAGCTTGCGTGGTGGGACTGGCCTCACGATGCGCTGCGCATGGCGCTGGACGACTTTCGGTCGCTGACGGCCGAGGAATTTCTGGAACGGTTCGGGGGGTGAGGTTCGCCCAGAAGGCCGACCTATGTGGCCTTCCCCCGCACTCCACAGAAGACCTGCTTCAAATATCCGAACGCCCACTTGGACGCTGTGACGAGAACGAGCGTCACCGCGACGGTTGTGAGAATTGATTTGGCAATGGTGGCTATGCTCGCCGCATTAACCAAAAAGTCGGCAGGCTCTGGCCACGTCAAAATCATGGCCGCAACACCAAGGTTTTCAGTATAATCGAACGCCGCAGCCCCCATAGAGACAGCAGTACCCAAGCGCACAAGTGTGCTGTCATTCATGCGTTGTCCAAACCAACGGATCATTGCGACTAAAGTAAGCGCAAGCATCGCTGGGTAGATCGTGTCCAAGGGGATTTGGTGCGTAAGATAGTATGCGCGCCCATCTGCAGTTAGCCCATCAAGCAATGCTGCTGCCTCGGCAGGGCTATACCCAAGCGGGCGCATGTCAAACGGCACTTGGCCTGAAATCGCTTGGATCTGGGCGAGTGTCACATTGATCATAAGCCAATAAACCGATGCACCGATCATCCCAGAGCAAATCGCGATTTTTCCGACATGCCGTAACCAAAAATTATTCATCATTTTGCAAACTCCTTGAACCATGTCACACATGCGAGACGGCGGAACGCCCGGCATTATCATTTGATAAGGCACACACACATGGATTTACGGACGTTTCTGGCGCAGTCAGCTGACCTGTCCGACCCCGCCTGTGCTGACGATTTCGCGTCTTGCTGGACGTCCAAACGCTTGAGGAAGGGCGCACATCTTGCCCGGCAAGAGAACTCCGAGACGTCTGAGTACATTCTGTTGGAAGGGTGTCTGACAAGCAGTATTTGCGATCACGATGGCAAGGAAATCTGCGTTGGGTTTTACGTCGGTCCCTGTGTCGTCACGCCGAACATCGCTCGCACACGGAACAATGCATCGCTTGTGTCGATTGCGGCAGTAACGGACGCCCTACTCTTCAGGACCGACACGGATCTTCTATCACACCGCATGATCGAATCCGAACCTGTGCGCAATTGGGCCAACGGCATTCTGCGCGACACGTTGAGCCGAAAGGTCGATCGCGAATGGTGTCTTGCCGCACTCGGAGGCGCGGATCGGCTGCGATGGTTCCGCGAAACCTACCCCGGCTACGAAGATATTTTCACTCACTCGTTGATTGCGTCCTACTTGGGGATCACGCCCGTCACGTTAAGCAGGCTTCGGTCAACCGAAGCGCACCGCTGAAAGGCGTGCTCTCAGGCGCTGCCCAACGCGTACCAGAGCGGGCAAAGCCAACCCTTGAATGACCTCAAATCTCCAACGTCAACGTAACCCGGTCCCCGGCGAACCAGGTTCGCCCGTATTCCACCGGCTGGCCTGCCGCATCGACATTGACGCTGGTCGACCGCAACAGCGGATCGCCTTCGCGCAGGTGCAGGTGCAGGGCCTGCGTGACGTCCGCCAGAACCGCCGTCAGCCGGGTGCTCGCGCGGGTATAGTCGGCCACTCCGGCGCGGGCCAAGGCCTCGGTCACGCTGCTGGTCTCGGTCAGGTGTCGGTCGATCCCCGCCACACGGTCCAGCGGAAAGACGCTTTCGAACAGCGCAATCGGCGCGTCATCGGCCAGCGACAGCCCGTGATAGGCGCAGACCGGCGCAGCATGATCCACCTGCAGCGCCCGCGCCTCGCCCGCGGTGGCCGCCCGGCACTCGACATCGAGGATGCGCTTGTCGGGCCTGCGCCCGGCGGCAAGCAGGTTTTCGTGGAACCGCACCCGCGCCCCGATGGGATAATCGGTCGGCGTGGCTGCCACAAAGGCCCCCGCCCCCCGCCGGGTCCGCACCAGCCCGCCCTCCACCAGATGCGACAGCGCATGGCGCACCGTGTGACGGTTGACCCCGAACCGCGCCGAAAGCTGCGCCTCGGTCGGCAACTGGTCTCCGGGTTGGTACCGCCCTTCGGAAATATCCGCCCGAAGGGCCGTGGCGATGGCCTGCCAGACCGGAGTGCGCTTGCGTTTAATCGGGGCCATGTCACTCAAATTTCACAAATCTCCCCTGTCTCGTTCCGGCGAACCTGCTATGATATGTCTAGTTGTATAGAAAATCGCAAAGTTGTCGAGATGAAAGACACCACCGACCAGACCCCGGATCGCAAGGCCTGGATGAGCCTGATGGCCAAGGCCCCCGAGGGGCGCATCGCCACCCTTCTGGATGCCGCCCTGACGCGCCCCGATTTCACGTGGCTGCGCGCGCCCGAGATCGGCAGCGTCATGGTGCGCGGTCGTGCGGGCTGCACCGGCGCGCCGTTCAACCTTGGTGAAATGACCGTCACGCGCTGCGCGCTCACGCTGACCAACGGCGAGGTCGGACATGCCTATATCCAGGGCCGCAGCAAACCTGACGCCGAAGCGGCGGCATTGGTCGATGCGCTGATGTTCACCGATGCCGCCGCCACCTTGCGCACCAAGGTGCTGGAGCCTCTGGAGCAGGAACAGACCGCACGCCGCACCACGCGCGCACAAAAGGCCGCCGCCACCAAGGTGGATTTCTTTACAATGGTCCGGGGGGAAGACTGATGCAGGCGCAAACGCTTGAGGGCGGATTCACAAGCCCCGCCATCGATGCCGCACACGCGTTTCGCGGCGTGATGGAGGCGATGGCTCGCCCCGGCACGATCCACACGCTGTCAGGCGCAACACCTCCTGCGCCGCTGTCGGTTGCCGCAGGCGTTGCACTTTTGACACTGTGTGACACGGAAACCCCGCTGTATCTTGCGGGCAACACCGATTGCGACGCCGTGCGCGCGTGGGTCGCGTTCCATACCGGCGCACCGCTGACCGGCCCTGCGACCTGCATGTTCGCGCTTGGCACATGGGACGCGCTTGGACCCCTGACCATCTACCCCATCGGCACGTCCGAATATCCGGATCGCTCTGCCACGTTGATCGTCGAATCTGCGGACCTCACGACAGAGGGAGCCACCCTGACCGGCCCCGGCATCCGCGACACCGCCGCGCTCAACCTGCCCGAGACACAGGCCTTTCAGGACAACGCCCTGCTGTTCCCGCTGGGGCTGGATTTCTTCTTCACCAGCGGCGACCGCATCGCGGCGCTGCCCCGCAGTACGAAGGTTCTTTGATATGTATGTTGCGGTCAAAGGCGGTGAACGCGCCATCCAGAACGCCCATGCGTGGCTCGCCGAGGAACGCCGTGGCGACACTGCGGTGGCGGAACTGTCCATTGCGCAGATCCGCGAACAGCTTGCCCTTGCCGTCAATCGCGTGATGGCCGAAGGCTCGCTCTACGATCCCGATCTGGCAGCACTGGCGATCAAGCAGGCGCGGGGCGACCTGATCGAGGCGATCTTCCTGATCCGCGCCTATCGCACCACCCTGCCCCGCTTTGGCGCCTCTGACCCCGTGGATACGGGCGACATGGCCTGCGACCGGCGCATCTCGGCCACGTTCAAGGATCTGCCCGGCGGGCAGGTGCTTGGCCCCACTTTTGATTACACGCACCGCCTTCTGGATTTCAAACTCGCCGCTGATGGCGAGGTGCCTCAAGCGCCCATGCGCGAGGCCGATCTCGCCCCGGTGCCGCATGTGACCGGGTTCCTGAACCGCGAAGGCCTGATCGAAGAGGCACAGCCCGACGACACGCCGCCGCCAGATCTCACACGCGAACCGCTGGAAATGCCCGCCGACCGCGCGCTGCGACTACAAGCCCTGACCCGCGCCGACGAAGGCTTTACCCTGTCGATGGCCTATTCCACCCAGCGCGGCTACGGGCGCAATCACGCCTTTGTCGGCGAATTGCGCATCGGCACCGTGCCGGTCGAGATGGAGATCCCCGAGCTGGGCTTTGCCATCGAGATTGGCGAGATCACCCTGACGGAATGCGAGACCGTCAACCAGTTCAAAGGCTCCAAGACCGAACCACCGCAATTCACACGCGGTTATGGCCTGGTCTTTGGCCAGACCGAACGCAAGGCGATCTCGATGGCGCTGGTCGACCGCGCGCTGCGGTGGGAGGAACTGGGCGAGGACAACGTGGGCGCGCCCGCGCAGGACGCGGAATTCGTCCTGTACCACGCCGACAACATTCAGGCGACCGGGTTCCTCGAACATATCAAGCTGCCGCATTACGTGGACTTCCAGTCCGAACTCGAGCTTGTGCGCAAACTGCGCCGCGACGTCGAGGCGTCCCAGGGACAGCATCAGGAGGCGGCGGAATGACCTCAGTCGCCGCCGCCATCCCCGCCGCAGCCATCGTCACCTTCGCCGCCGCCAAGATCATCGGCGCTGTCGAAGACCGAATTCAGCCAGCTGCCTTCAAAGCAGATGCCGACAAATGCCCGCCCGCCAAGAAAAGCGACGAAACCCAGCACGATCAGGATAAGCGTCCAGTCCATCGCACCTCGCACAAACACCTTGATGAGACCCTGCCCGGGAAATGCGGTCTTGTTATGGCGATGCCCGGAGCGGTCACCCCGATGGAAAGGACCACAGCATGACCACGAAACACGTCGTCTTCGACATTGGGGGGGTTCTGGTGGACTGGCAGCCACATTTGGCGTGGCAGGAACAGCTTGGCTCGGCCGAGGCCGCACATGCCTTTCTGGACCGCACCGATTTCCTCGCGCTCAACACCCGCGCGGATGGCGGGGAACGCTTTGCCGACCTGGCGCTGCACATCGACGATCCGCAGGATCGCGCGCATTTCGCGGAATATGTGGCGCTGTATTCGCTCACCGTCGTCGATCCGATCCCCGGCACATGGGCCATCCTCGACCGGCTCAAGGCGCAGGGCACGCCGGTGCATGCGATCACCAACTGGTCGGCGGAAACATGGCCCGAAGGGCTCAAGGCGCATCCGCGGCTGGACGAGGTGTTCGACACGCTGGTCGTGTCGGGCCGCGAGGGCATGATCAAACCCGATCCGCGTATCTTCCACGTTCTGTGCGACCGCGCCGGGGTTGCGCCGGACTCCTGCATCTTCATCGATGACGCGATGCGCAACGTGGACGGCGCGCGCGCGGTCGGGATGGATGGCATCCATTTCACGTCATCCGGCGCGCTGGAAGCCGCCTTGACCGAACGGGGGGTGCTATGACCTTGGCCGCACCGATCTCAACCGCGACGACGTTTCAGGGGCAGGTCGAAAATGCCGCTCTGGTTCGACGTGTCGGCAAGCCAGCCATCCGGACCGATCAGGTCTCTGGGGACCAGCCGCTCGAGCCGAGGCAGCAGGCGGAACAGCACAGGTTCAAGGATCAACCACCCCAAAAGCGTGAGCCCGAGCCCCATAACCACTTCAATCATCAACGCGACCATAGGACCCCCTGGTTTGCGGACAGCCACTCTTTGGGTCGCATTAACCACAGCAGTGAGACAGTCTTGTGACACCCTCCACCGATTACAATTTCGCCTATCTGGACGAGCAAACAAAGCGCATGATCCGCCGCGCGATCCTCAAGGGGCTGGCGATCCCCGGCTACCAGGTGCCGTTTGCCAGCCGCGAAATGCCGATGCCGTACGGTTGGGGCACCGGCGGCGTACAGGTCTCGGCCGCCGTGCTGACACCGGATGACCGGTTCAAGGTGATCGACCAGGGCGCCGACGACACGACCAACGCCGTGTCGATCCGCACCTTCTTTGAACGCACCGCAGGCGTCGCCACGACCACCGCCACGACCGAAGCGACGGTGATCCAGACCCGCCACCGCATCCCCGAGGTGCCGCTGGCTGAGGGCCAAATCCTTGTCTACCAGGTGCCGATCCCGGAGCCGCTGCGCTTTCTCGAACCGCGCGAAAGCGAGACCCGCAAGATGCACAGCCTTGAAGAATACGGGCTGATGCATGTGAAGCTTTACGAAGACATCAGCCGCCACGGCCATATCGCCACCTCCTATGCCTACCCGGTCAAGGTCGAGGCGCGCTACGTGATGGACCCGTCCCCGATCCCGAAATTCGACAATCCCAAGCTGGGCGATTGCCCCGCGATCCAGCTCTTCGGCGCGGGCCGCGAACAGCGCATCTATGCCCTGCCACCCTACACGCGGGTGGTCAGCCTCGATTTCGAGGATCACCCGTTCGAGGCCACCAAGGCCGATCATCCCTGCGGCCTGTGCGGGGCCGCGGACAGCTACCTCGATGAGGTGATCGTCGATGATGCGGGCGGGCGCATGTTCGTCTGTTCCGACACCGATTATTGCGAGGGCCGGCAGGCAGCCGGTTATCGCGGAAAGGACGCGGCATGACCCCGCTTTTGTCTGTTCAGGGCGTAACCAAACACTACGGGTCGCATATCGGCTGCGCGGATGTGGGCTTTGACCTTTATCCCGGCGAAGTCATGGGCATCGTCGGCGAATCCGGATCCGGGAAATCCACGCTGCTCAATTGCATGGCGGGGCACTCGGTGCCCGACGCGGGGTCGGTTGTGTTCGATACACGGGGCCACGGCCCCCGCGACACGGTCACGATGAGCGAGCCCGAACGCCGCATGCTGGGCCGGACCGACTGGGCCTTTGTGCATCAACACGCCCGTGACGGATTGCGCATGGGGGTGAGCGCGGGCGGCAACGTGGGCGAACGGCTGATGGCAGTGGGCGCGCGCCATTACGGCGACATCCGCGGCAAGGCGGTGGATTGGCTCGACCGGGTCGAGATCGACGCGGGCCGGGTCGATGACCGTCCGACCACCTTTTCCGGCGGGATGCAGCAACGCTTGCAGATTGCCCGCAACCTCGTCACCGCACCACGCCTTGTGTTCATGGACGAACCCACCGGCGGTCTGGACGTCAGCGTGCAGGCGCGCTTGCTCGACCTGTTGCGCGGGCTGGTACGCGACATGGGACTGTCTGCGGTCATCGTCACGCATGATCTTGCCGTGGTGCGTCTTCTGGCCGACCGGCTGATGGTGATGAAGGACGGGCACGTGGTCGAAGCCGGGCTGACCGATCAGGTGCTGGACGACCCGCAGCACGCCTATACGCAACTTCTTGTCAGCTCTGTTTTGCAGGTGTGAGACCATGATCGACCTTTCCAACGTATCCAAGACCTTCACCCTGCACAACCAGGGCAGCGCGGTGATCGAGGTGCTGAGCAACGTCGGCCTGAGCGTCGGCCCCGGCGAATGCGTGGCGCTGACCGGCGCGTCCGGTGCCGGCAAATCCACCCTGATGCGGATGATCTACGGCAATTACCGCGCGCAGTCCGGGGCGATCCGGGTGGGCGGCACCGACCTGGTGCAGGCCGAACCGCGCGAGATCATCCGGATCCGCCGCGAGGTACTGGGCTATGTCAGCCAGTTCCTGCGCGTGGTGCCGCGTGTGCCGACGCTCGACGTGGTGGCCGAACCGCTCCGCGCCGTGGGTATGGGCAGCGGTGAGGCCCGCTCAAGGGCCGAAGAGCTACTTACCCAACTCAACATCCCCGAGCGGCTGTGGTCGCTGTCGCCCACGACCTTTTCCGGCGGCGAGCAGCAACGCGTGAACATCGCACGCGGCTTTGCCCACCCGTACCCGGCGATGCTGCTGGATGAACCCACAGCCAGCCTCGATGCGGCCAACCGTGACGTGGTCCTGTCGCTGATCGAGGACGCCAAGGCGCGCGGAGCCGCGATTGTCGGCATCTTCCACGACGAGGCCGCGCGCACCCGCGTCTGCGACCGCGAGATCGATGTCAGCCGCTTTACCCCGGCACGTGCGGCATGAAACCCGGTCGCCTCATCGCCGTGGTCGGCCCGTCCGGTGTCGGCAAGGACAGCATCATGACCGGCATGATCGCGGCCCGTCCGGACATGCGCCTCGTTCGCCGCACCATCACCCGCGCGCCGGGGTTGGGGGGCGAAGATTACGACGCCGTGGCTCTGGACGGCTTTACCAAAGCCGCCCAAAGCGGCGCATTCTGTGTCCATTGGTCTGCGCATGGGCTATCCTACGGCATCCCGGCGGATGTTCTGACGGACGTGCAAGCCGGCGCGGATTGCCTGGCCAATTTCTCTCGCAGCGCCCTTAAACAGGCCAGCACGGTTTTCCCGAACCTGACCGTTTTGAACATCACCGCCTCCCCTGACACGCTGGCCCGAAGGCTCGCCGGGCGAGCGCGCGAAACGGCACCCGAGATCGCCGCGCGGCTCGCACAGGCCGACAAGGCGTTGCCCACGGGGCTGAACGTGGTGACCATCGCGAATGATGGTGCGCTCGAAGACACGGTTGCGCGCGCGCTCGACGCGCTTCAACCTGCGAGGGTCTAGCAATGGCCCGATTCACGATGCCCGCCCAAGCCTCCAGCGCCTCTGGGCGAGTGTTTCCGGCGCCCGAAACGCACCCTGTCATGATCCCGTCATCAAGACCGGGCACATCGTCCGGAACCGAGTCGTGGCAGGCCCCCGACCTCATCCGGTTCCCGACGCCCCTAACCCGCCCGGCGCGCCCTGGTGCGTCAAGAAACAGATCGCAACGCGAGTGAATGACATGAATTCTCCCTTCATTTCCAACCGTTTGGCAGCGGCACATGACGGCACCGCCGCCGAGGTGCTGCACCTGGCGAATGCCCAACTGGTGTTGCCCGAACAGGTCATGACCGGACAGATCGTCATCGCCGATGGAAAGATCGACAGGATCCAAGAGGGCGACGACGTGCCGGTCGGCGCGGTCGACTGCCAGGGCGATTACGTCATGCCCGGCTTGGTCGAGTTGCACACCGACAACCTGGAGCGTCACATCGAACCACGCCCCGAGGTCGATTGGCCGCATCTTCCGGCGCTGCTTGCCCATGACGCCGAACTGGCATCGACCGGGATCACGACCGTGTTCGACGCTTTGCGCGTGGGATCGATCCACAACGCAAATACAGGCTACGGCCCATATGCCCGCAAACTGGCGGATGAATTGCTGGAAACACGGGCGGCAGGGCATTTCAAGATCAGCCATTTCCTGCATCTGAGGGCCGAGATCTGCTCTGAAACCCTGCTAGAAGAAATGGCGACCTTCGGCCCCGAAGACCGTGTCGGCATTGTCAGTCTCATGGACCACACACCCGGTCAACGACAGTTCAGGGACCTGACCGCGCTCAGGACATACGTGATGAAAAAACGTGGCTTGAACGATATCGAATTTGCCGAACATGTCGCCAACCTCAAGACCCTGCAGGCCAGGTTCGGAGACAAGCACCAGGCAGGCGCCGTCGCCGAAGCCCGCCGCTATGGTGCAGTCCTGGCCAGCCACGATGACACCACGGCCGACCAGGTGAATGCGTCGGCCGCCAATGGCGTGGGCTTTGCCGAATTCCCGACCACCCGCGAAGCTGCGGCCGCCTGCCGGTCGCATGGCATCGCGGTGATGATGGGCGCGCCGAACCTCGTGCGCGGCGGATCGCATTCCGGCAATGTCGCAGCCCGTGAACTGGCCGACGCCGGGATGCTCAACATCATCTCCTCCGATTACGTCCCCGCGGCGCTGCTCCTGTCGGCATTCCAACTGGCCGACCTCTGGGGCAACCTGTCCGCAGCCATATCCTGCGTCAGCCGGAACCCCGCAAAAGCCGCCGGTCTGACCGATCGCGGCAGCCTCGCAATCGGCCAACGTGGAGACGTCATCCGGGTGTCCCGTGTCGGCAACACGCCGCTTCTGCGCGGCGTCTGGAGTCAAGGAAACCGCGTCGCCTGATCGGCACGGGAACAGAGCGGGACCAGCCCAAGCACGGATGCGTTGTGCCGCCTCTTCCACGTTTCGATGAGCCGACCGCCTGACCCCGCCGATGACGCGGATGGTGACCGTCGCGGTGGCGCGGGCAGCTTGAAAGACCGTTAAGATGTGCCCCGCGCCTGGAGTGCCCCGTGCTGTCGGGGCATCCTGCCCCCTCGTCATCGGCTTTCGCAACGGATTGACACAGATCAAGTCGATCGACGCCAGTCGGGTCTATGCTGGGACGTCTTTTTTTGACGGTCCTAGTCGGCATGGTGGGTGCCTGTCAGGATGATGTGTCTGGTCGATGGTGGTCAGTCTTTTTGAATTGAAAGCCTGCACGGCAATTGATCTCGATACGTTTTTCCGACTGCCCGCATTCCTGGGAATGCCGTTTGGACAAGACGCGAATTGGTGACTTTGGGGAGGAGTCAAACCATGGCCTTGTCGGATTTCTTTACATCATCGGTTTCACCGCTCGCCAGCGGATCCTTGCGAAAGGAGTCCGCTCTTCGGGAGTTGAACGACATCACGTACTCCGAGGCCCGCACCGCGGGACCGGGTTTCGCTGAAGACGATTCCATCACCGTCTCGTCCGACATGCTGGACGGATACGGCGCCAGCTGGTTCCGGATCGGTGAGGGGAACAATCACACGGACCTGCTGGAAAACGATCCCGGAGCCGACACGATCCTTTATGTCAACGGGAGTCCGATCCTGCCCGGCGCATGGTTCGACGGCGACGGCGGGGGGCAGTTTCGCGTCTTTCCCGGCGGCGTGGTCGATTTCCGGAATCGGGGCGAAAAGGTATCCGACGGAGACAGCACCGGCTTTACATACACGGCTTCCGACGGGTCCGCTCAGGACACCGCAATAGTGACGCTCACGATCGACCCGGATGCGGATTTCGCCCAGAACGACTGGTTTTCGGTAGAGCAGAGCACACTCGACGCTGCCGGCACGGCCTGGGTCCGGCTTGGCGATGTCAGCGATGACACCGATCTGCTTGAAAACGATCCCGGCGCAGAGACGATCCTGTACGTCAATGGCCGTGCGATCAAACCCGGCATCTGGTTCGAAGGTGACGGCGGCGGACTGTTCCGCGTCTTTCCGGGCGGCGTCGTGGATTTCCAGAACCGCGGTGAAAAGGTGTCCGCCGGCGACAGCACCGGTTTCACCTATACCGCATATGACGGGTCCGCTCTGGATACTGCGACAGTCTCGGTGGCGGTAGAGACGGATCAACTGCAAACGCTGATCGCCTATGACGACGGTCTGGGGCAATTCCAGATCGGTGAAGCGACGGTCTTCCAATATGGCTACAATCCGAATATCGCCGAATTGTCGAATGGCCAGGTTGTCGCGACCTATGGCAGGGTTCTGGCAAGCGTTCTGAACCCCGGTGGCGGCGAGGCAGTCGCGGAATTCCCGGTTGTGTCACCGTTTCCGCTGCTGGTGCCGGACGTGGCCCCCTTGTCGGAGAATCGATTCGTCATCGTGTCGGCATTCGAGGAACGTGTGATTATCCGGGATTATGGCATCACTGCGCAGATCTTTGCGGCGGATGGCGCGCCGGTCGAGCCGGACATCCGTGTCAAGGACGCCGATTCAGACTCTTTTCGTCCCGCCGTAGCCACGCTGCCCACGGGGCAGTTCGTCGTTGTGTGGGAGAACGGTCAGGGAAGCATGGGAGTGCGCATATTCGAGTCCGATGGCACACCCGTGTCGGACGCGTTTTTGATCAACGACATAGAGCCGCTATTGCCAGCGGTCACGGCGCTCGAAAATGGCCAGTTTGTCGTGACCTGGACCAGCTGGTACGGGGTTATCCTCGCGCAAGTGTTCAATGCGGACGGCCTCCCTGCGTCGGAGGAGATTTTCCTGGCGGAAGGTCTTGTCCCCTATGGCGGTCCAAACGCGTCCGGGGTTCCTGTCGCGCTGGACGGAGGGAATTTCGCGATCGTCTGGGGGTACGAAACCGGGATCGAACCGGACTACGCCAAGCAGATCAAGATGAAGCTTTTCACGGAAAACGGCGTGGCTGCAAGCCCGGACTTGGACGTCAGCCAGAACCTGACCGAGTCACATGGTGGCCCAAGCGCTGTTGCGTTCGGCGACGACAAGATCGCTATCGCCTGGACAACGACCACAGAGGGGCGCGGACCGGATGACCAGCGCGTCAGCGCCAGACTGTTCGATTTCGATGGCACCCCACTGGGGGACACGTTCCAGGTGAATAATCCCTATCTCTGGAACGCGGGGTCCGATGTGATCGCCCTGTCCAATGGCGGGTTCATGATCGCCTGGGCCCGGAGCGATGGGACCCATCTGGCCGCACCTTTCCTCTCGGAATACGAACGCTCCATTGCGGCGCGTATTTTCGATGCCGACGGGCAACCGACAGCACCCTTCTTTACCAATGAAAACGCGCCGCTGGCGATTGCGGCCACGCAATTGCTGGCAAACGATGTCAATCCCGGCAGCGCCCCTCTGTCGGTCCAAGCCGTCTCGGCGCAAAGCGAACTGGGAGCCGTGATCGAATGGACCGCCGACGGGGTCATCATCTATGACCCTCTGACGTCTCCGGCGCTGGATGCGCTCGAGGATGGACAAAGGGCCGTGGACAGATTCGACTACACCATGACCGACGAGTCGACTTCGGATACCGGCACGGTCTTTGTGACGGTGTACGGCCGATCCGACACCGAAGTCGACGTCGTGGGAACGCAAATTTCCGTTCTTGGCGATGCCGATTTTTGAGGCGTTTGGGTTTGGCGACGGGGCAGCGGTTCCGGTCGGGTGCAAGAACGCGCTGGTCGCAAAACGCCGGCGCCAAAAGCGTGCCCGACGTGATCATGGGGAACCCTCGACGACGAGGGCGAGGGGCCTCTCCTACAGCCGTCACCGCGTCATGTCCTCCCCACCAGCCTCTGACTCGTGATCAACCTGCACGTCAAACGGTCCGTTCTACGATTTGTACTACGGTCCACGGAAATGGGGCTTCCGTGATCGGACACTGGATATCTATATGGACCTGTCCCGTTTTTGTGCCGCCCGCGGTGCTCGTTTAGGCCACCTTTCGCTCGAAAGCGACTGGGCTTTTCCAGCCCAGTGCTGAATGGCGGCGGCGCGGATTGTAGAAGCCGTTGATGTATTCGAAGATTGCCATTTCGGCTTGCCGCCGTGTTTCCCATGACCGTCGCCAGATCAGCTCTGCCTTGATGGTTTTGAAAAACGTCTCGACGGCGGCATTGTCATAACAATTGCCCTTGCCGCTCATCGAGACCTGGAAGCCATGTTGGCGCAGGATCTTCTGATAATCGTGAGAACAGTATTGGCTGCCGCGATCCGTGTGGTGAATGCAGCCCTTGGGCGGTGTCCTGAATGCGATGGCCATGTTCAGCGCCCGGATCGCCAGATCACGTTTCATCCGGTTACTCACGGCCCAGCCGATGACACGACGCGAGTGCAGGTCCAGGATCACGGCCAGATACAACCAGCCTTCGCGGGTCCAGACATAGCTGATGTCCATTGCCCGGCAGGGTATTTCCGCAGGAAATGTCCCGAGAGGAGCCAGCCCACTTCTGATTTGGCGCATCAGCTTTGAAGTCACGATCCAACAGGTTTGGCGCGATGTTAAACTTGTGGTCGCTATCTGTCGTGACCTTGTGTTTGCGCGTTCGCACGACCGATATGCCGTTCTGACGCATCAAGCGGCCTACGCGGCGATGCCCAACGTCCAAGCCAATTTCCTTCAGCTCCTCCGTCATCCGTGGTCGACCGTAACTGCCCAGGCTGAGGCGGGACTGTTCTTTGATGTGCGCCAAGGTGACTAAATCAGACCGCTGTCTGTTGCTGGCAGTGCGATTGCGGAATGCCCGCAAACCGCGCGTGCTGACATTCATAACACGACACATCCGACCGATGGCAAATACGGATTGGTGCTCTTCGATGAACCTAAACCTCATGGCTTTTGGCTCGCGAAGAACACAGTCGCCTTTTTTAAGATTTCCCTTTCCTCCTTGAGAATGCGGTTCTCGCGGCGCAGCCGATCATTCTCTTGAATGAGGCTCAGATCCTCTTTCGACACCACGTCCGTCTCTCGGTTTGCCGTGATCCACTTGTTCAGTGTCGACATGCCGACACCCGGATCGTCAGCCACCTGCTTGCGCGTCAGCCCACTGGTCAACGCGATCCGCACAGCGTCCTTGCGGAATTCGTCCGTCCGTTTCAGTCCCATAGTCAGTCTCCTTTGTTGCAGTAAATGCTATCAAAGGAGCGGCATCAAACCGCGACAGGTCCAGGCACAGTGTCGTTCGATCCCGATCGGATGCACGGCAATCGAACCGTCGATCTGCTCTTCAACTCTTTGGCGGAATTCGGGGGCATGCGCATCATCGGCATTGTGCTGGCAGGATCGCTCGACGACGGGTCGCACGGCTTGGCCGCAATCAACAAGGCGGGAGGCAAAGCAATGGTGATAACTCTGAGCAAGTCGCTGTCCGGTATGCCTGGTATGCCCGAAAACGCGATCTCCTATGACGGGC
>NZ_JAIPUT010000033.1 GCF_020055635.1 Marivita sp. | reverse complement strand
CCGGTGATCCAGTAATCCCCGTCGGCGTCGCGCTTGCAGCCGTCGCCCGAGAAGTAATAGCCCTTGTAGTCCGAGAAATAGGTCTTCTCGAACCGGTCGTGATCGCCCCAGACGGTGCGCATCTGCCCCGGCCAGCTGTCCTTGATCGCCAGCACCCCCTCGGTGGGGGAGCTGTGGATTTCCTCGCCCGATTGCGGATCGAGCACAACCGGCACCACGCCGAAGAACGGCTTCATCGCAGCCCCCGGCTTGGTCGCGTGCGCGCCGGGCAGCGGGGTCAGCAGGTGCCCGCCGGTTTCGGTCTGCCACCAGGTGTCGACGATCGGGCAGCGGCCACCGCCCACCACGTCATTGTACCAGGTCCACGCCTCGGGGTTGATCGGTTCGCCCACCGTGCCCAGAAGCTTGAGCGAGGATAGATCGCAATTCGTTACGAATTCGTCACCTTGCCCCATCAGCGCGCGAATGGCCGTCGGCGCCGTGTAGAACTGGTTGACGGAATGTTTCTCGCAGACCTGCCAGAAGCGCGACGCGTCCGGATAGGTCGGCACGCCCTCGAACATCAGCGTCGTCGCGCCGTTCGCCAAGGGCCCGTAAACAATATAGGAATGCCCGGTCACCCAGCCGACATCGGCGGTGCACCAGTAAACGTCGCCTTCATGATAATCGAAGGTAATTTCATGCGTCAGGGCGGCGTAAACCAAATATCCACCAGTTGAGTGCACAACCCCCTTGGGCTGCCCGGTCGAGCCCGATGTGTAGAGAATGAAAAGGGGGTCTTCGGCATTGATTTCAGCCGGGGCGGAATAGTCATCCGCCTCCAGCGCCATCTCGTTATAGTCAAAGTCGCGCCCGTCGATCCACGTGGTCTGCCCACCCGTGCGCTTGACGACAAGGCATTTGACACTGTCCTTGCAGTGCAGCAGCGCCGCATCGGTGTTGGATTTCAGCGCGGTCTTGCGGCCGCCGCGCGGGGCCTCGTCGGCGGTGATCACCACCTTGGCGTCCGACCCGTTGATGCGGGCCGACAGCGCGTCGGGCGAAAAGCCCGCAAAGACGATGGAATGGATCGCGCCGATGCGGGCGCAGGCCAGCATGGCATAGGCGGCTTCGGGGATCATCGGCAGGTAGATCACCACGCGGTCGCCCTTGCGCACGCCCATCGATTCCAGGATGTTGGCCATCCGGCAGACACTGCGATGCAGGTCGCGGTAGGTGATGTGCTTGGCCGGTTCATTGGGATCGTCCGGCTCGAAGATGATCGCGGTCTGATCGCCGCGCGTCGCCAGATGCCGGTCGACACAGTTCGCCGCCACGTTCAGCGTGCCATCGGCGAACCAGTTGATCTTGACCTGGCCCAGGGTGAAATCGACATCCTTGATCTGCGTCGGTGCCTTCATCCAGTCCAGCCGCTGCGCCGCTTCGGCCCAGAACCCCTCGGGATCGGACACCGACCGCGCATACATCTCCTCATACCGCGCCAAATCAACATGGGCTGTCTTCACCTGGTCTTCCGATGGGGGAAAGGTCGTATCGGTCATGATGTGTCCTCCTCTTTCCTGAAAAGAAAAACCGCCCCGCCGGGAAATGGCAAGGGCGGCTTGGGTCGCAAGGCTCAAAAATGTGGGTCAGATCGCGAGATATTCCGACCGCAGGGACTCGTTTTCGAGAACCTCCTCTGCGGTACCATCGAACACGATCGAACCCGTATCGAGGATGATCGCGCGATCCGCCAGTTGCAAAGCCCGCACCGCGTTCTGTTCCACGAGGATTGTCGTCATCCCCTGTTCCTTGATGACGCGCAGGGTTTTCTCGATCTCGTCCACGATCACCGGCGCCAGACCTTCATAGGGTTCATCCAACAGAAGCACCTTGATGTCGCGGGCCAATGCGCGGGCGATGGACAGCATCTGCTGTTCGCCGCCGGACAGGGTCACGCCCTCCTGCTTGCGGCGTTCACCGAGACGGGGAAACAGGTCGTAAATGCGTTCGATCGACCAGCCGACAGGCGGTGCGATCTGGGCCAGTTGCAGGTTTTCCTCGACCGTGAGGCCGGGAATGATGCTGCGGTCCTCGGGCACAAGCCCAAGCCCGACGCCCGCGGCCTCGTAGGATTTCATCTTGTGCAGCGGCTGATGGTCGAGCCAGATCTCGCCATGGTTGACCTGCGGGCTGTCCATGCGGGCGATGGAGCGCAGCGTCGTGGTCTTGCCGGCCCCGTTTCGGCCCAGAAGGGCAAGGATCTCGCCCTCGTGGACGTTAAACGAAATGCCCTGCACGATATAGCTTTCGCCATAATAGCTGTGCATGTCCCAGACAGAGAGAAAGGCCGGGGCGGTCTGGGCCGCGTTGGCGTTTTTCGAAAAATCGGGTCTGACGTTCATTGTCTTGTCCTTTCGACCACGCGGGCGTTATGCCGCTTCGCCAAGATAGGCTTCCTTGACCTTGGGGTGGCCCTTGATGTTCTCGGGCGTGTCCTCGACCAGCGGGGTTCCCTGCGCCAGAACGGTGATCCGTTCGGCCAGGGAAAACACCACATGCATGTCATGCTCGATGATCGCGATGGTGATGTTGCGCTTTTCCTTGATTTCCTTGAGGAGGTCGATCGTGTTGTTGGTATCGGCCCGCGCCATGCCCGCTGTCGGTTCATCCAGCAGCAGAAGCTTGGGGTTCTGCACGAGGCACATCGCCATTTCCAGACGCCGCTTGTCGCCACGCGACATGGAGGCGGAATGCATGTTCCGCTTGTCCAGCATGTTGACCTCTTCCAGCATCTGTTCGGCCTGATCGCGAAGTCCGGATTCGCTGAAGACCGATCGGATGCCGTGCAGGGCGAACGATCCGTCCCGCTTGGCAAAGCAGGGGATCAGCATGTTTTCCATGACCGTCAGATCGCCGAAGATCTCTGGCGTCTGGAACACGCGGGAAATGCCCATCTGGTTGATTTCGAACGGGGTGCGGCCCAGCACGCTTTGTCCGTCGAACATCACCGACCCGGTGTCCGGGATCAGCTTGCCCACCAGGCAGTTGAGCAGCGTGGATTTGCCGGCCCCGTTTGGGCCGATGATCGCGTGGCAGGTATTTTCCGCCACGCTGAGGTTCACATTGCCGAGCGCTTGCAGGCCACCGAACCGTTTGTTGACGTCCTTGACTTCGAGAATGCCCATCTGTCCGTCTCCTTATTCCGCGGGTTCGGTGGTTGCGTTCTTGGGTTCTTGCGCCTTCTTGCGGCCAAAGAGCCCGGCGAGTTTCTGACCGCCTTGCACAAGGCCGCCGGGCAGGAAGATCACGACCAGCATGAACACGATGCCAAGCGTCAGGTGCCAGCCCTTGCCGATGAACGGGTAGATCAGGGTCACGACCAGGTCCTCGAGCCCGTCGGGCAGGAAGGCGAACCAGCTGTGCAGGATGTCCGAGTTGATCTTGGAAATGATGTTTTCCATGTACTTGATCATCCCGGCACCCAGAACCGGCCCGATCAGCGTGCCGACACCGCCGAGAATGGTCATCAGCACCACCTCGCCCGAGGCGGTCCAGAACATCCGTTCGGCGCCGGCCAGAGGGTCCATCGAGGCCATCAGGCCACCGGCCAGACCGGCATACATGCCCGAGATCACGAAGGCCGCCAAGGTGTAGGGGCGCGGGTTCAGACCGGTGTAGTTCAGGCGCTGCTGGTTCGATTTGACCGCCCGCAGCATCATGCCGAAGGGCGACCGGAAGATGCGGATCGACAGGTAGAACGACAGCAACATGATGATCGCCGCGAAATAATACCCGACGTTGAAGGTGAAGACCCAGTTGCCCAGCACGAGTTGGGCGCTGTCGCGCATTTCCAGGCCGAAGAAGCCCGGTACGGGAATGTTTCCTTCGGTCGCCGCACCGCCGAAGATGCGCGGGTCGTCCAGCGCCAGTTGCAGACCTGTTTCACCGCCGGTGATCGGGGTCAGGACCGAATAGGCCAGCGCAAAGGACATCTGCGCGAAGGCCAGCGTCAGGATCGAAAAGTAGATGCCCGACCGTCGCAGGCTGACATAGCCGATGATCAGGGCAAAGGCGCCGGCGGTGATGACCGCAAGGGCGATCGCCGGGATCACGTTCATGCTGAGCAGCTTGAACATCCACACCGCGGCGTAGGACCCCACCCCGAGGAAGGCGGCGTGACCGAAGCTGAGATAGCCGGTCAGGCCGAAGAGGATGTTGAACCCGATTGCGAAGATGCCGAAGATCACGAAGCGCTGCATCAGGTCGGGATACCCCGCGTTGAACTGCGCCCAGCCCGACCCTTCCGGGAAGGGGTTCAGAAAGAAGGGCGCGAAAGCCACCAGCACTGCGACGATCAGCAGGAGGGATGCGTCTTTTTTGTCCAGTCCGAACATGGATCAGTCCTCCATCACGCCCTTGCGACCCATCAGGCCGCGCGGACGTGTCAACAGAATAATGATGGCAACAAGGTAGATGATGACCTGGTTGATGCCGGGAATGATGGCGATGACCTCGCGCATGGAGGCAAAGCTTTCGAGGATGCCCAGCAGGAACCCTGCCAGCACCGCACCGGGCAGAGACCCCATGCCGCCGACAACCACCACCACGAAGCTCAGGACCAGAAAGTCCATGCCCATGTGGTAGTTCGGCGAGTTGATCGGGGTGTACATCACGCCGGCCAGTCCCGCGACCGCTGCGGCCAGCCCGAACATGATGGTGAACCGCTTGTCGATGTTGATGCCCAGAAGCCCCACGGTCTCGCGGTCGGCCATGCCGGCCCGCACCACCATGCCGAAGGTGGTGAATTGCAGGAAGGCAAACACCGCACCGATGATGAGCGCCGCAAAGGCAAAGTAGACCAGTCGCCAGTAGGGATAGATGATCTGTCCGGCCTCAAACCCGATCAGCGCGCCGAAATCGAACGACCCGACAAAGGCCGCCGGGGCCGGGGTCGGGATCGGGTTGGCACCGTAGTAATACTTGATGATTTCCTGCAACACGATGGCCAGGCCGAATGTCACGAGGATCTGGTCCGCATGGGGGCGCTTGTAGAAGTGCTTGATCAGCCCGCGTTCCATGATCACGCCGATCAGGATCATCACCGGGATGGCAAAGAGGATCGACAGGGGCACGGCCCAGTCGATGATGCTGGCCCCCAGTGATTCACCGAAGATGTCATATATATAGGGCACGTCCCGCATTTGCGGGTTGCCGAGAAAGTCGGTCGCTCCGGGAACTTCGACCTTGTGGCTGAGGCTCAGCAGGCGTGACAGGGTCACGGCGCAGAAAGCCCCGATCATGAACAGCGCGCCATGCGCGAAGTTCACCACGCCCAGCGTGCCGAAGATCAGTGTCAGGCCCAACGCGATCAGCGCATAGGCAGAGCCCTTGTCGAGCCCGTTGAGAATTTGCAGAATTATGGCGTCCATTGCCCCACCCTTTGCGGTCAGAAGTGTGGAAGTGCAGACAGCCCGCAACAGCAACGGGCTGGAGAAGAGGCGAGGTGGGCCGCGCGGCCCACCTCGGGAAACAGCGGCTTATGCGCCGTTGTTGCACGAACCCAGCGCGCCACCGGCGAACTGCGGGTGATCGGGCGCATAGGTGACCTGATCGACCGGAGTGACTTCGACGATCTCGAGGAGGTCGAATTCCGATGTCGGGTTTTCCTTGCCCTTCACGACCAGCACGTCCTTGAAGCACTGGTGGTCTTCTGCACGATACAGGGTCGGGCCGTTGCCCATGCCGTCGAACTCGAACCCTTCGAGCGCCTCGACAACCGCGCAGGGCTGGAAGGACCCGGCGCGTTCCACGGCATCCGCGTAAAGCAGGGCCTGGACATAGCAGGTGTGCGCGGCCTGGCTCGGCGGGAAGCCGTACTTGGTGCCGAAGGACTGGACGAACTGCTTGGAGCCTTCGTCCTGCAGCGACCAGTGCCAGTTGGTGGAGCCGAAGATGCCCTTCACGTTGGCACCGGCACCCTTCGCCATCAGGCGCGAGTAGAGCGGAACGACGATCTCGAAGTTCTTGCCGTTGACGACACGATCCCGCAGGCCGAACTGCACCGCGTTGGTCAGCGAGTTCACCATGTTTCCGCCGTAGTGGTTCAGAACCAGAACGTCGGCGTCGGATTGCAGGACCGGCGTGATGTAGGACGAGAAGTCGGTCTGCGTCAGCGGCGTCAGAACCGTGCCGACGGTTTCCCAGCCCATCGCTTCGGTCGACGACTTCACCGCTTCTTCCGTGGTGTAGCCCCAGTTGTAGTCGGCCGTCAGGTGATAGGCCTTGCGGTCGGTGCCGTAGTTGGCCGCCAGAACCGGCGCCAGTGCCGCACCGGACATGTACGAGTTGAAGAAGTGGCGGAAGCCGTTGGCCCGCTTGTCCTTGCCCGTCGTGTCGTTGGAGTGCGTGAGGCCCGCCATGAAGATGACGCCCGCTTCCTGGCAGAGCGCCTGCACGGCCACGGCCACACCCGAGGACGACCCGCCGGTGATCATCACCGCGCCGTCCTTTTCGATCATCGACTTCGCCGATGCGCGCGCCGCGTCCGATTTGGTCTGCGTGTCGCCGGTGACGTACTCGACCTTCTTGCCGAGGATGCCGCTGCCCTGAAGCGCCTTCGACGAGAAGGTGTTCAGCATGCCGCCGTCGCCTTCGCCGTTCAGGTGTTCAACGGCCAGTTCATAGGCGCGCAGTTCGTCCGCACCCTCGTCCGCGTAGGGACCGGACTGGGGTACGTTGAAACCCAGCGTGACGGTCGAACCCGTCGGGGCGTTGGTAAATCCGCTTTCCTGTGCCGAGAGATACGTGGGGAGCGCGAGACCCGCGCCCGCGACCGCACCTGTCTTGAGCACGCCGCGACGTGTCAGGTTGCCTTTGGACATATAATCCTCCCAAATGTCTTTAAGGGTCTGGCGGCGTTCCTCCGTCCGCCAACACCGCACTTATGTGCAAGGTGATTATCGGCCATGCACGGAAAACATAGCAATAAGCGCTTTGCTCTGAACGATTTTTCTGTCAAAAAATGAACAATGCGTTGCAGAATTTTGTAAATTTGTTTTTTCTGCAGCGCAGAAGCGTGTTGATTCACCACAGGATTTTTCGATGCCCCGCGACACTCTGACAGGCAGCCGAATTCGCGAACGTCGGGTGATGAGCGGACTCAAGCAGTCCGAACTGGCCAAGCGCGCCGAGATCTCGCCGTCCTACCTGAATCTCATCGAGCACAACCGTCGCAGAATCGGCGGGAAACTGCTTGTCGATATCGCCAATGCGCTCGGGGTCGAACCCACCTCGCTGACAGAAGGCGCCGAGACCACGCTTCTGGCAACCCTGCGCGAAGCGGCAAGTGACAGCGGAATGCCCGAAGCCGAATTCGCACGGGTCGAGGAATTCGCCGGCCGGTTCCCCGGCTGGGCCGAGCTTCTGGCCAACAGTCAGCGCCGGATCGAGACGCTGCAACAAAGCGTCGAGGCCCTGACCGACCGTCTGACACATGATCCGCATCTTGCCGCCTCGCTGCACGAGATGCTGTCGACGGTGACGGCGATCCGGTCGGCCGCGTCGATTCTTGCCGAACCGGGCGACATCGAGCCGGAATGGCAGCGCCGCTTCAACCGCAACATCTACGAAGACAGCGCCAGGCTTGCCGATACCAGCCGCAATCTCGCGCAATACCTGGAAAAGGCCGACACGGATGCGTCCGAAACCAACGCCCCGCAAGACGAGGTGGATGCGGTGTTCCAGAAGGTCGGGTTTCACTTTCCGGCGCTCGAGACCCGGACCGCCGATGTCGACGCGGCTCTCGATGAGGTGGGCGAGGGGCTGTCGCACGCCGCGCGGTGGCTCCTGTCGCGCATGCTGACACGGTACAGGGACGACGCGGCGAAGATGCCGCTTGCGGCCTGTGCAGATGTTGTCGCCGCCATCGGAAGCGATCCCATGAAGTTCGCCGACAGGTTCGGTTGCGACGTCGCCTCTGCCATGCGGCGCCTCGCGCATCTGCCCGACGACGTCCTGCCGAACCCTGTCGGACTGGCCATCTGCGACGGGTCGGGCGTGACCACGTTTCGCAAGCCGCTGCCGGAATTTCCCTTGCCGCGTCTGGGTGCGGGCTGTGCGCTCTGGCCGCTTTATCGCGTGTTGGCGCGCCCGATGATGGTGCATTCCGAGCTGATGCAGCAATCCACGCGGACGGCCGCGCGGTTTCGGGCCTACGGCATCTCGCAGCCCGTCGGCCCGACGCGCCTGGCGCAGGACGTGCTGTTCGAAAGCCACATGCTGATCGTGCCCGAGCCGATGCGCGACACGCATGAGCCGATCCGCGAGGTCGGTTTGACCTGCCGGATCTGTCCACAGCCGGACTGCGACGCCCGCCGCGAGCCCTCCATCATGACCATCCCCGGACGCACGAAGCTTTGACAGATTGCGCCGCCTTCGTAATAGTTTGCACAGAGCGGTCGAAAAAGGGCAAAAAGCCCAGCGGCTTGCGGCATCGGGGGGAGTGCATGTCAAGACAGGTTTTGCTCATCGAGGATGAGCCCAATATCATCGAGGCGATCAGTTTCATCCTGTCCCGGGACGGATGGTCGGTGAAGACTCATTCCAACGGGGCGGATGCGGTGGACATCATACGGGAACGGCAGCCTGACATCGTCATCCTTGATGTGATGTTGCCGGGAAAGAGCGGCTATGACATCCTGCGGGAACTGCGCGACGACCCCGATCATGCGTCGATGCCGGTGCTGATGCTGACCGCGCGGGGCCAGACCAAGGACCGGGAAATCGCGGAACAGGCGGGATGTGATGCCTTCATGACCAAACCGTTCTCGAATGCTGACGTTCTGGAAACGGTGAGGGCACTGGTCGACAAATGACGGAGAGGAAGACCAGGGCAGGTTCGCAAGCGGTCTTTCACGAAAAGCGCACCTATCGCCGCCGCCGCGTGATGGATGCCGCCCGCCTTGCGCCGGTTCTTGCCCTGATCCTCTGGAGCGTGCCGCTGATCTGGCCGCAGAGCGGTGACGGCACGGTCAGCAGCGCGACCGCCCTGATCTATATCTTCGCGGTCTGGGCGGGGATCATCGTCCTGACCTGGGGCCTGTCGCAGGTGCTGTCGGACCGCGCGCAGCGGCACACGGGCTCCGAGACCGGGACAGACACATGAGTACGCTCAACATTCTGATCGCGGTCTGCGCGGCCTATGTGTGCTTTCTGTTTCTCGTGGCGTTCGTCGCGGACCGCCTGGCCCTGCAGGGCAAGAAGGCCTGGCTGCGGTCGCCGCTGATCTACACGCTGTCGCTGTCGATCTATTGCACGGCCTGGACGTTCTACGGCGCCGTCGGGTCCGCCGCGCGCAACGGGTTCGAATACCTGACGATCTATCTTGGCCCCACATTGGTCATGGTCAGCTGGTGGTGGCTTCTGCGCAAGCTCATCCGCATCGGGCGCACGCAGAAGATCACCTCGATCGCCGACCTGATCTCGTCGCGCTACGGCAAGTCCAGCCTGCTGGCGGCCGGCGTGACGATCCTCGCGGTGATCGGAACCACGCCCTATATCGCGTTGCAACTGCAGTCGGTCACCTTGTCCTTCTCGGTCTTCGCGGCGCAGGAAAACGGCGCCATGCCGCGCAGCCAGGCCGATCTCGCGCTGTGGCTGTCGCTGGGGCTGGCGCTGTTTACCGTGCTCTTCGGCACCCGGAACCTTGATGCCAAGGAACGGCACGATGGCGTCGTGATGGCGATTGCGGTCGAGGCGGTGGTCAAGCTGGTGGCGCTGCTGTCGGTCGGGATTTTCGTCGTCTGGGGTGTGTCCGGGGGGATTGGCAACGCGCTGTCGGAAATCGACGCCTCGGATTTCGGCCATTGGCATGCGGATCGCAGCCGCTGGGCCGGGCTCATCTTCCTGTCCGCCGCGGCGTTTCTGTGCCTGCCGCGCACGTTCCAGGTTCTCGTGGTCGAGAACGATGACGAAAACCACCTGCGCACCGCCAGTTGGGCCTTTCCCCTGTACCTGTGCCTGATCAGCCTGTTCGTCGTGCCCATCGCCGTTGTCGGCATGAACGTGATGCCCGACGGATCGAACCCCGACCTCTACGTGTTGACCGTGCCGCTGGCGCTTGGCGAGAACGGGCTGGCGATGTTGTCCTTCCTCGGCGGGTTCAGCTCTGCCACCTCCATGGTGATCGTGGCCGCGATCGCGCTGTCGACGATGGTGTCGAACCACATCGTCATGCCGATCTGGCTGCGGCTGCGGCCAAGCGGGGCCAGCGTGTCGGGCGACGTGCGCGCGGCGGTGCTGATGGCGCGGCGCATCTCGATCGTCGGCGTGGTGATGCTGGGCTACCTCTATTTCCGGCTTTCGAGCGGCGGCGAGGCCCTGGCGTCCATCGGTCTGGTGGCGTTCTGCGGGCTGGCCCAGGTCCTGCCCGCGATGCTGGGCGGCATGTTCTGGCGCGGGGCCACGCGTCTCGGGGCCTTTGCCGGTCTGACCATCGGCTTCGTGACCTGGCTTTACACGCTGTACCTGCCCAGCTTCGGCGTGGGCACGATCCTGCCCGCATCGGTGATCGAGACCGGGCTGTTCGGCCTGACATGGCTGCGCCCCGACGCCCTGTTCGGGATCACCGGCATGGACCAGCTGATGCATGCCCTGCTCTGGAGCATGCTGTTCAACACGTCGGCCTTCCTGTTCGTGTCTCTGGTGACCTTCCCGTCGCCGCTGGAACGGCTTCAGGCGGCGCAGTTCGTGAACATCTTCGACCATTCGGCCAGCGCCAGAAGCTGGTCAGGCGGCGGTGCCCAGGCCGAGGACCTGATGGTCATGGCGCAGCGCATCCTGGGGGCCCGCGAGGCGCAGGCTTTGTTCGCCAGTCACGCGCGCAAGCAGGGCGTGGGTGGAGACCTGCCCGATCCTACGCCGAATTTCCTCGAGGTGCTGGAGCGCGAACTGGGCAGCTCCGTCGGCGCGGCGACGGCCCATGCGATGGTCGGGCAGATCACCGGCGGCATGGCCGTGTCGGTCGAGGACCTGATGGCGGTGGCCGACGAGACCGCGCAGATGCTCGAATACTCGGCGCGGCTCAAGGAGCAGTCCGAGGAGCTCAGCCGCACCGCGCTGGAACTGCGCAACGCGAACCAGAAGCTGACCCGCCTGTCGATCCAGAAAGACGCCTTTCTCAGCCAGATCAGCCACGAATTGCGCACGCCCATGACCTCCATTCGGGCGTTCTCGGAGATCCTGCGCGACACCGACGAGATGGAGCCGAAGGACCAGTCGCGTTATGCGTCGATCATTCACGACGAGGCGCAGCGTCTGACGCGTCTGCTGGACGATCTGCTGGATCTGAGCGTCGTGGAGAACGGGCAGGTCAACCTCAACCTGCGCGACGGCACCTTGCGCGATGCGCTGGATCGGGCGGTGGCCTCTGCCGGGATCGGCGAGGATGGTACCAAGTTCGAGATCTCGCGGGACCTCGAGAAGGAAAACATCGTCCTGCACACGGATTTGGATCGGCTTAGCCAAGTTTTCATCAATCTGATCGCGAACGCGCGGAAATACTGCGACGCCAAGGCGCCGCGGCTGGCGATCCGCGTCATGCAGGAGGCCGACCGCGTGGTCATCGACTTTCAGGACAACGGCACCGGCATCGCCCCCGAGGCGGTGGACATGATCTTCGAGAAATTCGCCCGCGTCAGCGATCAGAAGGCGGGCGGCGCGGGGCTTGGCCTCGCCATCTGCCGGCAGGTCATGACGCGTCTGGGCGGGTCGGTCGATTACGTTCCGGCCCTGCGCGGCGCCAATTTCCGGGTCGTGCTGCCCTATCGCACGGCGTTGGCCGCGCAATAGCCGCCTCGGATCGCGTCCTGCTAAACCCTTGGTAACCAATTCCCGCCATAACCGGGGCCATGACCGGGACTGTGCGGCAGAGGGACAGCAGCGAAACCATGACCGAAGATGCGGCCGAAACGGTTCTTGAACGCAAAGCCATCGCGCAGCGCAGGGCGCTGGGTGTCGGCACCGTGTCCTTGCCGCGTGCGTTGGGGCGCGGGCTGTCCATCGCGGCGGATGCGCTCTGGGGGCTGGGTTTGGCGGTGGAGGCGTCCGACGACCTTTCTCTGCGTGCCGAACGCCTGATGGACCGGATGGAAGACGACGCGCTGCTGATCCTGCTCGAGAA
Organism: Marivita sp.; assembly: GCF_020055635.1. Lineage (GTDB taxonomy): Bacteria > Pseudomonadota > Alphaproteobacteria > Rhodobacterales > Rhodobacteraceae > Marivita. The sequence continues at coordinate 35,940 of NZ_JAIPUT010000033.1, read as the reverse complement.
CGATGCGGGGCCGTGCGGTCTGGCCGCCTTCGACCGCGCCCTCGTCACCGGTCTGATCGAGGTGCAGACCCTGGGCAAGGTCACGCGGCTTCCCACGGACACGCGTCGCTATACCCCCACCGATGCCGCTATGATGGCGCCGCTGCTCGATGCGGCCTTGCCGCGTTTCGCGTCGATGCTGGCCGGTCAGCCCGAGATGGCGCATCTGCAGGGGTATCGCTTCGGAGCCTTGGTAGAGGATGCCCAGACAGCCGGGCTGGCGCTTGACGCGGCGCGGTATCATCTCACGGAATTCGACGTCAGCCTGGCACAGGACACTCGGCGCGGCCGGGCGCATTTCCTGTTCCCGGAACCGCCCGAACCGGCAGAGGACGCATCCCCGCCTGCGGCCGGCAAACACCAGGCCGTGCTCAGGCTGGTTCCGGCCCGCATGCAGGCGGTTCTCACGCGCGTGCATCTGCCGTTGCACAAGGCGCAGGCGCTGAAGGCCGGAGATGTCCTGCCGATTTCGTCGCAGGCGGTGACCTCTGCCACGCTTGTCGTGCAGGGTGGCCATATCGCGGCGCGCGGCAAGCTGGGTCAGATCAACGGATTCCGTGCCGTGCGGATCGGATGGGACGGATCGCCCTTTCATCAGGCCAGCACAGCAAAACCCGCAGCCGACCCCGGTCCGGTTGACGCCGATCCGCATAGGGTGCCGCTGGCGACATCGCTTCCGGTCCCCGCCGCGGACCTTGCCCTCGACGGCCAACTCGAAAAGGCGCTGGAGGATCTGACGCCAGACCTGCCCGAACCGCTTGGAACGGGCGAACCCTAACCCTTGGCGGCGGCTGCAGCCTCGAGGGTGGGGCGCAACGCGGTCAGATCATAGCCCGCGCGCCCCGCCGCCGCGAGGATCTCGTCCGCGCTCTGCTGTCCGGCTTGCCCCAGCGCCCAGACGATCGAGCAACGGGTGCCCGATGCGCAATAGGCCAGAACCGGTCCGTCGGACGCCTCCACGATGGCGGTCTGCTGGGCGATGCGATCCGGTGTCATCGTCTGATGCGTGATCGGCAGGACTTCAAAGCGCATGCCCTCGGCCTCGATGGCCGCACGCACCGCGTCGGATTGATGCGACGGCGGCACTTCGGCATCCGGTCGGTTGCAGATCACCGTGGTGATGCCGGACTCCTTGATGGCGGCGGCATCTTCCGGGTCGATCTGCGGCGAAACGCTGTAGCGGTCGGTGATGGGGCGTATATCCATAGCAAACTCCTACTGCGCTGTCGCGGGCCTGTCCAGCCATGCCCGCAGGCTTGGCATGGCGCTCATCCCGGCGAGCATGGCTCCGAGAAACACCAGGCCTTCGACGCCGCCATAGCTGAGCGACGCGATCGCCGGGCCGGGGCAGAGGCCAACAAGCCCCCAGCCCATGCCGAACAGCACCGACCCGACGACAAGGTTGCGCCCGAGCCTGGGTTCCGGCGGCGGCGGCATGGCATTGCCCGTCAGCGCGAAGCGGCGTTTTTCGGCCACGCGCCAGGCAATCGCCATCGGGAGGATCGCGCCACCCATCACGAAGGCCAGCGTCGGATCCCACTCGCCGAAGATATCCAGCCAGCCCTGCACCTTGCGGGTGTCGGTCATGCCCGAGATGAACAGCCCGGCGCCGAAGAGGCCACCGGCGACAAGAGCGAAGAGATTGCGCATCAGATGATCCCCAGCAGGTGACGGAACAAAACGACGGTCAGACCACCGGCGAGGATGTAGAACACGGTCGCGACCATGCCGCGCAGCGACAGGCGCGAAATCCCGCAGACGCCGTGTCCCGAGGTGCAGCCATTGGCCAGACGCGTGCCGATCCCCACCAGCAGGCCCGCGGCGATGAGCAGGGCAAAGTTGCCCGTCGCATGGGTGTCCTTCGGACCTAGAAAGAAAAGCATCGCCACCGGGACGAGGGCAAGTCCGGCCAGAAAGCTCAGGCGTTCCGACATCGTGCTGCGTCCGCTGCCATCGACAAGCCCGCCGATGATGCCGCTCGCGCCCATGATGCGCCCGTTTGCCAGCAGGTAAACCGCGCCGCCCGTGCCGATCAGCGCACCGCCGACCAGTCCGTAAATCCAATCAGGGTTCATGTTCTTACAATCCGTTCACTGGGACCTTGAGGAAGACTTTGCCCTCCTCGTCGGCGGGCGGCATCTGCCCGGCGCGCATGTTCACCTGCAACGACGGGATGATGAGTTTCGGCATCGCCAGCGTCGCATCACGGGCGTCGCGCATTTCGACAAAGCTGTCCTTGGTGGCGTCGCCGCCGACATGTACGTTCCCGGCCTTTTGGTCGCCCACCGTGGTTTCCCACGCATAGTCGTCGCGGCCCGGCGCCTTGTAATCATGACCGACAAAAATGCGGGTCTGGTCGGGCAGGGAGAGGATTTTCTGGACCGAGTCGTACAGCACCTCCGACGATCCGCCGGGGAAGTCACAGCGTGCGGTGCCGAAATCGGGCATGAAGAGCGTGTCGCCCACGAAAGCCGCGTCACCGATCACGTAGGTCAGACAGGCCGGCGTGTGGCCCGGCGTATGCAGCACATCCGCGCGCATCTGGCCGATATGGAAACTGTCGCCCTCGACAAACAGCTTGTCGAACTGGCTGCCATCACGCTGGAATTCGGTGCCTTCGTTGAACACCTTGCCGAACGTGTCCTGCACCACCTGAATCCGGTCGCCGATCCCGACCTTGCCGCCAAGCGCCTCTTGCAGATAGGGGGCCGCACTCAGGTGGTCGGCATGGACATGGGTTTCCAGCAGCCATTGCACGTCCAGGCCGTTTTCCCGGACAAAGGCGATGATCGCGTCGGCGGACTTGGTGTCGGTGCGGCCGGACGCGTAATCGAAATCCAGCACGGAATCGACAATCGCGCAGGCGCTGCCTTCGGGGTCTTGCACCACATACGAGATCGTATTCGTGGCATCGTCGAAAAATCCGGTGACTTTGGGTGTCATCTTTCAACTCTCCTTGGTCTGGACAGACATATAGCAAAAATGGAATACGTAACAAGGGGCCGTGTGGAAAAATGTACGCCGCGCGCAACTTTTCCGGCAAGCCCCCTCCTAGACCTGCGGTGGCGTTGCCGACCCGGTCGGATCCGACAGGTAGGCCAGCACATCGTTCTTGCCGATCACCCCGACGGGTGTGCCGCCGTCGACCACCGCAAGGTCGATATCGCTGCTCACGAGGGTGGTCATCACCTCCTGCACCCGCGCATCGGCATCGACGGTCATCGCTCCTGCGGCGGGTGATCCCGCGCGCATCACGTCCCGGGCGCGCAGAACGCCCAGCGGGTTCATATGCTGCACGAAATCGGCCACGTAATCGTTGGAGGGGTTGCGGAAAATCTCTTGCGGGGTGCCGCATTGCACGATCCGCCCGCCTTCCATGATGGCGATGCGGTTGCCGATCTTGAACGCCTCGTCGAGATCGTGGCTCACAAAGATGATCGTGCGTTTCAGGCGCTGTTGCAGTTCCAGCAACTCGTCCTGCAACTTGGTCCGGATCAGCGGATCAAGCGCCGAGAACGGTTCGTCCATCAGCAGGATCGGCGCATCCGTGGCAAAGGCGCGGGCCAGCCCGACGCGCTGCTGCATCCCGCCCGACAGTTCGGCCACCTTGCGATCGGCCCAATCGGTCAACCCGACAAGGGCCAGCTGTTTCTCGACCTGCGCATTTCGGTCCGCCTTGGACTGGCCCCCCAACTCAAGGCCCAGCCCGACGTTTTCGCGCACGGACCGCCACGGCAAAAGGCCGAACTGCTGAAAAACCATCGCCACATGGCGCAACCGCATGTCGCGCAAGACTTCGGCGCTGGCATGGGTCACGTCGACGAGACCCGTCCCGTCATGCACCCGCACACAGCCCCGGGCCACCGGGTTGAGCCCGTTCACCGCCCGCAAGAGCGTGGACTTGCCCGACCCCGAAAGCCCCATCAGGACAAGGATCTCGCCTTTCGCCACGGTCAGCGAACAATCATGCACACCCAGCACCTGTCCGGTGTCGCGCTGGATCTGCCCCCGGTCCTGTCCGGCATCCATCAAGGGCAGCGCGGCCTGGGGCCTGTCGCCAAAGACGATGGAAACATTGTCGAATTCGACACGGGTATCGCTCATTTTCGGCGCTCCATCCGCAGCATGCGGTCAAGGATGATCGCCACCACGACGATCACGAACCCGCTCTCGAAACCCCGCGCGGTGTTCACCTGATTGAGTGCCCGGACGACCGGCACACCCAGCCCGTCGGCGCCCACAAGCGCCGCGATCACCACCATCGACAGCGACAGCATGATCGTCTGATTCAACCCGGTCATGATCTGCGGCAGCGCCGAGGGCAGTTCGACCTTCCACAGCAATTGCGACTTGGTGGCCCCGAACGCCTCTGCCGCCTCGATCAGCGGGGTGGGGGTGGAACTGACCCCGAGATGGGTCAGGCGGATCGGCGCGGGCAACACGAAGATCACCGTGGCGATCAGGCCCGGCACCATGCCGATGCCGAAGAACACGATCGCCGGAATAAGATAGACGAAGGTCGGCAAGGTCTGCATCAGGTCCAGAACCGGCCGCATCCACGCATAGAGCTTGGGCCGGTGCGCCACCGCGATGCCGATGGGCACGCCGACGCCCATGCAGACGACACAGGCCGACAGCACCAGTGTGAGGCTTTCGGTCGTTTCCTCCCAATAGCCCTGATTGATGATGAACAGGAACCCGAGCGCCACGAACAGCGCGACTTTCCAACTGCGTTGCAGATAGTATGTCAGCGCCACGAACAGCCCGACGATCACCAGCGGGTGGGGCGTTTGCAGCAGCCACAGGAAACCGTCGATCATGCCTTCCAGAGCATCCGACAGAGCGTCGAAAAAGAACGACCCGTTGCTCTCGAGCCAGTCAAAGGCATTCCCGGCGATTTCCCCGACCGGGATCTTGTTCTCTGTCAGCCAGTCCATCCGCTGTCCCCAAGACGCCTAAGGAAAGGGCGGCCCGAAGCCGCCCCGTTCCGGTTACTGAAGCGCGGCTTCCACCGCCGCGACGGCATCGCCGCCATCCTTCGTGGTCACGCCGTCGAGCCAGTTCTGCCAGGCGTCCGGGTTCTCTTGCAGCCAGGCTTCGGCCGCGTCGCGCGCCTCTTCCCCGTCATTCAGGATCGCGCCCATGATCTGGTTTTCCATGGCGAGCGAGAACTCGAGGTTGTTGAGAAACGTGCCGACATTGGGGCATTCCTCGACGAATCCGGCGGTGGTGTTGGTGTAGACGGTCGCGCCGCCGAGGTTCGGCCCGAACCAGTCATCGCCGCCGGTCAGGTAGGTCATGTCGAAATTCGCGTTCATCGGGTGCGGCTCCCAGCCAAGGAAGACCACCGGCTCGCCGCGGTCATCGGCGCGTGCGACCTGCGCCAGCATCCCCTGTTCCGAGCTTTCGACCACGTCGAAGCCCTCAAGCCCGAAGGCGTCCGCGTCGATCATGTCCATGATCAGGCGGTTGCCGTCATTGCCCGGCTCGATGCCGTAGATCTCTGCGTCCAGCGCGTCTCGCTGCTCGGCGATGGCGTCAAAGCTGGTGATGCCCAGATCGGCCCCGGCCTTGTTGGTGGCCAGCGTGTATTTCGCGCCTTCGAGGTTCGCGCGCACGGTATCGACGGTTCCGGCCTCGCGGTAGGGCGCGATGTCGGCTTCCATCGTCGGCATCCAGTTGCCCAGGAACACGTCCACATCGCCCTCGGCAAGCGCGGTATAGGTCACCGGCACGGACAGCACCTTGATGTCGGTCTCATAGCCAAGCGCGTCGAGCACGGTCGTGGTGGCAGCGGTCGTTGCGGTGATGTCGGTCCAACCCACGTCGGAGAAGACGATCGTGTCGCAATCAGCCGCAGCGGCACCGGCGGCACAGATCGCCAGGATGGAAAGTGAGGATTTCATCATTGGTTTGGTCTCCCTGAAAGAGGTCGTTTTTTCATTGCGGACAAGACGAGAACTCCTGACCCGGCTTCCGGCCCGTATCTTCCGACCGGTATCTTTTGGCAGGCCGAAAGACGTCGAGCCGAAGCTCGAGCAAAGCCTATACGCCGTTGCGCTGGGGTGAAAGCGCGAATGACGCTGCGTTTCGGCTTGCCTGTTGTGCGGTCATGCGAGGGTTTCATGCCGGGCCTGTGACCGGTTCGTCCGGCAATCGGCTGTTCCCTGCGCCAAGGATCAAGTATCACCCCGGAATGACCGACTCGCTGTCAGACATGATCGCCTGCCCGAAATGCGACGTCCTTCATCGCGTGCCCGATCTGGCAACCGGTGCCCAGGCAAGATGCGTGCGCTGTGGCACTGTCCTGATGGCCCCCCGCCGGCAGGCGATGACGCGGATCGTGATGCTGTCGGTCACGGCGCTGATCCTGATGGTGGCGGCCGTGTTCTTTCCCTTCCTCGAACTGAGCGTTCAGGGCTTGGGGCGCAAGAGCTCGGTCTTCGATGCGATCCTCGCCTTTTCCGAAGGGTTGATGCTTCCCTTGTCCTTTGCGGTCGCGGCGCTGATCGTGGTGCTGCCGGTCACGCGTTTCCTGGCGCTGATCTACGTGTTCGCACCCATGGCGCTGGGCTGGGAACCGGCGCGGCGGGCGAAAGTGGCCTTCAGGCTGGCCGAGGCGATCCGCCCCTGGGCGATGGCCGAGATATTCATCATCGGGGTGGCGGTTGCGCTGGTCAAGGTGGCCGGATTGGCCCAGGTGACGCTGGGGCCGGCGTTCTGGGCCTTCGTCGGGCTCGTGATCATCACGGCCCTCAAGGACAATTTCATGTGTCGGGTGACGGTATGGCAAACGCTGAACGCGCGCAGCCCGTCCTGACCGCGCGCGCGGCCGGGCTGGTGGGATGTGCCGAATGCGGGCATGTCCATCCGCGCGACAAGACAACCTGCGATGTCTGCGGTTCGGCCTTGGTCAGCCGGGACACGGCCAGCCTGCAACGGGTCTGGGCGTGGCTCTTTGCGGGCATCGTCGTCTATATCCCGGCAAACGTGTATCCGATGCTGCGCACTTCGACCCTCGGACGCACCCAGGAAAGCACAATTGTCGGCGGTGTGTTCGACCTGATCGACCACGGCTCCTTCGTGGTCGCGCTCATCGTGTTCGTGGCCTCGGTCATCATCCCGGTGAGCAAGTTCATCGCGATCGCCTACCTGGCCTTGCGGGTCCAGAGTGGAAAACCCGGAACATCGAGCCATTTCCACCTGTATGAATTTGTCGAGTTTATCGGGCGTTGGTCTATGATCGACGTGTTTGTGGTGGCCATCCTGTCGGCGCTCGTGCAGCTGAACTTCGTGGCAACGATCAATCCTGGCATCGCGGCCATCAGCTTTGCGCTTTCGGTTGCATTCACCATGATTTCCGCCAATAGCTTCGACCCCAGGCTGATCTGGGATGCCCCGAGCGAAGGAAAACCGGTTTGAGTACTCCCGAACCTGCCGACATGAACGTGACCGAGCCGCGCAAGTCGCGCTTCAGGAACCTGTCCCTGGTCTGGCTGGTGCCCTTCCTGGCGCTGGTCATCTCGCTGGGCATCGCGTGGCAGAGCTTTGCCGACCGCGGCGAACTGATCCAGATCTCGTTCAGCAATGCGTCCGGCGTCGTCGCGGGCGAAACGACGATCCGCTACAAGGAAGTGGTCGTCGGGACAGTCGAAGAGGTCAATTTCACCGAAGATCTCGGGCGCGTTCTGGTCAGTGCACGGATCGACAACGATGTGGCGCCCTATATCGACGATGAGGCCGCGTTCTGGGTCGTGCGTCCCGAAGTGTCGGCGCGCGGGATCAGCGGGCTGTCCACCGTTCTGTCCGGTGTCTACATCGAAGGCGCCTGGGACAACGTGCCGGGCGCCGCCGAGAGCACATTCGAAGGCACCGAAACGCCACCCGTGAACCAGCCCGGACGTCCGGGGCGGCGCATCACCTTGGCGACGGACGATGGCACGACGATCTCCTACGGCTCGCCGGTCCTGTTCCGCGGGGTCGAGGTCGGTCGGCTCGAGACGCCGCGCCTGTCTGCCGATGGCAGGACGGTTCTGGTCGATGCGTTCATCGACGCGCCGCACGATGCCCGGCTCAATCAGGCGACACGGTTCTGGGACACGTCCGGCTTCGAGCTTTCGTTCGGCGCGTCTGGGTTCTCGGTGGATTTCGACAGCCTTGCATCGCTTGTCACCGGCGGGGTCGAATTCGACAATGTCTACGAGAACGGCGAACCGCTGACACCGGGCTATGTCTTCTCGCTTTATCCCGACGAGGACGAGGCGAGACGCAATCGGCTGGTGCGCGGCACCGCGCGGGGTGTGCCCTTCACGGTCGTGTTCGACGAATCCGTCGCCGGGCTCGAGCCGGGGGATGACGTGACCTATCAGGGTCTGGATGTCGGTGTGGTCACCGGCTTGCGCTCGCGCGTGCAGGAGGCTGATTTTGGCCCGGCGCTGTCCCTGATCGCGGATGTGTCGATCGATCCGCAGCGCATGGGGCTGCCTGCCGACGCGGACACAGACGAGACTGTGGAGTTCTTCCGCTTCGCCGTTCAGACCGGCATGCGCGCGCGCCTGGCGACCCAAAGCCTGCTGAGCAGCGATCTGCGGATCGAACTCGTGGTGCTCGATGACGTGCCCAGCCAGACGCTTGAAGAGGTCGAGGGCGAAGCGCCGCGCCTGCCCAGCGTCGAGTCGAACCTGTCGGATTTCACCGCCACTGCCGAAGGCGTTCTCGAGCGGATCAATGCCCTGCCGATCGAGGAAGTCATGCAGCAGGCGATCGACCTGATGGAATCCTTCGAGCGGCTGGCCCGCAACGAGGACCTTCAGCGCGTACCGGGATCGGCTGTGGCGCTGTTGGATGACACCCGCGCGCTTGTTGGCAGCGAGGCGATCCAGTCCATTCCGGCGCAGATCGAAGCGGCGGTAAATGACCTGACCGCTTTGGTGGCCGAGGTGCGCGAAGGCGGTGCGGTCGAGTCTCTGAACAGTGCGCTGGCCCGTCTTGACGAGGCGATGGTCGGGATCAACGAGGCGTCGAAATCGGCGCCTGCGCTGACGCAGAACCTGACCAGGCTGACCGACGAAGACATCCCGGCGGTGTTGGCCGAATTGCAGGGCGTGGCGCAGACCGCGCAGGACCTGCAGCTAGAGGAGTTGGTGACAAGCGCGACGCAGACGTTGAACACCATCGACGCGCTGATTGCGCAAGAGGCCGTGCAGGGCATTCCCGAAGCGGTGACAGCGGCGATTGCCGATGTGCGCCAGGTGGTGGCGGATGTGCAGGCCGAAGGCGCGGTGCAGGCGCTGGGATCGTCGCTGCGCAATCTCGACAGGGCGATGGCGGATGTCACGGTGGCGGCACAGGATGCACCCGCGCTCACCGCGAACCTGCGCCAGATCACCGAGACCGACATCCCCGGGCTTCTGGCCGAGCTCGAGGCCGTGGCGGCGACCGCCAACCAGCTGGAGTTGCAGGCACTGGTCGATAGCGCGACCGGCACGTTGAATCGGGTGGATGCGCTGGTCGGCAGCGAAGACACGCTGGAATTGCCCGGCACCCTCAATGATGCGCTGACCGAGATGCGGCTGGCCTTGACCGAACTGCGCGAGGGCGGCGTGGTCGAAAATCTGAATGCCACGCTGCAATCCGCGTCGGACGCCGCCGGCTCGGTCGCGGACTCGGTGGAAGACCTGCCGCAATTGACCGCGCGGCTTGAACGTCTGGTGGCCGAGACCGAAACCGTCGTGCAATCTTACGGCGAGCGGTCCGATTTCAACACGCAGACATTGTCGGCGCTGCGCGAGGTGCAGAACGCGGCGAGGGCGATCTCCGAGCTTGCCCGCGAAATCGAACGCAGCCCGAATTCCCTGATTTTCGGACGCTGAGGAAGGACAAGAGACCATGACCCAAGTGACTTGGCGCAGCACCCTGATCGCGATCGCTCTTCCCCTGGCCGCCTGCGGCACCGGTGAAAGCGCCCGCTACCTCATCGATTCGCCCCCGGTGACTACAGGCGCCGAGACCCGGGTGTCCGTGCGGACCGTCGAACTGCGCGATGTGTCGCTGCCGACCCACGCCTCGGGCACGTCGATCCTCGTGCGCGAGGCGGATGGAGGATTGCGCCCGATCGGAAACGCGGAATGGGCGGATGACCCAGAGCGCGCGGTGACCGGGACGCTGGCGCAATTGCTCGACGAGCGCAGCACGGCCACGGTCGCCGCAGAGCCCTGGCCTTTGCGCGACGGCCCGTCGGCGCGGCTGGACATTCGGATCGACAAGATGCTGGCGAATGTCAGCGGCGTGTTCGAGATCACCGGGCAGGCGGCGGTGAGCGCCGTCGAAGGAAACCCCCGCGAGCGGGTCGAACGGTTCCGTGTCGCGGTTCCGATCACCGAGATATCCGCCACGGCCGTGACCGAGGCACAGGGCCGGGCGCTTGCTGCGCTGTCGGACGACTTGATCGGGCTCTTGCGCTGACCCTGCCATGCCGCTGACCCCGACCACGCTGCCTGACCTGCTGGACCACGGGTTCGATACCGTGATCGACGTGCGCAGCCCGGCGGAATACGCCGAAGACCATGTGCCCGGCGCGATCAACCTGCCGGTTCTGGACAACGAGGAACGCGCGCGCGTAGGCACGATCTACAAGCAAGTCAGCCCGTTCGATGCCCGCAAGCTGGGCGCGGCCCTGGTGTTTCGCAACGCGGCCAACCATATCGAAACGTCCCTGTCACATCATGACGGAGCGTGGAAGCCGCTGGTCTATTGCTGGCGCGGCGGGCAGCGGTCCGGGTCGTTCGCGTGGCTGCTGGGCGAAATCGGCTGGCGGTCGGACGTGATCAAAGGCGGATACAAGACCTATCGGCGCATGGTCGTGGACATGCTGCATCGCAATCCCCTGCCGTTTCGGTTCGTGCAACTGGGCGGGTATACCGGGACCGCCAAAACCGAACTGCTGCCGCTGCTGGCGGAGCGCGGCGTGCAGGTGATCGACCTCGAAGGGCTGGCGAACCACCGCGGGTCGCTCTTGGGGTCGATGGGGGATCAACCGGCGCAAAAGGCGTTCGAAAGCGCCTTGGCCGGGCAATTGTGCCGCCTTGATCCGACGCGCCCGGTGATCGTCGAGGCGGAAAGCAGCAAGATCGGGCAGATCCTGTTGCCGCCATCGCTTTGGGAGGCGATGAAGATCGCCCCGTGGATCGAGGTTGCGGCACCTCTGGAGGCGCGCACGGACTACCTGCTGCGGGCCTATGACGACATCCTGTCGGACACGGTAACGCTGCAAGCGCAATTGGCTCCGCTGAAGGCACATCGCGGCGAGGCCTTGGTGGCGCAGTGGACCCGGCTGAGTGCGGCGGGCGACACGCGATCCCTGACCCGGTCCTTGATGGAGGATCACTACGATCCGGCCTATGCCAAGTCGATGAAGGCGATGGCGCCGGCGGTCAGGGCACGGGTCGAGACCGATGGATTGTCGCCGGCGCATCTTGACCGGGTCGCGGGGCAGATCGAAGCGGCGCTTCAGGCGATGGAGACCTGACCCGCCGGACCTGTCTGCAAATGCCCGATGATCGCGGTGTCGGGGTGGCCCGCTTGCCACAGGTTTGCGACGATCTGCCGGGCCTGATCCGCCGGAACCGCGGCGAGCAGCCCGCCGCCTGTCTGCGGATCAAACAGCAGTCGGGTCTGCGGGTCGTCCGGAATATTTGAAAATCCGGCGCGATTGCTTGCGTAAAGCGAAGAATGCTCTCCCCGCTCCGACAGGTCCAGTGCACCGGGCAGCAGGGGCACCGTGTCGAGCGTCAGCGTGGCCGACAGCCCCGAGGCCATGCAGAGGTTCTGCAGGTGCCCGGCAAGGCCAAACCCGGTCAGATCGGTCATCGCCTGCGCCGTGTCGCGCAGGATTGAGGCCGCGGTTTTCTGGCCATGCTGCATCGAGTCGAGCGCGCCTGCCACGTCCGCGCCCCGCGCCTTGCCCGACATGAGGGCTGCCATGATCACCCCGGTGCCGATGGGTTTGGTGAGGATCAGCGCGGCACCGTCCTCTGCGCCCTTGAGGGTGATCGGGTCCCGGTCACACAGGCCGGTGACCGCCAACCCGATGGTCAGTTCATCGCCCAGCGTGCTGTGCCCGCCGACAATCTCGGCGCCTGCGTCTTGCAGGATGGTCTGAGCGGCGGTCAGGATCTCGGTCAGGGTGCGTTGAGCCAGGGCTTCGGACAGGCGCGGCAGGGTGATCGACAGGGTCGCGGCCTGCGGATCGGCCCCCATTGCCCAGATGTCACCCAAGGCGTGATGGGTGGCGATGCGCGCCATGACAGCTGGATCGGACCAGAAGCTGCGCAGATGATCGGTGGTGAAAACCTGCCGCGTGCCTCCCGTGGTCAGGAGCGCCGCATCGTCGCCGGGCAGCGGCGTGATGTCCGCGCGCCGCGTGGGTTCGAGCGTGGCAAGCGCATTGGACAGCGCGTCGCGGCCCAGTTTCGCCCCGCAGCCACCACACAGGGGTTTAGGGCCCATCGCCTGCGGCACGCCCTTGGCGCGGGGATAGGGCAACGCGGGGGTTTGCATCTTGGGCAAATCATTGAATTGGCGCATGAATTTACGGTCGATCTGGTCTTTCCAGTCCCAGACCCAGCCGCCGGTGAAGGTCAGGCCGAACCGATCACCAAGGGCGGATTTTTTTCCGAGCGAAATAAGCTTCAGGTAATCCTTTTGTGGGATGTAGGGCTTGAGCGGGCCACCAGAGAGAGAGGAGGCGAGGTTATGTAGCAGAACAGGTGCCTGACGCACGGCATAGACGCCCGCCTTGGGACGCGGGGCGTGGGCCATGTGTGCGCAGTCGCCAACGGCAAAGATCCGCGGGTCGCTGGTTTGCAGGCGATTATTGACGGTGAGAAATCCGTCATGGGTTTCAAGTCCTGTCTCGGCCAGCCACGGATAGGGACGGGCCCCTGCGGCGCCCGTGATGAAATCGGCGGTGATGCTGCGCCCGTCTTTCAGGTGGACCTCGTTTGCGGACAGCTGTGTGATGCTTGCCTGTTCATGCAGCGTGATGTCCTGCGCCGTCATTGCGTCGCGCAGGGCCCGGGCGCTTTTGGCGGGCAGGGCGGACAGGGCCGTCGCGTTCTCGATCAGGTGGATCGTGGCAGGGCGGTTGCGCTTTTTCAGGGCGTGGGACATCGCCATGGCAAGCTCGACCCCGGCGACGCCGCCGCCGATGATCGCCACGCGGGCCGGACCGTCACCGTTGCGGAAAACGTCCCACCTTGCCGCAAACGGGCCAAGCGGTTTGGCCGGGATTGCATGCTCTGCGAACCCCGGCAAAGTGGGCATGTCAGAGGTGATGCCGACATCGACCGAACAGATGTCAAAGCCCACGGGCTGGTGGGTGTCGATCCGGATCGTGCCGCTTGCAGGATCAATGCCGGTGGCCGACCCGAGGATCAGCCGCGCATCGGCGGCCTGCGCGAGGCGGACTAGGTCGATGTCCAGCTGTGCGCGGGTGTAATGCCCCGCGACGAACCCCGGCAGCATGCCGGAATAAGGCGCGGTCGGACCGGGATTGATCAGCGTCAGGCGCGCGCCGGGAAGCGGCTTCATCGCCCATTTGCGCAGCACCAGCGCGTGGGTGTGGCCTCCGCCGATCAAGACCAGATCCCGGGTGAGCGGCAGGGAGGATGTGTGCATGTAAGTGGTCCTTTGGTATTCGGACCGGACTTAGCATGCGGTTTCGCGCGCGCCCATGCGACGGGCGGTCAACTTTCGTAACGAGTCTGTCCGCGCCGGTTGGCGTCGACGGGCAGCGTCACGTGCAGCGGTTGATGCGCGCGTTGGGGGCAGGCAGTGCGCGGGCAGACATGGCAGCTTGTCCCGATCTGGGCGAAGAGGGTCTTGTCGTCCATGTTGAAGCGCTGGGAATACCCGACCTGATGCGCCTGGTCGATGTCGCAGCCGATGGCGACGACAAGGCGGCGTTCCTGCAACCGTGCTCCGACCACGGGCCGGTCAGAGGTGCGCGACAGGGTGAAGAACCGCCCGCCATCCGGCATCTCGACGAATTGCGGAAGCAGTTGGCCCGGAACCTGAAAGGCGCCGTGAATGTCCCACACGGGACAGGCGCCGCCCTCTTCGGCCAGCGTGATCGTGGTGGCGTTGAACCGTTTCGACACGTTGCCGGCGCGGTCCACCCGCAGAAAGAAGAACGGGATGCCGCGTTGGCCATCGCGTTGCAGGGTGGTGAGCCGCTGGCAGACCATTTCGAAACTGACGCCGAAGCCAAGGATGATGCGGTCGATGTCGTAGCGGGTCGCCTCGGCCAGGGCCAGGAACTCGGTATAGGGCATCAGGAGCGCCGCAGCGAAGTAGTTGGTCAGCTCGACGGTCAGCCGCGCGCGGCCCGCATCGGCGGCGATTCCACTGGCGGCGACATAGCTTTGCACGGTGTCGCGCGCTTCGAGCAGGCCGATGACATGCGCCAGTTGGAACACGCGGTTGGGATGGTCCAACGCTTCGGACAGGTTCACGATGCCATCGGTTTCGCGGAACAGACGCAGCGCGCCGGGCATGTCAGACAGTTTTTGCACCGTGCAGGTGACGCTGTGTTCCAGCCGCAGGTGGCGTTTGAGCAGCGCATACATGTCGTCATGCGACCCGCCCAGCCGTGCGCGCAGATCTTCGGCCTGCCGTTCAAGCGGATCGAAGTGGTTTTCATGCGCGCGAAATACGTCATGGATCGCGGTTTCCGGCGTCTTGAACCGCAGGTCGCCGCCGGCGGCCTGGCCGGCCAGGCGGCGGAACTGCTCGGCCATCGACCGGTGGGCCTGATGCAAATGGAGGAAACGCTCGACCAGTGTGGGCGCGTGATCCAGCGCGCCACGCAATTCAGTCAGGTCGGGCGGGTCGTCGCCAAACGCGGGATCGCGCACGGCGGCCCGCAGATCGGCCAGTTTCGTCGCCTCGGTGTTGGTGACAAGGCTGCGCATGTCGACGCCGTAGGCTTCGGTCAGAGCGACAAGCACCTGCACGGACAGGCTCCGCTGGTTGTTTTCCAAGAGGTTTACATAGGCCGCAGAGATGCCGAGCCGCTGCGCCATCTGGGCCTGCGTGTGCTTGTTCTGGCGGCGCAGTTGCCGCAACTGGGGGCCAACGAAGGTCTTGCTCATGTTTACAACATTACAGAAAATAAAATTGTAATGGCAAGAATTAACATCCCGACCGCATTAAACGTGAAATTATATTTCAAAACGGTATCTATCCTCCAAGTCCGAAGGAGGATTGGTGGCGATTGCCGCTGACGGGAGCGGGCTTTTTGATCGGGAGGATATTACATGATCTACAGAATAACACGTCGCGCAGCCTTGGCCGGAGTTGCCTCCATTGCCATGATCGCCGCCGGAGCCACATCGGCCCTCGCCGAAGGCTGGAAGCCGCAAAAGCCGATCGAGATGGTCATCATGGCCGGTCAGGGTGGCGGTGCGGACCGTCTGGCGCGGCTGTTCCAGTCGATCATCCAGAAGGAAGGGCTTGCGTCGATGCCGGTCCTGCCGGTGAACAAGGGTGGCGGGTCGGGCGCCGAGGCGCTGCGCTATCTCAAGGACAACGAGGGCGACGCGCACAAGATCATGGCGACGCTCAACAGCTATTACACCACGCCGCTGCGCACCGATATCGGCGTCGATATCGAGGAATTCCAGCCGATCGCCCGCATGGCGCTGGACACCTTCGTGCTGTGGGTGAACGCCGACAGCGATGTCCAGACGCTGGATGATTTCGTGGCCGCCGTGAAGGCGTCGGGTGGCGAATGGAAGATGGGTGGCACCGGCACCGGGCAGGAAGACAGCCTTGTCACGGCGATGCTCGAAAAGGAATTCGACATCAAGGTGACCTATGTGCCCTTCGGTGGCGGCGGTGACGTGGCCAAGAACGTGGTCGGCGGCCATATCGATTCGTCCGTGAACAACCCCTCCGAAGCGCTGGGCTTCTACCAGGCCGGCAAGATGCGCCCGATCATGGCGATGACACCCAACCGGCTTGACGTGTTCCCGGACACGCCGACGGCGACAGAGCTTGGCCATGACATCGTCTACTGGATGCAGCGGTCCTTCGTGGCCCCCAAGGGCATGCCGGCCGAGGCGGTGGCCTATTACACCGAGATGTTCAAGAACCTGTCGCAAACCGAAGAATGGCAGACCTACACCAGGGAAAAAGCCCTGATGGCGGATTTCCTGTCCGGTGACGAACTTCAGGCCTATTTCCTCGAAGAGCGCGAAAAGCATGCGGCGATCCTGGCCGACATGGAAGGCGACGGCGCGTCCTGACGCGGATATGAGGCGCACCAGGTGACTGGTGTCGGGCCGGGGCGCAGAGTGCCCCGGCCTGTTTTGACGACCGGGCAGGGTGGTCCGGCAGCAACCAATTCAGATTGTTCGGGGAGACAGGCATGCTCATCGCAGACAGAGTGATCGCCATCGCCATCATGGCGCTATCCGCCTATTTCATGTGGCACGCCATCGCGCTGCCGATCGGGTGGAATGGCATGACGGGTGGGCCGGGGGGCGGTGCCTTTCCGTTCTGGCTGTCGCTGATCATGTTGTTGTCCGCAGGCGGAGTCCTGATCCGAAGCCTGATGCAGGCCCCGTCGTCACAGCATTTCTTCGACAGCCAGATGTTGCGCAGCGTGATCCTGGTTGTCGTCGCGCTGTTTGTGACCATCGCGCTGATCCCGGTTCTGGGGGCCTATATCGCGATCCCGTTGTTCATCTTCTGGTACATCAAGATCTACGGTCGACATGGCTGGGTGCTGACCGCGGCCCTGACCATCGGG
This sequence comes from Marivita sp., assembly GCF_020055635.1. Lineage (GTDB taxonomy): Bacteria > Pseudomonadota > Alphaproteobacteria > Rhodobacterales > Rhodobacteraceae > Marivita. Next base: position 19,088 of record NZ_JAIPUT010000033.1, on the reverse strand, counting down.
ACGCCGGTGTTCCTGTTCTTCTTCTTCGAAGTGACTTTGAAAATTCTCTTGCCCAAAGGCGTGACGGAACCGTTGTTCTTTCCGCTTTACGCAATGTTCTTCTGATCGGGGGCTGAGATCATGGAAACGTTGGCACTTCTTGCGGATGGTTTTGCGACCTCGCTTTCTCCGATCAACCTGATGATTGTCATCCTTGGTGTGACCGCCGGTCTGTTCATCGGGGCGATGCCCGGTCTGGGGTCGGTCAACGGGGTGGCCATCGTGCTGCCGCTGACCTTCATCGTGCCGCCCAGCTCGGCGATCATCCTTTTGTGCGCCATCTATTACGGGGCCATGTATGGCGGCGCGATTTCGTCGATCCTGCTGGGGATACCCGGCGCGTCGACGGCGGTGGCGACCACGTTTGACGGGCGGCCCATGGCGCAGCAGGGCAAGGCCGGATTGGCCTTGATCGCGGCGGCGGTGGCGTCCTTTGTCGGCGGCACGATCTCGGTTGTCCTGTTCACGCTGTTCGCGGTGCCGCTTGCGGACCTGGCGCTGGCCTTCGGCCCGGCCGAGGAGTTCGCGCTGGTGCTGATGGCGTTCACCACCTTTGTCGGACTGGGCGGCGACGACAAACTGAAGACGATCATCATGATCTGTCTCGGGCTGGTGCTGAGCACCGTCGGCCTCGACCTGATTTCCGGCCAGCCACGGCTGATCTTCGGTGATCTTCCGGGGTTCTATTCGGGCGTCAGTTTCCTTGTCCTGGCCATCGGCGTCTACGGCATCGGCGAGATCCTCTACACCATCGAATCCTCGCGCACCGCGCCGCAGGTCACACCGGCCAAGATATCGCTGCGCGATCTCGGCGACGGCATCCGCACGATGAACAGGATGTGGCGCACGATGAGCCTCGGGTCGTTCCTGGGCTTCTTCGTGGGCATGTTGCCCGCCGCTGGCGCGACGCCCGCCGCGCTGATGGCCTACGGGATCGCGCGGTCCACGTCGAAGGATCCCAAAAGCTTTGGCAAGGGCAATATCGAAGGCGTGGCCGCGCCCGAAACGGCGAACAACGCCGCCTCGACCGGGTCGCTCTTGCCGATGCTGACGCTGGGCATTCCGGGATCGCCGACCACCGCGCTTCTGCTGGGCGGAATGGTGATGTGGGGGCTGATGCCGGGGCCGATGCTGTTCATCGAACAGCCGGATTTCGTCTGGGGTCTGATCTCGTCGCTTTACACCGCGAACTTTGCCGCCGTGGCGATCAACATCGCGCTGATCCCGCTTTTCGTCTGGGCGCTGCGGATGCCGTTTACGGTCCTTTGCGCCATTGTCATGGTTCTCTGCATCGTGGGCGGGTTCGCTCCGAGCCAGAAAATGCATGACGTCTGGCTGATCGCGGGCTTTGGTGTTGCGGGCTACCTGCTGCGCAAGGCGGATTACCCGCTGGCGCCTTTGGTCCTGGCTCTGGTGCTTGGCCCGCTGATGGAGAAAAGCTTCCGTCAGACGCTGATTTCCGAGCAGGGCAACGTGCTTGCCTTCATCGAACGGCCACTCTCGGGCACGTTTATTGCCATCGCGGCACTTTTCTTTGTGCTGCCTTTGGTTAAGTATCTGCGCAAGGGCGGACGGCGGAGCGTCGCTCCGGCGGAATAAACTGAATTTCTGACGACAAAAGGGGACAGGGCATGGCTACAAACGTCAAGGCACTGCTGGAGGGACACGCGTCCGATGCCAAGGCATTGGGGGCACCGGGACGAGACTGGCTCAGCTATGGCGGGCTGCGCGATCTGTCATCCGAGGTGAGCGCCAGCTTGCGCGGCTTCGGGATCGGGCCAGGCGACCGGGTGGCCATCGTGCTGCCGAACGGGCCGGACATGGCATCGGCCTTTGTGACGATTGCACAGGCGGCGACCACGGCACCGCTGAACCCGGCCTATCGCGAAGACGAGTACACATTCTACCTCGAGGATCTGGGTGCCAAGGCGATCGTGCTGGCAGAGGGTTATGACGGCCCGGCACTGGCTGCGGCGCAGTCCCTGGGGCTGATGGTGCTGCGCACAATTGTGGCAGACGATGCTGCGGCGGGGGCGTTTACCCTCACAGCGGATGGCGCGACCGGCGCGGCGCTGCCTGCCAGCGATCCGACGGATGATGACGTGGCGCTGATCCTGCACACCTCGGGCACCACGTCGCGGCCCAAGATCGTGCCGCTGTTGCAGTCCAACGTCGCGGCATCCGCGCATAATATCGCCGGATCCCTGAACCTGACGTCGGAGGATCGCTGCCTGAACGTGATGCCGCTGTTCCACATTCACGGTCTGTTGGCCGCTGTGTCGGCGTCGCTGTCGGTGGGGGCGTCGATCTGGTGTGCGCCGGGCTTTGACGCGCTGCGCTTCTTCGGCTGGATGCGCGAGGCGACGCCAACCTGGTACACCGCCGTGCCGACCATGCACCAGGCGATCCTGAGCCGGGCCAAGCGCAACGCGGACGTGATCGAAGAGGTGCCGCTGCGGTTCCTGCGATCCTCCTCGGCATCCTTGCCCGCGCAGGTGATGGAGGCGCTGCACGAAACCTTCAACGCGCCGGTGATCGAAGCCTACGGCATGACAGAAGCAGCGCACCAGATGTGCTGCAACCCGTTCGAGCGGCAAAAGCCGGGCGCGGTGGGTGTGGCCGCCGGTCCCGAAGTGCGCGTGGCCCATGAGACCGAGAACAGGCTGATCGACGGCACCGGCGAAGTGGTGATTTCCGGCCCCAACGTGACACCGGGCTATGAAAGCAACCCCGACGCCAATGCCAAGAACTTCTTCGAGGCGGATGGCAAGCGCTGGTTCCGAACCGGCGACCAGGGCGCGTTCGACGCGGACGGGTTCCTGCATCTGACGGGACGATTGAAGGAGATCATCAATCGTGGCGGCGAAAAGGTTTCGCCGCTCGAAGTGGATGGCGTTTTGCTGGATCACCCGGGCGTCGCTCAGGTGGTGACCTTTGCGGTGCCGCATCCCAAGCTTGGCGAAGAGGTGGCCGCGGCGGTCGTGTTGGCCGAAGGGTCCGAGACCACCGAGCGCGAGATCCGCGATTTCGCCGCCGAGCGGATGGCCGATTTCAAGGTCCCGCGCAAGGTGATCATCCTCGACGAGATCCCGAAAGGCGCCACGGGCAAGATGCAGCGCATCGGACTGGCGGAAAAGCTGGGGCTGGTGGAGCCCGCCTGAGAGGCGGTTTGATGAAGCGCCGGGTGGCTTTTGCGGGAGCCTCCGGCGGGAGTTTACTTGGCAAGATGAAGGCGGAGCGGTTCGCGGACTATCGGCGGATCGTTTCGGGGTGAGCGATGAAGATTTGTGTATTCGGAGCGGGCGCCATCGGCGGCTACATGGGGGTGAAGCTGGCGCAGGCGGGGGCCGATGTGAGCCTCGTGGCGCGTGGGCCGCATCTGGCGGCGATGCAGTCGGGTGGATTGAAGCTGATCGAAGAGGGTGGCCAGGAGACCGTGGTGTCGGTGACCGCCTCGGACGATCCGGCCAGCCTGGGGGAGCAGGATTACGTCATCGTCACCTTGAAGGCGCATTCGGTGCCGCCCGTGGTGGAGAAGATGCAGCCGTTGATCGGGCCGAACACCACGATCGTGTCCGGTGTGAACGGCGTGCCGTGGTGGTATTTCCACAAGATCGGTGGCGCACATGAGGGCACGCGGCTCGAGAGCGTGGACCCGGGCAATGCGCAATGGGACGGGTTTGGTCCGGACCGGGTGCTGGGCTGCGTCGTCTATCCGGCGGCGGAGGTGATCGAGCCCGGTGTGGTCAAGCATATCGAGGGCAACCGCTTCTCATTGGGCGAGCCGGACGGGTCGAAATCTGAACGTGCGGTGGCGCTGTCGCAGGCGTTGTCCTCGGCGGGGCTCAAGGCGCCGGTGCGGCCGCGCTTGCGCGACGAGATCTGGGTGAAGCTCTGGGGGAACCTGTCGTTCAACCCGATCTCGGCGCTGACCCATGCGACGCTGGATGTGCTGTGCACCGATCCGGGCACGCGGGCGGTGGCGCGGGGCATGATGCTCGAGGCGCAGGAGATTGCCGAGGCGCTGGGTGTGAAGTTCCCCATCGACGTGGAGCGGCGGATCGACGGCGGCGCCGCCGTGGGCGCGCACCGCACGTCGATGTTGCAGGATCTGGATCAGGGCCGTCCGATGGAGATCGACGCGCTGGTGGGGTCTGTGCAGGAACTGGGCCGCGTTGTGAATGTGCCAACACCGACAATCGACACGGTGCTGGCGTTGGTGCAGCTTCGGGCGCGGACCGCCGGGCTTTATGCGTAGGCGGCGGTCACGATCACGTCGACCTTGAGTTCGGGGCGGGCCAGCTTGACCTCTCCGCAGGCGCGGGCGGGGGCGTGGCCTTTGGGCACCCAGGCATCCCAGACCGCGTTCATCTCGGCGAAATGTGCCATGTCGGACACCCAGATGATCGCCTGCAGGATCTGGTCGCGGGACGATCCGGCCTGTTCCAGCAGCGCATCGACGCGGGCGAGGCAGTCCTGCGTCTGTTCGGTCACGGTGTCGCCACTGCCGACCTGGCCGCAGAGATAGACGGTGCCGTTGTGTTTGACGATCTTGCTCATGCGCTGGCCGGTCTCTTGCCGTTCGATCATGGGTCCACTCCTGTCGGTTGCTTGCGCCGACACTTGCCGCAAGCGTGCGGATTGTCCAGAACCCTGCGCCAGGGTCCGGCCAGTTTTTCCTTGGAATCGGCGCGCGCTTCGTGCGTTTATATCGGAAGAAAAACAGGGAGGAGACCACAATGATCAAGCGCGCATTTCTCAGGCTCGCTGGCACAACCGCACTGGCGCTGACGCTGGGCACAGGAGCTTTCGCGCAGGAGGTCACGCTGCGGATGCACCAGTTCCTGCCGGCGCAGGCCAATGTGCCCAAGAACGTGCTGGTGCCATGGGCCGAGCGGGTGATGGAGGCGTCGGACGGGCGGATCGAGATCCAGCATTTCCCGTCGATGCAGCTGGGAGGCACGCCGCCGCAACTGATCGACCAGGCGATTGATGGCGTGGCCGATATCATCTGGACGGTGGCGGGCTATACGCCGGGGCGGTTCCCGCGCGCCGAAGTGTTCGAGCTGCCCTTTACCATGACCGATGCGGGCGACATGTCGGCGGCCTATTGGGAACTGGCCGAAGAGCAGATGATGGATCAGGATTTTGCCGATTTCAAGGTTCTGGGTGTCTGGGTGCACGGCCCCGGCGTGATCCATTCCGCCGATCCGATCACGACTCCGGACGATCTCAACGGGGTCAAGCTGCGGGCACCGACGCGGGTCACGAACAAGCTTTTCACCAACCTGGGCGCGACCACGGTGGGCATGCCGGTTCCGGCGATCCCCGAGGCGTTGTCGAAAGGCGTCGTGGACGGTGCGGTGATCCCGTGGGAGGTGACAGGCGCGCTCAAGGTGGCGGAGCTGGTCGAGAACCATACCGAGTTCGAGGGCGACGCGATCTACACCACGAGCTTCATCTTCGCGATGAACAGGGAGGCCTACGAAGGCCTGCCGGATGATCTCAAGGCGGTGATCGACGCGCAGTCGGGGGCCGAGTTCAGCCGGATGGCCGGCACGCAGATGCAGGCGGATGATATGCCCTCGCGCGAGGCGGCGCTGGACATGGGCAACAACCTGATCACCGTGTCCGAGGCAGAGGCCGGTCCGTGGCGCGCAGCGGCGGAGGCCACCACCGCCGAGTGGATCGCCGAGATGGACGAGAAGGGCATCGATGGAAATGCCCTGATCGCGCGTGCGAATGAGCTTTTGGAAAAGCACAACACGCAGTAAAGCGGTGCGCGTCGTCCGCAAAGGATTTCGGGCGGCGCGCAACACGGCAGGGGGCAGAGCGGCATGACACGGGCGATTGAGCGCCTCGCGCGGGCGATGGCCATTCTTGGCGGCGTTGTCCTGACGGCGCTGGTTCTGCTGACCTGCGTATCGGTGCTGGGACGCGGGTTGAATTCGATGGGCCATAGCGACTGGCTGACGACGCTGTCGCAGGGGGTTGCCGACGGGTTGATCGCAACTGGCGTCGGGCCGGTGACGGGCGATTTCGAACTGGTCGAGGCGGGGATCGCGTTTTCGATCTTCGCCTTTCTGCCTATCTGCCAGCTGTATGCGGGCCATGCCACGGTCGATGTGTTCACATCGCGCCTGTCGGACCGGGCGAATGCGTGGCTGGTGGCGTTCTGGGACGTGGTGCTGACGCTGGCGATCCTGTTGATTACCTGGCGGCTGTCAGCGGGTCTGGCCGACAAATACGCCAACGGGGAAACCACCTTCCTGCTGCAATTCCCGGTCTGGTGGTCCTATGCCGCCAGTTTCATGGCGGCGCTGGTCGCGTCGGTGACCGCGATCTACTGTTCGCTCGGGCGGGTGACGCTGGCCGCGACGGGGCGGTCGATCCTGCCGGACCCGGGAGCGGACGCGACATGAGCATGCTCGAACTGGGCATCTGGTCCTTTCCGGTCCTGCTGGTGCTGATCTTTCTGCGCGCGCCCATCGGGCTGGCGATGCTGCTTTGCGGGATCGGTGGGCTGTGGCTGGCGCTGGGCAGTCCGGACGTGGTGCTGGCGCGGCTGAAATCCGAGACATATTCAACGTTTTCCAGCTATTCCCTGTCGATTATTCCGATTTTCTTGTTAATGGGCCAGTTCGCGACCCTTTCGGGCATGTCGCAGGCGTTGTTCCGGGCGGCGGAATCCTGGCTGGGCCACCGCAGGGGCGGGGTCGCGATGGCGTCGGTCGGGGCCTGTGCGGGGTTCGGGGCGATCTGCGGGTCGTCGCTGGCCACCGCCGCCACGATGAGCCGGGTGGCGTTGCCCGAATTGCGGCGCAACGGCTATTCCGGCGGATTCTCGACAGCGACACTGGCGGCGGGGGGCACGTTGGGCATCCTGATCCCGCCGTCGGTGATCCTGGTCATCTACGCGATCCTGACGGAACAGAACATCGCCAAGCTGTTTCTGGCGGCCTTCATCCCCGGGGTGTTGGCGGCGCTGGGGTACATGATCACGATCTCGCTTTACGTGCGCCGTCACCCCGAGTCCGCGGGGCATCGCGACCCGGTCCCTTACGCTGACCGGATGCGCGCGCTGATCGACGTGTGGCCGGTTCTGCTTGTCTTCGGGCTGGTCGTCGGCGGCATCTATCTTGGCTGGTTCACCCCGACCGAAGGCGCGGCTGTGGGGGCGGCGGGCACGGGCCTGATCGCGCTGGTCTCGGGCAACCTGAGCTGGGACGTGTTCAAGCAGAGCATCATCCAGACCGCCGTGAGCACCGCGATGATCTTCTTCATCGTGTTGGGGGCGGCGTTCTACAACGGGTTCCTCGCGCTGACACAGGTGCCGCAGGAATTGTCGAACTGGGTCGTGGAGATGGCGCTCAGCCCCTACATGGTGCTTTCGCTCATCCTGCTCTTCTACCTGGTGTTCGGCTGCCTGATGGACAGCCTGTCGATGATCCTGCTGACGATCCCGATCTTTTTCCCGGTGATCTCGGTCATGGATTTCGGCTTTGTCGATCTGGCGGTGATGCAGGCCGATGCGGCGCGCGCGGTGCTGGCGACCGGCATTCCCGAGGGCATGACGCAGGAGATGCTGGGGTCGATCAACGCGGCGATTGCCGGCGGGATCGAACTGACCCGCGAGCAGATGCAGGCGCTCGACATCCGTGTGACCCAGGGCATGGCGAACCGGATCGAGGCCGAATGGGTGGCGATCTGGTTCGGGATCCTCGTGTTGATCGTGGTCGAGGTCGGGCTGATCACGCCGCCGGTGGGGATGAACCTCTTCATCATCAACTCGATGGATCGTGACACGCCGATGATGGCGACCTACAAGGCGGTGATCTGGTTCGTGACCTCGGATATCCTGCGGGTCATACTGCTCGTTCTGTTCCCGGCGATCACGCTGTTCTGGCTCTATTGACACGCCGACTGCATATTTTCGCACAGGTGTTACCAGCGATCGCACCATATTTCCTCTGGAAAACTGAACCGATCAGTTTAGATATCGCGCAGGTCAGGAGGGTGCGGCCGAGGATTCGCGCCATCCTGACGGGAAATTCCTGATCCGTTGGAGCTCAGTCATGCGCCGTCTTCTTGTTATGTTGTTGATCTCTCTGGTCCCGGCCCTGGCCGTTGCGCAGGAGGCCCGGCTGGCCAAGATCATCGAGGTCAATTCGACCGATGGCGCGGTGATCCGGCAATTCTTCGGTCATGTGGTTGCCAAGGAAACCGTCGATCTGGCGTTTCAGGTCGGCGGCCAGATCATCGATCTGCCGTTGATCGAAGGCAACCGGATCGCCCAGGGCGACACCGTCGCCCAGCTTGACCTTGAGCCGTTCGAACTGGCGCTCGATCAGGCGCGGGTGCAGAAGGACCAGGCCGAACGCACGCTGGAACGGTTGCAAAAGCTTGAAGGCAGCACGGTGAGCCAGGTGTCGGTGGACGATGCCAAGACCTCGCTTCAACTGGCGGAAATCGCGGTGCGCAATGCCCAGCGGGAATTGCAGAACGCGACGTTGCATGCCCCGTTCGACGCCTTGGTCGCGTCTCGGAACGTGGCGAATTATTCGACGATTTCGCCCGGCACGCCGGTGGCGCGCCTGCATGACATGTCCGAACTCCGGATCGATATCGAAGTGCCGGAGATCCTGTTCCAGCGGGCCGGCAGAGACCCCGATACCGAGCTTTGGGCGCAGTTTCCGTTCGACAAGACGCGGTATCCGGTGACGCCGCGCGAATTCAACGCCGAGACATCGCAGGTCGGCCAGACCTACCAGATCACGCTGGGCATGGCGCCGCCCGAGGATCAGTCGATCCTGCCAGGATCGTCGGTGACGGTCCATGCGAGGATCACCGGAATGGCCGGGGATATCCGCATCCCGGCCTCGGCGGTGGCGACCGGTAATGATGGCAGCCCCAACGTGATGGTTTTCACCCCCAGGGGCGCCGATGACGGCACGGTGTCGCTTCGCCCGGTCGAGATCGAGCCGAGCAGTCGCGGCGATGTCCGGGTGGTCGGCGGCCTTGAACCCGGCGAGGAAATCATCGCCAGCGGTGTGAGCCAGCTGAGCGATGGCGACATCGTCAGGCGCTTTACCGGCTTCTCGAACTGAGCATCGCGTCATGAACATCGCAAAAGCCTCCATCGACCGGCCGATCCTCACCTGGCTCATCATGCTCGTGGCGCTTCTGGGCGGCATCTGGGGGTTCTTCACCCTCGGACGGCTCGAAGACCCGGCCTTCACCATCAAGACCGCCGTGGTGATCACCGAATATCCCGGCGCCAGCGCACAGCAGGTCGCGCGCGAAGTGTCGGAACCGCTGGAATCCGAGATCCAGAAGATGTCCGAGGTCAAGGAGGTGCGGTCGGTGAACCAGCCCGGCCTGTCGCGGATCACCGTGGACATGAAAGACCAGTATGACGGCGAGGAACTGCCCGAGATCTGGACCAAGCTGCGCAACCGGGTGACGGCGGCGCGACTCCCGTCGGGCGTGGGCAGGCCGTTCGTGAACGACGGGTTCGGGGATGTGTACGGCATCTACTACGCGGTGACCGCACCGGGCTTTACCGATGCCGAGATCCACGATCTGTCCACCTTTCTGCGGCGCGAATTGCTGACGGTGGACGGGGTCGCCGATGTCGCGCTTTCCGGGGTGCCGGGCGAGGTGATCCATGTGGAGCCGAACCTTGTTCTGAGCACCAATCTCAACATCCCGCCGGCCGCGATCCAGGGCGCTTTGGCGAATGCGAATTCGGTCGTGGACGGGGGCTCGATCCAGACGGAGGACGGGCGCACGCTGATCCAGGGGCCGGAGGGCTATGACACGGTTCAGGAAATTGCCGGGCTGACCGTCGGGGTCGGCGGAGAGATCCTCAACCTGTTCGACTTTGCCGAAGTGACACGGGCCCGCGAAGACACGCCGGACCTGATGATCCGGCACAATGGCGTCGAGGCGTTCACCATCGGGGTTGCCGGGATCGGGTCGGAAAACATCGTCGATGTGGGCAAACGCGCCGATGCCAAGCTGGCGGAACTGTCGTCGCAAATCCCGGTCGGTGTCGAGTTGCTGCCGATCTACCAACAGCATGTCGTTGTCGAGGAAGCCTCGAACGCGTTCCTGATCAACCTTGCCATGTCGGTCAGCATCGTCGTGATCGTGCTGGCGCTGTTCATGGGCTGGCGCGCGGCGATCGTCGTGGGCGTGACGCTGCTTTTGACGGTGGTGGGCACGCTGTTCTTCATGGCGATCTTTTCCATCGAGATGGAGCGCATTTCCCTGGGAGCCCTGATCATCGCGATGGGCATGCTGGTGGACAACGCCATCGTGGTGGCCGAGGGCATGCAGATCGCCATGCGGCGCGGCAAGACTTCGCGCGACGCGGCGGACGAGGCGGCAAGCAAGACGCAGATCCCGCTGCTGGGCGCGACGGTGATCGGGATCATGGCCTTTGCCGGGATCGGGCTCAGCCCCGACGCGACCGGCGAATTCCTGTTCTCGCTTTTCGCGGTGATCGGAATATCGCTCTTGCTGTCCTGGGTGCTGGCCCTGACGGCGACGCCGCTTCTGGGGCATTATTTCTTCAAGCGCGGATCCGGTGAGGACACGGACGCCTATGGCGGGTTTTTCTTCCGGCTTTACGGCACAACCCTGCGCGGCGCGTTGCGGGCCTGGTGGCTGGTGATCCTCGGTCTGGTCGGGATCACGGTGGTCTGTTTCATGCTCTTCGGGCAGATCAAGCAGCAGTTCTTTCCCGACAGCAACACGCCGCTGTTCTTCGTGCATTACAAGCTGGACCAAGGCGCGTCGATTCAGGAAACCTCGCGCGATCTCGCGGTCTTCGAGGACTGGCTGGCAGGCCAGCAGGACGTGGTGTCGGCCACCGCCTTTGTCGGGCGCGGGGCAGACCGGTTCATGCTGACCTACCAGGCCGAGGACCCGAACCCGAGCTATGGGCACATCATCGTGCGGACCGAGACGATCGACCAGATCGCCCCGCTGATCGCCGATCTCGAGGACTTCGCCGCGCAGACCCTGCCGCAAGGGGAATTCCGCGCGAAACGGCTGGCCTTCGGCCCCGGTGGCGGCGATCCGATCCAGGTGCGGTTCTCCGGCTCCGATCCGACGGTGCTGCGCGACCTGGCGGATGAGGCGATGGCGCGCTTTGCCGCGGCCTCGGAGAACATCGTGACCCCGCGCATCGACTGGCGCGAACAGGAACTGGTGCTCAAGCCGGTCTATGCCACCGACCGTGCGCAGGAGGCGGGGATCACCCGCGACGACATCACGTCAATCCTGCGCTTTGCAACCACGGGGATCGAGGCCGGAGTCTACCGCGAAGGGGATCGGCAGATTCCCATCGTCCTGCGCGCCGATCCCGAGGCGGGTCTGGCCCTGACCGATCACGTGGTCTATTCGCAGAACGCACAGGCCTTCGTGCCGCTGGAACAGGTGACCGACGGTCTGACCTTCGAGCCGCAGAACACGCTGCTGATGCGGCGCGACCGGCTTCTGACGATTACCGTGGGCGCCGATATCGTCAAGGGCCTGACCGCGGCCCAGGTCCAGACCGAAGTCACGGACACCATCGAGGCGATGGAGTTGCCGCCGGGCTACAAGATGGAATGGGGTGGAGAGCTGGAAAGCTCGTCGCAGGCGCAGGAAAGCCTTGGGCGGCAATTGCCGATGAGCCTGATCATCATGGTGGTGATCTCGGTCCTGCTGTTCAATGCGTTGCGGCAACCGTTGATCATCTGGCTTCTGGTGCCGATGTCGGTCAACGGGGTCAGTCTCGCGCTTCTGGGCACCGGGTTCCCCTTCACGTTTACCGCGCTTCTGGGTTTGCTGTCGCTGTCGGGGATGCTGATCAAGAACGGGATCGTCTTGGTCGAGGAGATCGACATCGTGCGCGAGGAAAAGCCCGATCAGTCGCTGAAGGAGTCGATTGTCGAGGCGTCGACATCGCGTCTTCGGCCCGTTGTTCTGGCAGCCGCGACGACCATTCTGGGCATGACGCCGCTGATCTGGGATGCGTTCTTCCGGTCGATGGCGGTGACGATCATGGGCGGTTTGGCCTTTGCGTCGATCCTGACTTTGGTGGCTGCCCCGGTGTTTTACTATGCGTTCTTCATGCGCAGCGCGAAGAAGGCTGAGCGGGCTGCGGCGTGAGCGGGGCTGCGAGGCTTGTATTCATCATGATAAATTGGTTGCATGGCGCGGCTGCCCGGACAGGGGCAGCCGTCAACCGTAAAGGCCGCCATGACACCGGGCTCCAAGACTGATCTCTCCGAACGTCCGCGACGCCGGTCCCGACCGGTGCGGGTGGCCGAGGCGATCAAGGATTGGGTCGTCGAGCAGGGGCTTATGCCCGGCGACAGGCTGCCCGGCGAGGCCGCGCTGATCGACCGCTTCCAGATGTCCAAGGGCACCATCCGCGAGGCGATGCGGATCCTTCAGGCGCAAGGGCTGGTCGAGACCAAGACCGGGCCGGGCGGGGGCAGTTTCGTCGGTGAGGTGTCGCGCGACCGGGCGCATGCCTTGCTGGCGAATTACTTCTATTTCCAGAACGTCACCATTGCCGACATCTACGCGGTGCGGCTGTCGCTGGAACCGGAAATGGCGGCGTCGCTGGCAGGCAAGCTGACCGAGGCGCAGCTGGCCGAGCTTCAAGAGATCATGCAGACCTACGCCGCCCCGGCCAAGGACGCGCGGGAAGAACGGTTGCAGCATGTCGCGTCCTTGCGGTTTCACGCGCGGCTGTCGGATTTTGGGGAAAATGCACTGCTGAGTTTCTTCATCAGCTTCATGGCGCAGATCCTGACCGACCTGACCGTCTACAAGCGGCTCTACACCACGCCGAACCACGACCTCTGGAAACGCGGGCGCGATCACCAGCTGGACCTGATTGCCGCGCTTCGGTCGGGCGATGCCGAGGCTGCCCGGCGTGTGATGGCCAGCCATATGGAGATGGCGCGCGACCTGATGGAAGATCAGGAAGCCGAGGTCATGAAACGCTTCATTGCGGAGTGACCGGGTCCCTGGTTGCCGTGAAGGGGGCGCTGCGCTGCGGGTCGTCGAGCGTCGGCACATGGCGCACCCAGTCGCCGTAAAGCCCCGACGTGGCCCGGCTGTGCAGGGCGCGCAGATCGGTGAGCGGCGTTTCGGAATGGTCCACGCGCAGGGTCATCGGCGGCTGCGCGCGGCTGACCACCAGCAGGGCGGCTGACAGCAGCCCGCGGCTGTCGCCCCCGGCGCGGGAGGCGGCGTCGAGCGCGTTGAGAAGCCGTGTGTCCAGGGAGCCGCCGTCGGTCAGGAACCTGTCGAGACAGGCCTCCAGCACCTTTGCCGAGGCCAGAAGGTTGCCCGACACCACGACATGGGTCGCAATGCGCGCATCGGCCACGGGGATGCTGTTCGCGCCGGTGAAATGGCCGGTGCTGCCAAGCGGATCAAGCGCCGCCAGTTGCCGTTCCGCGCGGCCTTCGTCGGTTGACGTGATCTTCGCCACCGCCTCGGCAGCGTTCATGCCGCCGCGCATCAGGGTCAGGACATCTGTTCCCCACATCGTGCTGGGCAAAGACCCCTGCGACGCCGACAGGCCCGATTCGGCATCGCCACGCAGGACCCAGCCGCCGACACACAGGCTTCCGGTGGTTGCAGCGCCGCCGTAAGCTCCCGTTTTTTCATCGAAAGCCAGAATGGAAAGGGTCATGGGCGGCTCCGTTTTCGTCAGGCTTGAATTTATCATGAAAATTTGGCCTGATGCAATTTATCATGATAAATAAAAGCTGAACTTCAGGAGAGGAAGTCACCCATGTCGCTTTTCCACGTCACCCGCCGCAGCCTTCTGGCCGCGGGCACAGCTTTGGCGCTGACCCTTGGCACGGTCGCGCCCGTTGCCGCACAGACCCCGCCCGGCGTTCTGATCGTCGGCCAGATCGCCGAGCCCAAGGCGCTTGATCCCGCGGCTGTCACCGCGGTGAACGATTTCCGCATCCTGATGAATGTCTATGACGGGCTGGTACGCTACCGCGACGGCACGCTCGAGGTGGAACCGGCGCTGGCGACGGACTGGGAGATCAGCGAGGATGGAACGGTCTATACCTTCACCCTGCGCGACGGGGTCACATTCCACGATGGCAGCGATTTCAACGCCGAGGCGGTGAAGTTCAATTTCGACCGGATGCTGAACGAGGATCACCCCTATCACGACACCGGCCCGTTCCCGCTGGCGTTCTTCTTCTCGGCGGTGGAAAACGTCGAGGCGGTGGACGACCTGACCGTGCGGTTCACGCTGAATGGTCCCTATGCGCCGTTCCTGTCGAACCTCGCCTATCCCACCGGGCTGATCGTGTCGCCCGCAGCAGTCGAGGAGCACGGTGCCGATTTCGGGCGCAACCCGTCGGGCACCGGGCCGTTCACCTTTGTCGAATGGCGGTCGAACGAGGCGGTGGTGATCGAGGCCAACCCCGATTACTGGGACGGCGCGCCCGAACTGGAAGCGGTCGTGTTCCGGCCGATCACCGATGCCAACACCCGCACGGCGGAAATGCTGGCGGGCGGGATCGACCTGATGGTCGAGGTGCCCCCCGTGGCGCTGTCGGAGTTCCAGGGCGACAGCTACACGGTGCATGAACAGGCCGGGCCGCACGTCTGGTTCCTGATCCTGAACACCAAGGAAGGTCCGTTTGCCGATGTCCGCGTGCGTCAGGCGGCGAATTATGCGGTCAACAAGACGGCGCTGGTCGAGGAGGTGCTCGAAGGCACCGCGGAAGTGGCCGCAGGCCCGACGCCGCCGGCCTTTGCCTGGGCCTATAACGAGGAACTGGAGCCCTATCCCTACGATCCCGACCGGGCGCGGGAGTTGATCGCCGAGGCCGGGGCCGAGGGCGCGGAGCTGACCTTTTTTGTCACCGAAGGCGGATCGGGGATGTTGGACCCCGTGGCGATGGGCACGGCCATCCAGGCCGACCTCGAAGCGGTGGGCTTTGACGTGAGCATCGAGACCTACGAATGGAACACCTTCCTTGGCGAGGTGAACCCCGGGCTCGAGGGCAAGGCGGACATGGCCGAAATGGCGTGGATGACCAACGACCCCGACACGCTGCCTTTCTTGGCGCTGCGCACCGCCGCTTGGCCGGACCAGGGCGGGTTCAACTCGGGCTACTATTCCAACCCCGAGGTGGACGAGTTGCTTGAGGCGGCGCGGGTTGCGACCGACCAGGAGGAGCGTGCACGGCTCTACAAGGAGATGCAGACCATCGTGCAGGAAGACGCGCCCTGGGTGTTCGTGGCGAACTGGAAGCAGAACGCGGTGACGAATGAGGCGGTCGAGAATTTCTCGCTTCAGCCGTCATTCTTCCTGCTTCTGGATGATGTCGTGAAGAACTAGGCTTCGGGCGGGCGCGGCCCGCCCGACAAGGTGGGGGGCCAGCCCCCCACACCCCCCGGAGTTTACCCGGCAAGATGAAGGGGTCCTTCGTGACCGGCTACATCCTCAAACGTCTGTTGTCCGCGATCCCGGTTCTTCTGGGCATCACGGTGATCGTGTTCCTGATCATGGCGCTGATCCCGGGCGATCCGGCGACGGCGATCCTGGGCAGCTATGCGACGCCGGAGAATGTCGAGAAGCTCAATCGCGATCTGGGTTTGGACAAGACGCTGGTGCAGCAGTATTTCATCTGGCTCGGCAACATGCTGACCGGGGATTTCGGCACCAGTTTTGCGCTCAACCGTCCGGTGCTGGACGAGGTGCTTGAGCGGTTCAACGCGACGCTGGTCCTTGCGGGAACGGCGTTTGTGCTGTGTTCGATCCTCGGCATCATCGCCGGGGTGATTTCGGCGGCGAACCAGTATGGCTGGGCGGACAAGGCGATCACCTTTGTCGTCTTGCTGGGCATTTCGATCCCGTCATTTTTCCTGGGCATGATGATGATCCTGTTCTTTGCGGTGAACCTGCGCTGGTTCCCGGTGTCGGGCATGTGGCCGATCTATGGCGCGCGCGACATCTGGGCGCTGATCTCGCATCTGACCATGCCGGCCTTGGCGCTGGCGGTGGTGGCGACGGGGGTGATCGCGCGGCTGTCACGATCGGCCATGCTCGAGGTGTTGCGGCAGGATTTCATCCGCACGGCGCGCGCCAAGGGCGTGCATGAGCGCGGCGTGATCTGGCGCCATGCGCTGCGGGCGGCGATGGTGTCGATCATCCCGGTACTGGGCATCCAGGCGGGCTTTGTGTTGTCGGGTGCAGTCTATATCGAGATCGTCTTCCAGTGGCCCGGCGTGGGGCGGATGCTGGTCGATGCGATCCTGACGCGCGACATCCTGCTGGTGCAGGGCGGCGTGGTCTTCGTGGCGGCCTGTTACGTGCTGTTCAACATCGCGGTGGACGTGGCGCAAAGCCTGCTTGATCCGCGGATCAAGACATGACCTTGCGCCGCTGTGGATCAGTCGTAGCGCCTGTCGAAAGCGACGGTGCTGCCATCGGCGAGTTGGGCCGTGTCGGCGTAGATTTCGCGCGGGCCGAACAGGTCGTCATCCACGAAGCCCGAGATGGAGACCCTGTCGCCGGGGCGCACGGGCATTCGGTTGGGTCCGATATAGACGCGGATGTCCCCGGAGGCATCTGTCAGGCGAAAGGTGTCTTCGTCCAGGATGCGGGTCACTTCGCCCGCAAGGGTGACAAAGCTGCCGCGTTCGGCCTCTGCAATCGGAACGAGCGGATCGGTCTGCGCGGCAAGAGCGGAGCCGGTGACAAGGAAAAAGGCGGTCAGAGCGGTGCGGAGCATTGCAGTTTCCTTAAGTGTGAATGGTGTGCGTCTGGTACGTGCGAGGATTTGGTCGCACCTCACGTAATCGTGAAATGGGTGAATTTGACGCCAGTACAAGCGGCGATGACGCAAATGTCAGGGAGGGGTGCTGCATGGCATTTCTGACGCTTCTGGCGCGCAATCGGCTGGCGCTGGCGGGCGGGGTCTTGATGTCGGTTGTGGTTCTCCTGGCGGTGCTGACGCCGGTGCTGCCTTTGGCGGACCCGGACGTGACCAACACGAGCAACCGGTTCCAGCCGATCCTGTCCGAGGGCGCGTTGCTGGGCACCGACCATCTGGGGCGCGATCTGCTGTCGCGGCTGATGTGGGGGACGCGGTTGTCCTTGGCAGTCGGGTTTGCGGCGGCGATTGTGGCCGCGACCCTTGGTGCCGCAATCGGGATCATCGCGGGGTTTTACGGCGGGCGCACCGACAACATCATCATGCGCGGCGTCGACATGCTGATGGCGTTTCCCTACATCCTCTTGGCGCTGGCGATCGTCGCGGCTTTGGGGCCGGGGCTGTTCAACGCGCTGATCGCGGTGGCGGCGGTGAATGTGCCGTTCTTCGCGCGCAACATCCGGGGCATCACCGTGGGCATCGCGCACAAGGAATTCGTCGATGCGGCGCGGCTGGCGGGCCTGTCGAACACGCGGATCATCCTGTCCGAGATCCTGCCCAACGTGATCCCGGTGATCGTGATCGCCATGTCCACCACCATCGGCTGGATGATCCTTGAGACCGCCGGGCTGTCCTTTCTCGGCCTTGGAAGCCAGCCGCCGCAGGCCGATCTGGGGTCGATGCTGGGTGAGGCGCGGTCGGCGCTGATCACCAATCCGCATACGTCGATCGTGCCGGGGGTGATGATCCTGATCATCGTCATGTCGATCAATCTGCTCGGTGACGGGGTGCGCGATGCGCTGGACCCGCGGCTGAAGTCCGGGGCACTGTCGCGGCCGATGGCGACGACGCAGGTGGATCGGAAAGGCCCGGTGCCTGAACCAACCGGCAAGGGGTTGCTGGAGGTGCAGGGGCTTGAGACGCAGTTTCATGTCAAGGATCGCGTCTACCGCGCTGTGGGCGGTGTCGATCTGCATGTCGAAAAGGGCGAATGCCTGGGCATCATCGGTGAAAGCGGGTCGGGCAAATCCGTGACCGCGCTGTCGCTGATGGGGCTGGTCGCTTCGCCCCCCGGCGTGATCACCGGCGGGGCGGTGCATTACGATGGTAAAGACCTGATCGGGGCGCCGTACAGACAGCTGCGCGACATGCGGGGGCGCAACGTCGCTTATATCTTTCAGGATCCGCTGGCGACGCTCCATCCGCTCTACCGCGTCGGTGACCAGCTGATCGAGGCGATCCGGTCGCACCGACCCATCGGCAAGGCGGAGGGGCGGGCCAAGGCGGTCGAGCTGCTGCGCGCGGTGCGCATCCCCAACTCGGAGCAGCGCGTGACGGACTATCCGCACGAGATGTCGGGCGGGATGCGGCAGCGCGTGGGCATCGCCATGGCGCTGGCGAACGACCCGGACATCATCATCGCGGACGAACCGACGACGGCGCTCGACGTGACGGTACAGGCGCAGGTTCTGACCATATTGGACGATCTGCGGCGGTCGCGCGGGCTGGCGATTGTCTTCATCACGCATGATTTCGGCGTGGTGGCCCAGCTTTGTGACCGAGTGGCGGTGATGTATGCCGGGCGGATCGTCGAGGAAGGCAGCACGAAAGACATCCTGCACGCGCCGCGTCATCCCTACACGGCGCGGTTGATGGCCTGTGTGCCGGAACTGGGCGGCGGCAAGCGGCGGCTCGAGGCCATCGCGGGGCTGCCGCCGGTTGTGGACAAGCTGCCCGAGGGCTGCGCCTTTGCGGATCGCTGCCTCAAGGTGCAGCCTGAGTGCCGGCGCGGCGAAATTCCGCTGGACTGGCAGGGCGACCGCAAGGTGCGGTGTCTTTATCCGGAACAGGGCACGCGCGAGGCGGCGGAATGACACATGCGCTGAGATTGTCGGACGTCTCGAAGACCTTCCCGGTGGGACGGAGCCTGTTGGGCCGGGCCAAGGGGTCGGTCAAGGCGGTGCATCCGGTCACGCTTGACGTCCAACAGAACGAGACACTCGGCATCGTGGGCGAATCCGGTTGCGGGAAATCGACCCTCGCGCGGATGCTGGTGGGGTTGCTGGAGCCAACCACCGGGACCATCGAGATCGACGGAGAGACGCTGGATACGGCGGACCCGGCGCT
>NZ_JAIPUT010000031.1 GCF_020055635.1 Marivita sp. | reverse complement strand
GCCACGTCCGCGTTCTCGATCTCGTTGAAGGTGGCCGTCACAGCCCCCGATCCGACGTTTTCCAACAAAGCCGCAACCGAGGACGCGTGGCACAGCCGCGTGCAGTGATCGACATTGTTGTGGCCAAAGCCCTGCCGGATGAACTTCTGGAAGAGATACGCCTCTTCATTGGTGCACTTGGCCGATCCGAAGCCCGCAACCTCGCGGCCCCGGCCCTTGAGCCCCTTGGCGGCGACATCCATCGCCTCGTCCCAGGACGCCTCGCGGAACACCTCCTGCCAGTTGTTCGGATCGACGTTCAACCCCTTGGCAGGCGCATTCGCGCGCCGGATCAGCGGTTTGGTCAGGCGGTGATCGTGGTGGATGTAGTCGAACCCGAACCGCCCCTTGACGCAAAGCCGGCCTTCGTTGGCCGGCCCGTTGATGCCCTCGACATAGACAACGCGGTTGTCCTTGACCTTGAGCGACACCTGGCAGCCGACCCCGCAGAACGGGCAGACGCTTTCGACCTCGCTGTCGTAATCCTTGCTGTCGCCCTGCTGCGCGTCGTCCAGCACGGTTGCGGGCATCAGCGCCCCGGTGGGGCAGGCCTGCACACATTCACCGCAGGCCACACAGGTGGATTCGCCCATCGGATCGTCGAAATCGAACACCGGGTAGGCATCATGCCCGCGCCCCGCCATGCCGATCACGTCGTTCACCTGAACCTCGCGGCAGGCCCGCACGCACAGACCGCACTGGATGCAGGCATCGAGGTTCACCCGCATGGCCACGTGGCTGTCATCGAGCAGCGGAATGCGCTCGACCTCGAGCGTCGGCAGACGGCTTTCCGTCACGCCATTCGCGTCAGCCATGTCCCAGAGATGCGAGGACTTGTCATGCGATGCATCGCGTTCGGGCTGATCCGCCAGCAGCATTTCCACGACCATCCTGCGGGCGGATGTCGCGCGGGCGCTGTCGGTCGTGACCACCATGCCTTCGGAGGGCTCGCGGATGCAGGACGCCGCCAGAACCCGTTCGCCCTCGATCTCCACCATGCAGGCCCGGCAATTGCCATCCGCACGATAGCCGGGCGCAGGCTTGTGGCACAGATGCGGGATCACCAGACCCCGCCCATGCGCAACATCCCAGATGGTCTCGCCCCGCCGGGCCTCAACCTCTCTCCCGTCCAACCTGAAGGTGATCGTGTCAGTCATCGCGGTCTCCTGTGTCGCGGTCACTCTAACCGCATTCCGGGGGTTGCTTGGATCAACAATCCCGACAGTTTGGCGCGGATTTGCGGCTGTGCCGTTTCCGATGCGAACAATTCTCTCCGACAGGGGCGGTGCAAGCCATTTCGAAATGGCTTGTGCAAGCGCGTTCGAACGCGCTTTTTCACGCGGTTTCGAAACCGCGTCAGAAAGGGCTTTCGAAAGCCCTTCGGCTCACAGCGCCGCCGCGCGCTCAAAGGCAGGACGGGTCCGCAACCGCCGCAGATACTCCACCAGCACCTCTGGCGCATCCGGGAAGCCCGCGTTCCGCGCCCAGCCCAGGCAATGCGCCAGCAGGAAATCCGGCACCGTCAGGTCATCGCCCGCAAGGCAATCCGACGACAGGTCCGCCGCGATCCGGTCAAGGTTCCGCGCGAACTCGGTCTTGAGACTGTCCTTCACCGCAGGCACGCGCTGGTCTTCCGATAGGATGAAGCTGTGCCGCGCCGCGGTCCACAGGAGCGCATCCACCTCGTCCAGCACGCGGAATGTCCAAGCGTCCTGCCGCGCGCGGGTCACCGTTCCCGCAGGCCGCGTGAAGGCCCCATGCTTGTCCGCGAGATAGGTCAGGATCGCTGTCGAATCGGAAATCACATCCTCTCCGTCCACCAGCACCGGCACCTTGCCGGACGCGCTGAGCGCGCGCACCTCTTCGGAGCGCGGCGCGGCGGGCACATGCTCGTAGGGCACACCCAGTTCTTCCAGCATCCACAAGGGTCGAAATGCCCGCGTCGCCCGATTTCCCACCAGTCTGTACATCGTCGTCCCCCCAAAGCCGGACCTCTGCCCGGGCAAATCCTATCTGCGCCCCAGCATCGCCAGCCGGATGAACGCCCGTTCCACGATCGCCAGCGCTGGCCCGTGCTGCCCGGCAGACCGCAGCAACAGGTCGGTCTCCAGCAGCATCTGCAATCCCTGCTCCAGCCGGTACATGCCCCAGCCCGAGGCCTGCCGTGACATGCGATCCCGGCGCGGGCCAAAGACTGGCGGGCGCAGCCGCCCCATGCCCTGCCCGACACCGCCGGGATCCGACGCCGCACTGTGCAAGGCCCGGAAATGCCGTGTCGCCATGATCAGCAGTGTCACAGCCGCCGTGCCCTGCGCCTCCAGCCGTGCCATCACCGGACCGATCTCGCCGGTGCGCCCTTCCGCGACGATGTTGAGCACATCATCCAGATCGGCTTCCGTCGATCCCGGCGCGCAGAGCGTCACCTCCTCCGGTGTCAGCGGCCCGGCATCGCCCAGCTTGTACAGCGCAATCTTTTCGAGCGTCTGACGGAAATCGCCGGGATCGATCTCGCGCGACAGGGCCGTCAGCATCTCCATCGCCGCGCCATCAGGCCGGGCCAAGCCCGCCCGCGCCAGGTCCGCCTCGATCTCGGCGCGGCTGGGCGGATCGTTGTACAAGGCCGCCGCATAGGTGTTGGAATGCCCCTCGAACAGCTTGCGCAGGGCCGACTTGGCCGGCAATTGACCCGCCGTCACGACGATCTGCGCATCGCCGGGTTGCCAGTCCTCGACCGCTGCCGTGACCGGCTTGATTACCGAGTCATTGGCCTCTTCGACAAACGCGACCCGCGGCCCGGGGAAGAACCCCACCGATTTTATCGCATCGCCCAGAAGCGCTGGTTCCTTGCGCAGCTCCGCCGCCGAAATCCTTGTCAGCCGCATCTCGCCCTCGCCTTCGGGCCCGATCAGCGCCGCGATCAACTCCTGCCGCTTCAAAGCGACCCGCATCGCGTCTTCGCCATAGATCAGGATGCCGGTCCTGTCCCGGTCGGGTCGGGCAAAGTATCCCGACGCATCGCGCGGGGAAAGTTTCATGCGGGCAGACCGTCAGCCGTCAGGATCAGCCGGTCCACGATCTGATCGGCCAGAATCACCATCAGCCGCGCCGTGGCGTCGCGTTCGGCGGCCAGTGTCGCCACGGTCGATCCCGTGGCGGAAAACCCGGTGAAATCGGTCACAACTCCCTGCCGCACGACGCTTTGGGTTTGCGTGTCGCGCAGGGCGTAATCCGCGCGCCCGATCAGTTGAAACCGATTGGTCGTGCCCTCGACCGAGGTTGCAAGCCCCTGCTGCCGAATCGTCGGTGTCACCGTCAAAACGTAGCGTCCCGCATCATTTCGGCCAAACCGGTCTTCCAGGCGCTGCGACATGAGGAATCCGTCACGTCGTTCCGGTGCCGCAACCCGCAGGTTGTCCTGCAACACCGACGCGCTTCCTTGCGGGCCATAGGCCGGCGCAAAGCCGCACCCCGCCGCCGCGAAGAGCGCCGACAGCGCGAAAAGCGCCCTGCGTCTATGCAACCACATTCACGATCCGACCCGGCACAACGATCACCTTCTTGGGGGCGGCGCCATCCAGCGCACGTTTCACACCATCGGTCGCCAGCGCCAGCTTTTCAACCTCGGCCTTGTCCATGTCCTTGGGCACGGTGATCTCGTCCCGGCGCTTGCCGTTCACCTGAATGGGCAGGGTCACGGTATCCTCGACCATCATCGCGGGATCGGCCACCGGCCAGGGCGCATTGGCGACAAGGCCTTCGCCCCCCAGAAGCGCCCAGATTTCTTCGGACAAATGCGGCGTCATCGGAGACATCAGCTGTGCCAGCGTTTTCGCCGCCTGCCGCTTTGCGTCCGACCCGGCCTTGGATTTCGACAGCGCGTTGGTGAAGGCGTAAAGCCGCGCAATCGACGCGTTGAAGCCAAAGCTTTCGACCCCCAGCGTCACGTCATGGATCGCCTTGTGCATCTCGCGCAGCAGGGCTTCATCGTCCCCTGTCGGGGACTCTTCAGCCTCGGCCACCTCTGCCGCAATACGGTAGACCCGGCCCAGATGGCGCGCGGCCGCTTCGGCGCCCGAGGCGGTCCATTCCACGTCCCGTTCGGGGGGCGAGTCGGACAGCACGAACCAGCGCGCGGTATCCGCCCCGTATTGCTGGATGATGGCCACAGGATCGACTACGTTCTTTTTCGACTTCGACATTTTTGCAGAAGACTGAATACGAACGTGACGAGCATTATGCCACTCGTCCAGTTTCCAAAGTGCTTCAAGCTCTTCAACTGAAGCTACGTCAGTCACTGTCTCGTCAACCCTAGACTGAAGGACGGCTTTTCTCTCACCACCAGATGAGAACACAACTACATCTTCTGGAAAATGATAAACTAGGCTAGCGACAATTGAGTTTTCGCCATCTTGCACTGCATGGCCTGTGTAATACATTTCATGCGTCACCATCCCCTGAGTAAACAGCGCATTGAACGGCTCCTTGCACTTTTCCGGCAGGTGCCCGGTGATGTGCATCGCGCGGGCAAAGAAGCGCGAATAGAGCAGGTGCAGGATCGCGTGTTCGATGCCGCCGATATACTGGTCCACGTTCATCCAGTATTGCGCATCCGCCATGTGGGTTGGCGTGTCCGCACGCGGCGCGGTGAAGCGGGCAAAGTACCACGACGAATCGACAAACGTATCCATCGTGTCGGTCTCGCGTGTGGCGGGCTGGCCGCAGGACGGGCATGGGCAGCTGCGCCAGGACGGGTGCCGGTCAAGTGGATTGCCCGGAACGCTGAAGTCGATCGCCGTGCCATCCTCGTCGTAGGGCAGCGCGATCGGCAGGTTCTCTTTCTTCTCGGGCACCACGCCGCAGGCATCGCAATGCACCACCGGGATCGGGCAGCCCCAATAGCGTTGCCGCGACAGCCCCCAGTCGCGCAGGCGGAACTTGGTCACGCCATGGCCGACGCCGTTCTTTTCGCAAAAGTCGATGGCCGCGTCGATCGCTTCCGTGCCGGTCTGTTCGGTCTCGCCGGCAAAACCGCGCAGATAGACCACTGTTTCGGTCTTGGGCGGCACATAGGCCGGCCCGCCATCCTCGGGAAGAGTGTGGCCTTCGTCTTCGGCCGACGCAAAGGTCGACACCACAGGCAGGTCATATTTCCGCGCAAAATCAAGGTCGCGCTGGTCATGCGCCGGGCAGCCGAAGATCGCGCCGGTGCCGTATTCCATCAGGATGAAGTTCGCCACGTAGACCGGCAATTCCCACGCCGTATCAAAGGGGTGACGCACCCGCAGCCCGGTGTCGAAACCGCGCTTCTCGGCCTTCTCCAGCGCCTCTTCCGTGGTGCCCCCCTTGCGGCACTCGGCATTGAACGCGGCCAGGTCCGGATTGTCTTTCTCCAGATGTTTGGCCAGCGGATGATCCGGCGAGATGCCGACGAAAGACGCCCCCATCAAAGTATCGGGCCGGGTCGTGTAGACCTCGATCCGGTCATGCCCCTCGGGCGCGTCGATGGTCGAGAACGCGAATTGCAGACCGCGCGACTTGCCGATCCAGTTGGCCTGCATCAGCTTGACCTTGGCGGGCCAATCGTCCAGCCCGTCGAGCGCATCCAGCAGTTCCTCGGACATGTCCGAGATCTTGAAGAACCACTGCGTCAGCTCGCGCCGCTCCACCTCGGCTCCCGACCGCCAGCCCTTGCCGTCGATCACCTGCTCGTTGGCAAGCACGGTCATGTCGACCGGATCCCAGTTCACCACCGCGTTCTTGCGGTAGACCAGCCCTGCTTCGAGGAAGTCGAGAAACAGCGCCTGTTGCTGGCCGTAATATTCCGGATCGCAGGTCGCGAACATGCGCGACCAATCGAGACCGAAGCCCAGCGGCTTCATCTGGCTGACCATCGTGTCGATGTTGGAATAGGTCCAGTCCTTCGGATGCCCGCCCGACGCCATCGCGGCGTTTTCCGCCGGCATGCCGAAAGCGTCGAAACCCATCGGATGCAGCACGTTATGCCCGGTCGCCAGCTTGTAGCGCGCGATCACGTCGCCCATCGTGTAATTGCGCACATGGCCGATATGGATACGCCCCGACGGGTACGGGAACATTTCCAGCACGTAGTATTTCGGCTTGTCATCCGACCGCACGGCGCGGAACGTCTGATGCTCTTCCCAGGTGGCCTGCCATTTCGGCTCGATGACGGATGGGTCGTAACGCGACATGGGGCGTGTCCTTGTGGTGTCTTGCGTGTTGCAGCGCGTGATAGGCCGATGCCACAGGATCGTCCAGTCCTGCCCCCGCCAGCGCCATTGTGATGCCGGATTTTTGCGGTCATACCCGCTTTTGCAGCACATAACGACGGTCGAGTGATGAAGATACTCCTGATCCACCAGAATTTTCCCGGCCAGTTCAAGCATCTCGGACCGGCCTTGGCAAAGCGCGGCGATCAGGTTGTGGTGCTGACCCCGAAGGTCAAGGAATCAACCACGTGGAAGGGCATCACGATCCTGCCCTACGGCGTCGCCCGTGGCACCACGCCGGGCATCCATCCCTGGCTTGCGGATTTCGAGACCAAGCTGATCCGGGGTTCGGCATGCCACGAGGCTGCCGTGGCGCTGCGCAACCGGGGGTTCGATCCCGATGTGATCCTCGCGCATCACGGCTGGGGCGAGAGCCTGTTTCTCAAGGATGTGTGGCCCGACGCGCGGCTTGGCCTGTATTGCGAACTCTATCACCGCTCGGGCAAGCAGGAGACCGGCTTCGATCCGGAATTTCCCAGCACCACGCCGGATCGCGACACTCTGCGTCTGCGCATCAAGAACATCAACAACCGCCTGCACGAAGAGGTCATGGACGCCGGAATCAGCCCGACCCAGTTTCAGGCCGGGACCTACCCGGAAAAATACCAAAGCCGCATCACGATCAGCCATGACGGCATCGACACAAGGCTTGTCCGGCCCGATGCCGACGCCCGCCTCGATCTGACCGACGGCACCACCGTGACGGCCAGGGACGAGGTCATCACCTTCATCAACCGCAATCTCGAACCCTATCGCGGCTATCACGTGTTCATGCGCGCCCTGCCCGATCTGCTGCGCCGCCGCCCTCGCGCGCAGGTGGTTCTGCTGGGCGGCGACGAAACCAGCTATGGCGCCAAGCCGCCGCAGGGCAAGACATGGAAACAGATCTTCATCGACGAGGTGCGCCCGGCGATTCCCGATGGCGATTGGGCACGGGTCCATTTCCTCGGCCGCGTCCCCTACGCGACCTTCCTGTCGATGATCCAGGTCAGCAGCGTGCATGTCTACCTGACCTACCCGTTCGTGCTGTCATGGTCCCTGCTCGAAGCGATGAGCGCCGAATGTGCCATCGTCGCCTCGGACACCGCACCGGTGCGCGAGGCGATCATTCACGGCGAAACCGGCATGCTGGTGGATTTCTTCGACACAGCCGCGCTGGTCGAACGAACTTGCGAACTTCTGGAGTCGCGCGAACACCGGGATATCCTCGGGTCAAATGCCCGTCGTTTCGTCCGTCAACGGTATGATTTGCAAAGCGTCTGCCTGCCTCGTCAGCTCAAATGGGTCGATGACCTTGCTCGGGCGCACCCGATCAAACTGCCCCAGGACTGACCACCTGCTTTGGCCACAGCGGCGTGGTGATCTCGCTTCAGAAACGGCTGTCCTGCTGGCGCAGTTGCCGCGCGCGGGTCAGGATCGCATCCTCGACGGCGCGCACGGTTGCGGCACTGGCCGGACCGGACCGCGTCATCAGCGCGATGTTCAGCGACCGCGCATCCAGCGCCGGATCGTTGACCAGGATCGTCGCGCGATAGGCGCGCCCGCCACCCGGCGGGGTGCCGTACCCGGTGGTGATGACCCCGGTGAAGGGATCGACCGATTCAACCGGCAGAAAGTCCAGCGTCTCGAGCGCCGCGTTCCAGATATACTTGTTGACCGCACCGATCTGACCGGCGTCATTGCGATTGCGGAAGAAGTCGAAAAGCGATGTCCGCGAACGGTTCGGGCGCCGGTTTTCCTGGATCTCGTCGACGATCTCGCTTGCCGGCCGTGTCTCTACCGGGGCGCGCTCGCCACCTCCGAAAATGCCGCATCCGGAAACAAGCGCACCGATAAGAGCAACACCAACTCCGGTCCTGAAACGTGAAAGGTCCATGGGAAACTGCCCTCGATTGCCTGTTTGCCTTTCGCTTTGCATACTAGCCGATCCCAATTACGACAAGCCGAACTTGGCCGCGGACAGTAAGGCTGTGTTCTTTCGGGGGAAACCCGGCCCCATGGCTTGTGGCAAATGAGCATCACAGAAGGCGAACTTGGCACGGCCGGCGCGCCTTGTCTTGCAAACAAGCCCCCCCAAAGAGCATAGAGTTTCCAGCTAATCCGGACCATCCGGTTTGGTACGTGCCTTACGAACACATGAGGGAAAAACATGAAAACTCTTCTTCTTGCTTCCACCGCGCTGGTTGCAACTGCTGGCATCGCAGCAGCCGAAGTGTCGATCTCTGGTTACGCCGAAATCGGTGTTATCGGTGGCGACCGCTGGGGCGACGAAGCCCAGTTCCACACAGACGTTGACGTCTTCTTCGCAATGACCGGCGAATCCGACGGTGGCCTCGCATTCGGCGCAACCGTCGATCTCGACGAAGTCGCTGGCGGCCTGCCGAACACAGACGACAACGGCGCAACCTGGTTCCTGTCCTACGGCGCAATGCGTCTCGACATGGGCGACACGGACGGCGCATACGATGCCGCCCTGCAGGAAACTGCACTTGCCGGCGCTTCCATCGCGGATGACGAAACCGAGCATGCGGGTTACAACCGCGGCAACGCCGGCCTTGACGGTCTGCACGACGGTCAGATCGCACGCGTCTCCTACTCCGCAGCTGGCTTCACAGCCGGTCTGTCCGCTGAAATCGACGACTCGGGCGTTGACGATCCGGTCTGGGGCCTCGGCCTCCGTTATGTCACTGACTTCGGTGGCACGGCAATCGGTGTTGGCCTCGGCTACCAGACAGTTGACCGCGACGTACTCGCAGACGTCGACCTGATCGGTGTCAGCCTCGACGCGAAGTTCGCCGGTGGTTTCTCCGCTGCGATCAACTACGCAGAAGCAGACATCGAAGGCCAGTCGGACAACGCGACATGGTACTCGGTCGGCGTGGGTTACACCATGAACGCTCTGTCCGTCGGTGTTAACTACGGCGAATTCGATGACTGGGCTCTGAATGGCGCCGGTTCCGAAGATCGCTCGGGCTTCGGTCTCGCAGCAACCTACGACCTGGGTGGCGGTCTCGCAGCTCACCTCGGCTACGGTGAAGGCGAAGATACAGCCGGTCAGGAAGACAGCTACTCCTTCGGTCTGTCCATGAGCTTCTGATAGCTCTTGACCAGATTTGGTTAAGGAAAGAGCGGGCCTTGTGCCCGCTCTTTTCTTTTGTGCAACAGCCAAGTAGCACAGTCCCCAAGGGGACAAGGATGACCACAGGCACCACTGCAAAAATCAAGGCGGACTACGACCGCGCGCTGCGACTGGCCCAGCATGGCCAGCTGCGCGAAGCTGCTGCGCTGCTTGATGCATTGGCGCTCCAGGTTCCCAATGCTGCCGAATTCCCCTACAAGCGCGCCCAGATCGCCGCCCGGATGGGCGATGTCGACGCCTGGTGCCGCGCCATTGACCGCGCCCATGCGCTGCGCCCCAGCGAACCGGCCATCCTTGCCGAAGCGCTCAAGGCGCACCGCACGGCGGGCCATACCGACCGCGTGCTCGACCTGATGGACGCCGACATCGCCGCACAACCCGGCGCAATCGGTCCACAAGCCGACAAGGCGCTCTACCTGCAACAGATCGGGCAGTTCGACTCATCCGAGAAACTCTTTCGGAAGTTGTTGAAAAAGCACCCGAATGATGCCGAACTCTACCGCATGTTCGCCGCCACGATCCGGTTCAAACCCAAGGATCCGCTGATCGGGGCGATGCGACGCCTTGCAAGCAATCCCAAACTTTCTCCACAGGGCAGGATGCACGTCAACTACGCGCTGGCCAAAGCGCTGGAGGACACGAAACAGACCGACAAGGTCTTTGGCCATCTGCACCGCGCAAACGCCGCCCAAGCCGCGCTTTGGCCCGATGACCCAGATGCCCGCGACGCTGAATGGCAGGCCGTAATCGACGCGCAGAAAGACCTGTCGCCTGTACCGGACAGCCCCGACACCCAGCCCGGCCTGATCTTCGTGACCGGCCTGCCCCGCTCCGGCACCACGCTCGTGGAACAGATCATCGCCAGCCATTCCAGGGTTCACTCTGGAGGCGAGATTGCCACCGCCCTGCGCACCGCCTACGCCCGTTTCGGCGCTGGAGTCGACATGCGTCCCCTATGCGACCTTCCCAAAGACGATCTGATCGGCTTCGCGACGCAACTCGCCGCCCAGAACCGCGGCCATGCCGATCCCGGAAAGCCCTGGCTGACCGACAAGTCGATCATGGCCTTCCTGATTTACGGCCTCTTGCATGCGACGCTGCCCAATGCGCGTTTCATCGTCGTGCACCGCGACCCCCGCGACATTGCCCTGTCGATGTACAAGAATCATTTCAAGGGCGGCACACATCGCTACACCAACGATCTCGCGGCCATCGCCAAGACCATCAAGGCCTTCCGGGCCGCCATCGCCCATTGGCGCGCGACATTGCCAGACCGCTTCGCCGAAATACGCTACGAAGACCTCGTGTCCGATCCGGACACCAAAGCGCGGAGCCTGATTGCCTCGGCCGGGCTCGCCTGGGAAGACCAGTGCCTGAATTTCCACGAAAAGGGCGGCACCGTGAAAACGCTCAGCCTTCACCAGGTGCGCCAACCGATCTACCAAAGCTCGGCCGCCGCCTGGCCGCGCTACGAGACCGAGCTTCAACCCTTCATCGACGCATGGGGAGACACCGCATGGGATTGACCGACATCACCACCCGGATCGCCAAGGCCGCCAAAGAGGCCGAGCGCGACCCGGCAGACATCACCCTCATCGCGGTGTCCAAGGTGCAACCGAACGACCGGGTCGAGGCCGTCCTGAGGGAAGGCCATCGCAGTTTCGGCGAGAACCGCGTCCAGGAAGCCGCGGGAAAGTGGCCGGATTTCCGGGAAACCTTTGACGGCATCGACCTGCACCTGATCGGTCCGCTGCAAAGCAACAAGGCCCGTCAGGCGTTCGAGCTGTTCGACATGATCCACACGCTGGACCGCCCGAAGCTTGCCAAGACCTTCGCGCGGCTGGCGCAGGAGATGGGCCAGTGTCCGCCGCTCTTCGTTCAGGTGAATACAGGCGAAGAACCCCAGAAGGCCGGGATCGCCCCGGACGACACGGATGCCTTCGTCAAGGAATGCCACGCGCTCGACCTGCCGATACGGGGCCTGATGTGTATTCCGCCGGTGGATGAGACCCCCTCGTTGCACTTCGCCCTGCTGCGCAAGCTGGCCGACCGCAACGGCCTTGACCAATTGTCGATGGGCATGAGCGACGATTTCGAACAGGCCATCGCCTTCGGAGCGACCCACATCCGTGTCGGCTCCGCGCTGTTCGGGGAACGCGTCCCGCCCGCAGGCTGAGGCCCCGTTTCCGTCACCGGAAAACCGCGATGCTTTCACCGCATCCAATTCCAACCGTCGGAAACGAAAAAGCCCCGGCAAGAACCGGGGCCTTCCGAAAACTTCGGGCTGGAAACTCAGTGAAGCTTCTGCCCCACCTCCGCGATCGCATCGTCGATGCTCTTGGCGGCGTCCTTGGCGGTCATCTGCTTGGCCACCACGTCACGCGCCGCCTCGATGGCAACGGCAATCGCACGATCCCGGACGTCTTTCACCGCGCTGGCCTGGGCCGATGCGATCTGGTCCTCGGCGGCAGCCATGCGACGGGCGATGGATTTCTCCAGATCGGCCTTGGCCTGTTCACCGGCCAGAACGGCCTCTTCCTTGGCATGGGCGATGATGCGGTCCGCCTGTTCCTGAACTTCGCGCTGACGCCGTTCATAGGACGCGAGCAACGCCTGGGCTTCTTCCCGCAGCGCCTTGGCTTCGTCCAGTTCGCTGCGAATGCCCTCGGCGCGCTTGTCCAGCAGGCCCATGAGCAGCGTCGGCACCTTGTAGTAAAGCAGCACCGCGATGAACACGATGAAGCCCAGGGTCACCACGAAATCGGTGTTGGAAAGCGAAAAGAACGGGCCGGTCGCGGCGAAAGCCGGGCTGGCTGCCAGGGACGCTGCGGCTATGGTCATGATACGGTTCATGGCGCTTATCCCTTCATCCGTGCGTCGACGGCCGCAGCGACAGTGGAATCATCCGCCTGTCCGCCCAGCGCGGCGACGATGCTGCCCGCGGTATCCTTGGCCACGGCTTCCACGCTCTCGACAGCCGAGGCGCGGATTTCCGCGATGGCTTTCTCGGATTCCGCCGATTTGGCGGCAATCTCGGCATCCGCCTTGGCGATGGCCTTGTCCAGTTCAGCCTGCATCTCGGCCTTGTTCTGTGCAATGATGGCCTGTGCCTCCGAGCGGGCGTCGGCAAGCGCCTTGTTATAGGCGTCTTCGGCCTCGACCGCCTTCTGCTTGAGATCTTCCGCAGCGGCGATGTCGTTCGTGATCGTGCCTTGTCGTTCCGCCAGAACGGTCGCAATGCGCGGCAGCGCGATGCGCGACAGGACAAAGTAAATCGCGGCAAGCGCGATCAGAAGCCAGAAAATCTGGTTCGGCATCCAGTCGGCGCACAGCTGCGGCATTCCGATGGCGCTGCCATCCGGGCCGACGCAGGTTCCTGCGGCCTCAAGATCGATGGGTTCGGTTGCCATGTCGTCCTCCGTCGGAACTTTTCGTTACATCGGGCGGGCTGCATCACCGCAGCACCGCCCGCGCGTAAGGATGAAAGTCCGAAGCTTAGACGGCGAACATCAGCAGCAGCGACACGAGGAACGCGAAGATCCCCAGCGCTTCTGCAAACGCGATACCGATGAACAGCGTTGCTGTCTGCGAAGCAGCAGCGGACGGGTTGCGCAGGGCACCTGCAAGATAGTTGCCGGCCACGTTGCCCACCCCGATTGCGGCTGCGCCGGAACCGATTGCTGCCAGGCCTGCGCCGATATGTGCGAGATCGCCTTCCATGTGAATTCTCCTTACGATTGGAAGTTGAAGCGTAGGGTGCGTGATGTCACGCACCGTGTTTTAGTGTGACGGGTGCAGCGCGTCCTTGAGGTACACGCAGGTCAGGATCGTGAACACGTAGGCCTGGATGAAGGCCACGAGCACTTCCAGTGCATAGATTGCGGTGATGCCGAGGATCGACAGCGGCGCGACCGCCGTGATCGCGGCGAAGCCCGCGAACACCTTGAGAACCGCGTGGCCAGCCATGATGTTGCCGGCAAGACGAATGGAGTGGCTCACCGGACGCACGAAATACGAGATCAGCTCGATGATGGCGAGGATCGGGCGCAGCGCCAGCGGCGCGCTCGACACCCAGAAAAGACCGAGGAACCCCGCGCCGTTCTTGACGAAACCCAGGACCGTCACCGCGATGAAGACGCCGAAACCCAGGACGGCCGTCACCGCGATATGCGATGTGGGCGAAAAGGAACTCGGGATCAGCGCGAGGAAATTCGAGAAGACGATGAACATGAACAGCGTGAAGATATACGGGAAATACTTCACCGCATCCTTGCCGGTCACATCTTCGACCATCTTGTAGACAAAGCCGTAGGCCAGCTCGGCCACGGATTGCGTCCGCGACGGCACCCGCGCGCGCTTGGACGTGCCCAGCACCATCAGCGCGATCACGCAGGCCACTGCCAGCAAAAGCCACAACGCCACGTTGGTAAAGGTGAACATGTTCACCGCGCCGTCGCCGAAAAGCGGCTTCACGATGAACTGGTCCATCGGGTGGAACACCAGCCCGCCGTCGCTGTGACCGTCAGCTTCCGTCGCCATGTCGATCCCTCTCGTTCTCTCCGGCCTCTTTGGCCAGTTGCTTGACCTGGAATTCCTTGGCGGTGCGCATCATCACGTTCACGCCCGCAGCAAACCCCAGCAATGTAAACAGCACCATCAAGAAAGGCTGCGTGCCAAACAGCACATCAAGCCCGTATCCGATGCCAAATCCGATCCCGAGACCGGACACCATCTCGATCACCATGCGCCACCCCTGTTGCGCCTGGCTGTAATGTTCCTCCTGGTGTGGCTTGTCCTCGGCGCCGCCCTTGGCCGCCGCGATCCGCGCTTCCAGCTCTTTCAGCCGTTGCTTCGGATCGGCTTCGGACACGCACTCCACTCCTGTTGGAACGTTGCGCCTGTGCTACGGCGCAGCACGATCCGAGTCAAGGCAGCTTGAGAGACGCACGATCTCCATCCAAGCAACTGGAAAACAACTGTTTTTCATGTTTCTCGGACCGCCCGACCAATAGGTCACAGGCCGCATCGGCGCACGAAATGCGCATATCCCATATTCAACTTTCTGGTTGAGTTTCCGACAGGGTCCAGTCTACTGCACCGCATGGCCTCACCCCTCGACACTGTCTTTGCCGCACTGGCAGACCCGACCCGCCGTCAGATCCTGACGATGCTGCTCGAGGATGACATGGCCGTGACCGACGTGGCCGAGCCGTTCGAGATGTCGCTGGCCGCGATTTCCAAACATCTGGTGATCCTCGCCAACGCGGGTCTCATCAGCCAGGAAAAACGCGGCCGGGTCAAATGGTGCAAGCTGGAACCGGACGCTCTCAAAGACGCCAGCGTCTGGATGCAGGCCTTCGGCCAGTTCGAAGCGATCAATCTCGATGCGTTCGAGCGCTTCCTGCAGACCGAAAACCTGACCTCGGACACCTGAGCGCAAACGCATCCATGCGTTTGCGACATTCCGTTGACGGAATGTCCGCCGCTCATGCCGCCAATCCGCGCCCCTTCAACAGAGCCTCGACCCCCGGCATCCGCCCCCGGAACCTGGTGTAAAGCACATCCGCCTCTTCGGACCCGCCCGTCGACAGGATGAACTCTTCCAGCTTCTGCGCCATCGCCGGATCGAACGCGCCGCCCGCTTCCTCGAACGCCTCGAACGCGTCGGCATCCATCACTTCCGACCACATGTAGCTGTAATACCCCGACGAGTACCCGTCGCCGGTGAACACATGCGCGAAATGCGGCGTCGCATGACGCATGACGATCGCCTTCGGCATCCCCAACGCGTCCAGAACCTTCGCCTGTTCCGCCATCGGATCGGCTGGCGGATCGCCCTCGTGGAAGGTCAGATCGACCAGCGCCGAAGCCACGTATTCCACCGTCTGGAACCCCATGTCATAGGTCGCCGCCGCCAGTACCTTGTCCAGCATCTCGCGCGGCATCGGCTCTCCGGTTTCGGCATGGGTCGCGAATTCCTGCAACACCTCCGGCACCTCGAGCCAATGCTCGTATAACTGGCTGGGCAATTCCACGAAGTCCCGCGCCACCGAGGTGCCCGAGATCATGTCATAGGTCACATCCGACAATATCTGGTGCAATGCGTGGCCGAACTCGTGAAACAGCGTGCGCGCGTCGTCATAGGACAACAGCGCCGGGTCGCCCTTGGCGAAGTTGCAGACATTCACCACAACCGGCGCCTGAACATCGGGAAACCTGCGCTGCGTCCGAAAGGCCGAACACCACGCGCCCGACCGTTTCGAGGCGCGGGCGAAATAATCGCCAATGAACACCGCGACGTGCTGGCCGTTGCGCGTCACCTCCCACGCCCGTGCGTCCTTGTGGTAAAGCGGCACATCCAGCGCCCGAAAGTCCAAACCGAACAGCCGGTTGGCACAGGCAAAGGCCGCCTCGATCATCCGGTCAAGCTGAAGATAGGGCTTCAATTCCGCCTCGTTCAGCGCAAATTCCTCGCGCCGCCGCGCCTCGGAATAATAGCGCCAGTCCCAGGCCTGCAACGGCCCGTTCACACCGTCCGCCCGCATCCGCTCTTCCAGCAGCGCCGCATCCTCCAGCGCC
This sequence comes from Marivita sp., assembly GCF_020055635.1. Taxonomy (GTDB): domain Bacteria; phylum Pseudomonadota; class Alphaproteobacteria; order Rhodobacterales; family Rhodobacteraceae; genus Marivita. Next base: position 32,804 of record NZ_JAIPUT010000031.1, on the reverse strand, counting down.
CGCGCCTTGGCCGGTTCCCACACCGCCATCAGCAATCCGCGCACCGCATCCGGGGTCTTCGCCATCTCGGTCTCGAGCTTGTAGGACGCGAAATCGTCATATCCCAGAAGCCTTGCACGCTCCTGTCGCAACGCCAGGATCTCCGCCGCCACATCCCGGTTGTCGGTCTCTCCGCCGTTTTCTCCGCGCGCCACCCAGGCGCGCCACGCCTCCTCGCGCAATGACCGGTTCGGACAGAATTGCAGGAACGGCACGATCACCGACCGCGACAGCGTCAGCACCGGCCCATCCGCGCCCCGCTCCTTGCCGGCCGCACGCACCGCGTCGATGACAAACCCGGGAAGCCCGTCAAGCGCGTCCTCCGGCAGCGCCCGCTGCCAGTCGCGTTCATCCGCCAGCAGGTTCTGCGCGAACTGCGTGCCCAGGGTGGCCAGCCGTCCCTTGATCTCCTTCATCCGCGCCGCGTCATCGCCCTCGAGCGCCGCTCCGGCGCGCAGGAAATTGCGGTGCACCAGCATCAGCACGCGGTCCTGCTCTGGCGTCAGCCCAAACGCCTCGCGCGCCAGCCACACCTGCTCAATCCGCGAAAACAGCGCCTTGTTGCCAAAGATCGCCGCCGAATGCGCCGCCAGTTTCGGCGAAAACTCCCGCATGATCTCTTCTCGCTGCGGCGTCGAATCGGCACCGGCAAGATTGTAGAACACCCCCAGAACCCGATCGAGCGTCTGGCCCGTGCGCATCAGCCCTTCGATGGTGTTCTCGAAACTCGGCGGCGCCGGGTTCGCCGCCAGCGCCTCGACCTCGGCCATGTCCTCGGCCATCGCCGCCTCGATCGCAGGCGCGAAATGCGCGTCCTCGATGCGCTCGAACGGCGGCAGCGCGAACGGTGCCTCCCATGTCGTCAATAGGGGGTTGGTCATGTCACGCTCTCCTGCTGTGCCCTGCCAAGCCTAGCATGCCCGCCCGGCGGAGCAACCTGTGCCTGACCGCCCTGGCGCATACCCAGGCCCCGAAGAAAACCGCCCCACGCGCCCGGGGTTCCCCGCGCTAGGCCTCACCCGCCATTGCCTGCCCGCAAACGGGACAATCCGCGCGGCGCGTGACCGCGATCTTGCGCGTCTCGCCCCAAAGCGCATCGTAAATCAGCATGTCGCCCGTCAACGCCTGCCCGGCCCCGGAGATCAGCTTGACCGCCTCCACCGCCATCATCGACCCGATCACCCCGGGCAACGGCCCGATCACCCCCGCCTCTGCACAGGACGGTGCCAGCCCGGCGGCCGGGGCTTCGGGAAAGATGCACTGGTAACAGGGCCCTCCCGAGGCCGGATCAAAGACCGCGATCTGGCCTTCCCACTGCGACAGCGCTCCTGAAATCAAAGGCTTGCCCGCCGCCACCGCCACCCGATTGGCAAGATACCGGGTCTCGAAATTGTCCGTCCCGTCAAGAACGAGGTCATAGCCGTCCACCAGATCCGCGGCCACCGCCTCGGTCAGCCGCCGGTGATAGGGCAGAACCTCGACATGCGGATTCTGCGCCAGCATCGCCGCCTGTGCGGAAAACACCTTGGGCATGCCGATATCCTGATCGCGATGGATCACCTGCCGTTGCAGGTTGGCGTTCTCGACCACGTCATCGTCAATGACCCCGATGGTGCCCACGCCCGCCGCCGCGAGATATTGCAACGCCGGCGCGCCCAGACCACCCGCGCCGATCACCAGCACCTTTGCATTGCGCAGCGCCTTCTGCCCCGGTCCGCCGATCTCGCGCAACACGATATGGCGGGCATAGCGCTCCAGCTCGCTCGGCGAGAAACTCTCGGATCGGGGCGCGCGCGGCGCTTCGGCCTCTTCCTTGATCAGCGCCCGGTCCTTCAACCCCTTGACGACACGCCCGTACAAGACCGCGACGGCCGCGAAGACGCCGATCAGGATCCACAGCGCCGCACTTTCCCCCGTCGCCATCCGCAACGGATGCCCGGAAGGAAGCGCGATCTGGATGAACAAGACCCCGATATACAACAGCCCGATCATGTAAAGCCGGGCGGTCCGGGGAATTTTCATCACCACCCCAAGGCCCCAAAGCGCCGCGGCCATGGCGAAAACGACGATCATTCCGACACCCCGGTCGATCCGAATCCGCCCGCGCCGCGCGCCGTGTCGCACAGGGCGTCGACCTCGACGAACCCCGCGCGCGACACCGGTGCCACGACCATCTGGGCGATCCGGTCGCCATGGGCAATCTCGAACGGCGCGTCCCCGGCATTCATCACGATCACCCCCAGCACGCCGCGATAATCGCTGTCGATGGTTCCCGGCGCGTTGGGCAAGGTGATGCCGTGCTTGAGCGCGAGGCCAGAGCGCGGCCGGATTTGTACCTCGTACCCGTCCGGGATCGCCAGGCGCAGCCCCGTGGGCACCAGGGCTCGCGCGCCGGCCTCGAGGACAAGCGATCCCCGATCCGGGAAATTCGCCCGCAGATCCGCCCCCGCCGCCCCGGCGCTGGCATAGAACGGCAGCCCCAGAGACCGGTCGGCACCGTCAACCCACGTCAACTCAATCGTGACCACGTTCCGCCCTTCTTCTCTTTCCAAATATGCAAACTGGCCCGCCCGCGTCGTCAGACCAGCGTTTCGGCAATCCGCGCTGCCAATTGCCGCGCCACCGCGTGTTTGCCCATGCGCGGCCAGGCCTCGGCCCCGGAACCCGAGATCAGCGTCACGGCGTTCTCCGATCCGCCCATGATGCCGGTCTCCGGCGACACGTCATTCGCGACGATCCAGTCGCAGCCCTTGCGCGCCCGCTTGGCGGTGGCGTTGTCGATCACGTCATTTGTCTCGGCGGCAAAGCCGACAACCAGCGTCGGTCGCCCCTCCGTCATCTGCGCGACCTCGGCCAGGATGTCGGGGTTCTCCTCGAATTCCAGCACCGGAAGCGCGCCTGCCACCTTCTTGATCTTGCTGTCCGACGCGGCGATGACCTTCCAGTCCGCCACCGCCGCCGCGAAGACAGCCGCCTCGGCGGGCAAGGCCGCAAGCACCGCCGCCCGCATCTCGCGCGCCGTGTTCACACGCACCACCTCGACGCCCTCGGGCGGCGAAACCTCTGCCGGGCCGGTGACGAACACCACCTCGGCGCCCAGCACCCGAAGCGCCGCCGCAATCGCCGTGCCCTGCGCACCGGACGAGCGGTTCGCGATATAGCGCACCGGGTCGATCGGCTCGTGTGTCGGCCCCGAGGTCACGACGATCCGCTTGCCGGTCAATGGCCCGTCGGCCAGCGCGCCCACAACCGCGTCGACAATCTCCAACGGCTCGGCCATCCGTCCGGGCCCGTATTCGCCGCAGGCCATGTCGCCGGCATTCGGACCCACCACCGACACACCATCGCCGCGCAGCACCGCCAGATTGCGCTGCGTCGCGGGATGCTCCCACATCCGCACGTTCATCGCCGGCGCGATCATCACAGGCGTGTCCGTGGCCAGCAGAAGCGTCGTCGCGAGATCCCCCGCCAGCCCCTGCGCCATCTTCGCCATCAGATCCGCCGTCGCCGGGGCCACAAGTACCAGGTCGGCCACCCGCGACAGCTGGATATGCCCCATCTCGGCCTCGTCGGTCAGGTCGAAAAGGTCGGTATAGACCTTCTCTCCCGCCAGCGCCGACACCGACAGGGGGGTCACGAACTCCGCTGCCGCCCGCGTCATGACCGGGGTCACCGCGGCACCGCGTTCGCGCAAGCGGCGGATCAGGTCGAGGCTTTTATACGCCGCGATTCCACCACCGATGATCAGAAGGATACGTTTGCCGCTCAACATAAGGCACAGTCCTGACAGGGTCCTGCGCCTTTGTTACGGGGCCGCTCGGCAAAACTCAATCAGCGGAACGCGTCGCAGGGATCGCCCCGATCAACGGCGGGCGCGGTTTCGACCAGGTCGAACTCCCCTGAGGGCGGGTCGCCATCCTCGCCCTGCCCCAGGGACGCTATGCGCAGACCCGGTTCAGCCGCCATCAGATAGGTCGGCGCGCCCCAGTCCATCCGCGCATGCCCGTTGCCGGTGATCACCACCACCGGCCCGCCATGCGCCTCGACCGCCTGCACCGCCGAATAGGCCAGTTCCGCATCGCGCAGCCGCTGAATTTCCACCATCACCGGCAGCATATCCTCGGGCAGCGCGTCGCAATGCGCTGACAATTGCAACGCCTCTCGCGCGGCCTGCTGCGCCTCGGGCAACGGATCGGTAAGACCGTATGCCTCGGCATCGCCGCGAAACGCCGACGCCATGCCATCGGCCATCGCCTGTCGCGCCGTGTCCCGGGGCACCGCCGCGCCGTAATACGCCGCCTCGGGGGCTGCGGCAAAAATCGGGTAATACATCGAGAAATCCGGCCAGCCGCTCTCGTTCCAGCCCAACGCCGCCTCCAGCGCCGACGCATCCGCGATCAGTTCCGGCGTCACCCGGTCGGCCTGCGCCGGCGTCAGCATCTCGAAGACCAGCGCCGCCGGGTCAAGCTCGGCCACGTACTCCGCCTGCCGCGCGTGGTGCGCCGGGTTGTCATGCAACTCCCCCAGGAACACCACGTCGGCACCATCGAAAACGCCCCCAGCGGCCAGGGCCGTGGGGGCGATCAAACACCAGATCAAGCCATGTCTCATGCGAGGAAGTTGTGCACCTCGGGGCTCTGGGCTTCAAGCGATTTGCGGATCTTGGCAAAGGCCGCGGCTTCAAGCTGACGCACCCGCTCCTTGGACAGCCCCAACTCGTTGCCGAGGCTCTCCAGCGTCCGCGCATCTTCCCGAAGCTTGCGTTCGCGCACGATGAAGCGTTCGCGTTCGTTGAGCTGGTTCATCGCCATCATCAACCACTGGCGCAGCTGCGCAAGGTCGAGATCTTCCTCGACCCGTTCATCCGCCTGCGCGGTTTCATCCTCGAGCGCATCAATCCATTCGCGCCCTTCATCCTCGGTCGATTGCGTCGCGTTGAGCGAGTAATCCGACCCGGACAGACGGCCCTCCATCATCTCGACATCATGCAGCGGAACACCGATCTCCTCCGAGATCAGACGCCGCATCTCGTGGCCTTCAAGCGTCCGCCCCTCGGCGGATGCCTCGCGCTCAAGCCGGGCCTGAACGCGGCGCATGTTGAAGAACAGCGACTTCTGCGACGACGTGGACCCGGTCCGCACGATCGACCAGTTGCGCATCACGTAATCCTGGATCGACGCCTTGATCCACCAGACCGCATAGGTCGAAAACCGCACACCGCGATCCGGATCGAACTTGTCCGCGGCCTTCATCAGCCCCAGACCCGCCTCCTGGATCAGGTCGTTCATCGGTGCGCCGTAGCGCTTGAATTTCGACGCCATCGAGATGGCAAGTCGCATGTAGGCCGTGATCAACCGATGCAGCGCAACTTCGTCGCGCTCGTCGCGCCATGCGTAGGCCAGCTTGAGTTCGGTTTCCGCGTCCAGCAGCTCCGCTTTCATCGCGCGCCGGGACAGGGTTTGGTCGTTGAACGAGTCCAGTGCCATATCGCCCTCTGATCTTATCACTTGTACTCTTTACGCAAGCCGCATGCGCACGGATCAAAGATTCATCAAGAAAGTTCCAATACCGCGTCAACGTCCGGCCATATTCATTCGTTCCGGTGATGGCCCCACGCACAATTCGCAATTGGGCAACCAAGGGCCTCCCGGCTAGGGTTGCCCGAAAGCGCGACAATCCGGGACCAACCTGCATGACATATAAGCTCTTCATCGGCGATTACGCCTATTCAAGCTGGTCGCTTCGCGGCTGGCTCCTGTTCCGGCGACTCGGCCTGACACCCGAGATTCACCTTGTCGATTTCAACTCCACCGGCGTGGCCGAACAGCTGCGCGCGCTGGCCCCGGCCCGCACCGTTCCGGTCATGCAGACACCCGAAGGCAGCGTGATCTGGGATTCGCTGGCAATGGCCGAAGACCTGCATGAACGGCACCCCGATGGTGGCCTCTGGCCCGCCGACCCTGCGGCGCGCGGGCTCGGCCGGGCGCTTGCCGCCGAAATGCATTCCGGGTTTGCAGCGCTGCGCGGCGAATGCCCGATGAACCTGCGCACGGCCTACAAGGACGTGCCGCTCTCGGACGAGACCCGGGCCGACATCGCCCGGATCGAGACGATCTGGGCCTATGCCCGCGACCGGTACGGCGCGGATGGCCCGTGGCTTCTGGGCACGTATTCCATTGCCGACATCGCCTTCGCCCCGGTCGCGGCGCGATTTGCCGGCTATGACGTGGCGCTGTCACAAGGGTCTCGGGATTATGTCCAGACACATCTGGCCGACCCGTGGTTCCGCGACTGGCGCAGCCTCGCCCTGACCACCGGAGACACCTTGCCGTGGTACGCCAAGCCGTTTGACACCCGCCCGTGGCCTGACCCAAGCTGAAAGCGACCGAAACCGCGTCGAAGAGATTTCGCGGACCCGCGTTAACCATTTCGCAACCATGATCGCCGCACCCTCTGCCGACACGAGGAACTGGCCCCATGGTTGCGCACGCCTACACCGTCGCCTTCGAAGGCGTCGACGCCCGCATGGTCGAGGTGCAATGCGCCATCACCCCCGGCATGCCCGCCTTTGCCGTGGTGGGTCTTCCCGACAAGGCGGTTTCGGAATCCCGCGACCGGGTGCGCGGTGCGCTCTCGACGCTGCATATCGCGCTGCCGTCGAAACGCATCACGGTGAACCTGTCACCCGCGGACCTGCCCAAGGAAGGCTCTCATTTCGACCTGCCGATCGCGCTGGCGCTGCTGGCCGAACTCGAGATCCTGCCCAAGGACGCGGTCGCCGATACCGTGGCGCTGGGGGAACTCTCCCTCGATGGCGCGCTGGTGCCGGTGATCGGCGCGCTGCCGGCCGCGATGGCTGCCGCTGAAGAGGACCGCGCGCTGATCTGCCCCGCCGCTTCCGGAGCAGAGGCGGCCTGGGTCGGCGGCTGCCAGGTGATCGGCGCCAAGGGGTTGATGGACGTGATCCAGCACATGACCGGACGCACCCCGCTGGCGCCCTGCGACCCGGGCGAAGTCACCCACAGCCCCGACAGCCGCGACATGCGCGACGTCAAGGGCCAGGAACGCGCCAAGCGCGCGCTCGAAATCGCCGCCGCCGGCCGCCATCACGTGTTGCTGGTGGGCACGCCGGGCTCCGGCAAATCCATGCTGGCCTCCCGCCTGCCCGGCATCCTGCCGCCGCTGACCCCCGCCGAAGCGCTGGAAACCTCCATGGTGCATTCGCTGTCGGGCCTGATCGAGGCTGGCGGCATCTCGCGCGAACGCCCGTTCCGCGAACCGCATCACACCGCGTCGATGCCCGCCATCGTTGGCGGCGGTCGCACCGCCAAACCCGGCGAAATCAGCCTTGCGCATAACGGCGTGCTTTTCATGGACGAATTCCCGGAATTTCCCCGCGCCGTGCTGGAAACCCTGCGCCAGCCGATCGAAACCGGCGAGGTCATGGTCGCCCGCGCCAATGCCCATATCAAGTATCCCTGCCGCTTCATGCTGGTCGCCGCCGCCAACCCCTGCAAATGCGGCTATCTCAGCGATCCCGCCCGCGCCTGCTCGCGCGCGCCGAACTGCGGCGAGGACTACATGGGCCGCATCTCCGGACCGCTGATGGACCGCTTCGACCTGCGCGTCGACGTGCCTCCGGTGGCGTTTCGCGATCTCGACCTGCCCAGTTCGGGGGCCAGCAGCGCCGACATCGCGTCACGCGTGGTTGCAGCCCGCGCGATCCAGAGCGCGCGCTTTCAGGGTCATCCCGACATGCACCAGAATGCCGATCTGCAAGGCGATCTGCTGGATCAGGCCACGGCCCTCGACGATCCGGCCCGCATTCTGCTGACCAATGCCGCCGACCGTTTCGGCCTCTCGGCCCGCGGCTATCACCGCGTGCTGCGCGTCGCCCGCAGCATCGCCGATCTCGAAGCCACCGAGGCCATCACCCGCGACCACGTCGCAGAAGCGCTCAGCTACCGCCTGCCCCAAAGCGCCAGATGACATCAGGTGAAAAAGGCCGCAAGGCCCGCCCTAGAGCTTCGCCTCGATCGCCTCCCAGATGGCCCCGGCCACGTTGATCTGATCGAACCGCTCCAATTCCTGGATCCCGGTGGGCGAGGTCACGTTGATCTCGGTCAGGTAATCGCCGATCACGTCAATCCCGACGAAAACCTGCCCCTTTTCCCGCAAGAGCGGCCCGATCCGCGCGCAGATCTCCAGGTCGCGCTCGGTCAGCCCGACCTTCTCGGGCCGTCCGCCCACATGCATGTTCGACCGCGTTTCGCCTTCCGCCGGCACCCGGTTGATCGCGCCCACCGCGTCGCCATCGACAAGGATCACGCGCTTGTCTCCCGCCCACACGTCCGGCAGGAATTTCTGCACGATGAGCGGTTCACGTGAAAAACCGGTGAACAGTTCGTGCAGCGACGTCAGGTTGCGGTCATTGGCATCCAGCCGGAACACCCCCGCCCCGCCATTGCCGTACAAGGGCTTGAGAATGATGTCGCCATGCCGCGCCTTGAACGCCTTGATCGTCTCGAGATCCCGCGCGATCATCGTCGGCGGCGTCAGGTCCGGGTAATCCAGCACCAACAGCTTCTCGGGGTAATTCCGCACCCAGAACGGATCGTTCACCACCAGCGCCTTGCCCCTCAACCGGTCCAGCAGATGCGTCGAGGTGATGTAATGCATGTCGAACGGCGGGTCCTGGCGCAGCCAAACAACGTCGAACTCCGCAAGATCCACCTGCTCCACCGGACCCAGCGTCACATGCTCGCCCTGCACCCGCTGCACAGTGAACCGCTGCCCATGCGCCAGGATGCGCCCTTCGTCATAGGCCAGCTTGTCCGGACCGTAGAAAAACAGCTCATGCCCGCGCGCCTGTGCCTCCTCGGCCAGTCGGAACGAACTGTCGGCCTTGATATCGACCGACTGGATCGGGTCCATCTGAAACGCGATTTTCATGTGCTGCCCCTTGCAAACTATGCCCATCTAATGGCGCAAGCCATGCAAGGGTGCAAGATCAGGACATCACAGCGCCATGCTGGCATTCGGGATGATGTCGATCACCCCCTGTGCGTCGACCAGCGCCACATCCAGACGGGCATCGGTCAACGCGCCATTGGGACAGGACCCGAGGTAATCCTCGGCGCTGCGCAGGATACGTCCCAGCTGTTTTGCCGTCACGCGCTGCACCGCCTGTTCATGGGTCCGGCTTTTCTTGACCTCGACAAAGACGATCCTGTCACCCTCGGCAAGGATCAGGTCGATCTCGCCAGAGCGCCCGCGCCATCGGGTTTCGCGCAAGACCGCGCCCTGCCGCGCATAGTGCCGGGCAACCGCCTGTTCGGCGCTGAGACCGGCATGGTAATTGGTGCGCCGGACATCGCCGGACCATGTCGGATCGTTCGGAAAATCAAATGGCATCCATCGCGCCTTTCATCTGGCGTCACGCACGCCACTCCAGAATTACCCTATCCCATCAAAGTCTAACGTTCCCCTAACGCCATCGCCCTTTGATAGGCCTCGCGCCGGGACACACCGAATATCCTCGACACTTCGCTGGCCGCGTCCTTGACCGACAGCCGCGTGAGCGCATCGCGCAACGCATCGTCCAGCGTCGCCTGGTCGGTCTGCACGCCAAGGCCCCGGTCGATCAGCACGACGATCTCGCCTTTCGGCGTCTCCTCGACATATTTCGAGGATAAATCCGCCAAACGCCCCGCACAACGCTCTTCGAACTTCTTGGTTAACTCCCGGCACACCACCGCATCGCGATCCGCGCCCAGCACCTCGGCCGCATCGCGCAGCATCGCGCCCAGCCGTTTCGGCGACTCGTAGAAGATCAACGTGGCGGGCACCCCGACAAACTCCGCCAGCGCCGTTTTCCGCTTGCCCGAGCTGCTGGGCAGGAACCCGGCGAACAGGAACCGGTCCGATGGCAGACCCGACAGCGTCAGCGCCGCAACAGCGGCGGTCGGGCCAGGGGCGGTGGTACAGGCATACCCGGCCTCCAGCGCCGCCCGCATCAGGTCGAATCCCGGGTCGGAAATCAGCGGCGTGCCTGCCTCCGACGCATAGACCACCGACTGCCCCGCCTCCAGCGCCGCCATCAACCGGGGCCGCGCCCGATCGCCGTTGTGGTCGTGATAGGCCACCAGGGGCCGGTCCCCCAACGGCACGCCGTGAATGTCCATCAGCCGCCGCAGCGACCGCGTGTCCTCGGCCGCCAGCACATCCGCCCCGGCCAGCAGATCGAGCGCCCGCAACGTGATGTCACGCGCGTTGCCCAGCGGCGTCGCCACCAGGTAAAGCCCCGGCGCGATCTCGCGTGTCTGCCAATTCATCTCTGGACCCGCCTTTCACGTTGACTATGATCGCCCTCAATCGGAAATCCGCGCGAAACGGTTCGGCGCGGGATCAGGGAGTACGTTTCATGTTGGCTGTTTTGTCCATTCCCCGCAACCTGTTGCGCAAAGCCGTGGCGGTCGCCGCCTTCGTCGGTCTGAGCGCCTGTGACCCCGGCATGATGCCCAGCGTCGGCAGTGGGACCGGACCCAGCGTGAACCCCGATGCGCCCGTGCCCGTGGCCCTGCTGGTTCCGCGCAGCGACAGCAGCGCCAGCGGCGTTGCCTCCAGCCTCGAGAACGCCGCACGCCTCGCGCTGGCCTCGCTCGACGGGGTGCAGATCGACCTGCGGGTCTATGACACCGGTGGCGACGCCCGGCGCGCGGCGGTGCAGGCCGAAACCGCCGTGGCCGACGGCGCCAAGATCATCCTTGGCCCGCTGTTCGGTGAAGCCGCAAACGCGGCGGGCGTCGCGGTGGCCGACAATGGCGTGAACGTCCTCAGCTTCTCGAACAATGCCTCGATCGCGGGCGGCAACGTCTTCGTGCTTGGCCCGACCTTCCGCAACACCGCCGACAGGCTGCTCGGCTATGCCTCCCGGCAGGGTCAGAGCTCGGTGGTGATCGTCCACCCGCAGAATGTCGAGGGCGAATTCGGCAAGGCCGCGATCCAGGCCGCGGCCAGCCAGAACGGCGTGCGGGTTGCGGGCATCGAATCCTTCCAGTTCTCGCAGGAAGGCGTGGCCTCGGCCGTGCCGCGCATCCAGGGACGGCTCGCCTCGACCGGCGCGGACAGCCTCTTTCTGACCTCGAACGCCGCCGGCGCGCTGCCCATCCTCCTGCAGCTTCTGCCGGAAGCCGGCATCGACCCCGCGACGACGCAGTACATCGGCCTCGCCCGATGGGATGTTCCGGCCCAGATCCTGTCGATGCCCGGAGCCCAGGGAGGCTATTTCACACTGCCCGACCGGGCCGCCCAACAGGCGTTCGAAAGCCGCTACCGGGCACAGTTCGGCTCTGAGCCGCACCCGCTGGCAGGCCTGGCCTTTGACGGGATCGCGGCGGTTGGCGCGCTGGTCAGACAGGGCCGCTCGGACGCCCTGACCGCTCGGGCCCTGACCCAGGGGTCGGGCTTCCAGGGGGCCAACGGCGTCTTCCGGCTTCTGCCGGACGGAACCAATCAGCGCGGACTCGCAGTCGCGACCGTGCGCAACAACCAGGTGACCATCCTTGACCCAGCCCCATCCGGCTTCGGCGGCGCAGGCTTCTGAGAACTTGATACGCATCAAGGCGTCAGGGGCCCCCGCGGTGCCTGACGATTTCTCCGACATTCTCGACGTGGCGGCGCTGCGCGACCACCTGTGGCAAAGCCTTGCCTCGGCACAGGACGAACGCGCCGTTCGCGCCGCAACTGTCGCCGTGCTCAAGGACGCCCAGACCGCCGGGCGCGCCGCGGTCGCCGCACGGCTCGACGCGCAGCCGCGCCAGGCGTTGCCGGTGACGCGCGGCTACACCTGGCTCACCGACCAGATCGTGACCCTGACCTTCGAGATCGTCACCGGGCGCATCCACCGGAACCCCAACCCGACCGAGGGCGAACGCATGGCGGTGTTGGCCGTCGGCGGCTACGGCCGGGGCGAAATGGCGCCCTTTTCCGATGTCGACCTGCTGTTCCTGACCCCTTACAAGATCACCGCCTGGGCCGAGAGCGTGATCGAATCCATGCTCTACATCCTGTGGGATCTCAAACTCAAGGTCGGCCATTCCTCGCGCACCGTGAAGGATTGCCTGCGCCTCGGGGCCGACGATTTCACCATCCGCACCGCGATGCTCGAACAGCGCTTCCTGGTGGGCCACGAACCGCTGCAACTCGATCTCGACAACAAGCTCTGGAACACGCTCTTCAAGGGCACCGAGGGCGAATTCATCGAGGCCAAGCTCGCCGAACGCGACGCCCGCCACGTCAAGCAGGGCCAGCGCTACATGGTCGAACCCAACGTGAAAGAGGGCAAGGGCGGGCTGCGCGACCTGCAATCGCTGTTCTGGATCGCAAAATATGTGCATCACACCGACGATATCGGCGAACTGGTCCGCAAAGGCATCTTCCGGCCCGAGGAATTCGACACCTTCGTCAAGGCCGAGAACTTTCTCTGGGCGGTGCGCTGTCACCTGCACCTGGCCTCGGGCCGCGCCACCGAACAGCTCACCTTCGACATGCAGGTCGATGTCGCCGAGCGCATGGGCTTTGTCGACAAGGGCGGTCGGCGCGGGGTCGAGATCTTCATGCAGGCGTTCTTCCGCCACGCCACCTCGGTCGGCGATCTGACGCGGATCTTCCTGACGTCGCTCGAAGCGTCGCAGCAAAAGGAACCGCCGCTCCTGATGCGGCTCCTCAAGCGCGCGCCGAAGATGAAGGAGGGCTACGAAGTGGTGAACAACCGCCTCGCCATCGTCGACAACGCCGCATTCCTCGCTGACAAGATGAACCTGCTGCGGATCTTCGAGGAAGCCCTGCGCACCGGTCTCCTGATCCACGCCGACGCCATGCGCCTGATCAGCGCCAACCTGCACCTGATCGACAAGGACATGCGCCACGACAAGGAGGCGCAGCGCATCTTCCTCGACCTGCTGCTGAAACACGGCAACCCCGAACGCGCCCTGCGGCGGATGAACGAACTGGGGGTGCTGTCGGCCTTCATTCCCGAATTCGAACCGATCGTGGCGATGATGCAGTTCAACATGTACCACCACTACACGGTGGACGAACACACGATCCAGTGCATCTGGCACCTCAGCGAGATCGAGAACGGCCATCTCGAAGAAGACCTGCCGGTCGCAAGTTCGATCCTCAAGGCCGGCGTCAACCGCAAGGTGCTGTACCTGGCGCTCATGCTGCACGATATCGGCAAGGGCCGCGACGAAGATCACTCGGTTCTCGGCGCCAAGATCGCCCGCAAGGTCGCGCCCCGCCTGGGCCTGAACAAGCAGGAATGTGCCACCGTCGAATGGCTGGTGCGCTACCACCTGCTGATGTCCGACATGGCCCAGAAACGCGACATCGCCGACCCCCGCACGGTGCGCGATTTCGCCAAGGCGGTGCAGACCCGCGAACGGCTCGACCTGCTCTGCGTGCTCACCGTCTGCGACATCCGCGGCGTCGGCCCCGGCACCTGGAACAACTGGAAAGCGGCGCTGATCCGCGCGCTCTACCGCCAGACCCGCCGCGCGCTCGAGGACGGGATGGAGGCGCTCAACCGCGAAAACCGCGGCGCAGAGGCCAAGAAGGCCCTGCGCGCGGCGCTGGCCGACTGGGACACGCGAGACCTGCGCGTCGAAACCGCGCGCCACTACCCGCCCTACTGGCAGGGGCTGCATGTCACCGCCCACAAGGTCTTCGCCGAACTGCTGCGTGGCATCACCGATGACGAGATCCGCATCGACATCCATCCCGACGAAGACCGCGACGCGACCCGGGTCTGCTTTGCCCTCGCCGACCATCCCGGCATCTTCTCGCGGCTCGCGGGCGCGCTGGCGCTGGTCGGCGCAAACGTGGTCGATGCCCGCACCTTCACGTCAAAGGACGGCTTTGCCACCGCCGCCTTCTGGATCCAGGACAGCGACGGAACCCCCTACGAGGACGTGCGCATCCCGCGGCTCCGGGACATGATCAGCAAGACCCTGCGCGGTGAAGTGGTGGCACGCGACGCGATGAAACCGCGCGACAAGATCAAGAAACGCGAACGCGCCTTCCGGGTGCCCACCTCGATCACCTTCGACAACGAGGGTTCCGAAATCTACACCATCATCGAGGTCGACACCCGCGACCGCCCCGGCCTGCTCTACGACCTGACCCGGACCCTGGCCAATGCGAATGTCTATATCGCGTCCGCCGTCATCGCCACCTATGGCGAACAGGTGGTGGACACATTCTACGTGAAGGATATGTTCGGTCTCAAATTTCATTCCGACAGCAAACAGAAATCACTTGAAGCCAAATTGCGCACCGCCATCACCGAAGGCGCCGCGCGCGCAAAAGAATGATCCTCGCCAGACTTTCCTGCGGCCCGCATCCTGACGCCCCGGACCTGACGCCCGCACTCGGAATGAAGGCCTGATCGCGCGGTGATCATCGCGTTGTGTCCGACGCTTCCGCCACGGCCTGCCGCAGCACGGTCTCGTCCCGCTCCTTCATCTCGCGATGCAGTTCACGATACTTCCGGTCGGCACGCGTTGCCTCGAACAGGGCGCGCGCCTCGGTGATCGGCACGATCCCGGCCACGGGCACCCCGCGCCGCAGCACGGCGAAGCGCGCCTCGTGGTAATTCACCTGCTCCAGCACCTGTCGAAGGTGGCTGCGCAGCCAGTCGGTGCCGATATCCTCGAGCGGTGAGAGATTGTATCTGAACACTTTGCGGTCCTCGGGCCATCGCGTCCGGCCACCCTGGCGCAGAAAGATTGAAAAATCGTAACCGCGCCGCGCGGCATCCGGTGACAACGAGGAAAACCGCGTTCCGTACGGTTCACTCGTACGGCCCAACCGTACGAACCGCACGGAACCGCACTTTTTCTACCTTCGAAGCAGCCAAACCGGCGAAATCGGCCGGATTCGGCTCCGGAACCGTACGGATTGTACGGCTCATCCGTACAACAGGCACTTTTCGCCGGGTGATTTCTGCTCTACCCCCTTCGTCACGCGCAAGGAGCCGACATGAAACCGATCCGCCTCATTTCCGGTGTCCTCACCGTCGGCTTCTGGACACTGATGAGCCGAATTCTGGGCGTCCTGCGCGAAGTCCTGATCCTTGCCTTCATCGGCCCCGGCCCCGTCATGGACGCCTTCGTCGCCGCCTTTCGCCTGCCCAACATGTTCCGCCGGTTCTTTGCCGAAGGTGCGTTCAACGCCTCCTTTGTTCCCATGTTTTCCAAGCGTTTGCAGGCCGAGGATAACGCCACCGGCTTCGCCAATCAGGCCCTCAGCGGCCTGGCCTTCGTGCTGCTGATCCTCAGCGCGGTGGCCATGGTCTTCATGCCCGCTCTTGTCTGGCTGACGGCCGGGGGGTTCGTCGGCGACGTGCGGTTCGACCTGACGGTGGACTATGGCAGGATCGTCTTTCCCTACATCCTCCTGATCTCGCTGACCGCGCTGTTCTCGGGTGTGCTGAACGCCACGGGCCGCTTTGCCGCCGCCGCCGCGGCACCTGTTTTTCTCAATATTTTTGTATGCATTTCAATGATATGGGCGGCCCGTACCGGCGGCGAGGTCATCCTCTGGCTGGTCTGGACAATCCCTCTGGCCGGGTTTGCACAGCTTGCCCTGGTCTGGGTCGCCGCCGACCGCGCCGGAATACACCTGAGACCGTCCCGGCCTCGCTGGACGCCCGAAATGAAACGGCTTGTGGTCGTCGCCATCCCCGCAGCGCTCGCGGGCGGTGTGATGCAGATAAATCTGCTTGTCGGTCAACAGGTTGCCTCGCATTTCGAAAAGGCGGTGGGCTGGCTCTACGCCGCCGACCGGCTCTACCAGCTGCCGCTTGGCGTGGTCGGTATCGCCGTCGGCATCGTGCTCTTGCCGGACCTGTCCAGACGCCTGACCGCGCAGGATGACAGCGGAGCGAAACACGCGTTCTCGCGCGCCGGGGAATTGTCCCTGGCGCTGACCGTTCCCGCCGCCGTGGCACTGGTGGTGATCCCCCTGCCGCTGGTCAGTGTCCTCTTCGAACGCGGCGCCACCGGGGCCGACGATTCCGCGGCCATCGCGGTGGCGGTTGCGATCTATGGTCTGGGGCTCCCGGCCTTTGTCTTGCAGAAGGTTCTGCAGCCCCTGTTCTTTGCCCGCGAAGACACGAAATCGCCCTTCCGATACGCTGTCTGGGCGATGATCGTGAACGCCGCCGTGGCGGTCGGATTGGCCCCCGTGATCGGCTGGATCGCGCCTGCCATCGCAACCACCCTGGCAGGGTGGGTCATGGTCTGGATGCTGGCGCAGGGCGGCCGCAAGCTGGGCGACGTGGCCCGGTTCGATGACCAGTTCCGGCGCCGCATCTGGCGGGTCTGCCTGGCGTCCGCGGTGATGGGCGGTGTGCTCTGGCTAAGCACGGTGGTCCTTGGTCCGTTTCTCGCCATGTCGGGCGTCCGGTTCATTGCCCTGGCCGCGCTGATCGCCATCGGAATGGTCAGCTACGCGATCACCGGTCAGCTGATCGGCGCGTTCTCGTTGCGCGAATTCCGAAGCGCCTTTCGCCGCGGCCAGGCCTAGTTCCGCTGGCGCAGCCGGTCGACCAGTTTCGACCAGCCTCCGGGGACCAGGACGATCGACAGGGCAAAGCCGATGGCGAAGCCCGAGATATCCGCGACCCATTGCGCGTTGGGGCCGAACAGAAGCCCGAAGATCAGCTGGATGAAGAGCAGGATCCCGATCAGCGTGAAGGCGCGAATCTGGTTTTCGCCCAGTTGCCCCAGCCGCAGCCAGAGCATGTAGGTGAACCCGCCGATCAGGCCGTAAACCGCTGGAAACGCACCGATAAGCGGCGCGGTGCCACCGACGGTCACGGCGTAGACCAGGGCGCCACCGGCGGCAGAAACGATGAAGATCACGATCACCGCGAAACTGCCCATCGCCTCGCCGACCATCTTGCCGAGCGCCAGCAACATCACACCCGCAAAGAGCGCATGGGTAAAGCTCGCATGCACGAACGCGTAGGACACGAAGCGGATCACATGCTCGACCGGCCAGCGACCGGACTCCATCATCCAGGCAAGAATTTCGGAGGAAAAGGCGAAGCGCTCCAGCGTCTCGAGCCGCCATCCCACGGCCCCTGGACCGCCCAGAAGACCGCGCGTCCCAAGGGTGAACATGACCTCGATCCCCACGATCACGAGGAACAGCGCGATCACCACGGGCGGCAACGGGTTCAGGGGGGATTCATTATGCGGGTGGGTCACGGCGGGCCCCTTGCTTGACGGCAGTTGGGGGCATGGGTAAGGCACCGCAAGCACTTTTGCCAGATGGAGATTTGCCATGACTGCGGCACTGTCCGAGGGGGTCCAAACCTCTCCCGCGTTCACGCCCCGGGTTTTTTCGGGGATCCAGCCCTCCGGAGGGCTGACACTGGGCAACTACCTTGGCGCCATGAAGCGTTTTGTCGAGATGCAGGGCCAGGGGTTCGAGACGCTCTACTGCATGGTCGACATGCACGCGATCACCGTCTGGCAGGACCCCGAGGCGCTGCGCCGCCAGACCCGTGAACTGGCCGCCGGCTTCATCGCGGCCGGGATCGACCCGGAACAGTCCATCCTGTTCAATCAGAGCCAGGTGCCCGAACACGCGCAACTGGCCTGGATCTTCAACTGCGTCGCCCGGATGGGCTGGATGCAGCGGATGACCCAGTGGAAGGACAAGGCCGGCAAGAACCAGCAAAATGCGTCCTTGGGCCTTTTTGCCTACCCGGCCCTGATGGCGGCGGACATCCTTGTCTACCACGCCACGCATGTGCCGGTGGGCGAGGATCAGAAGCAGCATCTCGAACTGACCCGCGACATCGCGATCAAGTTCAACCATGACTTCGAGACCGAGTTCTTTCCGCTCACCGAGCCGGTGATCGAAGGCGCGGCCACGCGGGTCATGTCCCTGCGCGACGGATCGAAGAAGATGTCCAAATCCGATCCCTCGGATGCCAGCCGCATCAACATGACCGACGATGCCGATGCGATTGCGCAGAAAATCCGTAAAGCCAAGACCGACCCCGACGCCCTGCCCTCCGAGGCCAAGGGATTGGAAGGCAGGCCCGAGGCGCGCAACCTGGTCAATATCTACGCCGCGCTGGCCGAACAGACGGTTGACGCGGTGCTGCGCGATGTGGGCGGCAAGGCGTTCTCGGAATTCAAGCCGATGCTGTCGGACCTCGCGGTGGCCAGACTGTCCCCGATCTCGGGGGAAATGGCGCGGCTGATGCAGCAGCCCGACGAGATCGACGCGATTCTGCGCAAGGGGTCGGAGCGGGCACGCACCATTGCCGCACCGATCCTCAAGCAGACCTACGAGATCGTCGGCATGGTGTCGTAAGCTTTGCACACAGGCACAGAACCTGCGCGCTTCAGGGGCTTTTCCGCATGAGAGCTCAGGCATAGCTTGGTCAGAGAGGTCGAAAGGAAAGACCATGACCAAGGCACATCCCGGCATGACCATCGGACATGTCCACCTCAAGGTTTCCGATCTCGACCGCTCCATCGCGTTCTACCGCGATGTGATGGGGCTAGACGTGACACAGCACTACGGCGACCAGGCCGCGTTCCTGTCGGCGGGCGGGTATCACCACCACATCGGGCTGAACACCTGGTTCAGCAAGGGTGGCCCACCTGCCGCGCAGCGCAGCGCGGGGCTGTTTCACGTGGCGTTTCTCTACCCGGACCGCGCCGCCTTGGCGCAGGCGTTCAAGTCCGTGCTGGACGCCGGTGTCGAGATCGAAGGTGCAGCGGATCATGGTGTAAGCGAGGCGATCTATTTCAGCGACCCGGATGGCAACGGGATCGAGATCTACCGCGACCGTCCCGAGGCCGAATGGCCACGCGACGCCAACGGCCAGATGGACATGGGCAACCACCCGCTAGACCTCGAGGCGCTGTTGCAGGAACTGGACTGACAGCGCGACCTCGACGCATGCCAAGCCTTTTCGAAAAGGCTTGAGGCCGCGATTTCGAAATCGCGGAGAAAGCATCTTCGAAGATGCTTGCCCCAAGGTGCTTCGAAGCACCTTCCCGCGCGCGCGCTCTGGACCTTCACCGGCCCCGCACATAACCTGCGCGCCAAAACAAGGAGGTCGCCATGGCAACCGGCAAGAACATTCACACCTATTTCAACGGCACCTGGCACAATGGCGATGTCGCCGTGATCAACGCCGCCGACCATGGCGCATGGTTGGGCAGCGGCGTGTTCGACGGCGCGCGCTATGTAAACGGTGTGGCGCCGGACCTGCTGGCCCATTGCCAGCGGGTGAACCGGTCGGCCGAGGCGCTCATGGTCACACCCACGGTGAGTGCCGAAGACATGGTCCAGATCGTCTGGGATGGGCTGCGCGCCTACGCCGAGGACAGCGCGGTCTATATCCGGCCGATGTACTGGGCCATAGACGGCGACCAGACCGCGATCGTTCCGCAGGCCAACAAGACCGGGTTCGCGATCTGCCTTGAAGAGATCCCGATGGCCCCGGAAACCGCAAGCGTGTCGCTGGGCAAGACGCAGTTCCGGCGCCCGGTTCTGGAAAGCGCGGTGGTGAATGCCAAGGCGGGCTGCCTCTATCCCAACAACGCGCGGATGCTGGCCGAGGTTCGGGCGCGCGGGTTTCAGAATGCGCTGGTCACGGATGCCATGGGCAACGTGGCCGAGAGTGCCACGGCCAACGTCTTCATGGTCAAGGATGGCGAGGTTTTCACACCGATCGCAAATGGCACCTTCCTCGCCGGGATCACCCGGGCACGGCACATGACCAACCTGCGCGCGGATGGCACCGACGTGCATGAAACCGTTCTGACCTTCGCGGATTTCGAGGCGGCGGACGAGGTGTTCCTGTCGGGCAACATGAACAAGGTGACCCCTGTGGTCGGGTTCGAGGAGACGTCCTACCAGGTCGGCCCGGTGACCCGCCGCGTGCGCGAGATGTACTGGGATTGGGCTCATTCCGGATGAGGCGGACTATTGGCGGCAGATGAGGCCCGATCGGGACGGGTTCCGCCGCCATGCGCCTTGCACCGCCAGGACGCGGGTACCGCTCCGAACACCTGTTGCACGGGTCTGTTTCCTGCGTCATGATCGCCGCCGGGAGAACACATATGCGTAAATTTCTGGTGGTGCTGGACGACAGCCGCGAATGCCTGAATGCCATGCGGTTCGCGGCGATGCGGGCGGCAAAGACCGGCGGCGGTGTCGAAATCCTGTCAATCATCCCGGCGGATGAGTTCAATCATTGGATCGGTGTCGGTGAAGTCATGCGTGAAGAGGCGCGGGAACGCATCCACGCGCATTTCGAGGTCTTCGCCAAATGGATGCGCGACAAGCAGCATGTCGATCCCGAACTGGTGATCCGCCAGGGCGAGGCCGTGGCCGAAATCGTGGCACAGGTCCAGGATGACCCGGAAATCGGCGTGTTGGTTCTGGGCGCCAGCACCGGCAAGAAGGGCCCCGGCCCGCTGGTGTCGCAATTGACCAAAAACGCCGGCAGTCTGCCGATCCCGATCACCATCGTACCCGGCGAATTGTCGAAAGAACGGCTCGAAGCGATCACCTAGTCCGGGCGGGTCGTGCCTCGGACCGAAGGGCTCCGCCGCAGATGCCGAAAGTTTAGAACTGTTCTAAACCTTGACGCTGAACCGGCGGCACCGCATATAAGTCTCAGCCATCAGGAGGTGACGCGATGTTTATCCAGACCGAATCCACGCCCAATCCGGCAACGCTCAAATTTCTGCCGGGGCAAACCGTGCTCGACATGGGCACTGCCGATTTTCCCTCGGCCGACGGCGCGTCCGCGTCCCCCCTTGCGTCCCGCCTGTTCGGCGTCAACGGCGTCAAGGGTGTGTTCTTCGGGCATGATTTCGTCACCGTCACCAAGGACGAGGACAGCGACTGGGATCACCTGAAACCGTCGATTCTGGGCGCGATCATGGAGCATTTCCAGTCCGGCGATCCGGTGATGGCAGGTGACGCGCAAGCGCCTTCGGGACATGCCGAACATACCGGCGAAGATGGCGAAATCGTGGGCCAGATCAAGGAGCTTCTGGACAGCCGCGTGCGTCCGGCTGTGGCCCAGGATGGCGGCGACATCACCTTCCACGGCTTCGATCGCGGTGTTGTCTATCTGCACATGCAGGGCGCCTGCGCCGGGTGCCCGTCCTCGACCCTGACGCTCAAGATGGGGATCGAGAACCTGCTGCGCCACTATATCCCCGAAGTGACAGAGGTCCGCCCGGTTGCCGTCTGACACGACACTTCTGGCGTTCGATACATCGGCTGCGCATTGCGCAGCCGCTTTGTTTTCGAACGGTCGGGTCGTTGGAACCCATGTCGATGCGATGTCGCGCGGACAGGCGGAACATCTCATGCCGATGCTCGAATCGTTTCTGGCAGAGCACGGCAAGTCATGGGCCGACCTCACCCGCCTTGGTGTCGGGGTCGGTCCCGGCAATTTCACCGGCATCCGGATTTCCGTCTCCGCAGCACGCGGATTGGCCCTCGGGCTGGGCATCCCGGCAATCGGCGTGTCCACGCTGGACGCGATTCGGCATCTGCATCCACGCGCCACGGCTGCGGTTCCCGCGCCGCGCGACATGATCTATGCGCAGCCCCCCGGCGGCGCACCGATGCTTGTCGCGGCTTCCGAATTCCCCGATGCGGTGCTTGCGCCCGGCCCCGAAGCGCTGGTCGCAGCGATGGCGGAAATGGCGGCTTCGGCCGATGCGCGCGATGCGGACAGGCCGAAGCCGCTCTACATCAAGCCGGCTGACGCGGCGCCTTCGCGCGAGGGCGCTCCGGTGATCCTGCCGTGACACCCGAGACCTTCGCGAAGATCATGGACCGCGCCTATGTGCACATGCGGCCCTGGTCAGCCACCGAGATCGCGGAAACGCTGGCGCGGCCGCACATCCATTTTCTGACCCAAGGTCAGGGCGGCCTCATCGCCCAAATGGTTGCGGACGAGTGCGAGATCCTGATCATCGCCACCGACCCCGATGCGCAACGGCAGGGCTTGGCATCCTCGCTCCTGGCAGAGCTCATCCGCCTGGCTGCGACGCGGGACATCAGCCGCGTGTTCCTGGAGGTCGCCGCCAGCAACCGCGCCGCGCGCACGTTCTATGCCGCGAAGGGATTCGCGCCCATCGGAACGCGTCCGGGCTATTACACCTTGCGGGACGGTACGAAGGACGATGGAGTGCTGCTTTCTCTCTCCGTTGCGCAAGGTCACACCGGCGATGCGCCAGCGTCACAAGGCTGCACGACAAAAAGCGGTTGACCCTTTGCTGCACCTGCGGCCTTAATTGCACCTGATCACATGATCTCATCGGCGGCACATCGACGCCGTCGCAGTCAAACACCTGGGAGCCCCATATGACCCTCATGACCAAACTCTCCAGTGCCGTCGCCGCACTGGCCCTGACCGCGGGCGCTGCCGTCGCCGAGCCGGCCCTGATCTTCGATCTTGGCGGCAAGTTCGACAAGTCCTTCAACGAAGCCGCCTTCAACGGTGCGCAGCGTTGGGCCACGGAAACCGGCGAGTCCTTCCGCGAGATCGAGCTTCAGTCCGAGGCCCAGCGCGAACAGGCCCTGCGCCGCTTTGCCGAGAACGGCAACAACCCCATCGTCATGACAGGATTCGCCTTCGGCAACGTGCTGAGCGAAGTGGCCCCGGATTATCCGGACACCAAGTTCGCCATCATCGACATGGTTGTCGACCAGCCGAACGTTCGGTCCGTTGTCTTCAACGAACATGAAGGCAGCTACCTTGTCGGAATGATGGCCGCGATGGCCTCCGAAAGCGACACTGTCGGCTTTATCGGTGGCATGGACATCCCGCTGATCCGCAAATTCGCCTGTGGCTATGCGCAGGGCGTCAAGGCGGTGAACCCGGATGCGACCGTGGTTTCCAACATGACCGGCACGACGCCAGCGGCCTGGAACGATCCGGTGAAGGGATCGGAACTGACCAAGGCGCAGATCAGCCAAGGCGCTGACGTGGTATATGCGGCAGCGGGCGGCACGGGTGTGGGTGTCCTGCAAACCGCAGCCGACGAGGGCATCCTGTCAATCGGCGTGGACAGCAACCAGAACTACATGCACCCCGGCCAGGTCCTGACCTCGATGATGAAGCGCGTCGACAATGCGGTCTATGACGCGATGATGGCGGGCACCGAGCTTGAAACCGGGATCAACGTCATGGGCATCGCCAATGGCGGCGTCAGCTATGCCATGGACGTGCACAATGCGGAACTGGTCAGCGCCGAGATGAAAGCCGCCGTCGATGAGGCAGCGGACAAGATCGCCAGCGGCGAACTCGAAGTGCACGACTACATGTCGAACGACAGCTGCCCGGCCCTGAGCTTCTGATCCGAACGGCACATTTACAAGCGTGCGGAGCGGCTGGAAACGGTCGCTCCGCATCGTATCGGGCAATTGGCCCGAGGACCGATGCAGGGAGACTACCTTGACAACCGCTGAAGCCCCCGAGACCGAGTCAATGCGCCCCCAGGCCGCTCCGGCGATCGAATTGAAGGGCATCTCCAAGGCCTTCGGACCGGTTCAGGCGAACAAGAACATCTCGATCCGCGTCAAGCCCGGCACGATCCACGGCATCATCGGGGAAAACGGGGCCGGCAAATCGACGCTGATGTCCATTCTCTACGGGTTTTACAAAGCCGATAGCGGCCAGATTTTCGTCAATGGTACCGAAACCCAGATCCCCGACAGCCAGGCCGCAATCAAGGCCGGGATCGGGATGGTGTTCCAGCATTTCAAGCTGGTGCAGAATTTCACCGTGCTGGAAAATGTGATCCTCGGCGTCGAAGACGGCCCGCTGCTCCGGCCCTCGCTGAACAAGGCGCGGGGCCAGTTGAAGCATCTGGCGGAAGAATACGAACTGAATGTCGATCCGGACGCGTTGATCGAGAACCTGTCGGTCGGCCACCAGCAACGCGTCGAGATTCTCAAGGCGCTGTACCGGCAGGCCGACATCCTTATCCTGGACGAGCCGACCGGCGTGCTGACCCCCGCCGAGGCCGATCACCTGTTCCGCATCCTCGACAATCTGCGCAAAGAGGGCAAGACGATCATCCTGATCACCCACAAGCTGCGCGAGATCATGAATGCGACCGACACGGTTTCGGTGATGCGCCGCGGCGAGATGACCGCGACCGTCGAAACGTCCGAGACCAGCCCGGAACGGCTTGCCGAGATGATGGTGGGGCGCAAGGTGCTGTTGCAGGTCGACAAGAAACCCGCCACCCCCGCGCAGCCTGTGCTGGAGGTCGAAAATCTCCGCCTTGTCGATGACAAGGGTGTCGAGCGTTTGAAGGGCATTTCTCTTGAGGTGCGCGCAGGTGAGATCCTCGGGATTGCCGGCGTTGCCGGAAATGGCCAGTCCGAACTGCTCGAGGTGCTGGGCGGCATTGCCGACGCGACGGGAACGGTCCGCGTCAATGGTCAGCCGATCGAGCTGAAGGGTGCCGGGTCGGACGGGCAATCGCGACGCGCCCGCGGCATTGGCCACGTACCCGAGGACCGTCACCGCGAAGGTCTGATCATGCCCTTCACGGCTTGGGAAAACACGATTTTCGGCTATCACCGCGATTCGAAGATCCAGACTGGTCCGCTGATGAACAATGCGGCGATCCAGACCGAAGCCGCCGCGAAGATGGAACGCTTCGACGTGCGCCCGCCCAATCCGAAACTGGCGGCGCGGAATTTTTCGGGCGGCAACCAGCAAAAGATCGTTCTGGCGCGAGAAATTGAACGCAATCCCGATATCCTGCTGGTCGGCCAGCCGACACGTGGCGTCGATATCGGGGCGATCGAGTTCATCCACCAGCAAATCATCCGGCTGCGCGACGAGGGCAAGGCAATCCTGCTGGTCTCGGTCGAACTGGACGAGATTTTTTCGCTTTCCGACCGCATCGCGGTGATGTTCGACGGGCAGATCATGGGCGAGCGGCTGCCATCAGAGACCAATGAACAGGAGCTTGGCCTGCTCATGGCCGGGATCACCGACACCGCACATGCGCACATGCCGACATCGCCGATGGCACTGACGGAGACCGAATTGCAGCAAGCGGCGGAAGCCGAGGCGCAGGCGGACGACACGTCAAAGGCGGAGGACCCGGCCCCCCCGGAGACCACTCTGGAGGCACCGACAGAAACCGCCGAGACCGCCGAGACCGCCGAGACCGCCGAACCGGGCCCCGATCCGAGCGAAGGAACAAGGCCGCACGTGCCGGACCCGGTGGAACCGAAGCCACAGGACGAACAGGTCGCAACCGGCGAGACAAAGCCAGAGGATGACAGGGCCAAGGTGAACGGTTCGTACAGCATCGCCAGCCTGAGCGCCACGATCTCTCAATCGAGCCCGCTGGTTCCGAAGAACCCCAAACCCGCAAAAGACGACCCGCAGGAAAGTGACAAAGATGGATAAGATGCCCGCCTGGGCCGACGCGGTCCTTGTCCCCCTGATCTCCCTGATCCTTGCCGCATTGCTGTCGGCGCTGGTGATCATCGGCATCGGCGAAGACCCGATTGCTGCGTTCCAGCTCATGGTCGATGGCGCATTGATGCGGTCCTCGGGATGGGGGTACACGCTCTATTACGCGACCAACTTCATCTTCACTGGTCTCGCCGTGGCCATCGCCTTTCACGCCCGCCTGTTCAACATCGGTGGCGAAGGACAGGCGATGATCGGCGGGTTGGGCGTGGCTCTGGCCTGTCTCTATATCCCTTGGCCCAACTGGTACGTGGCGCTGGTCGGCGCGACGGTGTCGGCGGCTTTGTTCGGCGCGCTCTGGGCGCTGATCCCGGCCTATCTTCAGGCCAAGCGCGGCAGCCATATCGTGATCACCACGATCATGTTCAACTTCATCGCCGCCGCCGTACTGAACTACGTGCTGGTGAACCTGCTGCGCCCGCAAGGTGCGATGGACCCGGCAACGGCGCGGTTTCCCGAGGCCACGCATCTGCCGACGTTTCAGGACATGTTCTCGACCGCGGCGGAACCGATGTTCCGTGGCGCGCCGGCCAACGTGACCTTCTTTCTGGCGGTTCTGGCCTGTTTCCTCGTGTGGCTGCTGATCTGGCGCACGCGGCTGGGCTATGAAATCCGCGCCTTCGGCTTTTCTGAATCCGGGGCGAAATATGCCGGCATCAGCCCGGTCAAGATCACCGTGGTCGCCATGCTCATTTCCGGCGGGCTGGCCGGGATGATGGCGCTCAACACCACGATGGGCGAGGCCGAGCGCCTTGTCATGAACGCGACCGAGGGCGCGGGCTTCATCGGTATCGCGGTGGCCCTGATGGGCAGATCGCACCCGCTGGGCGTGCTGCTGGCGGCGCTTCTTTTCGGCTTTCTCTATCAGGGCGGGGCCGAGCTTGCGCTCTGGACCAATATCCCGCGCGAACTCATCGTCGTGATCCAGGCGCTTGTCATCCTGTTCACCGGAGCGCTCGACAACATGGTGCGGATGCCGCTGGAACGGACCTTTCTCGCCTTCCGCAAACCGGCGCGGCCCGACGGACGGTCAGCCCAGTCCGGGCCGGCAGAATAGACCGATGCAGCTTCTTTCCGTCAGCCCCCTTCTTTCCCAAGCAAGATTCAGGACCTGAACCATGGACTTCTTGACGCTAATTCAGGTCTTGGACAGCACGGTACGCCTTGCCACGCCGCTCTTGCTGGCCTGCCTGGCCGGTCTCTTTTCCGAACGCGCGGGCATCTTCGACATCGGGCTGGAGGGCAAGATGCTGGCCGCCGCGTTTTTCTCGGCCGCCGTGGCGTCGATCACCGGCGATGTCTGGATGGGGCTGGGCGCGGGTATCCTGGCGTCGATTGCGCTGTCCGTGGTGCACGGGCTGGCTTCGATCACCTTTCGCGGCAACCA
This sequence comes from Marivita sp., assembly GCF_020055635.1. Lineage (GTDB taxonomy): Bacteria > Pseudomonadota > Alphaproteobacteria > Rhodobacterales > Rhodobacteraceae > Marivita. The sequence continues at coordinate 5,811 of NZ_JAIPUT010000031.1, read as the reverse complement.
GTTGATTTCCGGCGTTGCGATCAATTTTCTCGCAGCGGGCCTGACCGTTTTGATCGCTCAGGACTGGTTCAGCCAGGGCGGGCGCACCCCCTCGCTGATCGGGGCGGGCCGGTTCGAACCGGTGATCCTGCCGGGCGCCGAAACGCTTGCGGGCGTGCCACTTCTGGGACCGATCTATTCCGAACTGATCTCGGGCCATTCGATTCTTGTCTACTTCGGCTTTCTCATGGTGCCGCTCACGTGGTGGCTGCTCTACCGCACACGGTTCGGGCTGCGCCTGCGCGCGGTGGGCGAAGCGCCCGAGGCGGTGGACACCGCAGGCATTTCCGTCGTGGGACTGCGCTACATGGCGGTAGGCATCTGCGGCATCCTCTGCGGCGTCGCAGGTGCCTACCTGGCCACCGCGCTTCAGGCAGGGTTCGTCAAGGACATGACCGCCGGACGTGGGTTCATCGCGCTGGCCGCGCTGATCTTCGCCAAGTGGCGGCCCTGGTACGCGCTTTATGCCTGCCTGCTCTTCGGTCTGCTGCAAGCGGTGGCGCTGCGCTATCAGAACATCGACCTTGGCGTTTTCGTGGTGCCGGTGCAGGTGATGGACGCGCTGCCCTACATCCTGACCGTGGTGATCCTTGCAGGCTTTGTCGGCAAGGCGATCCCGCCACGCGCGGGTGGCGAACCCTACGTCAAGGAACGCTGACCGTCGGGCCCCGTTTCCGTCAGCGGAAACACGATGAGGCGTCGACGCCTCATCCACCGCGTCAGGCCCGCGGGCAGCGCAGTGTCCGGGCCGGCACGCGCCTTGCGGCACCGCCCCCCTTGAAACCCCGGACAGGTTGCGCCTAAGCACGACCATGCAAATCTACCTGCCCATCGCGGAAGTCTCGGTGAATGCCTTCCTGCTGCTTGGATTGGGCGGGCTGGTGGGCTTGCTCTCGGGCATGTTCGGGGTCGGCGGCGGGTTTCTCATCACGCCGCTTCTGTTCTTCATCGGCATCCCCCCCGCCGTGGCCGTGGCCACCTCGGCCAACCAGATCGTCGCCGCGTCCTTCTCCGCGCTGCTGCCGCATGTCCGGCGACGCAATGTCGATTTCCGCATGGGCAGCGTCCTTCTCGCCGGAGGGCTGCTGGGCTCTGCGCTCGGTGTCTACGTCTTCACCCTTCTCAAGACGCTGGGCCAGGTCGATCTGATGGTGAACCTGTGTTACGTGGTCTTTCTCGGCATCGTCGGCAGCCTGATGTTCGTCGAAAGCCTTCAGGCATTGCGACAGGCGCGCAAGGGCGCCGCCCCGAAACGGCGCAAGCACACCTGGGTGCACGGGATGCCCTTCAAGATGCGGTTCCGGGTCTCCGGCCTCTATATTTCGGTGATCCCGCCGCTGCTGGTCGGCCTGTCGGTCGGCGTGCTGTCGGCGATCATGGGCGTCGGTGGCGGTTTCATCATGGTGCCGGCGATGATCTACCTTCTGAGCATGCCCACCAAGGTGGTCGTCGGCACGTCATTGTACCAGATCATCTTCGTCACCGCCTTCACCACGCTGTTGCACGCCGCCACGAACTACACCGTCGACATCATCCTCGCCGTTCTCCTGTTGATCGGAGGCGTGATCGGCGCACAATATGGCGCGATGGTCGGGGCGCGCCTCAAGGCCGAGCAATTGCGCATCCTTCTGGCCGGGCTGGTGCTTCTGGTCTGCGCCAAGCTGGCGTTCGACCTCGCGATCCGGCCGGCCGAGCTCTATTCGCTTTCCGAAATCGGGTCGTGATGCAGGCGCGGACGCAGATGACGGCCCCGTGGCCCTGGACGGACGCAAATCCGTCCCGCATTCCGACCCGGCCCCATCGCCACTGTGCCCGGTATCCGACACCCTGCTCGACGGTCGCAGCGCGCCATCCATCCACGCTTGAAACGGCTGCCGCCTTGAGGCTACAGAACGACATGCAGATATACCTCCCGATCGCCGAAATATCGGTCAACGCATTCCTGCTTCTCGGGCTGGGGGGTATCGTCGGTGTGCTGTCGGGCATGTTCGGCGTCGGCGGCGGATTTCTGATGACGCCGCTGCTGTTCTTCATCGGCATTCCGCCAGCCGTCGCCGTCGCGACCGAGGCCAACCAGATCGTCGCCTCGTCCTTCTCGGGCGTGCTGGCGCATCTGCGGCGCAAGACCGTCGACCTGAAGATGGGAACGGTTCTGCTTGTCGGTGGCCTGATCGGGGCCGCGCTGGGTGTCTGGCTGTTCAACTACCTCAAGAGCCTTGGGCAGGTCGATCTGCTGGTCAAGCTCTGTTACGTGATCTTCCTGGGTGTCATCGGCGGGTTGATGTTCGTCGAAAGCCTGAACGCGATCCGGAAGACGAAGTCTGGCAAGCCCCCGGCGCGCAAGAAGCACAACTGGATCCACGGCCTGCCCTTCAAGATGCGGTTCCGCACCTCGGGGCTTTATATCTCGGTGATCCCGCCGGTGATCGTGGGCGTGCTGGTCGGCGTGCTTGCCGCCATCATGGGGGTCGGCGGCGGCTTCATCATGGTGCCCGCGATGATCTACCTGCTTGGCATGCCGACCAAGGTGGTCGTCGGAACCTCGCTGTTCCAGATCATCTTCGTGACCGCTTTCACGACGCTTCTGCACGCGACGACCAACTACACTGTCGACATGGTGCTCGCGGTGCTGCTGCTGGTGGGCGGCGTGGTGGGCGCGCAGTTCGGCGCCATTCTCGGAGCCAAGCTCAAGGCCGAACAGCTGCGCATCCTGCTGGCGATCATGGTGCTTGTCGTTTGCGGCAAGCTCGCGACCGACCTCCTCATCCAGCCGACCGAGCTGTTCACCATCGGCGCGGCGGAGGGGCACTGATGCGCAGTCTGCTGATCCTCCTCGCCCTGCTGGCCGCCCCGCTGCGTGCCGAAGAGGTCGTGCTTGGCCTGAGCCAGGACCAGGTTTCGATCTCGACCAATTTCGACGGATCGGAAATCATCATCTACGGCGCCATAAAGCGCGAAACCCCGATCCCCATGGCCGAACCGTTGCAGGTCATCGTCACGGTCTCGGGACCGCGGGTTCCGGTGACGGTGCGCCGCAAGGAACGCCGCCTGGGCATCTGGGTGAATGTCGATTCCGTCAATGTCGACGCGGCTCCGAGCTTTTACGCGGTTGCGACCTCGGCCCCCTGGAACGAGGTGATTTCCGACACCGAAGACCTGCGCCACAGCATTTCGATTCCGCGCGCGATCCGCTCTGTCGGAGCGCCGATGAACGTGGCCGAACCACAGGCCTTCACCGATGCCGTGATCCGAATCCGCACCGAAAACGGGCTTTACGCGCTCAAGGAAGGGGCTGTGGACCTGCGCGAATCCACCCTGTTCGACACCGCGATCGACATGCCCGCGAACCTGACCGAAGGCGATTACCGCACCCGCATCTTCCTCACCCGCGGCGGCGATGTCGTGTCGATGTATGAAACCAGCATCGACGTGCGCAAGGTCGGGCTCGAGCGGTGGCTGTTCAACCTGTCGAGACAGCAACCCCTCGTCTATGGACTGCTCTCGCTGGCCATCGCCATCGCGGCGGGTTGGGGGGCTTCGGCCGCGTTCCGGCTGATGCGGTCCGGCTGATGTCCCGCACGCCTCCCGGCATCCGCGCCGACTATCGCGCATTTCGCATTCTGCCCACGCGCTGGCAGGACAATGACGAATACGGGCATCTGAACAACGCCACCTATTACGCGCTTTTCGACACCGCCGTCAGCCTGTGGCAGATGGATCAGGGCATCGAGATCCGGGGCCCCGAGGCGGTCAGGTTCCTCGTTGTGGAAAGCGGCTGTCGATATCACGCCGAACTCGGGTTTCCCGACATTCTGACGGCCGGTCTACGGGTTGCGCATATCGGCACATCGTCATTTCGTTTCGAGATCGCGCTCTTTGCCAATGACAGCAACACCGCCGGGGCCGAAGGCTTTTTTGCACAGGTCCACGTGGGCCCGGAGGGTCGCCCCAGCCCGCTCTCCGAAACCGTGCATCGCACCCTGTCCGGTTTGAAGACCTGACAGCGACAGATCTTTGCGGGATCGCACAACTGGCCTATCGTTTCGGGGTTGCGGAATCTACGCGATCCGCGTTTATCACATGGGCAATGACGAAGAGACCGGCACGACCAGCGACTTCAACATCGACCTGTCGATTCAATAAACGCCTCAGCCCTTTTCGTGGAAGAAGGCGTAGATGCGTTCGGCCAACGCCTCGCTCACACCGTCAACCGCCTTGAGATCGGCAAGGTTGGCGCGGCTCACCGCCTTGGCCGACCCGAAATGCGCCAGCAGCGCCCGTTTGCGCGCCGCGCCGACACCCGACACCTCGTCCAGCGGGTTGGCCATCTGGGACTTGGCCCGCTTGGCCCGGTGAGTGCCGATGGCAAAGCGATGCGCCTCGTCGCGCAGGCGCTGCACGAAATAGAGCACCGGATCGTTGTGGCGCAAGGCAAACGGGCGCTGGCCCGACCGGTGGAACTCTTCCTTGCCCGCGTCGCGATCCACTCCCTTGGCTACACCGACCATGGCGATATCCTCCACCCCGTACTCGGTCATGATCTCGCGCACCGCCGACACCTGCCCCGCGCCGCCATCGATCAGCAGAAGGTCCGGCCACAGCCCCTTGTCGCGGTCCGGATCATCCTTGAGCAACCGCTTGAATCGCCGGGTCAGCACCTCTTTCATCATCCCGAAATCATCGCCGGGGACAAGGTCGTCCCCCCTGATGTTGAACTTGCGGTACTGGTTCTTCATGAACCCGTCCGGCCCGGCGACGATCATGGCGCCCACGGCGTTGGTGCCCTGGATGTGGCTGTTGTCATAGACCTCGATCCGCTCGGGCGGCGCGTCCAGTGCAAACGCCTCGGCCAGCCCTTTGAGCAGCTTGGTCTGCGTCGCCGTCTCCGCCATCCGCCGCGCAAGGCTCTCGCGCGCGTTGCGCAGGGCCCCGTCCACCAGTTCCGATTTCTCGCCCCGACGCGGCACCGCGATCTCGACCTTGCGGCCCAGCTTGTCCGAAAGCGCTTCGGTCATCAGGTCTTCGTTCTCGATCGGGTGGGACAGCAGGATCAGGCGCGCCGGTTCCTTGGAGTCATAGAACTGGCCAAGGAACGCTTCGAGCACCTCGGCCTCTTCCACATCCGGCCCGACACGCGGATAGAAATCGCGGTTGCCCCAGTTCTGGTTCGCCCGGATGAAGAACACCTGCACGCAGGCCTGCCCCTTCTCCAGATGCAGCGCGATCACGTCCGCTTCAGTCACGCCGCGCGGATTGATCCCCTGCGCCGTCTGTACCTGTGTGAGCGCGCGAATACGGTCGCGCAGGGCGGCGGCGCGCTCGAACTCCATCTCTTCCGAGGCCTGCGCCATCTGCTTGGCCAGCGTTTCCTGCACGTTGGTCGATTTGCCCGACAGGAACCGTTCGGCGTCGCGCACGCTGTCGGCATAGTCGGCTTCGCTGATCTTGCCGACACAGGGCGCCGAGCAGCGTTTGATCTGGTAGAGCAGACAGGGCCGCGTGCGGCTTTCGAACATCGCGTCCGAGCAGTTGCGCAGCAGGAACACCTTTTGCAACTGGTTGAGCGTCCGGTTCACCGCGCCCGCGCTGGCGAAGGGTCCGTAATAAGCGCCCTTGTCCTTCTTGGCCCCGCGATGCTTGTGGATCATCGGATAGGCGTGTTTCGTGACATGGATGTTCGGGAAGGATTTGTCATCGCGAAGCAACACGTTGTAGCGCGGCTTGAGCTGCTTAATGAGGTTCTGCTCAAGCAGCAGCGCCTCGGTCTCGGTG